>JABLXU010000007.1 GCA_013177805.1 Candidatus Omnitrophota bacterium
AAAGGCCATGTAGTTTCCTTACTGCACACGATGCAAAAACTGCCTCATTTGATTCAAAGTTTTTTCCGGCATCCTAAACTAAGCTATATTACAATGTAATGTCGGGATACTTACGTAAGGATTAATAATTATCGTTTAACATGTCATGGATGCTATTCATTCGATGGGATCGAGGATCCTGAAAGGAGTGCCGCAGGATCAGTTCCATCGATAGGAAGCCGATGGGTTCGTATATGGTGGGATTCGATTCAATGGAAGGACAAATATGCAAGGCCTAATGTCAATGATGTACCCTGCATATGTACTCAAATAGATGGCAATGATAATCCAATTGGAATCCCTTTTGATGAAACATGGTCCAACTATTATAAGCCCGATGATCCATCGATTGACACTGGAAATGCGAATTATGTCGCAATTATTGCTCATGAAATCGGCCATTCCCTGGGTGAATATCATTCTGTAAATGATTACGTGGCAGATACAAATCTATTAAGAAGTTTAATGCAATATGGTACACGGGAAGAAAATGAATTAAAGAGATTTGGTGTTTCCGCTGTAAGTCGTATTAGAAAATATACTCAATATTTGGATTAATGCATGGTGAAGATAATGATTAAGATTTTACCTATAATATATTTGATACTTTTTGAATCACTTGATTACTGCTGTTTTGCCGCTATTCTGACAAAGATAGGTGAGATTCATGAAAATATAGCTTTTTGTGAAACCGATGCCAAGAATCTGTTGATCGCTTACCAGTCGGAATCCACGGAAGGTTTGCGTTATGCGTTGCTGCAGTATGATAAGGATCAAAAACCCGATGAACACCTATTTCCCTTGGACCTCAGCCGGACGGAGAGTGTTCGTTTGCATGGAGAATTTCTCTATATCTACCGGGAGGATATCGAAAGTGCGAATGGCCGGCTGGACGTGATGGATTTACGCGATTTTCCTGATATCCACCTCGTGCAGACAATCCCCAATTTCAAGGGGCCGATCCATGATCCGTTCCGGTATGGCTATCTGGTAATGGGAGAAGGATGGGTCTATCAACAAATAAATGACTCAAATATTCAATATTACGCCAGGAAGACCGATGGTACTCTGCAACCCGCGAAGGAAATCAGAGAAAATCAGGGTGTTTACGCGCCGATGCTCATTCAAGGGGATTTCCTCCTTGGAACACACCGGCTCAATCAGATCCGGGTGTTTCACATTTCCGAGAATTCCATCGATGAATTGAAAACCATACCTCTCGGGTTTCCCGAATTCGTGGGAACATCCCTTTGCGCCCCCGCGATCAATACCATGATTCCTTTTCACAACCTCCTGTTCACCTCGACTGCGCTAACCTGCATTGATGTCATGAATCCACCTGTGGATAATGAAGTGCCCCCGGAAGATTGGTCATCCTACTTGGGAGCCCTGGTCGCTGTGGAAGACTGGCACACGGCGACGCCGCGGATAGTGATGCCAGAGATAACGGTTCCTACCGCTAGTGAAAAACGGTTCGAAAGCGTGGCTGGCATGGTAATCTATCAAGATTTGCTGTTTCTATATCAATTTCCCTTTATCCGTATGTGGCGTTTTGATGGATCCAATTTGATATACATGGATCAAATGGATGTGTCGGATGATAATCTCGATATGCACGTGTTGGGTAATTGGCTGATCCTCAATGCTCACGCGGAAGGATTACAAATATTCAAAATTCATTATAACTCATCGAAGGCCGCGCATTGGGATCTATATGAATAGAAAGTAGTATTGACTACTCGCTCATTTGTGATGGCATGAACTAGAATATAGTTTTATAATATAATTGTTATGCTTAAAATACAAATTTTAATTATTTTCTATACTACACCATGAGACTATTATTCCTAATCATTCCATTTCTCTTCATCCACTTCTCGTATGCGACGGAAATCTACTTAACCCAGCCGGTCGGGGCATACGTCAATTCGTTAGGTGTGTTTCAAGTCATGCCTTTAGTCGTGTCCGCGTCCGGTTTCGCCGAGGTGGCTTCCGCCCAAATGACATTGGATACCAGTCCATTTCTGGTGACCGGAACCGAAGTCTCGCATCCGGATGTCCAAGCGCGGATCGATCAAAATGGAACAACCGTCCACGTGACACTCGACCGGATATCCTCCCAATATTTAGCGAAAGAGGAGTTGGTGAAATTTCGATTGGAACTGGATTTGGTCAAAGCCAAAGACACGTATGGTTTTGGCCTATTTAGCCTTCATGAAGTAATGATAACGAATAACGATGGAAGCCGGGTGGAAAATGTAGGACTTCATCCTGGATCCTGGTTTATCGGGACGGATGCTCCCTCCATGGTGACCGTACGGCTTGTTTCCGGAGAAGACCGCCATCCCGTGCCTCGAGCCCAGGTCATCACCTTGGGTTTGGCGGGAGGTCCCGGCATTGGCGCGGGAAAATGGGAATTGACCAATGATCAAGGGGAAACCCAAATCGTATATCCCCCCGAGCAAGGGTACCTTCATACCGCGCCCAATGGAGAGGTTCACGAGAAGCCGAATCTGGACGTCCAGTTCATGCTCCGGATCGAACCAGCGGAGAATACGCCAGTGGATTTTGAACCCTTTGAAACTACCGGGCCCTTGCATTTCGCCCAGATCGAAGGATATCAATTCCAACCCATCGAGATCGCCGTTCCCATCAAAAGCGCGATCCATGAATGGATGCTTTATTATGACAACAATTCGCTCGAGAGCGGAGAAAGGACAGACTTTTTCTCACACTCCTCTCCCGCACTGGACAGACCGTTGTTTCGATTTGATGATACATCCATTCCACCGCCCAAGGAGGTAAAAATCAATAATGTTAGCATCCCGCCGGGCTTTCTTGAAGCAAACCACCCTGGCCGCCACGGCCGTTCTGGCTAGTTCAATACCCCAATCCGCGCCGGCCATCGCGCCCATTGAACGCCCATTCGGCCCCAAAATGAAACTCAGCCTCGCCGCTTATTCATACCGCAAGTACTTGGCAGAAGAGAAACCGCCTTCCATGACTATCGTCGGCTTCCTGGAAGAATGCGCCAAGATGGGTCTCGGCGCGGCCGAACCGACAGCATACTATTTCCCTGCCCCCCTCACGCGAGAGTTCTTGATTCAATTCAAGCGCAAAGCGTTTTTATTTGGCCTCGATATCTCCGGCACGGCCATCGGCAACCGTTTCACCTGTCCGCCCGGACCCGAACGGGAACAACAGCTGGAGCAACTGAAACAGTGGGTGGATCACGCGGAAACCATGGGCGCGCCGTGCATCCGCGTCTTCGCCGGGGAGATTCCCGAAGGAGCCGATAAAAAGACCGCGATCCAATACGCCATCGAGACGACGCAATTGGCCTGCGACTACGCCGGTTCCAAAGGCATATACTTAGCGCTGGAAAATCACGGAGGCATCGTGGCCGAGCCGGAAGATATGCTCGAGATCATCCAAGGCGTTCAATCGGATTGGTTCGGCGTCAACTTCGATTCCGGCAATTTCCATACCGATGATCCTTACGCCAGCTTGGCCAAGATCGCGCCCTACGCCGTCAACGCGCAAATCAAAATCGAGATGCGCCCCAAAGGCGGTGAGCGCCAACCGGCTGATTTCGAACGAATCATCGATATCCTAGGCGAAGCCGGATACCGGGGCTACGTGGCCTTGGAATACGAGGGAGAGGAAGAACCCCGTGACGCCGTGCCCCGGTACATCACCCAACTGGCCAAAATTCTGGATCGCGCCAGCTGAGAGAAATGCATACATAAACCCATCATATCCGTATCGGACCCCAAAATACGCCGGAGGCCACTATGTCCATTTAATAGACAAAGTGAGTCCACCATAATGTAAATATCGGACTCCAAAATACATTGGGGACCGCCTTTTATGGGGAACAAAACGGGTGAACCGGGTTATTCTGGAGGATTTAGAAGAGAGATGGAGCTGAGGGGGATCGAACCCCTGACCTCTTGAATGCCATTCAAGCGCTCTCCCAGCTGAGCTACAGCCCCTTTTTTCAATTTCCGAAGCCAAATCTTATCCCAACTCCCGATAAAATCAACCCAAATCAGCCCGCTCCAAAGAAAAAAATCCTCTTTCCTCTTCCCCGTTCAATTCAGGCGAATCAATCCGAACTCCTTTCGCGCTGGATTCCATTTCCACCGGTTGAGAATGTTCCAATCCGTTTGGAATCCTACTCTCCCGTTCCGTGCAGGTGTACATCAAAAAGGGCAGCAAAAAGCAGCCCAGGGTTAGGAGGAGCAGAATCAGGCGTTTTTTACGGTCGCTCACATGTCCGTATTCCGACAGCACCACCCACAGCGTGTTGAAGAGGATCTTGAGATCGAGCCGCAACGACATGCTGTTGATATAGGCCAGGTCGTACCGCAGCTTGTGCTCCACCGGCGAATTGTAAAAGCCATGGATTTGTGCCAGGCCCGTCATGCCGGGGCGCACCGTTTCCCGCAGGCGGTAGGCTTGGATTTCACGCTTGTATTTCTCCACGAATTGGGGACGCTCGGGACGCGGTCCGACCAGGCTCATCACTCCGCCCAGCACGTTGAACAACTGCGGCGTCTCATCCAACCGCCAATGGCGTAGAAACCTCCCCACGGGCGTAACCCGGGGATCCTTGTCCCATGATAACACCGGCCCTGTCTCCGTTTCCGCGCCGACGTACATCGTACGGAACTTGTAGATGGTAAACAGCCGGCCATCCTGCCCCACCCGTTCCTGGCGGTACAGCACCGGTCCTGGACTGGTCAACTTGATCACCACGGCGATTAATCCCCACACCGGCAGCAGCAAGACAAGGAACAACGATCCGAACACCAGATCGAAAATCCGCTTGCCATACGCGCTGAATTCGTTGGCGTTTTGGGGATTGACGGGGATCAGCGGCACGCCGCCCACCTGCCCGATATTCACCTGGCCGATGATCACTTCGTACAACTCGGGCATAAGATGGATTTTGCATCCTGTGCTCTGGCAGGCGGAGAGGATCTCCAACAGTTCCTGGCGGTTCGCCCCCTGGCTGGTCACGATGATTTCATCGATGGCGTATTTCTGGACCAAATCCGGCAGATCGCGCATTTTCCCCAGAATGGGTGTTTCTTGTCCGGGATTCTCGATGTCGTCATCGACCAGGCCCACCACTTCGTGCCCGAGGCGCGAGTATTGCTGAATATCCCGTTGCACGCTCTCGCCCAGTTTCCCGGCCCCCACGATCAAGATACGCGAACGGTCGTAAGCCCACCGCCGCCGGCGCTTGAGATACAACATGCGCCAGCCCGCCGCCAGGCCCCAGCTCAGCAGAAAATTCAGGAACAGGATGTACCGGGAAACCTGATATTCCACCCCATAAAATGCGGCGGTGTACAAAATCGCCAGAGCCTCGACACCATGGGCGGCCAACGAAGCCCAGCCGGTGAAATAGGCGATATCGAAGCGGGTCAAGTTCCGGCTGAAATCGTACATCCGGAAAAACGCCATGGCCGCCAGCCGGATGACTACCAAGATTGGAAATAAGGCGATGTAAATCCGGAAATTTTCGATCCGGATTTCTTGAAACCGGATCAGGAAGGAGAGAGTCAACGCCCCCAGGATGACCAGCAGGTCAACCCCAATAAACTTCCATAATGGGCCTTTGGGCGCGCCTTTCTTGTTCATCAACGGTGTATTTCCCTCGTGCGCGGATCACGAATCATGGATTGCCAGGGATTTGCAATGCTTCAAACCGAGTGTTCACCCTCCGGACCGGCCACCCGGTATCTACCCGCCTCCGGTTTCCAGGATCCCGTGGCGCTCGGTCATGAAACGGCCCGCCGCCGTCCGGGGGAACGGTCCGTGACGTGTTTTTTTGCAGGTCGAAGATTCGCCTGATCTTTCCAGAACCTAAAAAACTTTATCACCCTCCCGCCCGCAACCCAAGGCATTGTCAAGACTGCGGGATGACAAGCCCGGCGGGATTTGGTATGGTCGGTAAGATTTTTCAACGATATTTTGGTCCAGCGGGACAGGTTGCCGATGATGAATCCGAATGGGTGTGAAATCCCCCGGTTGGGAAGGCGGGATCTCTACTACGCTCTCGCGCTCCTGGCAGCGGTCATTGCTTTCAATCCTTCCATCGCGTTCGAAGGGCAAATCCCGCTGGATGAAGATTCACTCCTCTTTTTTTATCCGCTCCGCGCCTTGCATAGCGATCCTTCCGTCCAATTCTGGGATCCATACCTCTTTTGCGGATTCCCGCGGGACGCCAATCCGCAATCGCAAATCCTCTATTTTCCCAATCTCCTCTTTTTGCTTGTCCCTCCGGCGGTGGGCTACCCCGCCCTCTTGATTGGCCATTTGTTTCTGGGCGGCGCCTTGATGTACTTCCTTCTGCGCGGCCTCCGCCTTTCGCCCGAGGCGGCCTTCTTTGGTTCGCTGGCGTTCACGGTAAGCACCTTTTGGCGCTGCAAAATCACCAACCTGGGCTTGTTGGAAGGCATCAGCTGGATGCCGGGCCTCCTGTTCTATCTGCTCCTCAGTTTAGAGACTGGCTCGTGGGTCTCCCGGCTGACCGCGGGATTGTTTTTCTCCATGGTGATCCTGGCAGGTGTTCCCCACACCGTCCTGTACGGCCTCATCTTGCTGGGAATCGTGACATGGCTCTATTCGTTTGGCCGCGGGATTGCTTATCGTTCCTCCATACTGACCTTCTTCTCCATCACGATCACGGCGGCCTTGCTGACCATGGGCATGTGGCTGCCCGCTTATTTATACCTCCCCGAAACTTCCCGCGCACAGCTGGATCTAAAAGAAGCCCTCGCCGGATCAATCGGCTGGACCGGAATATGGAAGGTATTCTTGGGCGGATTGGCCCAGCCGGAAATCTCGCGGCTCGATCCGTGGGAAGGAACGTGTTATCTCGGCGCCACGGCGCTTTTTTTCATCCCGGCGGGCTGGATGGCCATGTCCAAACGCCTGCGCCGTTCCCTCGTGGCGTTGATACTCGTTGCCGTCTTATGCACGTTGGGACCCGAGGGGGGATTGTTCCCGCTGCTGCATAAAACCATTCCCGGATGGAACACCATCAATCTGCCCAACCGGTCTCTGCTTCTGGCGGCCCTTGCCTTGCCTATTTTCAGCGCGTTTGGATTTCAATACCTCCTGAACTACCACCCATTTTCGTGTTTGACGCGCTACGGTCTTCCCTTCCTCGCCTTGACGGGAATCGCCGCGGCCGGATTTGTCACCTGGCTATACCCTGGAGTGGGCAGTTCCCTGATCTATTCCGGCCTGACCCGCACCTTCCAGTTCGAATCCCTCAGTGACGGACAATGGGCGCTGCTGATCGGGGGACTCTGGCTTGCGGTCACCGCGCTGATCCTCGCGCTGCTCGGCGCCAAAATCATCCAATCCCATGCCGCGGCGCTTCTTTTTTCGCTTCTCGTGATCACCCAATCCGCCCAGTATTCTCAACGGTTGTTTTTGCAAACGGCCTCCCCTTCGTTTTTCGATCCTCCAAAGTCCGTGCGGCTTCTTCAAGACACAATCGCCCAGACTGGCCGGCGGGTTTGCGGATTCGTGCCGATGATTGACACGGGCAGCGATGTCCGCATGCGCCTCATTCAGCCATCCCTGATGCACCGGCTTCCAGAAGTGTACCGTCTTCCCGAAATCCAGGGTTACGATCCTCTATACCCCAAACGGTACGCGGAACTGTTGCGCGCCTGGGCAGGGCACTCGCGCGCTACCGACAAAATCCGCACCATCCGCCTGGAACGTTTGCCCCTGCCTCTCCTGAATTTCCTGGGGGTGGGCTACGTAACCGGCTATCCCAATCAAGAAGTTTTATTTACGGGAAGCGGCGGCGAACTGAACGGCGCGGGCACCCTGCAAAGTCCATTGAAGACCCCGCGGGAGGTGGAATCCATCACGTTCCGATGGCTTTGCGCCGGCCTGCCTTCCATTCCGCAAGGCGTAGAAATAGGAAAAGTCCATGTTCACAAGGAGGATCAGGCCGTGGAGACCTTTCCGGTCCGCATGGGTCTCGACATTGCCAATTATATAACCGAATACCCCGGGATGACCCTCCGCCACCGTCCGGCCACTGAATTCCGATGGTTTCCGGTCCCCTCTCCCGCCGGATACGCCAAGGTCCGCCAGTACACGGCGGCCTACAAGTTGAGCCGGCCTGCGGAAATCGACAAAGTCTCCATTGATTTCTTACTCCCGCAGGGCCGGTTCGTGGTCCTCGAAATCAATCTGCAAACCACCAATTTCCACGGTTTACTACGCGTTGACTCCAGATTGGAATCCGATACGGGATTACCGGTGTACGTGAATCCCGGGGCGGGGCCACCCGTCTACCTGTCGCGAAACATTGTTCTTTATGACCGGTTGGAAGAAATGATCAACATACTGGAAACATTGGAGCCTGGCGAATCCCCGCCCGCCTTTTTTCTCCGCGGCGAGGAAATTAAAACGGAACGCCCTCCCATACCCCAGGAATCTCCCGGAGGTGCGATTTTGGAGTATTCCCGTAAAAATTCGGATCATTTCACCCTGCGTACCCGCTCCCCGTATGACGAAATGCTCCTGGTTCAGGAGAACTATTCGCCCAACTGGAATGCCATGGTGGATGGCTCGCCGGTTCCGGTGTACCGAGCCAATCACGCCTTCATGGCCGTTCTCCTCAACGCGGGCGAACACGAGACCGTCTTTCACTATTTTCCCCGCCTGTTTTATTACGCCACGTCCGCCGGCGGCTGCATGCTTAGCTTGGTGATCCTGTTGTTGGTCCTACATCCGCGGGAATGGCTTGTGCCCCGTCCAGTTGAACCCGATTCCAGCAACCTGATGTCCGAGCAAGCGTCTCCAGGCGGATAAACCGCCGTCCCGCTTGTTTCCCTAACCAGAAATGCCACAATGGATTTTTCCCATGCGCATCAAATCAAGCCAAGGGTGTGTTTATGGACCCGGACCAACATTCGATCAAGCAGTATCTTCAAGAACATCAAGAAGAAATGGTGGAAATGACTCAGCGGCTTTGTTCACTGGCCACGGAAAATCCGCCGGGCCATCATTTTGAAGAATGCGTGGACTATTTGGAGGAGATCATGCGTGCGCGGGGATTCGCGACGCAGAAAGTGCGCGTCCCCCTTGAATACCAAAAGAAATACCTTCCTCCCGAATTGTGGGACAAGCCCCGTTTCAACCTGATCAGCCGATGGGATACCGGAGGATCCAAAATCCTGCATTTCAACAGCCACTATGACGTCGTTCCGGCCACGGAGGGTTGGAAAACCGATCCCTTCGCTCCGGTCATCCGGGGGCAGCGCCTGTTTGGGCGGGGAACTTCGGATATGAAAGGGTGCCTGGTGGCCTCTATTTTCGCCGCGCAGGCTCTCCGGGATCTCAAATTGCGCCCGGTGTGGAACCTGGAATTTTCGTTTACCGCGGATGAGGAAATCGGCGGCGAATGCGGGGCCGGATTCCTGGTCAAGAATAAAATCGTCCAACCCGACGCCGCCATTGTTTGCGAGGGAGGAGCGGGCGATTCCATCATGATCGGGCACCGGGGGGTTTTGTGGGCTGATATCCACGTTCATGGAGTTCCCGCCCACGGCTCCAATCCCGGCGCGGGCATCAATGCCTTCGAGCGCGGCATCCACCTGGCCGGCCGTTTTTTGGAATACCACCAGCGCTGCCTGGAGCGGGTAACCCAACACGAGATGGACAAACCTCACTCCCGCCGCCCCTCCATGACGCTCGGGGGTGTTTCAGGCGGCGGTTCCAAGGTCAATACCATTCCGGGATGGTTCCACTTCACCATCGACCGCCGTCTCATCCCCGAAGAACGGGTCGCCTCGGTCATCCGCGAGTTTCAAGCCATTCTCCGGGAGGCCAAACGGCAAGACAAAACCTTGAAAGCCGAGATGAAAATCCTCACCGGCTTCGATGCCGCCCTCACCGATCCGGATTCCTCCCTGTGCCGGGCGGCATGCCAGGCCGTGCGCGCGGTCACCGGCAAAATCCCCAATCCCCGGATTTTCGGCGCGTTCACCGATCTGCATTTCTTCACCAATCAAGCCCGCTGCCCCACCATCGGGTACGGGGTGGAAGGCAATGGCATCCACGGCCACCAGGAATACCTCGTGATTCCATCTCTCGTGAAAACCGCCCGCGTGTATGCCGAAATCGCCCGGACTCTCCCGTGATTCCTGCGCGATATCCACCCCGTTGTTCTCCCTGCTCTCAAGCCGGGCGGTCCGCCAATTCTCGTACAAAATCGGCTTCCTCAACGGCCTGCTCCGGCAATGCCCTCCCAGTCAGGGTATCCAGAACGGCTTTGAAGAACATCCACCGCTGCCGCTTGGCTTCGTGCCGTTCGCTGATAAAATCCACCTCGATGATTCCATCCGATCCAAACCGCGCGTACGCATCTAGCGGGCCGTTTTGGAAGATTTCGAAGATCCGCGTGGTCTGTTCATCCCATGCGAGGTTGATAATCCACCCCTTCGCCTCCGCGCTTTCCAAATCCAACTTCCGTTTCCGGATGCTCCGTTTTTTCTTTTGATCAATCACTTCCCATAGCGCTTGCCGGGTCCATTCGACGGCCTCCTCTGTCGGACCGGCGTGGAGCGGTTTTCTCATCCGTTCCAACGCCTTCTCCCGGACCAGAGTATCAATGTCCGCGGCCGGAATGACAAGCATGGCGGGCGCTTCCACCTCCTGCCGGGACCATGGCGCGAATACGTCCAGTAATTCCTGCACATGAAGCCGGTATTGTTCGGCGGCGAATTCGCGGGCGGTGGCGTTCGCTCCGTAAAAGACCACGTGGCGGGGAAACCGGTTCAACAAATCCCCCAGCGATTCAAAATCAGCGGGCAGCCGCGAGAGGATGATTTCTTGAAAATGGCCGCACAAATCCTTGCGCGTCAAAAAAAAACGGATTCGCCGGTGGTCCGCGCTGGTGAAGGGAATGGCCTTGTTGAATTGCCAGGTGTAGAGAATCTTTTCCACATCGCGGATCCGGTCTGCCTCCAAGAAGACGCGCCTTTGGGTGATTGAATTTTCGAGGGATTCCATAAAGGCGAGATGATCCAGCATGTCTTCTTCGAAATCCTGTAACAATCCGCCCCGCACGCTGACCGCCAGAGACTTGCTGACCGGATCGTTCTTGGCGGACGCGGCATCTAGTTCCAGCAACAGCTGAGACCGGAACAAGTGAAGCCAGTGCTGCCATCCTTCCGGCCCTTGAATCTGACTCAACAGTTCATGTTCCGTCCCGGTTTCCAGATCGCTTGCCCTCGAACCGATCAAAACCTGGGCAGCCAGCCGTTCCACAGTCTGGCGGATCTCATGAATGCCGAAGGGGAGCAAGATCGACTTCTGATTGGCGATGTCCACTCCCGCCTGTTGCAATCGCCGGACTGCCTCGCTTTCCGGGGTAGAACGGATCCGGTGCAGAATTTCCTTTACTAATCTCTGTACGGATTGATTGTATAAATCGGACCGCTTGACAATTTGTTCGACCTTCTGAATGATTGGCTCGTAATCGACTTTCTGATTCCGGCTGTATTCGTAACATTGTTGGGCGAAAAATTCACAATCCTCGCTGGATAGCCAGACTTTCGCCCGGTGAAACGCTTCTTTTACGATCCGTTCCGCCCAAACCCGTTCCCGATTGGCCTTGCGCCAGTTCCACCGGTAGAAGGCGGTCGTTTTCCGGCCCCACCAAGGATTTCGCAATCCCAAATCCGATATCAACATCCCCACTCTATTGGGTGTGTAAACTCCACAAAAGAGGATGATCAGGCTTAAAATAGGCAAAACGGTGATAAGCGTCAGGAATATCATGAACATGATGGTTTCAAAAAAACCGCTTTTATCTAATATGATAGTCCATTTTGAACGTTTTATTAACTATTTTTTTCATTTTGATAACATACATTATATTTTTTTGAGTTATGAATCATTCAAGCAAACTTGATTCCAAAATCCGCTGCGAGGGGATCCCAACCGATATGATCTCCAGAAATTTGAAATTTTCAGAAAGAGAATTCCACCCGCACGGATTCACCGCATGAATTGAGAGTTGAGGATTTTTGGGGACGGTTCATTTCATTTTCTACTTTAGATAAGATAGTTTAAGTTATTAAATATCAATGGGTAACAAATCAAAATTCGTAGAAGTTGCTTTTCCTATCCCTGCCCGGCAACTTTTCACGTATCTCATCCCGGAACACCTGAGAGGCCAAATCCAGCCCGGCTGCCGGCTCTTTGCCCAATTGGGAAACCGCAAAGCGCTAGGATTCGCCGCCCACATACTGGATACTCCTCCCGCTCAGATCAAAGACCTCAAACCGGTGCTGCATCTCCTCGATGAAGAACCCCTGTTCGGCCCTGAACTGCTCCGTTTTCTCCGCTGGACCGCCGATTACTACATGGCTTCCCTGGGTGAGACATTCGCCGCCGCCTACCCGTTTTCTCCGGCCACGCGCCCCCGGATGGTCAAGGTCGTGTTACTGAATGACAGGATTCTCACCAGCGAACAGATCCCCGAGGACATCCAGAAGCCGAATCAACGCCGGGTGATCGAGTTTCTCATCCACCGCAAGGCCTTGCTATCCCCCGCGGACATCTCCCGCGAATTGGGTGTTGGCCCTTCCACACTGAAAACCCTGGAAAAACACGGCTGGCTTCGGATCGAATCCCGGGAGCAGGCCCGCGTGCCCCAGTTCGCCTACAAGGGAGATTACGGCGCGGATCTCACGTTGACTTCGGACCAGGAACAAGCCCTGGCCCTCATCGAGCGCGCCTTACGGCAGGCATCGCCCAAACCCATTCTCATCCAGGGAGTCACCGGCAGCGGTAAGACTGAGATTTATCTGCGCGCCATCGACACCGTCCTGCGTCTGGGGAAAACCGCACTGGTGCTGATCCCTGAAATCTCCCTCACGCCCCAGACCATGGACCGCTTCCGCTCCCGTTTCGGGGACCGCGTGGGGATTCTGCACAGCGGCCTCGGGCAGGGGGAACGCTACGACGAATGGCGCATGGCCCGCCATGGGGAACGCCCCATCCTGGTGGGAACCCGCTCGGCCATCTTCGCGCCCTTGGAGAATCCCGGCCTGATTATCGTCGATGAGGAACACGACGGTTCGTACAAGCAGTCCGATCCCAGTCCCCGCTACCACGCCCGGGACTTGGCCGTGGTCCGCGCCCACCTGGCCGGGACCCTGGCGGTGCTGGGGTCCGCCACCCCTTCCGCCGAATCGGCTTACAATGTCCGGTCCGGCAAGTATGAAGGGATCGAGCTGAGGCAGCGCGCTTCTACTCATGGTCTGCCTATGGTTCAACTGGTGGACATGCGCGGCCGTGCCGGGGACGAAGCCATTCTTAGCCGCGAACTGTTCGAGGCGCTGTGGGACCGGTACGAGAACCGCCAACAATCCATCCTGTTTCTCAACCGCCGGGGATTCGCGACCTCTCTGATCTGCAACCACTGCGGGCATATCCTGATGTGCGACCATTGCAGCGTGGCCATGGTCTTTCACAACAGCCAACGCCTGCTGATTTGCCACCATTGTGACGCCCGCAAACCGCCGCCGGAGTATTGTCCCGCCTGCACCGAAAAATTCATTCGCCAGCGCGGATACGGCACCGAGCGGGTCGTGCAAGAAGTTGAGGAGAAGATTCCCGGCGCGCGCGTGGTGCGGCTTGACCGCGACACCACCCGGCAAAAAGGCGAACACGACCGCCTCCTGACTCCCTTTCGCCAAGGCGAAAGCGACATCCTGGTGGGGACACAGATGATCGCCAAAGGCTTGGATTTCCCCAATGTCACCCTGGTTGGCGTCCTCAACGCTGACTACGCCCTTTCGCTTCCCGATTTCCGCGCCGCCGAGCGCACCTTCACGCTGCTCACCCAGGTGGCGGGACGGGCGGGCCGCGGCAAGCATCCCGGCGAAGTGTTCATTCAAACCTATTGCCCGGATCACTACAGCATCCAGCTGGCCCTCACCCAGGACTACAATGCCTTCTATGAAAAGGAAATCCGCTACCGCCGCCTGATCGGATTCCCGCCTTTTTCCCGCATTGTCCTGTGGCGCGTCGAATCCACCATCGAAGACATCGCCCGCGGCAAAGCCTGGGAACTGTACTCCATCCTGTCCGCCGCCCTGCAAGGCCACCAAGGTGTCACGCTGCTGCCGCCCGTGGAAGCACCACTCTACCGCCTGCGCGACTTCTTCCGATGGCAGATCGCGCTGAAAAGCCGCAGCCTTCCGGCCATCCGCTCCCTCCTGTCCAACAAGGCCCTGCTGAAATTCATCACCCTGCGCCGCAGGGAATTGCGCGTCATCCAGGATGTTGACCCCTCGGATATGTTATGATTCCATGAAGCGGATACGGATTCGCCGTTCCCCGGCCACATCCCGGAATGAGGGAGAATAAAATGACGTCCAAAACCGCGTTCACCCTCATCGAATTGCTGATCGTGGTGGCGATCATCGGCATTCTGGCCGCCATCGCCGTTCCCAACTTTTTGAACGCCCAGATCCGCGCCAAGATTGCCCGCAACTACGCCGACATGCGCTCCCTGGGGACCGCCATCGAGCAGTTGCGCCTCGACAAAGGTGTCATGTTGATCGACTGGTGGGATGATGACCTGGAAGCCGGCCACGAACGTTTACGCAGCGTCTTCAATCTGGTGGGCGCCGGTCCCGATTTTGAGGCGCGCAGCTGCCAGGCGGTGCTCGCGCCCCTCACCTCCCCCATCGCCTATATCACCTCCATTCCTTACGATCCGTTTCAACCAACACCCGGGGCGTATTATTATCTCGACGACGATCCCGAGTTCCCCGGCGAGGACCACGATTTCCCTTCGTTCAAATTGGCCACCGCGCATCTCTATGGCAACGTCGGCCTGCGTGTGGGCGAATGGGGCCTGGGCGGGATCGGCCCGGACGGCCGCTGGGGGGGACTAGGAACCAACAACTCCGCCACCCAGTTGACCTACCGGGGCATCAAATACGACGCCAGCAACGGCCTGGCCAGCCAAGGGGACATCATGTTCACCTCGCGGGGGGTTGAATAATCGGAATGAAGCATCATCGTGTGGGTATAAAATCTTCCAGGAATGCGTCGCTGGAGCGGAGTCTCTCGGCCCAGGATTGGAACCTGAATACACCGGCCCGCCGGATGCCAGATGCATCCGTCAGCCCATGCCGGAGCTATCCGCGCCCAGGATTGAAACCCTGGGTTATTTCAGACGTCCCCTGAAGGGGACTCATTACCGGGTAAAGTAAGGCTATCAGTTTCATCCGGGAGGTGCGTAACGAATGAGGTACAATCGATTTCAATCATTCCGGGATGAGGGAGAGATAATTTTGGTTTGGCTATCATCGATCCTCTCGAAGAGAAGAAAACCGGGGATCTGAATGAGCGTACGCCTTGCCGGATGAACCAGAAATAAGACAAACACTTTCCCCAAACAATCTTTTCCCGGAGGGAGAGGGAACGGGGAATGTGGGAACAATTTACTGGTACGGCTGGATAAGTCAAAGGAACCATGTGTCCATCGATCCTAATCGCCGATGACGAACTCAACACGCGCGAAGGGCTGCGCAAAGCCCTCGCTTCCGATTACCGCAAGGTGGATACCGCGGCGGATGGCAGCGAAGCCCTGGCCAAACTCAAGCGCCAGGATTACGACGTCCTGATCACTGACATCCGCATGCCCGGCCTCGATGGGATGCAGCTTTTGCAGAAAACCCGGGAACTCAGCCCGCCTCCCGGCGTGATCCTGCTTACCGCCTACGGCACCATCGAAATGGCCGTCGAGGCTATGAAACTCGGCGCGTACAACTACCTCACCAAACCCGTGAACCTGGACGAGCTCGAACTCCTGGTCAACCAGATCTTGGAGAAACGCCAGATCGAACAGGAAATCGAATTTCACCGCGAACGGGACCGCGCCGTGGAAGGCTTCGAGGGCATCGTCGGCGAAAGCCCCCCCATCCAGCAGTTGATCGGCCAGATCAAACAGATCGCGCCCACCAAAGCCACCGTGCTGATCACCGGCGAAACCGGGACGGGCAAGGAACTGGTCGCCCGCGCCATTCACAACCTCAGCCCCCGGCGGCACCGGTTGTTCGTGCCCATCCATTGCGCCGCTCTGTCCGAAAATCTGCTCGAGAGCGAACTCTTCGGCCACGAGCGCGGGGCGTTCACCGGCGCGATCAAACAAAAAAAAGGCCGCTTCGAGCAAGCTCATCAAGGAACCATCTTTCTGGACGAAGTCTCCGAAATTTCCGCCGGCATTCAAGTGAAATTGCTGCGCGTGTTGCAAGAGAAAGCCTTTGAGCGCGTAGGCGGAACCGAGACGATCTCCGTGGACATCCGCATCCTGGCCGCCACCAATGTCGATCTGCAAAAATTAGTCGACGAGGATAAATTCCGGGAGGATCTTTACTACCGCCTCAAGGTAGTCACTCTCGATATCCCGCCGTTACGCGAACGCGCTGGCGATATCCCCCTTCTGACCACCACCTTCATCCAACGCTACGCCCTCGAAAACGGCAAGGGCCCCATGCAAATCACCCCGGAAGCGCTCAACTGCCTCCAGAAATATCAATGGCCCGGCAATGTCCGCGAACTGCAGGGCGTGTTGGAAAGCATGGTCATCCTGGCCCGCGGCAACCGTCTGGATCTTGAAAACATCCCCCTCGAAATCCGGCGGCAAGTTCAGCCCGGACTTCCCCTGCCGGCGCCTCCCCTCCCTCCCGGCAACGCCACGCTGGCCGATATCGAGAAAAAAGTCATTCTCGAAACCCTGGAAAAATTCCAGGGCAACCGCACCAAGACCGCCGAAGCCCTGGGCATCGGCCGCCGCACCTTGATTCGCAAATTACATGAATATGGTGTAACCAAATCCTCGGAGGATAACGAATCATGACGCCAACCCAATCCACCCCATCCAACGGATCTCATGAAAGAATCAACCTGAACATTCGGAAGATCGTGCTGGCAGGGATTCTGGGGGGAATTCTGGCCGGCGGTTCCCCGATGGCTTTGGCAGCAGAACCGGAGGCCCCGCTGGATGTCTTCGCGTTTCCCTCCATTCAGCACATGGTGTTGATTGAAGGCGGCGGGTATTTTCCCATCTTGAACAATATGGGAAACGATCTCTATGCCGTGTTCCGCACCGGCGGCGGGCATCTGGGGCGCGGCGGCGCGCTGGTCATCACCCATTCCCTGCCGGATACCGCCCGCTGGTCACCGCGGATCACCGTGGTGGACGGCCCCGAGGATGACCGCAATCCCGCCGTGGGTTTCGGAAAAAACAACCGGATCATCGTGGGTTATCACGAGCAAGGCAGCTACACGCCGGAGGGAAAATACCAGCCCAGCCTCAACAAGGCTCTCTGCAAGGTCACCCTTTCCGATGACCTGGGAAATACCTGGTCCACTCCCCAACCCTTGGGTATCGCCGGCCTGGAGACGTGTTCACCCTATGGGCGGATCATTTCGTTGCCGGACGGCACACTGCTGATGAACGTCTATGGCCCCTACACGGATACAGTTCCCGGTATGGAAGCCGTGGACAAGAATCAAGGCGATTACGCTTACCTGGTCCGTTCCACCGATAACGGCCAGACGTGGAAGGATCCTTCCCTCATCCTGGCCGCTCACAACGAGACCGCCCTGCTTCGCCTGTCCGACGGGCGGTTGCTGGCCGTGTCACGTGGCAGCACCAATCAACAACGCCTGGATTACACGCTCAGCCTGGATGAGGGCCGCACATGGTCCGAGCCCTTGCGGCTTACAGGGCCCAGTCAGCATCCCGCCGACCTGATCCCGCTTTCCAACGGCTGGATTCTGATGCTCTTCGGCGACCGCAGCGGCAGTGAGCACACCATCAAAGGGATCATTTCCCGCGACCACGCCTTGTCCTGGGATGTGGATCATACCCTCATCCTCTCCCGCCCGGTGAAAGGGGATTTCGGCTATCCCAGCGGGGTGTTGCTTCCCAACGGCACCCTGGCCTACATGTACTATTGGGCCGGCCCCGCTAAGGACGCTTATGATTATTCCCAAGCCCGCGGGTACGTAATTCAATTCAAGGAATCCGACCTGATCGCGGCGTATGAAGAGTGGTTGGGGGAATGAGCAAGCCGAAACGCAGAATTGCCCCATCCAGGTCATGCTTGGGGTAAGAATCAAATTTTCCTGATTGGATTGCCGATTGAGAAATTCTCCCGCTGAGGCCCCATCCGCCACACCAAGATTATCCTGCGGTCCTCTCCGATTCCATGGCTAGCGGCAATCGATCCCCCGTAAAACCGAAAACGGCCCGCCGGGGGCCGTTGAACTGTTCGGTGAAATGGCCAGGCCCAGATTTGAACTGGGGACACAAGGATTTTCAGTCCTCTGCTCTACCAACTGAGCTACCCGGCCCGGTGTGTAATAAATAAACTTGCAACCTGCCCTTCTGTCAAGGCGAATTGAAGGACGAAAAGATATTTTAACCATCCGGCCTTCTAATGAAAAGCGGGGGACATGAGGAAACATGATTTGTCATGAAAAAAATCCGAAATCCCATGCTTCGGAAATGGTCCACCATCATAAACCAATGACGGGTTTCTATGACCAGATTCAATCCGTAAGTGCGGCCGGCCTTATCAAGTTTTGGGGAGAAAAACGGTTGACGAAGCTCGATCTTTGGAGAGAATCGTGAAATCATGAGGTATTCGTTCTTTGAATTCTCCAGGAAGGCTCCTTCCCCAGCGGATGGACACGGTAATGAATCGATCGTTTACGCTGATCGAATTGCTGATTGTAGTGGCGATCATCGGAATTTTAGCCGCGATCGCCGTGCCGAATTTTTTGAACGCCCAAGTGCGTGCGAAGGTGTCCCGCGCGAAAGCGGATATCCGCACGATGGAAAACGCCGTCATGATGTACATGATCGACAACAACGGACGCCCCATCGACTGCGATGACCCCGGTTCCGGCGCCTATCTGGGCGGCTTGGGTTGCGGCACGCCCCAGAATGGCGCACCCGAGGATGTCAAGGGCGTGCCGGAATTCAGTTTCGCCCCGATTTTCATGAGTTTCAGTCAGCTGCGGATCTTCACCACGCCGATTGCCTACCTCAGCGGCACCTCCTTGATGGATGCCTTTTGCAGCAAATGCGCCATCACGTACAACACCCGTTATTCCGGTTCCGCCAAGCAACCGGAGAGCTTCACCTTTTCCAGTCTGGGACCGGATCACCTGACAGGGGATTGGGGATTCTTTTTCCGTCCCGGGGGCAATCCGGATGGCGTGCAATACGATCCTTCCAATGGATTGACGGCGCGGGGCGATATTTTCGTCTCCAACGTCTTTTCGGATATCGACAGCAACCGCAGCAAAACCGGCCGCCTCAGTTACTAAGCATGGCAGGGTGGATTGCGCGCATGAAATCCCCTGCCGGAATGATACATTGTCCCGAAGGAGAACCACCCATGCGATTCGTTTTGAGAATCCTTCCATTCACAATCGGACGGCTTGTGATTCCCGGCCTCATGGTTTGGCTGAATCTCCCAGCCCAGTCCGGCGATTCTGTCCTATGGAAACATAAATCAACAATCCATGGAGATCTGCCGGTTCCCAATGCCGGAAACCAACAGACCGCCAGCGCGGTCTTTGATGTGGACAAGGACGGCGTCAACGATTTCGTCATCACCGAACGCACCCAGGCCCCCGCCGTAGTCTGGTACCGCCGCGGCGCGGACGGCTGGACGAAATACGTGATCGAGGACGGCGTGCAGTATATCGAAGCCGGAGTGGACTATTTCGACATCGACAGTGATGGCGATCTCGACTTCGTGGCGGGGGGGGATTGGAGAGAAAACCGGATATGGTGGTGGGAAAATCCCTACCCGGATTTGAAGCCGGATGTCCCCTGGAAACGCCGCGAGATCAAGAATTCAGGCCAGCCCAAGCACCACGATTGCTTGTTCGGGGATTTTGATGGAGACGGTCAGGCGGAATTCGTCTTTTGGAACCAAGGCGGCCGCCACTTGTACCTGGCTGAAATCCCCGAAGATCCCCGCGCCACCGAACCATGGAACTGCGTGGTGATTTATTCCTACAGCGGCGACAGTGAAATGCAGCAACGCGGAACGTATCCTTCATTCAAATCCATTAACGAGCATGAAGGGCTGGCCAAGGCGGATATCGACGGCGACGGCAAAGTGGACATCATCGGAGGCGGCCGGTGGTTCAAACACATCGAGGGGACCACGTACGCCGAGAACATCGTGGACGCCGGCTACGCGTTTTCCCGCGCGGCGGCCGGGCAACTCATCGAGGGCGGCCGCCCGGAGATTGTCTTGGTGGTCGGGGATGGAGTGGCTCCCCTCATGCTGTACGAATGGCAAAAGGGAACCTGGCGCGGCCGCGAAATCCTGCCGGAAGTGGATAACGGCCATTCCCTCGACGTTCTTGATTTCAACGGGGACGGGCATCTCGATATCTTCAATGCGGAAATGCGCTTCAACAACGGCAATCCTGACGCAAAGAATTTGATCCTGTTGGGCGACGGCCAGGGTAATTTCACGCCGATTCAGGTCTCCAGCGGCATTGGATTGCATGAATCCAAAATCGCCGACCTGGATGGCGACGGCGACTATGACATTCTAGGTAAACCATACAGCTGGCAGGCTCCGCGCCTGGATATTTGGCTAAACCTGAGCCGGTGATCCTCCCCTCGTCCCTGGTAACCCATGCCTAGGGTTTTGAACACCGCGAGAGTCATTTACTTTTCCTGACTGGAGAAACACCGCCATGCGCCTTGCGACATTCGCCCTTTCCGCCGTTCTCCCCTTACTCACGATGCCATCACTTCTAAGCTTGGCCGAAGACCGGATTACCGTGCAGCCGCAAGACAACGGCCGGGCGCTGGTCAATCCCCTCATGGGATGGACCTTCCATCACTACAGCAACATCATTACCAACTATGGTAGCAAACTGGAGCCTTCGGACACCTTGGACGATTTCCCCGGCCTCTCGGTCATCTATTTGCGTCTGCCGTGGGCCTTCATCGAGGAGGAGGAAGGAGTTTTCAACTGGTCCATCGTCGATACGCCCGCGCAGCGCTGGATCGACAAAGGCCTGCGGGTGGCGTTCCGCTTTACGTGTTCGGAATCCTGGATGGAATACGCCACACCCCGGTGGGTCGAACAGGCGGGCGCGAAAGGATACCGTTTTACGCCAGGAAAAGGAACCGACGCCAATGGCCCTTACTGGGAACCGGATTTCAACGACCCCATATTTCTCGAAAAGCTGGAACATTTCCTGGCGGCGGCGGCGCGGCGCTATGACGGCCATCCGGATGTGGATTTCATCGACGTCGGCTCTATGGGTGTCTGGGGCGAAGCCCATACGTTTGCCAGCACCCGGATCAATTATTCATTCGAAGTAATCAAGAAGCACATCGATCTCTACACCCGGTATTTCAAAAAAACCTTGTTGGCCATCAACGACGATTTCGCGTTCCATGACGAGAAGGCGGTCCGGTACGCGTTTGAGCAAGGCATGACCCTCCGCGATGACAGCATCCTGGTGCAGGCGCCGCCGAAGCATTATTTCCACGCGGATTTGGCCCAACAAGTATGGCGGAACTTGCCCGTGATCCTGGAGAACGAGCATTACGGAGCATCCCGCGACCGGGGCAACTGGGGCGACGGTTCCAAGTACCTCGAAGCCATCGAAGATTACCATGCCGCTTACGCTTCGATCCACTGGTGGCCCCGGGAATTCCTGAGCGAGCAATCCGCCCTTATCGATCAGATCAACCGGCGCCTGGGATACCGCCTTCAACCGCGGGAAATCTCATGGCCGAAAGACACTACACTCCAAGAAGCCTTTACCGTTAAAATGACCTGGGCCAACGCCGGTGTCGCGCCTTGTTATCCAGGTGGATTTCCCGCCATCACCTTGAAGGATGCCCAAGGCGGCATCGTGGCGGTTTTCACTTGCGAATCCTTCGACGTGAAATCATTGGAAGTAGGGCCGAAAGACGCCATTCCAACCCAAACCATTGAATTCAAAGCCAAATTTGCCCGAAATATGCGGCCCGGAACGTTCGAGGTTTTTCTTTCTGTCGGACGGAGGGATGGAACGCCGGTGATCGCGTTGCCGCTTGATTCAAACGACGGCCACCGCCGCTATAAGTTAGGACAAATCGAAGTGCGGGAAGGGTGAGGAACGGGTGAGAGGTGCCGTGGTATCGGTTGTTCAATTTATTTTTGAAGGCTCCACCTTATTTTTGAAAGCTCCACCATTTTTGAATGCTACACCGCCCGCTCCGCAGGTCCTGGCCGCGTGGTTCCGGTTTCCAGAGATCGTATTAAGCTTGTGAATTCATCCAACGCTCCGCGAGGTATCGAACGACGGAGAGAGGCGTATGGCCAACTCCGGGCTGATTCCCGTCCGGCCATTGAGAATGCGGGATCGTGTTTTCCAACTCACTCTGCAAGCGCCTTGGCCCTAATAGTTCCAGGTTTCGTTCCTATATCTTAAAAAATCTCCCAAATATTTTACTAAATTGATCTACATTGACAAATTATCGAATACAAGGATACTACTCCTCATTCCACCATGCTGAATCACCTGGATCCGATAACCTCTCCCCTCGGAATGGATTGGAGATTTCCATGCGATTCGAAACCAAAGCGGTGCATGAAGGTGTCGCGATCGATTCATCCTATAATTCGGTCATCACCCCCATCTATCCCACCTCCACGTTTGCCTTTGACGAGATCGGCAAAAACCGGGGGTACGATTACACCCGGTCCGGCAATCCCACCCGCGCCGCGCTGGCCCGCAACATCGCGGCCCTCGAAGGGGGAACGGACGCCTGGATCACCTGCACGGGCATGGCCGCCGAAACCTCCGTGCTCTTTCTGTTTAAACAAGGTGATCATCTGATCACGGGGAACGACATTTACGGAGGAACCTACCGCCTCCTGATTAGCGCCTTCAGCCAGTTCGGCTTGGAGTGTTCGTTTGTCGATATGCAAGAGCCCGCCCAAGTCGAGAAAGCCATCCGTCCCAACACGAAGGGAATCTGGATCGAAACTCCCTCCAACCCGCTATTGAATATTGTGGACATCGCGGCGGTAACAGAGATCGCGCGAAAGCATAATTTGATTACCATCTGTGATAACACCTTTTTGTCGCCCTATTTTCAGCGCCCGTTTGAGTTTGGTGTGGATATCGTCGTGCATTCCACCACCAAATACCTCAATGGCCATAGCGACGTGGTGGGCGGCGCGGTAGTGGTCCGCAGTCCGGAACACGCCGAGAAAGTGGGATTTTATGTCAACTGCCTGGGAACCGCCGGTTCGCCTTTCGACGCGTGGCTGGTGTTGCGGGGTGTCAAAACCCTCCCCCAGCGGATGGAAGCGCATCAAAAAGGAGCAATGGCCATCGCCCATCACCTTCATGCGCATCCCCTGGTCAAGCAAGTATACTATCCGGGCTTGAAAAACCATCCCCGGCATGAACTGGCCCAACGGCAGATGTACGGCTTCGGCGGGATGGTTTCTTGTGAACTGGATACCGACAAAGTGGATCCCGTTGTGTTCTTCAACCATGTGAAATTGATGTCCTTGGCGGAATCGCTGGGTGGAGTGGAAACACTTATCGAACAACCCTGGACCATGAGTCACGCTTCCATGCCCGAAGAGGCCCGGATCACCGCGGGCATCACCCCAGGTACGGTGCGTATTTCCGTGGGGATCGAGCACCCGGATGACCTTATCGCCGACCTCGAACAGGCGCTGGAGCAAGCCCGCCTGTAATCGCGAGATGGAACTGACAGGGTTTCAACTTGTTGATGAAACTTCGTCCGCAATACAGCCCAACCTCCCTTCATAAACGGAATTGAGAGCGTCAATCACCATGAAACGGCGCCGTCTGGACAAAAAAATTATCGCTAAGCGGGCACAAGCGGCATGGGAAATGGCCGATCCTTGCCGGCTGTGTCCCCGGCATTGCGGCGTTCGGCGGCGTGAGAACAAGAAAGGCGTCTGCGGGACCGGCCGCGCGGCCAAGGTATCCTCATATTTCCCTCATCATGGGGAAGAGCGTTGTTTACGGGGGACACGGGGTTCGGGAACCATCTTCTTTGCCGGATGCAACCTGGGGTGCATATTTTGCCAAAATTACGAATTGAGCCAGCTAGGCGAAGGACGGGAAACGGCACCGGAAGAGTTGGCCGCGGCGATGATGTACCTACAGGAAGCGGGATGCCATAACTTGAATCTGGTTACTCCGACGCATGTGGTTCCGCACATTCTGGACGCCCTGGTCGTGGCGGTGGAGGCGGGATTCACCTTGCCCATCGT
Source organism: Candidatus Omnitrophota bacterium (assembly GCA_013177805.1). Classification (GTDB taxonomy): domain Bacteria; phylum Hinthialibacterota; class Hinthialibacteria; order Hinthialibacterales; family Hinthialibacteraceae; genus JABLXU01. The sequence continues at coordinate 24,414 of JABLXU010000007.1, forward strand.
GTACAATTCGGGCGGCTACGATGCAGTGGAAACACTGACGTTGTTGGAAGGCATTGTGGACATCTATATGCCGGACTTCAAATACTGGGATCCGGTGGCTGCGGAGCAGTTGTCTGGAGCCGGCGATTATCCCATGACGGCTAGGCAAGCCGTGAAAGAAATGCACCGCCAAACCGGCGACCTGGTGCTGGATGACCACGGGATCGCCGTACGCGGTTTGCTGGTCCGGCATCTCGTGTTGCCCAACGGCATGGCGGGAACGCGGGATATCATGCGTTTTTTGGCCGATGAAATCTCGTCCGATACCTTTGTGAACGTCATGGGGCAATATCACCCTTGCTGGCGCGCGCGAACGGTGGCGGAAATCAACCGGCCGGTGCGGATCGAGGAAATAATTCGAGCCAGGCAAGAAGCCCTGGCGGCGGGTCTGCGGCGCTTCGCGGATTGAATTCTCACTCTGGCCGGCGCGCAAAAAAAACCCGGAGAAGGAATCCGGGCTTGGCAAAATCATTGGAACTGATCGTCAACTGATCGTCATTTGTACAACTGCCAGTCGGAGGCCGCGGATTGGGCTCCTTTGAGAACCACATTCGTGAAGGTGCCCGTCGCGATCTGACCGGTATCGTGGGCCGTTACGCCGAGACCGACGTAGATCGGATCGGTCATGGGCACGTCGTGGCTGTCCACGAGAACCCAATTCCCATTCGCATCCAGGTACAAGCAATTAAACGTATTGCCAACCCGCTCAAAACGATGCCGTGCGCCATTCAGTCCCACCGGGCGCTTGTCGCTGGCCGTGCTTCCCTTGGAGTTGGTGTCATTCGCGACCGTTCGCCATTGCATGCTGTACTGGCCGTCCCGCCGTACCCGGGTGCAGGTATTGACCGCCCCGGGGGTGAGATCCTGGCGCGCCATGAGCATGGCTTTGATCCAGTCTTGCGTCGCTAAGCCACCCGAGACTCCGACCGTGGCTTCCAGCACGAAGTCGCCGTTCCATTGCTTGTAAACAAAATGAAAAGCGTCGGCCTCGTTCCAAACATCATCTCCACTTCCGTTGACAGTATAGGTATCCGTGGCCGCGTCATAACTGGCGCTCCCCGCCGCCCCCAACCGTCCGTTGTCGATGTCCATACTGCCTTCAAAGATGCCGATCTGCGCGTTCGCAGAGAGAACGGCTCCGGTAAAGGCCAAGGACAAAATCGAGATGAATACACCTGTTTTTTTCATAATGCCTCCCCTTTTGAAAATCTTCATAAAATCATGTCGCTTAAGCGAACACATCATATTTATCATAGATTCAATCGATTGAAAAGGCGTGAAAATCATTTCATCCGGGAAAAAGTCCAAAGATTGCGTTAGGCCAAAAATTCAGAATGAACCGATGATGGAAGAAAAAAATGGCCATTCATGGCTTCCACTCAGCGAAACTCTCTACCATCCGCACCCCATCCTCATGACCGATGGCTTTCATGACCTCAACGGCCCAATCATAGTTGGAATGGGGTTTCCCCAGAAACACCACCCGGGTGGGCCACAACATCCCGGCCACGTGAGGCAGATCGGTGATCCGCAGGCAATTCAGCATTTCGAGGGCTTCGCCACGGCCGTCGGGTGAACTGGGCGCGTCTTGGGTGGCCGGGGGATTCTGCAGCAGCACCGTATGGATATGCCCATCCAGCAACGCGGCGTAGAGGGCGATAGCCGCCATTTCATCCCGGGCGGCAAGGGCGATTTGCGCGGAATCAACCCCAGGCAACTGCCGGAGGGTTTGGAGAGCGCGCAGGACATCATACACCCGCATGGAGGCCACGGTGCGGCCGGTCCAGGCGGCGGCGCGGCGGATGTGCCATTGCAACTCCGGCCCCCAACTGGTCTCGCCTACTCCGCGGACTTCGAGAAACGCGCGGTTCCAAGTTCCCGGCAGTCCGGAGGAGAAACCTTCGGAATCCCAGCGGTTTTCGTTGGGATTGCGCAGCACCAGCAGTACCGGGCGTTTTTCAGCAAGCGCTTCGCCCCATTGGCAATCGAGTTTCAGGCGGTAACCTTCCTCGGAAACAAAACTGTAGCGGGATGTGCCGTAGCGGCCTTCAAGGCTCCGAAATTCGAGGCGGATGCTTAAATCCGGCGGATTGGGGGGAAACGCGCCAAAGGTTTTTTCACGCAGGAAATCAATAACCTTCGATCGATGATTCCGCAGATCGTTTTCACTTTCGATGACGGGCGGGGCGGCCATTTTCTGGAAGGAATCCTGGATGGTCTTCGTGCGGTCGTCCGCGGGCACGCAATTTACGTAAGCCCGGAGTTGCTCATCGGAGAGCATGGCGGACTCGGATTCGTCGATATCGCCCACTTGTTCGGGGGGGACATCCTTGCCCAACAGGTGTTTTAAGAAGAAGGAAAAGATCTTTGTGCGCGAGATTTCATGGTAGGAATGCCCGCCGGGCGTTTCCACCAGCAGGCAGTGATCGCCCGCGCCGTACAGGTCATAGATTTTTTTGACTTTGCTGAACGAATCACGGACAGATTCGATGGAATACAGGCCATCCCGGTTGGCGGAAGCGGCCAGCAACGGCCGGGGGGCAATGAGCGCGCCGATGTCGTGATAATCGATGCGGTACGTATTGATAGGCATCATGCAGTCGCAATGACCGTCAACAGTCCGCTGGTGCACGTGCGCCTCGACGGTTCCGGTGCCGCAGACCGGAGCGCAGACCTTGATCCGGGGATCCGCGGCGGCGATATACCAGCTCTGAGAACCGCCGCCGGAAATCCCAGTAACGCCTAATTTATCTGGATTTACGTCTTTTCGTTCACAAAGCAGATCAAGGCCGCGGATGGCGTTCCATAACTCCACTCCACCAGGGGTATAACCGCGGCTGTACCAGTTGAACCAGCCCCGGGCATAACAACCATGGTGCTCACCCAGCACTTCCCCATATTGAATGGTCTCGATAATCAAACACACGAAGCCCAGTTGCGCGAATTTGCGGGGATGGGCCTGGTAACTGGTTTTTTGCGTGCGGGAATGGCCGCAGACATACAACACGGCAGGCGCGGGTTCCTGGAGATTGTCGGGGACATACAAGTTGGCCGGGACATACAGGCCGGGAAGCGATTCATAATAAAGCTTGATAATATGAAACCCGTCTTGTTGGATGACTCCCGTCTCCTTCACATTCAGAGGCGGCCGGGGGCCTTCCAGGGGGACATCGGTGAGACTGCACATCTCGAGGAATTGGAGGTAGCGCTGGTCCCGGACGGCTTGCCAAGCGGCCAGGGTATCGATGCCATCGAGGGAATGTTGCGTCACCTCCCGGGCGGCATGGTTCAAATAATTCAGGATGTTGTTGTCCTGATCCAGGGCGGCCTGAGCCTGAATGCTAAACGCTTCTTCTCCATACCCGTTCGAAATCCAGAAACAACAAACCATCAAGCCTAATAGAAAACCAATGCGCATGGCTTATCCTCCCCTCGGATTGGATGGAAAATCCGATTCTATCATTTATGCGTCGGCGAAAGCAACTTTTTTGGCGTGAATTGTGCGCGCCTCTTGGTAAAACCCAGGCAAATAGAGTAGTGTAATAGATCAAAAATCGCCCATCGCGTAATCTCGGAATCCCATCGGATTGTCAATGATCCAGGATCCCGCGGGATGTGGGAGTCCGACGGAGGCGAGGAGGGATAAACCTGGCGAATAGAGGTTACCGACATGTTGCATCGCAAAATACTTTTGCCTGAAGATCAAATGCCGACCCAGTGGTTAAACCTGATCCCCTACTTAAAGAAGCCCCCGGCGCCTTACCTGGATCCCATGACGGGTCAACCCGTCTCGCCGGAACAGATGGGTGTGATTTTTCCCCGGGCGCTCCTCGAGCAGGAAATGAGCACCGAACCGTGGATCGATATTCCCGAACCGGTTCTGGATTTTCTCAGCCTGTGGCGTCCCTCTCCCCTCATGCGGGCGTACAATTTGGAAAAAGCGCTGGGCACCCCGGCCAAAATCTATTATAAAAACGAAAGCCTCAGCCCGGCGGGCAGCCATAAACCGAACACCGCGGTCGCGCAAGCGTATTACAACAAAATGGAAGGCGTGACCCGGATGACCACCGAGACCGGAGCGGGCCAATGGGGCAGCGCGCTGGCGCTGGCCTGCAACCATTTCGGACTGGAGTGCATGATTTACATGGTCCGGGTCAGTTACGAGCAAAAGCCCTACCGGAAGTCCATGATGCATGTATGGGGAGCGGAAGTGGTGCCCAGCCCCTCTCCGCGCACGCAGGCCGGACGGGCCATCCTGGAAAAAGACCCGGATTGCCCCGGCAGCCTGGGCATCGCCATCAGCGAGGCGGTGGAAGACGCGGCCCTGCGCGAGGATACCAAATACGGCCTGGGAAGCGTGTTGAACCACGTGTTGCTGCACCAAACCGTCATCGGGCTCGAAGCCAAAAAACAATTCGAGATGATCGGCGGTTATCCGGATATCGTCATCGGCTGCGTGGGCGGCGGGAGCAATTTCGCCGGCACCGCGTTCCCCTTCTGCGTGGATAAGTCCCATGGGCGGGACGTGCGGATCATCGCCGTGGAGCCAACCGCATGCCCGACGATGACCAAAGGCCAATTGACCTACGATTTCGGCGACACGGCGAAGATGACGCCTCTCATACGCATGCACACGTTGGGGCACGATTTCATTCCGCCCAGCATCCATGCCGGGGGATTGCGGTATCACGGCGTGGCGCCGTTGATTTCGTGCGCGATTGAGGAAGGACTGATCGAAGCGCAAGCGGTAGGTCAAACGGCAGTATTCGAAGCAGGAATCCAATTCGCGCGTTCGGAAGGCAGCGTCCCGGCTCCCGAAGCCGCCCACGCCATCCGCGCGGTGATTGACGAAGCCCTGAAGGCCAAAGAAGAAGGCAAAGAAAAGACGATCTTCTTCAACTATTGCGGCCATGGGCATTTTGACATGGCCTCATATGACCGCTACTTTGCCGGCGGCCTGGAGGATTACGAATACCCGGCCGAGAAGGTGGCCGAATCATTGGCCCACTTGCCCAAGGTGGGGGGCTGACCGCAGCAGGCCGGTACAACTGATTCCCCTGCCCCACTGATTTCCATGCCCCTCGGCGGCCGCTCCGTTGAGGGGCATGAGAATTTAGCCCCTCCGAGTGACGGGAAACCGTCTGGTTTCTTTCACAAAATTATTCAACCCGGAAGCGGCTATCGGATTCCCCAGGCCGTCTACCAAGCGGCAACAAAGCATACAATACGATGAAAGCCGAGAAAAAAACCGCGCTGCCGCGGTGAATTCGCAGCAGCAACCGCTGGGCTTGCGTGCCGTAAATCGCGAACATCGCCAACACGGATGACAAAATCAGCGGAACCGCCGCAATCAGGATCAACCAAAAACAGCCGTGCCACAGAATGGAACCGGAAGAGCATTCCGCGTGGCGCGGCGCGCGGGCGAGGGCGAGAAATGTTACACAAACCGCAAAGACCGGCGCCATTCCCGCGTGCAAGAAAAGGCGGTAGCCGCTCAGACCCGCCTCACCCCAAAACGCGGGATAGGCCGTGAGAAACAACCCGGCGAAACCCATCAGCACCGCGCAACCGGCGACTCGTTGAATAAATGGAATAAATGATTTGGTTGTGATGGAGGGTGGCATAACAGAAGATTCCTTGAATTTTTATTCTTTCCCTGATAACCAATCCATCACGCGGACCAGCCCTCGCGCGCTATAAATCCATAAAATCAGGATCAGGATTCCCGCGCAGGCCAGGGTGACAATCTTAAACCAGGGACGGAAGCGGAACGAAAACGCGAACACGCGCGTATAGGCTTCATCCAGGCCTTCGAATGCGATCATCGTGTACGGTGTGCTGTTGACCGCCGCGAAGGGCGAATCCACCGCCACCGTTCCAAAGAAGAACGGGGAGTCTTCAGTATGGCAATCCTCACACCCCCGAACCCCGAGCGATTGCGCGGCGGGGCGGACATCATGGGCCACGGGCCACAGATACGGCCGCGCGGCGGGGTGATCCATGGACTGGAGATTCTGCTCCCCGTTCAATTGGAAAGCCCGGCCGCCGCAGACATATACCGGCTTACCCGGCAGGTCAGGCAGAGCGGCCAGCGCCTGCAATCCCTGCTTGATAGACTCCTCCGTGAGCACCGGCCGGTTCCCTTCCCCCCCGGCGGTTTTTTCATTGACTGGTATCTCTGGAAGAGTTTGCTGCACAAGACGCAGAGGAAGCGGCGTGATGGCTGCATCCTTCAGCGATCCCCAAAACGCGGGCCATATCAGGTTATGCGGCGCGATGTTTCCTTGGGCCGATTTCGCGAAGACCGGCGTGAAGATGGCGGGCGGCGCACCGTCCGCCTTGTCCACGTTCAACATGCCGAGACCATGCGCCAGGGAGGTCTTCACCCGGCGGGCGGTATCGCCCGGCCATGGCCCGGAATGGCAGACGGTGCAGGTCAGGCGTTCAAAGTGGACAGGCGGCAGCCCCTTATGCTGGGGGACCGGGGCGGCCTTGCGGCCCTCGCGCGGCTGTAGCGACCCCTCCGATCCCAGGTGGCATCCCTGGCAGGTCAATTCATCCGCCAGGGGATTCGGTGAGGTCTCCGATTCACCCTCATAGCCGCGGGTGATTTGATGATCCAGCCCGTTGCGGTGGCAATCCACGCAGGTCAATCCGGCGGCGAGATGGATATCCTCGTCCTGGGTCCATTTGCCGAAACGGTCCGGCCCCACGAGATAGGAGGAGTGGCAATAGTAGCACCGTTCCGGCGGTATCTTGCGGACGATATCGAAAAACACTTTTTGTTGCGAATCGAACGCGCTGGCCCGGTACGCCACGGCGGGGGGAATCAGTTTGGGGTCGCTGGGCGGCTCGGGCATTTGGTAATCGTAGGTGTCCGTCATGTCCTTGGCCGAGCCGGTGACTAAGGCGAAGCTGCTGGTGGACGCGGCCGCCCAACGGAAATTCTGCTTGGCGATCTGGACGGCGTATTGCGCCTGGTCGTGGGCCGGATCGGCGTCATGGCAGGCGAGGCAGTTGATCTCCAAATTGCCCGAGACGAAGATCCGCATCACCTGGTCTGGATTGGCCTTGGTGTCCCACTCGCCCACGCCGCCGCCGGGAAGATGCCGCCCGAAACGTTGGACGAATTCCCAGGGCGTCAACTCCAATTGTTCTGGCTTATAGGTTCCCGGCCAGGAACGATAGGACAACGGGATCTGGGTTCCGGTGCGGGAATCCATCCAGATCCACGGGTGCCCGGGCCGGCCCGCGGCGATGGCGGGATTGTTCATATTGAAATGCCAGCCCGTCTGAATTTTATCATACGCGTGGCATTTCAAGGCGCAGGTTTGTTTGGAAGAAAAAGGCAACAAGGGATCGTCATCCGGCGCGATGTCTATTCCGTTCTCATCCAGGAGAGGAATCAAATGGACGGGTACCGCGCGGCTCCCGTCACTGACATCGCCAAGGAGGGGTTCGTCTGGAGTTTCAGTGCTCCCAACCGCGAGGATCCAGATCAGGAGGAACAGGAAGGAGAAGATTGATTTCATCATGCCAGGATGCGGCTCCAAGGATGTGATTTAGGGATTCGGGCGGACACCCAAGTCCGCCCTTAGAAAAAATCCTCCCGATTGAAACTTAGAATCCAATGCCATTATCGGGAAAAAAAGCGCGGCTCACCCGGAGGTTCGCCCTCCCGTTTTCCTCTTACACCTGAAAATCCTCCGGTTTGAATTCAAGCTTCTCTCCTTTTTCCGCCGCCTCGTTGATTTTCAACACGCAGACGGTCGTAACATACGCGGTTTCCGCCGGGCAGTTGAGTTTTTCCTTGCCGCGAACGGCGTTGAAGAAGTTCTCCAGATGGGGCTTGTGGACTGGATCGTTGAATTGCACCGGGAACGCGTAGCTGGGGGGAATCACGGTCTCCTGGACATCGAGCACGGCGTCAGATTTCGGCTTCTCTTTTTCCTTCGCTTTCTGTTCCAGGCTTTCTTTCGTCTCAGCCAGAATGCCCAGTTTCTGCCACTTGTCCCAATCGGGGGCGGCGGGCTCACGGTAGACCTTGCAGCGCCCGGAGACTTCGGAGAGGCTCAGCGTTCCCTGGTCGCCCATGATGCTTTCGAAATAGCCATAATTGCTGTTGCTGGAAAGCGTTTGGTAGAGCGCGCGGATCGTTTTGCCTTCCATACCGTATTCCACGATGCTCATCACAGCGTCATACCACTCGTGGGTTTTGGTGTCGTAATAATCGGTTCCTCCGCTGGCCAGGACCGATTGCGGGGGGCGGTTGAAAAACCAATTGAACACATCGATCTGGTGCGACCCCAGTTCCCCTAACGGGCCGCCGCCCAGGTGCTTGTACCATTGCCAGTTGCGAAATTGCTGCATCGATTGGAAGCCGTATTGTTTTAGCGTGGCCTCATCCAGGGGGGCGCGCTTGGGCCAACCGCGGTCGGGCTGGACAGGGCGGTTCCATTGGCCGTTGGCCGCCGTGATCAAGCCCAGCAGTTTGGTTTCGTTGAGGATGTGCTCGTAACAGTACCGGTACCAGGGATTGCTGCGGCGTTGAAAACCGATCTGCAGGAGTTTCCCGGTTTCCTTGGCCGCCTGGACCATCTGTTTCGCGCCCTCGAGGGTGTTGGACATGGGGGCTTCGCAATAAACCGGCAGGCCGGCCTTCAGGCAGGCTACAGTTTGCTCGGCGTGGCAGAAGTCGGGCGTGGCGATGAGCACGGCGTCCAGACCTTTTTCGTTGGCCAGGAGTTCCTGGTAATTCGCGTAGGTTCTATGTTCCTGCTGGAAGCCCGTGAGGATGCGCGCGGCTTGCTGCAGGTTGTAATTTTCCCAGATATCACAAACCGCCTGGAACTTGATTCCCGGGATTTTCAGAGCCGCGTTGAGCAGCATTTGACCTTGCGTGCCTGCTCCGATCAGGGCCACCCGCAGGTCTCCCGGTTCGAAGGAAGCCGTCTCCCCGGATGCCCGCGCGGCCAACACCAAACTGCCGCTTGCGGCCACCGTGGACCGCAAAAATCCCCGCCTGTCATAGGTATGGCTGTGTGTGGTTTCGTTCACGGTATCGTTTCACTCCACTAAATGGCTTTTGAAAATCCGGAGTAAAGAATTATGGTTCATACGGCAAGCGAATGTAATCCGGGCGGACACCTAAGTCCTCCCCTACGTCTTTCCCTCACCCTATCCCTCTCCCGGGGGAATGACTGGACGGGAGGAGATGGAAAAGGGGAGTCCCCTTCGGGGACGGCTTTGCAGCAGCCCAGGGTTTCAACCCTGGGCGATCCTGGGCGATCCAGCACCGTTTCTTCCAGGAGCACGTGGCAACGTGCCCCTACGTCTTTCCCTCACCCTATCCCTCTCCCGGGGGAATGACTGGACGGGGGGGGATGGATAGGGGAGTCCCCTTCGGGGACGGCTTTGCAGCAGCCCAGGGTTTTAACCCTGGGCGGTCCTGGGCGATCCAGCACCGATTCTTCCAGGAGCACGTGGCAACGTGCCCCTACGTTTTTCCCTCACCCTATCCCTCTCCCGGGGGAATGACTGGACGGGAGGAGATGGAAAAGGGAGTCCCCTTCGGGGACGGCTTTGCAGCAGCCCAGGGTTTCAACCCTGGGCGGTCCTGGGCAATCCAGCACCGTTTCTTCCAGGAGCACGTGGCAATCCCTCCAAAGAGATGGAAACCGGCCATCTGAACCGATTGCGTACTTGACAGATGAGCCAAAACAATCAAGCCATTATGAGGGAAGGAAGGAACTTCACGCAAGCCATGGGCGCTCGCGCTTGAGCCCGCCGGCGAGAATTTTCTTGGCGATGATGACGTCTTCCGTGACTTGGAAATCGAACATCCCCACGCAGAGGAAATCCGCGCCGTTTTCGAAGGCATACTGAAAGCCTTCCTGCGGATGGATCGCCCCCGCGCCGAGGACTTTGTACGCGATCCACGGCTTTTTGACGTTTTTCATGAAAGCGATGGTTTCGTTCGGCGTTTCTTCCCAAACACTGTCCAACCGGGGCATGGGCCCGGCGGACCAGTAATTCTTGGCGTTGAGAGTTTTCATGTAGAAATCGACATTCAATCCCGCCTGCTCGTAAGCCATGATGGTTTTCAGATTGTGTCCCGCCACGCCGCTGAGCACGCCGCGTTTTTTGATATGCTCCACCGCCTGGGCGATTTGATCCACCTGCCCGTTTTCCACGCACGCGTCACCCTCGCCGCCGTGGATATAGACCGCCACCGCCCCGGCGTCCACGGCTTGGTCAATATCCGAGTGGGGATTGGCGGACGGCATTTTCGCCTGGGCAATCCATTGGATTTGCCCGCCCCGCTCCGAGCGGTACTTGTCCCAAATCCGGAGGGTGTGGGCGTCCACGCGCAGGATGGCCGTGTTGATGCCGTGTTCTTCGCACAACTCCAGGGTATCGCAGACTTTGTCATCGGTGAAATACTGCTTGAGCAGCGAAGAGACATATATCAAATCACGGCTGTGGGCGAATCCGCTGATCAGGTTGCCCCCGCAAATCAGCCGGCTCACAGTCAGGTGCCCGAGTTTGCCCGTGGGGAATTCACCGGTCCCCGGTGACGGTTTAGCAGGGGCGGGGGATTCTCCGGCCTGGGCCAGCAAAGCTTTTTCCTCAAAATGCCAGGCCATTGCCGCCGCGCCCGTCGAAACCAGGGCCGATTGTTTCAGAAAGCCCCGCCGGTCCACGTGTCTTTCCGCCATGGCGCACCTCCTGCCTTTTCCCCGTATGGGGGTGGAATAGAAAGAACCATCACGCCATCCAGGGGCGGGGACGTTTGTCATTCAAGCCCGGATCGTTAAGAATCCGCTTGGCGATGACCACATTCTCCACCAGTTGGAAATCGAACATGCCCGCGCAGACAAAATCCGCCCCGTTTTCAAAAGCGTATTGGAAACCGATTTCCGGCCGGATGGCGCCCGCCGCCATGACCTTGAAGGCGATCCAAGGCTTCTTGAGCGATTTCATGTATTCGATGGTCTCGGCGGGATTGAGGCACCAGATGTTGTCGTGGAATTCGTTGTGGTCGAGTTGATTCCCTTGGAACCAGCAGAATTCCTTGCGGTTTTCTGGAGGCGTGGCCGACCAGTATTGATCCGGGTGGATGGTTTTCACCCAGAAATCGGGATCGAAGCCCGCGTTCACGCAGGCCTTGACGGTTTCCAGGCTGTGCGCGCCCAAGCCGCCAGGAACACCCTGCTGCTTGATGTATTCCAGCGCCTCGCCGAGCAGTTCGATCTTGCCGTTCATGACCGCCTGGTCCGCCAGGCCGCCCTGCACGTACACGGCGTGCGCTCCGTTGTCTATCGAGCGCTTGATCCCCTCGATGAGAGTCTCTCCCCAGGCGCAATCGGAAAACCACTGAATCTGCCCGCCGCGTTCCTTCCAGTACGCGTTGATTACCCGGTCCGAGCGGGGATTGGTAAGAACGGTGTTGATGCCGTTCTCCTCGGCCAATTCAAGCGTGTCGAACACCTTCTCATCGGTATGGTAGGCCTTGACCAGGTCGGACACATAAATCAGGTCGCGGCTGTGCGCCCAGCCGCCGATGAGGTTGCCCCCGCAGAAGAGGCGGCTGACCTTCAAGTTCTTGATCTGCCCGAAGGGGATGGCGGGCCCCCCGGCGGCCGCGGGCTGGGCCGGGGCCGGACCGGCCGCGTGGGCGAGCAGGTGTTTTTCCTCGAAACTGATTCCCGCCGCGACTCCCGCGGAGGCGGCGATGGAGGTCTTCAAAAATTTCCGGCGGTCGACTGGATGGTTCTGAGTCATGAGGGTTTCTCCTTGCGGTAACGGCTCAGGCGAGCCAGGGCCGCTCCCGGTTTAGATTTTCCGACAGGATTTTTTTGGCGATGACCGCGTTTTCGGTCACCTGGAAATCGAACATGCCGGCCAGTATAAAGTCGGCGCCCTTTTCGAACGCGTACCGGAACCCCTCGCGGGGATGAATCGCGCCGGCCGCCAGGACCTTGTAGGCGATCCAGGGCTTCTTCACGGTCTTCATGAAGGCCGCCGTCTCATCCGGATTGATACACCACATGTTGTCATGATCCTTGTTGTGATCCTCGTACTGATGGATATCCACGTTGAATTCCACCCGGTGTTCCTTGGGCGTGGCCGACCAGTATTGATCATGGTGGAAGGTTTTGACGTAAAAATCGGGATTGACGCCGGCCTTTTCGCAGGCCATAGGGACCTGCAGCGAATGGCCTGCGACACCGGCGATGAGTCCGTTTTGTTTGATCTTTTCCACCGCCTGGGCGATCAGATCAACGCGCTGGTTTTTGGTCCAGGTGTCGCCCACGCCGCCCATCAAGAACGCGCCCGCCGCCCCCTGGTCCACGGCCATGGAGATTACTGTATCCAGGTCGCCGGATTGCGGTTGGCATTGGGCGATCCACTGGATCTTGCCGCCGCGCTCGTTCCAATATTTGGACAAGACCTCCGCGGTCCAGGCTTCAACCTCGCGGGTGCAGACGTTGGTCACCAAGGTGTTGATGCCGTTTTCCTCGCATTTCTCCAGCGTCTCGAAGATTTTTTCCGCCGTGAAGTAATTGCGCAGCAGGGACGAGACGTAAATCAGGTCGCGCGCGTGGGCGTAGCCGGCGATAAGGTTCCCGCCACAAATAATCCGGCTGATGGATAATTTCCCGATTTGACCCTGGGGCATCTCCTTTGCGCTGGAAGCCTCCAGGGACGCGGGTGCGGGTTGCCCGGTTTGCGCCAGGAGGATTTTTTCCTCGAGGCTGACAGCGGCCACAGCGCCCACGGTCGTCACAACAGATTTCTTCAAGAATCCCCGGCGGCTGTCAGACGGACCGGACATGGTGGTGATCCTCCTGGGTGGGTGAAATTGATGATCGATTGTTTCCCGGCCGGGGCACGTGGCAGCATGCCCTGGCTTCATACTCCTCACGCGCGCCATGGGCGTTCCCGGTGCAAATCCTGGGCGAGGACGTGGCGGGCAATGATGGCGTTTTCGGTCACGTGAAAATCGCACATGCCCACGCACACGAAATCCGCCCCGTTCTTGAACGCGTACGGGAACGCGTCGCGGGGATGGATCGCCCCGGCGGCCAGAGTTTTGAAGGCGATCCAAGGCTTCTTCACCGTCTTCATGAACGCGGCGGTTTCCTCGGGATTGATGCACCAGATGTTGTCGTGGTCCTTGTCATGTTCCGCGTACCGTTTGACATCGACGTTCCATTCCTCCCGGTTTTCCCTGGGCGTCGCCGACCAGTAGCGGTCATGATGAAAGGTTTTCATGTAAAAATCGCAGGGGATCCCCTGTTGCTCCACCGCCATGGGGACCTGCAACGAGTGCGCGCCGATGCCTGCCACCAGGCCGTTGGTTTTGATGAACTCCACCGCCTGGGCCAGAAGATCCAGCCGGTTGTGCTTAACCCAATTGTCCGCCACGCCGCCCTGGATGTAGATCGCGCAAGCTCCGTTGTCGATGGAGAGTTGCAGGTTGGTTTGGATGTCATCCACCTTGGGATGACCCTCGGCTATCCACTGCATGGTCCCGCCCCGCTCCTCCCAAAATTTGCGGATAACCCGCATGGGGCGCTCGCGGGGATCGGAGAGGAAAGTGTTGATGCCGTTTTCCTCGCACAGGGCGAAGGTTTCGAGGACCTTTTCATCCGTAAAGTACTGCCGGAACAATTCGGGGATGTACATTAGGTCGCGGCTGTGTGCCCATCCGCTAATGAGGTTGCCCCCGCAGATGAGACGGCTGATGGTCAGAGGGCCGATTTTGCCCGTAGGCATCTTGGCGTTCGAGGCGTCTGGCGTGACGGAAACCGCCGCTTGTTTCAAGAAACTTACGCGTTCGATGAGTCCGGGCATGATGTGATTCTCCATCCCATTTGAATCCAAATACAAAACCCGCTCGATAAAGTGGAAAAATCATATCATGAATGGGAAAGAAAGGAAATACACGAGAGATTGCGGCCAATCGACTTGCGCGCCTGCGCGGCAAAGAGGAATCCCAATCCGTTCTCGCGCGCTTGGGCGGCCAAGCGGATCCGGCTTTCCTTGCGGGGCGAAGATCTCCCCGGCGGCCCGGAGTCCTTCACTTCATCCAGAAGCAGCCCACCCCGCGCCGGGATTCACAGGTTTTTCGATTTCGGGTGTAGATCCGGGAGGCGTGGATTCTGACTGATCCTCGCGCTGGGGGAAGGGCGTCACGGTTCCGGTTGCTTCACCGCCCAGCCTCAGACAGTCTTATCGAACCGGATTGTGAATAAAGGCAATGAGTCTCTGGGAAATAGGGACAGAGGACTTTGGATCGGGATTGAATACCTAAGCTGCTTGAAAGACTTTCTTCACCAGTAAATATTCCGATTGGATCCGGACAGACTTGATTCACCAAAGCAGGGGCACGAACAACATGCCCCTGCTCGTAGCGGAAGCGGTGAACGTCTTTACGAGGTTTGTTTTTTGAGGGAGAAATTCATTTCCACTTGCGGTTCTGTGCTGAAATTCTTGGTCTGCAGAGTGTGGATCACGGGCGGATAGCCGGGGGCGGAAGCGACGAGGCTGTGTTCCTCGTACCACGTCGCGAGGATGAATTTCCCATCCGGCCCGGTCCAGGCTTCCTGGCAGGGCTTGCTGGGAGAACTATTGTAAAGGTGATCCGCGACCCGGGCGCCGGGGATGGGCTGTCCGGTCTCCTGATCAGTCACGATTCCAGTGATTTGGATATTCGGCCCGGACGCGTTGTGATGGCAACCGGTGATTGACAAACCCAACGCCAAAAAGAATGCAAAACAACCGGCATGATTCTGGATCCGCTTCATCATGGCACAAGATCTCCTTTCGTGTTTTTTTTCGGGTCATCCGGCAAGTGCGTAAGTTTGTTCAGATCGCTTTCAGATCGAAGGATCGCGTCTTTTCATCATGATCGATGAAAAACCACCCTCAACTGCCCTCGGCCTCTGGAAAAGGGCCAGGGTGAGGGAATGTTGATACAGGCCTCCTTTCCTGCACTGGCCTTTTTCGTTTCATATGTGCTGCTCATCCATTAGTGTCCCTCCAAAGATCGGAGAAAGTTAGAGGGAATTTGATAATGTACGGCTTCCCATCACCTCCCTTCCCTCTCGGCCTGTTTTTTCAGGAACCCGTGGCCGCCACCGGCACCGCGCCGAAACGGCGGGTACGGCGGTGGAATTCCTCCACCGCGGCCCGCAGATCGTCCGCGCCGAAATCGGGCCACATGCGATCCGTGAAATACAACTCGGCGTACGCGCTTTCCCAAAGCAAAAAGTCACTCAACCGTTTCTCACCACCCGTGCGGATCAACAGATCGACCTCCGGCAAAGGCACGCCTGGATGATGGAGATCCGCCAGCGTCTCCAAAAACGCATCCCGGGTCATGGCGGTCTGGCCGTCCCACCGGGACGCGGCGCGCAAGATGGTATCCCGGGCGGAATAATCGATGGCGATGCGGAAATGCAGCGTGGCCCCTCCGGCGGTGGCGGTCTCCGCCGCCCGGATGGCGGCGCGCATCAGAGGCGAGAGGCGGTCGCGGCGGCCGATAACGCTCAGGCGGATCCCCTGCGCCACGCAACGGTCCTTCTCGTGACGCAAATAGTCATAGAGCAGGGCCATGAGTTGCTGCACTTCGTCCCGCGGCCGCTTCCAATTGTCCGAAGAAAAGGCATAAACGGTCAGAGTGGTGATCCCCAGGCCCGGCGCGGCCTCTACCGTGCGCCGCACAGCCTTGGAGCCTTCCTTATGTCCCTCGATACGGGGAAGTCCCCGCCGGGTGGCCCAGCGCCCATTGCCGTCCATAATAATCGCGGCGTGCAAGGAATTCGATTGTTGGAAAGTACTTTGCATCATAAAGTTACTCCTGAAAAAAAATAGCGGATGACTATGCGATTGAAATGATTCGATATGCCTCATCCATTTAAGGCTTCCCTCACCCTCCCCCTCTCCCAAAGGGAAGGGAGAGGGAATTGATTACTTTTGTGTTATTCCTCCCAAGGCTCACGCCCTGGGTTATACACAAGCCGCGCCGTTGGCGCTCAAAACTGTACTGCAAACCGGGAAGTGGTTACCTTTGTTCTCACTCCTTCTGCCGCATGGCCTGGATAAGGGCTTCCATGTGCGACAAATACCGCTCCAGCGCCTGACGGCCTTCGGCGGTAATGCGGTACTCGGTTTTCGGCATTCGTCCGTCGAACGACTTGGTGCAGGCAATATACCTGGCTTCCTCAAGTTTCCGGGCATGAACGCTCAGGTTCCCATCACTGGTCTTCAGATACTTCTTCAACTCGTTAAACGTCAACGACTCATTGACGGCCAGCACGCTGATAATCCCCAGGCGCACGCGTTCATGAATCAACCGGTCCAACGCGGAAGTATTGGCTTTCGATACCATGGTATGGACCACCCGCAGCACCCGCGCGTCCACCGGCGGGGGCTTGAGGTGCTCCTTGGCTTCCTTTTTGAGCGTATTGGACTTACCCACCATGCCTCCAGGCGACTATCGCGCCGAACACGAGATGAAATCCCCCGAATCCGAGCGCGAGAAAAATGTTCCCCCACGCGGAGGGAGAAAAAAGCGCGGCGATTCCCGCCCCGATGAAACAAAAACCCATTAAGGGAATCACCCGCACCGCGAAGGCCCCGCCGGTGACGACTCCCACCCCGTACAGCAACAGCCAAAGCCCCGGCAGAATTCCTACCAACCCATGCAAACAGAGCACCGCCGTGAGCGGCACCGCCGCCAGAATGGGGACGCACAGGTTGAGGATGAACCGCCATCCCGGACCGGAAAACAAAGCAATCTGCGCGCGGCGGGCCTTATATCCCATCGTAAGGGAACCAATGACGATGGCCACCACCGCCTCCCCGATCCATAGGATCAGCCACTCCCAGGGATCGGCCCGCGTGGCGGCCAGCAGCGCCGTGAAAAGCGCGGTGCTTCCCATCGCCACCATCCCCCATCCGGGAACGGCGGTGAACGAGGCGGCCCGTTCCATCGTCTCCCGGATGAATCGGAGATCGTTGATGGCGTGCACATGCAACGCCGGCGGATCGCCGTACCGGGTGGAAGTAAGATTCTGTTTGGTCACCATGCTGATCAGAATAAATCCATGGTGATATCTTGTCAAGTACTTTGTGATATAAAGTATTCATGAGAATGCGCAGAGAAACAGGGATATTGAATTGCCGGCATCTGGACAGCCCGGATTCCCAGGAGGATCACGAGTAGAAAACAGCAACGGTTTGCCCGAAGGCAGCACCTTCTCTGTGCATCAATCGCGGTCTGGATAGGGGCAGGAACGCACTACGATTCCCTTTACTCTCTGGGAAAGGGGGCAGGGTGAGGGATTGCCCCGCATGGGCGAAATTCAGCCAATCTCGCACCACAAAAGTCCCCGGCCCCGCGTCAAGAATCTTGTCAGATCGCGTTCAATCATCCATGATGGAGATAATCCAGCCGAGCTGGCCGGTTCGTTCTTCGACCGGGTTATCATTGTTGAAAACCATTCCACGCACAGGATTGGGAGGAAACCATGGTGTCCATCTTTCCAAGGAATCGCCATTATCGAGTGATCCTGCTCAACAGCCTGCTGGGGGCATGCCTGCTCCTGGCCGGCCTGACCGCTTGCCAGCGCGCGCAATCCCCCTCCACCGCGATCCAGGCAGGCAACATCACCATCATCGACACGCGCACCGACTTGACCGACCGGGCGCGGGCCAAGCAGAACGTTGAGGATACCCTGATCCGCTACCCGGACATCGATTGCCTGGTGGGGCTCTGGAGTTACAACGGCCCGGCGATCCTCTCGGCCGTCAAAGACGCGAACCAGCAGGGCAAAGTCCCCATCGTCTGCTTCGACGAGGAAGAAGACACCCTCCAGGGCATCGCGGATGGACACATTTACGCGACAGTCGTGCAACAGCCCTATGAATTCGGCTACCAATCAGTCCGGATTCTGGCGGCGCTCGCCCGCGGAGACAAGTCGGTGATCCCGCCGGATGGGATCTTCAACATCCCGGTCAAGATCATCAACAAAGACAACGTTGTGGAGTTCCGCGACAACCTGAAATCCCTTCTGCAACAGGCGGACACGCAACCCGCGCCGGCCGGGCCGGGCGATAAAATCCAAGTGGCCTTTCTGACCAATAATCCCTCCGACTTCTGGCGGATCGCCATGGCCGGCGTGCGCAAGGCGGAAGCCGAATTCAACGTCGCCTGCGATTTCCAGATGCCCCCCACGGGCACGGCGGACGAGCAGCAACGCATGGTGGAAACCTTCATCGCCCGGAAAATCAGCGGAATGGCCATTAGTCCCAACGACGCGGAAAACCAAATCGATCTGATCAACCAGGCTTGCCAAGTGATGAACGTGATCTGCCACGACAGCGACGCCCCCAAAAGCAACCGCCTGATGTACGTGGGGACCAACAACTACATCGCCGGACGGGAAGCGGGGAAAATCATTAAGGAAGTCTTGCCCCATGGTGGTGAGATCATGCTCTTCGTGGGCCGCATCGACGCTCAAAACGCGATCGAACGCCGCCAGGGCATCATCGACGAACTGCAGGGCCTTCCCCTGCCGTGATATCCTTAAATTGAGGTATCCACCCTGTGACCGTCAGCCGGTTCACCGGCCTTGCGGGAATATCCGCAAACCGCATAAGCATCTCGTTCCATCTATCGGAGCCCTGATCGATGAGCCAAACAGATGGCGCCTTGCTGGAAGTCCGTGGAATCTGCAAGCAGTTTCCCGGAGTCGTGGCGCTGGACAACGTCAACTTAACCTTGAATCACGCCGAGGTCCTGGCGGTCATCGGCGAAAACGGCGCGGGCAAAAGCACGCTGATGAAAATCCTGGCCGGCGTGGAACATCCCGGCGCGGGCGAAATCCGGATCGAAGGCCGGCCCGTTAACGTGGATTCGGTTACCCGGGCCACCGAACTGGGTATCGCCCTGATCCACCAGGAACTCAACCTGCACGACAATCTGGATATCGGCGCGAACGTCTTCCTGGGCCGCGAGCCCCGCTGGTCCTCCTTCCTCCCGCTGATCGACTTTCCCACCCTCTACCGCGAAACGGAAACGATTCTGCGCCGGCTGGGGCTGGATTGTTCCCCCCGGACCCTGGTACGGAACCTGCCGGTCGCCCAACAGCAAATGGTGGAGATCGCCAAGGCGCTTTCGGTCAACGCCCGGATTCTGATCATGGACGAACCGACCAGCAGTCTCTCCCAGCACGAAACCGAACAACTGTTCCACGTCATCCGCGACCTGAAAACCCAAGGCGTGAGCGTCGTGTATATCTCCCACCGCCTGGGCGAAGTGAAGGAAATCGCCGACCGGGTGCTGGCTTTACGGGACGGCAAAAACGCCGGGGAATTGGCGCGCGAGGAGATCAACCATGATCACATGGTCAAATTGATGGTAGGGCGCGACTTGGTGCAATTTTACGTGCACACGCCGCACGATCCCGGGAAAACCGTGCTGGAAGTGGAACGCCTCGTGACTCCCGCGCATCCCGCGCATGAGATCTCTTTCACGCTCCGGACCGGTGAAATCGTCGGCCTGGCCGGCTTGGTCGGCGCGGGGCGGACGGAACTGGCACGCGTGCTGTTCGGAGTGGAACGGCCGCTGGCCGGCCGCGTCCGGCTGAACGGCGCCGAAATCCACCTGTCCAGCCCGCGGGAGGCCATCCAGGCCGGCTTGGCCCTGGTGCCCGAAGACCGCAAACAACAAGGCCTGATTCTGGAAATGGCGGTGCGCGAAAACATCTCTCTGGCGGCGCTGGACCGGTATCAAACCGCCTCCCTCATCCGGCGCGACGAAGAATGGCGACTGGCCCAACGCCTCACCGGGCAACTACGGATCCGCACCCCCTCCATCGAACAGGAGGTCCAATATTTATCCGGCGGGAACCAACAGAAAGTCATTCTCGCCAAATGGCTTTCCCTCCGCCCCCTCGTGTTGATCCTCGACGAACCCACGCGGGGATTAGACGTGGGCGCCAAGCGGGAAATCTATGGTTTGATGGAAGAACTGGCCAAAGAAGGAGTAGCCATTTTGATGATTTCCAGTGAACTGCAGGAAATCCTCGGCATGTCCGACCGGGTGCTGGTCATGCACGAGGGCCGGCTCGCCGGTGAATTGCCCCGGGACCGGTTGAGCGAAGAATCCATTATGCATCTGGCAACGGGAGCGGCAGCATGAAAAAGGTGATGGGAATCCTGGTCCTTTTATTGGTGGTAATGGGAGTGACGGCTCTCATCGATCCCAAATTCTTGCAACCCTTCAACCTGCAAAACATCGCCCGCTGGACCGGCATGTACGGGATCATGACCATCGGCGAGGCGTTTGTCATCATCACCGGCGGCATTGATCTCTCCGTCGGGTCGATCGTCGGGCTGGTCGGTTCGCTGCTGCCCATGTTCGTGCGCACCTTGGGCCTGCCGGTGTGGTTGGCGCTTCTGGTCCTCATGGGGATCTCCTTGTGCATCGGCTTGATCCACGGCCTGTTGATCACCCGCCTGCGCCTGCAACCCTTCGTGGTCACCCTCTGCGGCTTATTCGTCTACCGGGGTATCTCCCGCTATGTGACCGGCGACGCCACCCAGGGATTCGGCACCGGGTTTCAAAGCCTGCGCTACTTGGCCAGCGGATCCCCCCTCTCGGTTCCCTTCCCCGGCATCGGCTGGCTGGCGGTCCCCATGCCCTTCTTGCTCTTCCTCGTGGCGGCGGTTCTGGCGGGGATCTTTCTGAATCAATCCATTTACGGGCGCTACCTGAAGGCCCTGGGACGTAACGAACAAGCGGCACGCTACAGCGGCGTGAACACCAACCGCATGATCATGACCGCGTACGTCTTGTCCGCCCTGGCGGCGGGATTCTCAGGAATCTTGTTTGCCCTGGATCTGAACTCCGTGCAACCTTCCGGCCAAGGCAATTTCTTCGAACTGTATGCCATCGCCGGGGCGGTTCTGGGAGGGTGCAGCCTGCGCGGCGGCGAGGGCAGCATCCTGGGCGTGGTGATCGGCACCGCCATCGTCCGCGTGTTATACAACGCGATCAACATCCTCGGCATCGCCACGCAACTGGAATTCGCCGTCATCGGCGCGGTCATCCTGGCCGGCGTCTCGGCCGATGAAATCCTCAAACAATATACCGCCGCCCGCAAGGCCTCCCGCGAAGCCAAAATCCACCTCCAAACAGCCGAATCCGGCGGCGGGTAATGAAAGGGCAGAGTATACGAGAATGAGAAAGGCTCATCCGGCACCGGTGTATTGGGTGTATTTTTTGAGTTGACTGGTTCGTATTTCTTCGCCGGAATCGATGAACCGGAATCCCCTATTGCCTCGCACCCGGGGAGAGGGGGAAGGTGAGGGCGGCCTCGAAAAGGCATACGGCATCCTTTCCCCGCCATTGAATCAACAACTACCCCTGCTTTTTAGGTGGTTTCTGACGATCACCCGCCCGCGGATGGGACTTCTGATACACCGCCTGAATGCGGCTCAGGGTGACATGCGTGTACTGCTGCGTGGTGGCCAGGCTGCTATGTCCCAACAACTCCTGGACGAACCGCAGATCCGCCCCATTCTCCAGCAGATGCGTGGCGCAGGAATGCCGCAGCGTGTGCGGTGTGGTTTTCCCCAATCCTAACGACAAAGCGTACCGGCGCAAACGCAACTGAACGCCCCGGGGAGTCAAGCGCTCGCCGAAACGGCCGAGAAACAACGCGTTGGGATCCTTCGGATGACGGGACCGGCTGGGCCGGTTCAACAAGGCCGGCCGCGCGTCCAGGTAGGGCTTCAATGCCTCCACGGCGGCTTCGCCCACCGGCAAGGTCAGATCCTTTCCCCGCTTGGCAAGAATCCGCACGCTCCGTCCCTGCAGATCGAGATCGTTCAGGTTGATTCCCGCCAGGGATGAAACCCGCATCCCGGTGGAATAAAGCAATTCCAGCATGGCGCGGTCCCGCAACAACAACGCCTTGTCATGGACCAAATTTTCGTTCGGATGTTCCATTAAATCGCCAGCCCGCTCCTGGTCCAGAAAAACCGGCAAACGTTTGGGAGCCTTCAGGAAATGAAGAGTTTGAGTAGGATTGCTTTCCAAACGCCCCCGCCGCACCCAGTAATCAAAAAAAGAACGCAACGCGGAAAGCCGGCGGTTGATGCTTCGGGCCGAGTTGCCCCGGTCCAGCAGGTAGGTGATGAATCCCCGTAAGGCCAACGGATCCACCACTCCCAGAGGATAATCCGCTCGATTGTCCGGGATCTCATACCCCGATTCCTCCAGGTATTGAAGGAGCAACCGCAAGTCGCGCTCGTAATTGATGACCGTATGGGCGGACCGGCGGCCGGTGGATCTTAGGTAATTCACATACTCCTGCACCACCGGATAACCCATCCGGTCCTGAGCGGGCTGCTTGGAATCATAGACAGTTTCTTTGTTGACCATGAGCAGACTCTTCGGGATCGGTGGACACTATAACCCTAACCCAGCGCTTCCATCCATAAACTCAGAAATTATGGTTCTTCCAAAATCAGGACGCGTTTCTTCATTACTCCGCTTCCCCGGGCTTTTATCCTGGGAATCCAGACACGAAAACAACAACCTCTCTTTTCTGATCCCCTCCCCCCCCGGGCCCCAGGGTGAGGATAAGCCCTATCTGTATGCCATCTCTTCTCGGATTTACATCTCCTCCCCCTTATTCCATCCGTCCATCCGCGCCCCTTTCAAAGGGCCGCAGAACAGCAGCCCAGGATTTCAATCCTGGGCGCTATTCCAATCCTGGGCTATTAACCGGACATCCAGACCTTCGCCACCGGGGCGCTTGGGTTTCAATCCTGGGCGCTATTCCAATCCTGGACTATTAACTCGGCAATGGAAATTCCATATCCTATTATCGTCCATTCCCTGATGAATGATAGCGGTGGCAAAGACATTCCATGCCCATACACAGAATCCTGCATCTAAGTACAATAAAATGAATCATCCATTTTTTCATTCGGAAGAGGCTGATTATGCGGCGCCTTTGTAACGCGGGATTTACGTTGATTGAACTGTTGATCGTCGTGGCCATCATTGGAATTTTGGCGGCCATCGCCGTGCCGAACTTTCTCAACGCCCAAATCCGGGCCAAGATCGCCGGGGCGGAAGCGGATATGCGCAACCTGGGCACGGCCATCGAAAGCTACCGGATCGACAACAACCTCCCGCCCCGTTCCTACACGGAAGGCTGCTATACCGGCGTCTGCAAAGGCGTTCAAATGTCCCGCTACCTGCGGCTGACTAAGCTGACCACTCCCGTGCCCTACATGAATTCGATCCCCGAAGACAAGTTCAACCGGATCGAATTGGAAAACCCGGCAGAACCCTTGAACACCTACCCGTACTGGGAACCGGTCATGGCGGATGGGTACCGTACCCCCACCGGTCTGGGACGGCATTTCCCCAATCAGGCCAGCCCTAACAAGCAATGGGCTCTGATGAGTTTCGGCCCCGACGGCGATTTTGAAGCCGCGGGGGGAGGCGACTTGGCCCCCTTTGAAGTCTCTAACGGATTAACCTCCAATGGAGACATCATGCGGTTTGGGTTGTAGGATTTCTATTTATTTCCTCCCTCCGCTAAACCCAACTGCGCCGGATAATAATACCCCATGGTCTGCGCGGCGATGCCCA
This sequence comes from Candidatus Omnitrophota bacterium, assembly GCA_013177805.1. Lineage (GTDB taxonomy): Bacteria > Hinthialibacterota > Hinthialibacteria > Hinthialibacterales > Hinthialibacteraceae > JABLXU01. Next base: position 48,139 of record JABLXU010000007.1, read on the forward strand.
GGCGGTATTGGCGGTCTTGCATCAGGCAGGGCCGGAATTCATCCGTGGGAATCGTGGTGGAATAGATCCGCAATTCCCCCTCCAGGCTGGTTATGATTTCCTCCCGGTGATCACCCAGGCAATCGGCGATGAGAATCACTTTGCCCTCGAGCGTTTGCATCGGATCCCCCTCCCAATCCCGGACATCCCGCCCGAACACGAATTCCTTCTGCGGGTCGGCATCCCACCAGACCGGCCGGGGATTGAGATTCCCCTTCTCCATGAACTGAATCAGTTGCCCATCCGCGCTGTAAAGCCACCGCTCCTCCAAATCGCGTTCTCCGCAAAACACTTCCATGCCGGGATATTCCGTCAGAAAATCGGCGCACAGGCCCTGCCCATGCAGATGGCGGGTCGGCTTTTTATGCGCCCAGAGTTTTTTCCCGCTTTGCGCGTCCACCACACAAATCCCATCAGTTTCTTGGCGGGATTCGAATCCATAGAAAATCTCCAGGCCGGGATGGCCGGGATGGATATCGGCCACGTAACAAATATCCGGATGCCCCATCTTTAATGTCCATAGGCCTTGGCCGTCGTCATCGAGAACCGCCGCCCCGAGAACCAACTCATCCCGTCCGTCGCGGTCCACATCCGCGCTGATCAGCCCATGCGATCCCTGCCCGCGGTAGTCTTTATATTCCCCCTCGGCCTGCCAATCCCAGAGGATCTTGAAATCCTTGTCCAGCGCGCGCGTTTTAATCAGCCGGTACGTGCCGCGCTGCATGATCAGCGAGGGGGTTTTCCCATCGAGATACGCCACCGCGAGAAAATTCCGGCAGTAGTAGTTATAGTCCTCAAAACCGTCCCGGGTCAGCCAATCCGTTTGCGCCACCACCTTGCCGGTCGCGCCATCGAGTTTCACTAAGTATTCCGGCCCTGTTTGCACCAATCCCTTTTCGTCACGGGGATCCCCTTCCCCGGCCTTGCAATAAACTTCCGCTTTCCCATCTTGGTCCACGTCATAGACTACCCAGGGCGAATACCATATCCCCGCCTCGATCGACCAGCCCATGTCATGACGCCACAGAAAGGTCCCGTCTTGCTTATAGGCCTCGATTTTGTACGTAGTTGGGCTCTTCTTCCAATATCCGGGCTGCTGATAAGGATCGGTGTTGAAGTCCGGCTGCTTGATGAGGTATTCATACTCTCCATCCCCATCGAGATCGGCGATGCCCACTTTCTGAAAATCGTAATCCCCCTGCAGGGGAATCGCGATATAGGGCCGCGGCGTTCCTGTGATTGTAATGGCAACCGTGGCCATGGGCTCGGAATTCCCTGGGATGCTTTTAGAAACAGCGGACAAGGAGTATGTATATTTCTCCCCTTTTTTCACGGAACGGTCGACATGGCAGGTCTTCCGGCCGAGTTCTACCTGACCGAATGGGCTGTTCGTCGAGCCATCCACGCGCGCCAGTTGAAAAACGAGATCCTCGGGGTCTTCTGCGAACAGCCGCCAACTGAGAAAAACCGCTCCGTCTTCCCGCTCTAAGGCGATCAATCCACGTTCCAATTTCTCCACGACCACCGTAGCCCCATCCATAACAATAAAATTAAACATAACTATCACTAAAAATAGTAGATAAAGTATATTCCTTCTCATAACGGTTTAACCTCCTATTCCTTTTCTGAATTGATTCAACCTGATCCATTCCAAATTGATCCACTTCTCTATTCCATAAGAAACCTGCCCAAAACTTCTCTTTCCCCCCTGATTCTTTTTCAAGGTAACAAATTATCTATTCACGACCGCCTTCACCAGAATATCAACTCCGTAAACCCTACAAAAACATATATCTATATAAAATTAATAAAATTTATCAGAATTATTGTCCCTACCACTTCCCTTTTCCGCCAGATCAACCATAATCTTGTGCATCATCTCGCCTGGCTCATCTCGCTTTTACCCGGTCTCTCAATATAAACGAAAAAAAACTCGTAAATCAATGGATTTCTTTTCTTTTCCGAAATGGACCAATTTTGTCCCTCCGGCGCTGGCTATTTTTCTAGTCATCAGCTCCTCCTACGCGGCCACGCTCTTGTATCTGGGAGGCTCGCCCCGCACCACCGATGTGGGATACATGCCCAAACAACCGGTAGAATATAGCCACGCTCTGCATGCCGGCGACCTTGGCATCGACTGCCGCTATTGCCACAACACCGTGGAGCATGCCGCCCAGGCCTCCATTCCCCCCACGCAAACCTGCATGAATTGCCATAAAACGATCCGCGCCAATAGCCAAAAACTGATCCCCATCCAGGAAAGCTACGCCACCGGCAATCCCGTGAAATGGGTTCGTGTGCACGACCTGCCCGATTATGTTTATTTCAACCACAGCGCCCACGTGACACGGGGGGTGGGCTGCGTCTCTTGCCATGGCCGGATCGACAAGATGGACGTGGTTTACCAAGCCGAAACCCTCAGCATGGGCTGGTGTCTGGATTGCCATCGCAACCCGGAACCCCATCTCCGCCCCGCCGGATTTATCACTCAACTGGATTGGCAGCCTGAAGGGGATCCCGTGGCCCTCGGAAAAGAATTGCGCCAGAAGCACAATATCAATCCGTCAACGGACTGTTCGACATGCCATCGATAAACACTCCGAAACACCCAACACGCCTCTCCCCCAAAACGGAAGCCGCTGGCCATGGCAAGCGGTATTGGCGCAGCCTGGATGAACTCGCCGATACGCCGGAATTCCGGGAATTCGTCGAACGGGAATTCCCCAACCGGGCGGCCGGGTATCTGGAGGGGCCGGACCGCCGCCAGTTTTTGCGGATCATGGCCGCCTCCTTCGGCTTGGCGGGTCTCACCGCCTGCCGCTGGCCCAAGGAGAACATTGTTCCCTACGCCCTGCGTCCCGAAGGCCGGATCCCCGGCGTGCCGGAGCAGTACGCGACCTCCATGGAACTGGGCGGCATCGGGCATGGGCTGCTGGTGACCAGTTACGACGGACGTCCGATCAAGGTGGAAGGCAATCCCAGCCATCCCTCCAACCAAGGCGCGGCGGATGTCTACGCGCAAGCCAGCGTGTTAGAACTGTACGATCCCGACCGCGGTAAATATCCCTACATCAAAGAAGGGAATCAAAGTCGAACGGTCTCCTGGCCGGACCTTGATTCCTTCCTGCGCCACCATTTTTCCACAGCACGCCTGCAAGGGGGTAAGGGATTTTGCGTCTTGAGCGAAGCCACCTCCTCACCCAGCGTGCGGGAACTCCGCCACCGTCTGCTGGACGCATTTCCCCAAGCGCGCTGGTTTGAATACGAATCAATCAGCGGAGACAACGAACGGGCAGGAACCCAGATCGCGTTCGGCCATGCCCTGCGCGTTCATCCGCATTTGGATCAGGCAAAGATCATTCTCTGCCTTGACGCGGACCCGCTGGGCGCGCATCCGGCCAAATTGAAACATGTGCGGGAGTTCACCCGCGGACGGGATCCCGAATCCGGAACCATGAACCGCCTGTACGCGGTAGAAACGCATGGCTCCACCACGGGCAGCCTGGCGGATCACCGGCTGACCTTGCCTCCAAGCATGATCGAACCGTTCGCGCTGGCCTTGGCGGCGGAACTCATCCAACAGCCGGAAATTCAACTCCCCACGTCTGCCCAGGCAATCCAGGAGGTGCTGAACAACGCTCCCACGGATGCTCCTCATCCGGAATGGCGGGCCGCGCTGATCAAGGATTTGATTTCGAACCGCGGGCAAAGCCTGGTGTTCGTGGGGTATCAGCAATCCCCGTTTCTCCATGCCTTGGCGGCCTGGCTCAATGACCTCCTGGGGAACACCGGCCGCACGGTCACTTACACGCGGGATGAGCTATATCAGGGCGTGACGCATGCGGAAGCCATCCGCGCCCTGACGGAAGCAATGAAATCCGGACAAGTGGAAACGCTGCTGATCCTGGGCGGCAATCCCGTCTACGACGCGCCCGCGGATCTGGAATTCCCCGCCCTCCTGGCCAACATCCCCACAAGCCTTCATCTCAGCCTCTACCGCGACGAAACCTCAGCGCTATGCACATGGTACATTCCCCGCGCGCATTACCTGGAAGCCTGGGGGGACACACGGGCCTACGATGGCACCATCTCCACCATCCAACCGCTGATCGAACCCCTCTACGGCGGCCGCACCCCCGCCGAACTGCTCGCGCGGATTCTGGCCGGCGAGATCACCCAAGGATACGAAATCACCCGGCAGACGTTACAAAACCTCATCCAACCCGCCGATTTCGAGTCGAGCTGGCGGCAATGGCTGCATGACGGCGTGATCGCGGATACCGCCTTTCCTCCGGTCACCCCTTCAATCCAGCCCTCCCGCATCGCCGCCGCGTGGAAACCTTCTCCAACCGAAGGACCATACGAGATCGTGTTCATCCCGGATTCAAAACTCTACGACGGCCGCTTCGCCAACAACGGGTGGCTGCAGGAACTTCCCGACTTCATGACCAAAATGACCTGGGACAACGCCGCGTTGCTCAGCCCCGCCACCGCCAATGCGCTCCACGTCCAGGACGGCGACCTGCTCCGCCTGAAATTGCGCGGCCGGCAAACCGAGGCAGCGGCGTTCATTCTTCCTGGACAGCCTCCCCAAACCGTGACAGTCGCGCTGGGCTACGGCCGCACCCAGGCGGGACGGGTGGGGACCGGCGTTGGATTTCCGGTCCACGCGCTGCGGGTCAGCGGGGCCATGGATTTCAGTGGCGGCCTGACGATTGATAAAACCGGCCGCGTATATCAGCAAGCCTGCACCCAGGACCATCACGCCATCGACCTGGTGGGCCTGCGGGAGCGGGGCGAACGCGTTCACGAATTGATCCGGGAAGCCACCTTGGAGAACTACCAGGCCGATCCCCACGTGTTCCATCACGAGGAACACCCCCCCGCGCAACTCTTTGCCGAACATCCCTACGAAGGCCACAAGTGGGGCATGACCATTGACCTGAACGCCTGTACGGGCTGTTCCGCCTGCGTGATAGCCTGTCAGGCGGAAAACAATATTCCCGTCGTGGGCAAGGAACAGATCCGCCGGGGACGGGAAATGCACTGGATCCGGATCGACCGCTATTTCAGCGGCGAACCGGAGGCGCCCCGGGTGGCCCGCCAGCCGGTGACCTGTGTGCATTGCGAAAACGCCCCCTGCGAGCAGGTTTGCCCGGTGAACGCGACCGTGCATACCCACGAAGGGCTGAACGTTATGGTGTACAACCGCTGCGTGGGCACGCGCTATTGCTCCAACAACTGCCCCTTCAAAGTCCGGCGCTTCAATTTCTTCAATTATCACAAGCACCTCGAGGACACCGAAAAAATGGTCTTCAATCCCGAGGTCACGGTCCGCAGCCGGGGTGTCATGGAAAAATGCACTTACTGCGTGCAACGGATCGAAAAAGCCAAGATCCAGGCCAAAAACAACGGGCGGGCCATCCAAGACGGCGAGATCGTGCCCGCCTGCGCCCAGACCTGCCCGGCCCAGGCCATCGTGTTCGGTGATTTGAACAATCCGGCCAGCCGGGTCTCGAAATTGCTTGAACACAACCGGGCCTATGCGATGCTGGGCGGGTTGAATCTTAAACCGCGGACCGTGTATCTGGCCCGCGTGTGGAATCCCAATCCTGAATTGGTTGAAAAAGAGGATGATCACGACAGCCCTACGAACCACGGTTCCGCTTGAGATCGACAACACCCAGAACGATCCCAGGCGGCGCGCTCCCCTGATCACCGGGGACAACGATTTCGCGTCGATCACGGAGAAGGTCTGCGCCATCGTCGAACAACCCAAGCCCCCCCGGGCCTGGTACATCGCCTTTGCGGTCTCCGTGTTCTGGACCGGCGTTTTGTTCGCGATGATCGCCTACCTGATCGGCACCGGCTTGGGCGTCTGGGGCGTGATGATCCCCGTGGCCTGGGGTTGGGCGATCATCAACTTCGTCTTTTGGGTGGGCATCGGCCACGCGGGGACGCTGATCTCGGCCATTCTCTTCCTCTTCCGGCAGCAATGGCGCACAAGCATCAACCGCTTCGCCGAGGCGATGACCATTTTTGCGGTCATCTGCGCGGCCATCTTCCCGGGCATCCACGTCGGCCGCGTATGGCTGGTGTACTGGCTGGCTCCCTATCCCAACCAAATGCAAATGTGGCCCAACTTCCGCAGCCCGCTGCTCTGGGACGTCTTCGCGGTCAACACATATTTTCTGGTTTCCATTATGTTCTGGTACGTCGGAATGATCCCCGACCTGGCCACGCTGCGCGACCGGGCCACCACCAAGGTCCGGCAGATCGCCTACGGCCTCCTGGCCCTGGGCTGGCGCGGATCGCACCGCCACTGGCACCGGCATGAATGCGCGTACCTGATCCTGGCCGCGCTGGCGACCCCCCTGGTGCTCAGCGTGCACTCGGTGGTGAGTTTCGATTTCGCCGTGGCGCAGCTGCCCGGCTGGCACACCACCATCTTCCCGCCCTATTTCGTGGCCGGGGCCATCTTCAGCGGTTTCGCCATGGTGTTGACGCTCATGATCCCCGCGCGGCAGTACTTCGGCCTGCGCGACATCATCTCGAAACGGCACATCGAAAACATGACCAAGATCATCCTGGTCACCGGCTCCATGGTCGGCTACGCCTACCTGATCGAATTCTTCATCGCCTGGTACAGCGGCAACCGCTACGAGGCCTTCGCCTTCATCAACCGCGCCTTCGGGCCGTACGCGTGGGCCTATTGGACCATGATCACCTGCAACGTGGTGGTCCCCCAGTTCTTCTGGTTCAAGAAGATCCGGACCAACCTGCTGATCACCTTCCTTCTCTCCATCCTCATCAACGTGGGGATGTGGTTCGAGCGCTTCGTGATCGTGGTGACCTCGCTGAGCCGGGATTTTTTGCCCTCCAGCTGGGGGTATTACTCGCCGACCTGGGTGGATGTCCTGACTTTCATCGGCAGCTTCGGTTTGTTCTTTACGCTCTTCCTGCTCTTCTGCCGTTATCTGCCCATGGTGGCGATGGCTGAAGTAAAGACTGTCATGCCCCAGGCGCGGCTCGAATACGGCGAGCACCGGGGCGTGGGCGATTACCACGGCGACGTGCCCCACGCGCACGAACCGGAATACTGGGGCGAGACCAGCCTGCCCGAGAATCCATTGCATCCGAAGGGGTGAAGCATGAACCGGCCCACGGCATCCATAACACCGGAATCCAAAACCCAAACCCGCGCCTACGGCCTGCTGGTGGAATTCAGCGAAGTGGCGGATGTGCTGCGCGCCGCCGAACAAGTCCGTGGCGCGGGCTACCAAAAGTGGGACGTCCATTCCCCCATTCCGATCCACGGAATGGACGGAGCCATGGGCATCCGGCCCACCATCCTGCCCTGGATCGTCCTGGGGGGTGGCCTGGCGGGCGTGACAGTGGCTATCCTTATGCAGTGGTGGATGAACGCTGTGGACTACCCGATCATCGTCAGCGGCAAACCGTTTTTCAGCCTGCCCGCGAACATCCCCGTCGCCTTTGAATTGACCATTCTCTTCAGCGCGGTGGCGGCCGTGGTTTCCCTGTTCGCGCTCAACGGCCTCCCGCGCTGGCATCATCCCTTGTTGACCAACGCCCGGTTCCGTCGCTTCTCCACCGATAAGTTCTTCATCGTGATCGAAGCGGCGGATCCCCGTTTTGATAAGCAAAAAACCCGCGAATTTCTGTCTTCCCTCGGAGGGCAGGCAGTGGAATTGATCGAGGAATGATTCATGCCCGCACGGATAGTCATCGGCGTTAGCATCGTCCTGGTCCTGGCCTTGCTGCCCTTTCTATTGATCGCCAAGGCCCGGGTGACACGGTCGGACCGCCCCCGGATCCATCTAATCCAGGACATGGACAACCAGCCCCGCTTCAAAGCGCAGCAAAGCAATCCCCTGTTCGCCGACGGCCGGGCCATGCGCCCCCGCGTGCCGGGAACCGTGGCGCGCGGCGAAATGCAAAGCGACACGCGCTTCTACCAGGGCAAGGACGGGGGTGAATGGGTAACCGAATTTCCCCGGCCGCTGACCCTGCCGGTGATGGAGCGCGGCCAGAAAGAATACGCCATCTACTGTGCGCCGTGCCATGGCCTGTCGGGCTACGGGGACGGAATCGTCGCGCTCCGGGCTGACCGGCTGCAGGAAGGGACCTGGACGGCCCCCACCTCCCTGCACAGCGACACCGTGCTGGCGCGCCCCGTGGGGCATATCTTCAACACCATCACCCACGGTATCCGCAACATGCCGGCGTATGGGACTCAAATCCCGCCTGAGGACCGCTGGGCCATCGTGGCCTATGTCCGCGCCCTGCAGCGCAGCCAACGAGCCACATTGGATGACGTGCCGGCCGAATACCGGGCTCAACTCGAAACCGTACGGTAGAACAAGGAGGGATTCTTCCCTTGCACCTGACCGATCCAACTCAAATCTTCGAAGAGCGCCGTCATCTGGAACGCCTGGGGCTGCGGACCACGCAGTGGGCCGGAGGAGCGGGCCTGGCCCTCCTGGCGGGAACATTTTTGATGTGTTTGTTCCTGGAAGACGGGCGCAGCCGCTTTTTTCACTCCTACCTCACCAGCTATGCCTTCTATGTAAGCCTGTCACTGGGGGCTCTGTTTTTCGTGGCGTTGCATCACATCTCCCGCGCGGGGTGGAGCGTCGTGGTGCGGCGGCTGGCCGAGCTGATGGGCGCCAACACGCTCCTTCTCGCCGTACTCTTTCTGCCCATCCTGGCCGGACTGGAGCCTCTCTATCCCTGGAGCCAAACCGGCGCGGCGCACGCCGATCCCCTGCTGGCCTGGAAAAGCCCCTATCTGAACGTCGTGTTTTTCCTGGCGCGCAGTTTGTTTTATTTCGCCGTCTGGACGGGCTTGTCTTACTATCTGCTCTCCCGTTCCTTGGAACAGGACACGTCCGGCCATGTGGAATTAACCCTGCGCCTGGAACGGATAAGCGCCCCCGCCCTCCTGCTGCTCGGCATGACAGTCACCTTCGCCGCGTTCGATTGGCTTATGTCCTTGGACGCCCACTGGTACAGCACGATTTTCGGCGTCTATTACTTCAGCGGCGGCATGCTGGGCTTCTTCGCTTTCCTGACCCTCGTGGTTTACGCGCTGCAACGCGCGGGCCGCTTGACCCGCGCCATCACCGTGGAACACTACCATGACCTGGGCAAATGGCTGTTGGCCTTCACCCTCTTTTGGGCGTACATCGCCTTTTCTCAATACATGCTGATGTGGTACGCCAACCTCCCCGAAGAAACCGGCTGGTTCCTGCGGCGGCAAAGCGGCGGCTGGGGCTGGGTGGGGCTGATCCTGATCTTCGGCCATTTCATCATCCCCTTCTTCGGCCTGCTTTCCCGCTATCCGAAACGGCGGAAACCCCTCTTGGCCTTTTGGGCCGGTTGGATCCTGGTGATGCACTGGATCGACCTCTATTGGCTGGTGATGCCCGAATTCAGCCCGGACAGCGTGCCGCTGAACGGGGTGGATTTCGGCTGCCTGGCGGGCTTGGGCGGCCTCTACCTCGCCAACCTGGCCCGGCTGGCGCGGGGCCGCTCGCTGGTGCCGGTGAAGGATCCGCGGCTGGGTGAATCCCTGACCTTCGAAAACGCGTGAGGTTTGCCATGGCGCATCGAGATGACTTGAACACCTCCTTGATCACCTTGATCGGTTTTTTGTCGGCTATACTTCTGTTCGCGTTGATCGTCGGCCTGCAGATCGGATACTACGCCTTCAAGGAACGCGAATTCGCCCGCAAGGTCGTCAACGAAAGGCCAGCGGAACTGACCCAGACCATCGCCAAACAGCAAGAACAACTCCACGCCTACCGCTGGGTAAACGAGGCCAGCCGCGAGGTCGCGATTCCTATCGGCCGGGCCATGGAATTAGTGGTGAAGGAACACCAATGAGGACCGGTGCCAATCCGCCGGCATCCTCTCGGACAAGGGAGACGGTATGATGCGGTACAAAGCATATCGGCATGGAGTTATCGTTTGCTGGACATGTTGCGTCCTCTGGGGCGGATTGCCCCGGAACGCGCCCGCCCAGCTGAACCAGGAGCCTCAGGAACTGGAAGGAGTTGAAGTCATCGAACACCTGGACACCTTGCTTCCCCTGGATCTGGCCTTCCTCGACGAAGAAGGGAAGGAAGTCCGGCTGGCCGATTATTTCACCGGCCGCCAGCCCGTGATCCTCAACCTGGGCTATTACCGCTGCCCCATGCTGTGCGGCTTGATCTTGAACGGCTTGTTGGACGGTCTCAAGGATATCCCCCTCACCGCCGGCAAGGATTTTCAAATCGTCACGCTGAGCATCGACCCCTTGGAAACTCCCAACCTGGCCAAATTCAAGAAACAAAACGTCCTCAAGGAATACGGCCGCGCCGAAGGACCGCAAGGGTGGCATTTCCTGACCGGGAAAAACGAGAATATCCTGAAATTGACCCAGACGGCCGGCTTCGGCTTCAAGTGGATCGAAAAACGCAAAGAGTTCGCCCATCCCGCGGCCCTCATCCTCTGCACGCCGGACGGCCGCGTCTCCCGCTACCTGTACGGCATTCAGTTCGATCCCCAAACCCTGCGGCTCTCCCTGGTGGAAGCGTCGGAGGGAAAAATCGGCAGCACGTTTGACCATTTTCTGCTGACTTGCTTTCATTACGATCCCAGCCTCAGCCGCTACGCCCCGGTGGCCATGAACATCATGCGCCTCGGCGGAGGCCTGACGGTGGCGGCGTTGGGAATTTTTCTCGGAATCTATTGGAGCCGCGAATACCGGAAACACCGGCGGCGGGCCATGAACGAAGCGCAACCGGATCTTCATCCGTGATCCGGACATCACGCATTCACGCAGGATAAAAACATGATTTGGGCGCAATCGGCTGGTTCTTTTTGGATGCCCCCTCAGGCCTCCACCACGGCGCAAGAGGTGGATTGGGTCTTTTACCTGATTTATTGGATCGCGCTCTTCTTCTTCCTCTTGATCGTGGGGATCATGACCGTCTTCGTGATCCAATTCCGGAAGCGCGAAGGGTGGACGGAGGAAGAATCCCATGAATCGCACACCGCCTTGGAAATCACGTGGACCGTGATCCCCATCCTGATCGTGCTGGTGATCTTCTTCTTCGGCTTCCGGACCTACATGGACATCCATCTCGCACCGGCCAATACCTTGGACATCTGGGTCACAGGGCAAAAATGGCAATGGTTCTTCAAGTATCCCAACGGGCACATCGACGAGAATCTGCACATCCCCGTGGACACTCCGGTCAAATTGATCCTCTCGTCGGAAGACGTCACCCACAGCCTCTTCATCCCCGCGTTCCGCCTGAAAATGGACGCCGTGCCAGGCCGGCTGACCACCGCGTGGACCAAAGCCATCCAAACCGGCACGTTTCCCGTCTATTGCGCCGAGTATTGCGGCACCGGGCATTCCGACATGTTCGCCGAGGTGACCGTCCACGAACCGGGCGGTTACGAGACCTGGCTGGAAGAAGCCTCGAACCTGTTGAAACAGATGACCCCGGTGGAGGCGGGCGCGGTTCTGTACAAGCGCAAGGGCTGCGCGCAATGCCACACCCTCGACGGCTCGGCCGACGACGGCCCCACGTTCCTTGGGCTATTCGGCCATTCCGTGAAATTGGCCGATGGCTCGACGGTCACCGTCAACGAGGATTACATCCGGCGCTCCATCCTGGAACCCGGAGCCCAGATCGTCGCGGGCTTCGACAACATCATGCCCACGTACCAAGGCAAACTGAAAGAGGATGAGATCGCCGCGATCATCGAATACCTCAAAACCTTGACAAAACCTTAAAGGAGAAACCCGGAAGCGGCTCCTGGCCGCCATCCGGATGAAGGACACCAATCATGGCATACACGGCCTCGATACCGGCAACGCCACCGCGCGCGTGGGATGACGCGCGCCGGGACGCCGACAATTACCTGACCCACAGCCGGGGATTCCTCTCCTGGGCGTTGACGCTCGATCACAAGCGCATCGGCCTTCTGTACTTGATTTCGATCCTCACCTCGTTCTTCTTGGGCGGGATGCTGGCTTTGCTCATCCGCACCGAACTCCTGACTCCCTCCAAAACGATCGTCGACGCCGACACCTACAACCAGCTCTTCACCCTGCACGGGACAATCATGATCTTCCTCTTCATCATCCCCGGCATCCCCGCCGCCCTGGGCAACTTCGTGCTCCCCCTCATGCTGGGGGCCAAGGATGTCGCTTTCCCCCGCTTGAACCTCACCAGTTATTACTTCTACGCCGTGGGGGCCCTCCTGGCGATCGGCTCCATCGTCTTCGGCGGCGTGGACACGGGCTGGACCTTCTACACCCCCTACAGCACCACCACCAGCCACAGCGGCGTGTACTGGCTGACTTTCGGGGCGTTCATCCTCGGGTTCAGTTCCATCTTCACCGGCCTGAATTTCCTGGTGACCATCCACAAACTGCGCCCCGAGGGCATGACCTGGTTCCGCCTCCCGCTGTTTCTGTGGGCGTTGTACGGCACCAGCGTGATCCAAATCTTGGCCACGCCGGTCCTGGGCATCACCCTGCTGCTGCTGATCGTCGAGCGCGGCCTGGGCATCGGCATCTTCGATCCCAACCTGGGCGGCGACCCGGTGCTCTATCAGCATTTCTTCTGGTTCTATTCGCATCCCGCGGTGTACATCATGATCCTGCCGGCGATGGGCATCATGAGCGAACTGATCTCGGTCTTCAGCCGCAAACACATCTTCGGGTACAAGTTCATCGCGATGAGCAGCATTGCCATCGCCATCCTCAGCTTCCTGGTCTGGGGTCACCACATGTTCACCAGCGGTCAATCCCCCCTGGCCAACATGATCTTCAGTTTTCTGACTTTCAGCGTCGCGATCCCCTCGGCCGTCAAAGTCTTCAACTGGCTGGCCACCATGTATAAGGGATCGATCCATCTCGACACGCCCATGCTTTACGCCTTATCGTTCTTGTTCCTGTTCGGGATCGGCGGCCTGACCGGCTTGTTCCTGGGCGCGCTGGCGGTGGATATCCACTTGCACGATACGTATTTCATCGTCGCCCATTTCCATTACGTCATGTTCGGAGGCACGGTGATCGCCTTCCTGGGCGGGCTGCATTACTGGTGGCCCAAGATGTTCGGGCGGATGTACAGCGAATTCTGGGGACGGATCGCCGCCCTGCTGGTCTTCGTGGGATTCAACATGACGTTCTTTGCGCAGTTCGTCATGGGAGCCCAGGGCATGCCGCGCCGCTACTATAACTACGACCAGGTCTTTACCTTCTGGCACGTGCTCTCCTCGGTGGGCTCCTACATCATGGCGGTGGGCTTTTTCCTGATCGCCGGGTACTTGCTGCATTCCCTGTTCCGGGGCGCGAAGGCTCCGGACAATCCCTGGGGCGCGGCCACCTTGGAATGGACCTGCGCGTCGCCGGCCCCGTACTACAACTTCAAAACCACGCCCTCGGCGGGCGATCCCTACGATTTTTCCAACCTGGTCTACGACCGCTCGATCGCGGGCTATGTCCCCAAATCCCTTCCCCAACCCGCGGAAGCCAAATCATGACCGCCCCGGCGCGGCGGGAGATGGAAAGAGGAAACACGATGACCCCAATCACGGAGCATGAAGCCGGAACGGCCGCGGCGGTGGAGGAACATCCCCACGGGCATCCTCCCTACCTCCAACACCACTTCGACACCCCCCAGCAGCAATTCGAATCCGGCAAACTGGGCATGTGGATTTTTTTAGCCACGGAAGTCCTGTTCTTCGGCGGACTCTTTGTCGCGTACGCCGTGTACCGGAACCATCACCCCGAAATCTTCCTGTACGCCCACCAATACCTCGACAAAACCTTGGGCGGCATCAACACCGTGGTCCTGATTTGTAGCAGCTTCACCATGGCCTGGGCAGTGCGCTGCGCGCAGTTGGGCAACCAACGGGGATTGATCGCCCTGCTCTCGCTGACCCTCCTCTGCGCTTTCGGCTTCCTGGGCATCAAGTACGTCGAATACGAACAGAAATGGAAACACGGCCTCCTGATGGGGTATTACTACAATCCCCAGGAGCATGAGGCACCGCACGCGGAATCCGCGCCCCCGGCTCATTCAGAACCGGAGACACCCCCCCCCGCGTTCCAACCCGCCTCCCCGGATCCCGGCCAGGACGCCTCGGTTGAGGAACGCTCCACGATTCCCCCGGCGGCGGTGGGCCCCTCCGGCCTGGCTTCGGAAAACGCAACCGGCGGGCATGCGAACAATCGCAAGCCCGCTAACGTCCATATTTTTTTCGGTATCTATTTCGCGATGACCGGCCTGCACGGAATTCACGTCCTGGGCGGCATCGCCGTCATCGCCTGGCTGCTGTACCGGTCGGTCCAGGGGCACTTCAACGCGGATTACTTCACCCCGGTCGATCTCGTGGGGCTATACTGGCACCTCGTGGACCTGATTTGGATTTACTTGTTTCCTCTGCTGTATTTGATCCATTAGGTCCTGTTGCGTTTTCGGAAAGAATGATTGACGACGAGTCGATAGGATCGTTTTAGAGTCAATAGCACGGTATGCGCATAATCCAAGGCGTATGTTCGGGAACGGGCGGGCTCCAAATTACGAATCCCCTCTCCCTTTGGGAGAAATCTAGGGTGAGCGAAAACTCTTACCCGGCGCGCCTCGGATGGGAAAAACTGAAATACCACGAAAGGAATCACTGGTCATGACTAATCCCGTCCCGGCTGCAGCCCATCCGCAGGGAGAGCATCCCCAGGCATCCGGACAGGTGGGCCATATCGTCTCGTTCTGGATCCTGGCGGCCGTCTGGATCGGGCTGATGATCCTCACCTACCTCACGGTCAGCGCCACCTATATCGATCTGGGAGGGATGAACCTGGTGATCGCGATGGCTATCGCCACCCTCAAAGCCTCCCTGGTCGTTCTGTTTTTCATGCACATGTACTGGGACAAACCTTTCCACGCCATTGTCTTCATCACCGCGCTGCTGTTTGTCGCCCTCTTCGTGGTGTTTGTATTGATCGACACTACCGAATACTATCCGGATCTGATCCCCGGCTACGCCCCCCTCATGAACCGATGAACGCGCAACCGCTTGACTCCAACCATTCCTCCAAAACCCCCGGCCGGACGAACGAACATTGGGAATCCGTTCCCGGCGCGGGACGCCTCGGCATGTTCTTCTTCATCGCGTCCCTCTCGATGCTCTTTGCCGCGAGCCTCATCGGGTACTTGGCCGTCCGCCTGCCCCAGGAAAACTGGCCCCCCGAAGACATGCCCCGCCTGCCCGCCGGCCTCTGGTTCAGCACGGCGGTTATTCTGCTCAGCAGTGCCGCGATTCAACTGGCCCTGCGCCGCATCCGCGCCGGCGACACCGCGGGTTTGCGAAAATGGCTGTGGATCACCAACGGGCTGGGCTATGTGTTCTTGATCAGCCAGACGGTGAACTGGACCCAGCTGATCCTCCTTCGCGTCACCGCCTCCGTGAACCTCTACGCCTTCACCTTCTTCATGCTGACCGGCCTGCACGCCCTGCACGTGCTCGGCGGCTTGATCGAACTGGGGATCGTCACCCGCAAGGCGTATCGCGGAATCTACACCGCCGCCTACCATCCAGGCGTGGAATACAGCGCCATCTACTGGCACTTTCTGGACGTGGTTTGGATTATTATGTTTGCGCTGCTGGTCATCGCCGGATAGTCCTTGGTGTCGAGCCTACCGCGCCAGTTCCGTGTCTGGCTGCAAGGCATACCAGGCAAACCAAAACGCGTAAATCACTTCCACGGATTTTGAGGAATCATTGGACGCGGCAATGACCGCCGGGGGATGCGGGTAATACCGGAACGTCACCGGGGTGTCTCCGATTGCGGTGGCCCAGCCGGCTTTCGTG
Source organism: Candidatus Omnitrophota bacterium (assembly GCA_013177805.1). Taxonomy (GTDB): domain Bacteria; phylum Hinthialibacterota; class Hinthialibacteria; order Hinthialibacterales; family Hinthialibacteraceae; genus JABLXU01. The sequence continues at coordinate 64,075 of JABLXU010000007.1, forward strand.
TCCACGCGGCCACGGATAGCATCATACGTAAATGCCCGGGATTCCCCGCCCGCGCGGATCACGATCACCGGGGTCTTTTTCGGCAAGTCCGGAGCGGGGGGCAAGGGAGACACGGGAAACCGCAAGACATCCGATCCGAAATAATTCCCGAAATTCTTTTTGTAAAGATCCTTGTACCGGGGATCCGGCGCCAACACCGTGGTCCCGGGATGTTCGTTCACCCAATCGCCATATCCCATGAGATAGCAGGGAATCCGCTCCAACTTCCATCCCGCGGCGGCGGCCGGACCCGCCACGGCTTCGCCCAACAACTGGCTCCAGAGGCTCTCCCCGGCTCCGTTCGCCCGCCGGTCAAACAACAAGGGATTGGAATTGAACATCAACCCGCTCACGCCGAATTCCACCGTCTCCCCGTTTACTACCCGCCGGTACACCGCCGGACTGTCACAGAACGGGCTGTACGTCACCAAAAGCGGTGTCTCCAGGATCGTATCGTTGATCACTTCATGCCAGTTCATCACCCGCAGAGGATACGCCCGCGCCTGCCCGCTGATCACCACGCCAATCACCCGGTCGGAAGGCACCAGGTACTGGCCCCGCTGCCGCTCGTTAAGGTTCTCCACATCCGCCACGGACAGAACGGGAGGATGGGACAGCGCCGGCACCCCATCCTTGGGCATCCCCGCCGCCACCAACTGCTCCCGGGGAATCGTGCAGATGGCCAGGTCGAATCCATACGTCTCGACATGCCGGCCGTCTCCCGGTTTGAGTGAACCGGGCGTGGGAAATTCAAACCGCAGATGCCAGACGGCCGCCCCCGCGCACAAGATCACAGCCAGCAAAATCGCCCATCCGCCGCTGGAGAATTCCAGCATGCGGACCGGTTCACCCGGTGACGGCTCCGGAGAATTGGATTGTTCATTCATGGAAATAGCCCATGCAGTTAAAAACGAATTGAAACCCTGCCTAAACGGATATCATTCGGGAGTCACTTTATATTCGTAAGCGGAACTTTCGCAGTTCTTTATTCGTCTCATGAATTTAGAAAGGAGCGCGTCACGATTCCCTCATCCTCTGGGAGAGGGCAAGCAGGAGGGTGGGCTCAAAGCGCAGCGTAGCCCATCACCGGGGTCTTTCCTCACCCCACACCTTCCCGTATTTCACTATCCCCCCTTCTTTCCCCAGTGCCCCTTTCAAGGGGCCGCCCTGCAGCAGCCCAGGATTTCAATCCTGGGCGTTTCCACCCCGGGCGACTCATCCCTGGGCACAAAACTACCCGGGGCGGTTCAACCCTAAGGTTCGAGCGTGGCATGCCACTCCAGAACTTGCCCACCCCGCGTGTGCGGATTCGGCAACGACTGATCGATCACCAGAAATCCCATGAACAAAGGCAAATAAATCAAACTGGCCAAAAATACCCGGCGGGCGTTGGTTTCTGTCCGCCGCAAGAACAATTGCGTCCCCCAATACAAAAATGACAGGCCCAGCAGAAGGGATGCGCCCAGGAAAAAATACCCGCTCAATCCTCCCAAAAAGAAAGCCAGTCCTACCGGCACCAAAGCCAACGTGTAGAGCACAATCACCGGGCACGTCACCCGGCCGGTGGGATCAGCCACCGGGAGCATGCGGAACCCGCCCCGCGTGTAATCCTCCCGGTACAGCCAGGCCAGCGAAAGAAAATGGGGGATCTGCCACACGAACAGGGTGGCGGCCAATAACCATGCGCCGTAATCCAAGCCTCCGGTGGCGGCCGCCCAGCCCATCAGCGGCGGAATCGCGCCACAGACCGCCCCGGCCAGCGTGCAAAGCGAACTCACCCGTTTCAACGGGGTGTAGATCAACACATAAATCAAAATATTGAGCGCTCCCAGCCCCGCGGTGAGGCCGTTCACGAACCACGCCAGGATCACGATGCCCATGATGGATACAGAACCCGCCCAGATAAGCGCGTGACGGGACGTCAACTGTCCCGCGGGCAAGGGACGCCGCCGCGTCCGCTCCATGCGCGCGTCCAGCGCGGCCTCCCGCCATTGGTTGAACGCGTTCGCCCCCAACGCGGCCAAACCCGTGCCCAGTAAAGTCCAGAAAAGCAGGCCGGGATGAAGGTTCTCCGCCCCCGCCAGCATGAATCCCGCGAAAGCCGTGATCACCACCAACGTCGACAATCGCGCTTTCCCTAATTCGAGATACACTGGCAAAACTCCCAGGCCCGCCGGGCATCGCTCCGCCTCGAGCGCCGGATGCATGGATTCCGGTTTCATCGACAATCCTGATCTCCTCCGAGCTGATATGAATCCAGGCCCCGCCTTCCCGGAATTCGATTTCGCCGCAGAAGAATCCATCACGGCAATGACTACCCCGCGGCCGAACCGGAAGCGCTGAAACCTATGGAAAATCATTTCCTCTCAGTATAATTCGTTTTGATGGCCTATCCAACGAAGTTTTGCATTCCATCCTTAGACCGGGAGATCGCGCATCGTGCCCCGTCCCTCGAATCCGACTCGCCGTGATTTTTTCCAAGGCGGGTGGCAGAATTTTTGGAACCAGATCGCCGACGCCATCGACATCAAGGAACCCCTCGCCTTTCTGGGATTGGACCGCTCCTACGTCCGCCTGCGGCGCGAAGCCATGGCCACCGACTTCGAAGTGCTCTACTGCAACTACGAAAAGATGGAAGTCCGGAAGACGGCCATGAAAATCCTGGACGAAATCGACCGGGTGGAGTCGGTGCTGACCCTCTGGAAAGGCGAGTCCGAACTAGTCCGGGTTAACCGCCTCGCCGCCCGCGAACCGGTCCCCGTCGGCCCCGAAATCTTTGACTTGATCAAACTGGCCCAAACCATCCACGCGGAAACCAACGGCGCGTTTGACATCACCAGCACGCCCCTCTCCCGCTGCTGGGGATTTTTCTCCCGCCAAGGCCGCGTTCCCTCGCAAGACGAAATCGACGCGGCCCGGCGCAAAACCGGCATGGAATTCGTCGAACTCAACGAAGCCGGTCGCACCGTCTTCTTCCACAAGGAAGGCATCGAACTGACGCCCGCCAGCCTGGGCAAAGGCCTGGCGTTGGATTACGCCCTTCACGCCGCCCGCCGGCTCGGCCTCACCACCGTCCTGCTCAACGGGGGCTTCAGCAGCGTCCTCGCCTCGGGCGCGCCCCAATGGCGGAACGCTTGGCAGATCGACGTCCGCAATCCCCTGGATCACCAGCGCCCCCTGGCCCGGATCCAACTGCGCGATCAGGGATTTTCCTCCTCCGGTTCGGAATTGCAAAAAATCGAAGCCGGCGGAAAAACCTACGGCCATATCCTCGATCCCCGCACCGGCTGGCCGGCGGACGCTGTCCTCAACGTGAACGTCACCGCCCCCACCGCCCTCCACGCCGAAGCCCTTTCCACGGCTTTTTATGTGATGGGGGTTGAGAAAACCTTGAAATACTGTGAAAATCACCCCGAGATAGGCGTTATCATCTTGCAAAAGCCTGACGCACAAGGCCGAGCGGAGATAATCACGTCCAACATCAATCCAGAACGTGTGGAGGTATTATTGACATCGTGTCAAGCACACCGCGCTACTACCTGACTGGGTGGCAGAGCTTCTTCTTCGTTCTGCTGCGTATCGGAATCGGATGGCATTTTCTCCGCGAAGGATGGATCAAATTATGCGATCCGACGTGGACCGCCGCGGGATATTTGGTGAATTCCTGGGGCCCCCTCTCTCCCTACTTCCGCCTGATCGGCGAAACCCCCTGGATGCTCAACATCGCTAACTTTACCATGCCCTGGATGCTCTTCCTCTCCGGGCTGGGCATGATGCTGGGCCTGTTCACCCGCTCTTCCATCCTGCTGGCCATGGTGCTCTTGGTCATGTTCTACCTCGCCGCTCCCCCGATCGAGGCCATGCCCCCATACGAACGCTGGGGCGATAATTTCCAATGGGCGCCCTACAAGATCTCCCTCGATCACGCCCAATGGGCGGGGAAGCACATGATCGGCACCGAAGGCAACTACATGATCGTCAACAAGAACCTGATCGAGTTCCTGGCCTTGGCCGCCTTGTTGACAGTGAACACCGGCATGATTTGCGGACTGGATGTCTACGTCCGGCAATGGTTCGCCAAAGAACCGGACGAACAGCCTTCCGAAATCCAGACCGCCGAGGCGTAAAACGGGCGGTACGGCCTCTCGGCAGGCCATAACTAAAATTGAATCAAAAAATTTACAAATAGCAGCGAAAGCGAGGAAAGCGAAGATGCAACTCAATGAAGGTCAAAAAGAAATCGGACGCCGAAACTTCTTGAAAGCCGTCGCGGCCCTTCCCGCCGTCGGCGCGTTTGCCTATACCGCCGCCCAAGCCGGACCCGTCAAAATCGGGATCATCGGAACCGGCATGGAAGGCCGGATTCTCATCCAGGCCATGGATCCCAAATACACCTACATCGTCGCCATGTGCGATATCCGCCCGGATAACAAAGCCATCGGCAAATGGTGGCTCGGCCAATGCGGCCATTCGGCGGATCCCCGGGTGTACGAGGATTACCACGACCTCCTGAACGATCCCGAAGTGGAAGCGGTGGTGATCGCCACCCCCCTCCATATGCACGCCCCCATGGCCATCGATGCCATGAAAGCCGGCAAGCATGTCTTCACCGAAAAAACCATGGCCTTCTCGGTCGAAGATTGCCAAAACATGGTGCGGACCGCGCAGGAAACCGGCATGAACCTTCAAGTCGGCCACCAACGGTTTTACAACCCCCTCTACTGGGACGCCTACCGGATGATCCGTGAAGGCTTGATCGGCAATGTCTATCACATCCGGGCCCTGTGGCACCGCAACACCGACTGGAACTACTGGACCTTCGTGGAAGACAAACACTACGAAAACCTGCTGAAATTCGACCCCTCCAAGTGGGGCTACAAGGATCCTCAGCATATGGTGAACTGGCGCTGGTACAGCGATACCTCCCGCGGCATGTGGACCGAATTGGCCAGCCACCAGATCGCCATCACCAACTGGTTCTTCGGCAACATCTCCCCCACCGCCGTGGTGGCTTCCGCCGGCCGCTACAAGACCATGGAAGATCAACTGCGCCTGACCAACTACAACCAATGGAAAGAAGGCGAAGAACGCGACCGCAAACGCACCTACAAGGAAGATGACCGCAACATCGCCGACCACATCTACGCCATTTACGAATACCCCGGCGGCCGCACGGTCACCTATTCCGCCATCCAAAGCAATTCCTTCGACAACTACTACGAAGAAATCATGGGCACCTTCGGCACCATCATCCTGAAAAATGAAAACGAGTCCTATCTCTTCTGGGAGCCAGGCTGGGATGAAGCCACCGCCAAAAAAGCCGCGGAAGGCCAAAAAAGCACCGGCGTGGCCGTCACCCAAGAAGAAGAAACCGGCTCGGCCTTCGCCGCTCACGTCTCGGGCGAGGCCACCGGCGGCGGGGGCGCGTCCTCCATGTCGCCCACCGAACCGTACAAATGGGAACTGATGGGCTTCGCCGACACCATCCGCCGGGGCGCGCCCAATCTCTGCACCGGGGTTCAGGGCATGCTGGCCGCCCAGGCTTGCTTTGCCGGCCAAGAAGCCGCCGAGAAAAAGGTCCGTATCGAGATCCCTTCGATCGTCTGATCCGGCACGTTGATTTCCCAACTAAATTTAATCCCCCCGCGTCCCGTGGATGCGGGGGGTTGGCTTTGCCTGCCCTGCCCCCATTATTCGGACTTCTCTATTATGAGGACTTGTCAGACAAGAACGTCCCTTTGTTCAAATCGCCGGCTTGCACCTTTTCTTAGCACGGAGCCATGAATAAGCCGGTCAGGAATCCCAACTGACCACGCCCTTCTTCCTTCCCCCAATCGATCCGAATCCACGGATGACCATCCATGAAAACAGGCGCCCTCTCCTGCCGGGCCTGGCGGTTTCTGCCGGCCCGCATGAGGAGGCGCCCCGAGTCAGGATAGGATGAACGAAATGGGAATCCGAAAGGCGTTCCGATCCATGTCGCGATCCCTAACCGGCCTGATCCCTCCATGGATCCGGTTGCCTTCCTTGGCAGGACATTATGTACTATCGGCGGAGGAGGAGAAATCTTGAGGATCGCCGGCCGATTGATAAACGGGTTCCAGCGGATTGCCCGGAAGGGAATGCAAACAGCCGTCATGAAGCAATAAATGCCGGTCCGCCTGACCCGCGATGGCCTGGTTGTGGGTCACCATGACGATCGTCAACCCCCGCGCCGTTTGCTGCTCCCGGATTAGGGCAATGAGTTCATCGCTGGTGGCGTGATCCAAATTGCCGGTCGGTTCGTCCAGGAACAAAATCGAGGGACGGTTGATCATCGCGCGGGCCACGGCCACCCGCTGTTGTTCTCCTCCCGACAAGCGGGCCGGCTTGTGATGCAACCGGTGCCCCAATCGGAGTTCCCGCAACATCTCTTCCGCCTGCTTCCAGATCTCCTTGGCCGGACGGCGCGCAATCAATCCGGGTAAGGCCACATTCTCAAGGGCGCTGAATTCCGGCATGAGATGATGGAACTGAAACACAAAACCAAATTCCCGGTTCCGGATCCGGTTGGTCTCTCCATTCCCCAGGCGGGTGAGATCCTGTCCACGGAAAAGGATCTTCCCCGCCGTAATGGCGTCCAAACACCCCAATAGATGCAAAAGGGTGGATTTGCCCGATCCGGATTCCCCGCTGATGGCCAGGAATTCCTTCTCATAGACCTCGAGATCCAGGTTTTTCAAAACCTCCAGATCCACGTCCCCCGTGCGGTACACCTTGCGGAGATCGATGGCTTGAAGCAGGACAGTTGAGCCATGGACGTTCATGCTGTTTCCTTTTTTTCCATCTCCCTTTCTTTTCTTCCTCCCTCTCCAAAGGGGGAGAAAATCCAGATGAGAGGAATCGGCGAATAGGCCGCTTGATTCAATGGGGCTCCCGCAGCCGTTCCAACTCTTTCAACTTCCACTCAATGCGTTGTTTGAACGATGGATCGGGCAACATCCGGGCGCCTTCCAACGCCGTTTCATACTGCTGCCGCGCGCGCTCCCAGTCCTGGAGTTGCCTGTACCGGTCGGCTAACCGTTCCCGCAGATCCACGGAGCGGGGCTGGATCTCCAGGGCCTTCTCGTACATCCGCGCCGCCATCTCCAGGTGCCCTTGGGAAGTATAAATATCACCCAAATACCCCAAAGCCCGGTCGTTTTCCGGATTGATGCGCAATTCCTCCTGAAAATGAACCGCCGCGGCCGGAAATTTCCCCTCCCGGAAATCCACGAGACCGGCCAGGAATGGGGTTTCCTTGCGGTCAGGATCGATCAGCAGCAGAATCTCCGACGCCTGCCGGGCCTGCGCGGTCCGGTTCATCTGCAAATATTGATCACACAGCACCCGGTACAGTTCCGGCACGCAATAAGTCGCCTTCGCCCGCAGCAGATAGTCGATGGCGCGGCTGCTGTCGCGCATATAGGCAGAAAGCCGGCCCCGGTCAAACAGGATTGATCCGTTCCCCGGATATAACATCCCCGCCCGTTCCAAATACCGGTCCGCTTGGCGGAAATGAATCCATGCGGTTTCTTGGCTCTTAAATATGGAGTCAATCCCCGATTGCAGCTGCCTTTTCCCCTGCTCATGAAAATGCGACGCCACCAGATGTTTCAGAATGAATCCTCCACCCATCACCACCCCCAACGCCAGTCCCGTGACCGCCAGCCACCGCCCGCCCCGCGGGAACGGAAAATCAAACCGCCTCAACGGCGCCGCTCCGGATAGGCCTAAAATCCCTCCGCCGGCGAAGGCAAACAGCATGGCGCTCGCGGGCAAATGCAAGGGAAAATCGTATACGCATTGAATGGCCGTCATGAGGACCACGGCCGTGCACCCGTTGAGGATGATTTGGCGTTCCCGCGATATTCCCCCGCGCCATAAAGCCTGAACCGCCGTTCCCAGGATCACCAAAAAAAACAAGAGCATCAGCGCGTAACCGGTCAATCCGGTTTCCGCCAACACGTGCAAATAATCATTATGCGCCCGGTCAGTCCAGATGGTATTCATGGACCGGGTGATCTGCTGAATCCGGGCGGGCTCGGTCTCCTGAGCGGCTTGATACACCGTCTCCAGGTAACGCGGTGCGTATTGCCCCCACCCCTGCCCTGTGAACGGCCTCTCCCGCCACATGCGCAACGCGGCGTACCACATCAGCGGGCGCGAACGCATGCTGGTGTCCCGCAACAGAAGGGCGCTCTGAAACCGATTCCCCACCCGGTGCAAGGGGCCCTGGCTGGATTCCACCGCGTAGGCCGCGCCCAACACCAGCACCCCCGCCACTCCCAGCGCCGCCGCACGCTTGCCATACCGGCGAATCAGGCCGGAGAGAGATTCCCGGGCCCCCACCACCGGCGCCAACTGGATGCCGGCCAGGAGAAATCCCATTGCGGTCAAACTGGCCCAGATACCCCGGGTATATGTATAAACCAAGGTGACAAGCAGAATCCCCGCGTACAACCCCACGAGAATCCGAATCCACCACCGGCGCGCCAGGCATAGGAATACGGCCAGCCAAATCAATACCATCGCCCCGTAATTCGCGTAAAAATTAGGATTCCCCAGGCTGGACCAGATCACCCCCCGTTCCGCGCCGATCAATTCGCTTCCCCATCTCCAATCCGGATGCCCCAAAATCCAATGCAGATAGATATCGGTGCCAAAGATGTTGCCCACGGCCAGAATCACCGGGCCCAATTGCCCCCACGCCAGGATCCATAGCATCCGGATGAATCGCGCGGGCGCAGGGCACGCGTCCGCGATCAGCCAGGCGAAAATCAGCCAGGACGCGAAGGCCGCGAATTGATCCAAGGCATAATCGCGGTGGGGATCAAATAACGCCCGCCCGAGGAGGTAAGCCAGCCAAAGGCCGATCACCACGAAACCTGGACGCGGAATGCCATTCCGGTTCCGCGCGGCCCACAACGGCAACGAGAAAAGCACCGCCAGCAGCACCCCGTATTCAAACAACCGGAATTTCGTCTCAGGCCCCGCCCCCACGCGAATATGCCCGTCGATCAGTACGGGCACCAGCACGAGCAGGCTCGCGAGTATCAAATCCCGGAGGAGTTCACAAGAACGCGGAATCCATCTCATGATCGCCTGCCACGGGCTTGCCTGATGCAATGGTAAAACGATTCGGTTTGCTCGGCGATACGCTCCCACGAAAACCGGGCGCGGACCTCCTCTTGGGCGTTGCGCCCTAGTTGTGCCGCCCAGGAGGGATCGCGCAGCAATCGGATCAACGCCTCCGCCAAGGCGGCCGGATCCTCCGGAGGAACCAACAGGGCGGTTTGCCCATGCCGCAGAATTTCCGCCATCCCCCCCACACGCGAGGCCACAATGGGTTTCCCTAGCGCCATGGCCAATAGCAACACGGCGCTTTGGTCAATGTCCCGGTAAGGCAACGCAACCACGCCGGCCGGAGCGAATAGTTGGGGCACCTCTTCGTCAGGAATGAATCCTCTCTCGAATTCGACACTGGATTGCAGTCCCAACCGGGCAATGAGGTCTTCGTAATCCTGGAAGGGAACAAACCATTGCCCGGCTACCCGCAGCACGGCCCCGGGAACCGCCTTTTTCACCTCCGCCAACGCCCGGATCAATACATCCAGCCCCTTGTAATGCCGGACATTGCCAAAAAACAGGATCACCGGACCGCCCGGCCGCGATTCGGCCGGCGCGGAGCCTTGCAAGAATCCATACTCCCCCAGCGGTATGATTCGCGTTTGCGCCTTGACGTTCGGAAACAACGGCCGAAACGAATCCAGCGAATGTTGCGTATGAAAAATCAGTCCATCCATCCGCTCATAAATCCGGCCATACAACTGAAGGGCGGTCTGGGTCCGTTCGTGCGGCAAAACATTATGCACCGTGAAGATCCACGGGATCTTTTTCATGGGGATGATCCGCATCAACATCAAGATCAACTTCGGATAGGTGGTGCTTTGCCAATGCACGATGTCCACCCGGCGCCGCAGCCGGAGACACCGGTAATACAACGCCGCCGGATTGGTCCATAGCCCCCGGAACACCCGGTGAACCCGCGCCGGCCCGGTCAACGGGCGGGGATGCCAGCGCGTGCCGGTCAGGATCTCGCAGGCCACCCCGCGCGCGCTCAAGGCATTGGCCAGGGCATAGGTGCAATGCGCGACGCCACCCGCGCCGGCCGGCTCGATAAACAAAACGTTCATGCCCCCTCCCGTGCTTGAATCACCGCCCGGTACACGGCAAGGGTCTCTTCCGCCGCCCGGTCCCATGAAAATTGCCGGGCCCGTTCGAGGCCTTTTTGCGCCCACGTGTCCCGGTCCGGCGCCATCCACAAGCGGTCCATGGCCGCCGCCCAATCCTCTTCGTCCCACGAATCCACCAGCAGCCCTGCCTCGCCAATCACTTCAGGGATGGACGAATGGCGGGGCGCGATGACCGGCGTCCCGCACGCCAGCGACTCCAATCCGGGCAGCCAAAATCCCTCATACAACGGAGGGAGAATCGAAAATTCCGCCGCCGAGTAATACAGCCGCATCAGGCCGGGATCGCCCACATATCCTTCGAACCGCACCCGCCGCCGGAGATTCAACGCTTCAAAGGTCTCGAAAATATCATCGTACAGCCATCCCTTTTTCCCGATGACCACCAGCGTCGCGTCCGGACGCGATCGCTCCAGCCACTGGGCGAACACGCGCAACAGAAAGGGATAATTCTTCCGCGGCTCCAACGTTCCTACGGCCAGGATATACCCCGGCTCCAGTGCCTTGTCCCGCCGGAATTTCTGAATCCTCCCGGCATCCGGTTCGGGATAAAACGCCGGCGCGGCGGCCTCGTAAATCCGGGTGACACGCTCCTCCGGAATCCCCAGCAGGCGCATGACATCCTGGCGCGTATGGTCCGATACCGTGATGATATGGTCCGCCCGCCGGGCCATGATGGGCACCAGGCTGGTCCATACGAAATGCGAAGCCCAATCCTTCTGGCGGGGAAACAACAGCGGTGACAAATCGTGGAGGGTCAGTATCCGGGGCTTCTCCATCAGAAAGGGAAGACCCTGCCCTGGGCTATGCAACAAGTCGATTCCCTCCCGCCGGGCCAGCGAAGCCAGCCGCGTCTGAACCCACACATGCGTACTCGCGGGACCACACCACACGTGACGCAGCCGGGCCGGTAGATCCATCGGCTGCAAGGGCCGGTTGTAGAAGAGCACATACTCCTCCTCGCCCGGCTGCCGGGCCAACGCTTGCAGCAAGTGGTGGGTGTAATAGCCGATTCCCGCGATCGAACGGGTCAGCACGGTGCATTCGATTCCAATCCGCAAGGCTCTTCTCCGCCCTCCCGGCGCTCCCCCCGCGGAAATCCAGCCGGGGTGATGGGTTCGCATGGTCAGACGTGCCATTTTGGGCGATACTGCCCCAATCTGGAAGTGATTCGTGGTTTGTATTCGACAAATCATTCCTCTGTCGCGCGGGAAAGACTGGAGAAGGCACCGGTTCCCTTCTTCCCCATGCAGCGAGAGACTTTCTTTCCCGCCCTTGGGACCAACCTTTACCCGGATGTATGATGAGGATGAATTGGCTCGACATGGCGTAATCCCTCCCAGCTGGAACCGGCCTTCCCGGCTTACTCTCCTGCTGGGAGAGGACCGGGGTGAGGGGAAATCGGGCAGGGTGAAACCTATGCTCCCATCGGATGCAAATCGCCTTGCCGCCCGAATGCGCAGTATTTTCAGCATGCGCGCCTGATTTCAACGTAAGGAGATCCCAGCGGTAAATCATGCTTTTCTTGATCTTGCATCTCTTTTTCACTGTCTTGATCGTCGTTCTCTTTGTCCGCTATTTCATCGAACGGTACCAATATTATGGTTTCGGTCCCATTCTGGTCACCCTCGTGACCCTCACCGAGCGGATCATGCAACCCTTCAAGCAGTACATCCCGCGTGAATCGTTCAAATTCCAAGAACAGATGCCGTTGCTGGTCATCGGGGTGACGCTCCTGATCCAAGGGCTGGCCCTCTGGCTGTTCGGGGCGGGGTACACAAATGATTTCATGCGGATTCACAGCGTGGATGGCTCGTTCAATATCCTCGAGGCCATTCTGGTCAGTTTCGGTATGGGCATCGTTCTGATAACGGAACTGGTCATCGCCTTTCTGTTCGCCAGTATGATGATTTCCCGCCGCGGACTGATGATGAGCGGCAACGCGGGCTTCGCGTGTTTCCAAGAAAACACCTTCGCCATTTTCCAGACCGCCGGCCGCTGGATCAAAAACGGGAATCTTGTCACCCTTTTCCTAACCAGTTCCGCGGCAGTGTGGCTCGCGGGCTCCCTCTCCTCTGCTGTGGTCAGTGGAGTCTGGATTCACGGCGGAAAAGCATTTGGGGTAACGGTAATCCTCAGTTTGTTCGAAATCCTGTTGATGCTGATTCACGTCTATCTGTTCGTCCTGCTGCTCGCCATTCTCGCGTCCTGGATCGCCGCCGATCCCTTCAGCATCGTCCTGCAAATCGTGCGGGCCATGTCCGATCCTTATTTGAACTTTTTCCGCCGTCTCTTCCCCTGGGCCCGGATCGATTTCGTGGATCTCTCCCCCGTCTTCGCCTTTCTGTTTCTTCATCCCTGCGTGGTGTACGGATTGATGTCCATCAAGGAGAGTATCCTCCGGTCCATCCTGACCCTCTGAATCCCCACCCAGAAAAATAGAGAAAGATAAAAATAGAGAAAGATAGAGGCCAGGCAAGACCCGCGCCGGACCGCATGGTTTCAATATCTCCCCTCCCCCTGGCTTTCAAACACCTCATAGGCGGGAGTGCCGTCCGGATAGGAGATACGCCAAACCGGTTCGCCTTCGATCTCTCCCGCTTTCACAAGGATCAGGTTCCGGCCCGGCGCGAGGGTGTACCAGCGGGCCACGGGCTTGTAGCGCTCGTATTCCATCCCGCGGAAATCACGGTACATGGGCGTGTAGTGATAAAACGGCAGCACGTATTTCGGAAAATCCGCCCCGCGGAAGGGGCCGGGTTCCCGCCCCGCAAAACAAGCCAACGCTACGGGATGCAGGCGGACCTGGTGCGAAACAATGATCCGGTCATAGTCCGCCTGGCGGCTCTCCACGAATTGCACTGCTTCCTTCAAACCGTACTGCCACTCCGGAGCGGAATAAACGGGATAGCGGACGGCATAATCATAGCCGACGGCCGCCGCGTTGATCAGGACCGCCCCGGTCACGATGCCCCCGGCAAGCCGGACCCATCGCGGATGGGCTATCCACTCGAGCGCCGTGACGATCCCCACCGCGCCGATGATTTCCAACAACGGATTGCCGTTGATCGACCGCAGCGCGTTCGGCATGCTGCCGGGATCGTACCGGTCATAGGTCAGGCTGGAGGGAATGGCGAACGTCAGCAGCCAGAACAGCAACAGCCAATGCTCCCGCCGCCGGTTGCGGATCAGAACAATCAACCCCACAACAAAAAACGGCAGCAGCACGCCCAGCGCCACCCCCCCGGCCATGAAATGCAGTGAATTTTCATTACCCGTCAGAAACAGAAACCGGGGGGATAGATGACCGAAATAATGCTGAAAGAATAACGGCAACCAATCGTCCCGGTTCCATATCGAAACAAATTGCCAGCGCTTCTGCATCGCCTCCCCGTTTTGCCAAACCGCGGCAACGTAGGGCGTCAGCATTCCGGTCAATACCAGCAGGGCCGCCGCGGCCTGCCGGATCTTCTCCCGCAAAACCGGAGCGTACACGAGCAGCAATCCTGCCAGCATCAGGAAAGTCGAAAGCCGCGCCACCGGATAGGCGTACACAGTCAATCCCCAAAATACACCCGATACAACCACGTCACGGAGGGAAGAGGTCTGAGTCCACCGGACAAACAGCCATAATCCCCCCAATTGCAGCGGCACGAGCGCGATCGCCTCCCACCCGATGCGGCTGTAATGGACATTCCAGGGTGAAACCGCCACCAGGGCCGCGGCCAACAGGCCCGTCTTTCGCCCGGCCCAAACCGACACGAACCAATACGTCATGAGGATCGATCCCGTGCCGAGCACCGCCGAGGGCAGGCGCGCAGTATAGGCGTTGATTCCACAGGCGGCCGAGAACAATCCCGCGAAATAAATATACAACGGCGGGCTGTATTCGCCGGATTGCTCGAAAAACAACGGCCACGCGTGCCCGTGGTGATCCCTTCCGGTGCGGTACACGGAAGCCCCGTCAAAAACTTTCAACAATTCATCGGAATTGAGGGCGGGGGGAACCTGCTCCAATCCCGCCGCCCGCACCAGCAACCCGGCCGGCAGCAAAAGCCACAACGCCCAGCGCGTCCTTGCGGCATTCACAGCGTCTCTTGTCCCTTCCCGGAGCATGCTATCATACCCCTTATCCTCGCTGAATCGGATCATCGCCATGCGCTACGAATGGTTTGTCGCCAAACGGTACCTCCGGCCCCAGGGCGGAGCCACCTTCATCTTCCACTTGACCTTGATCAGCACCGCCGGCGTGGCGCTGGGCGTCGCGTCTCTGATCACGGTCTTGTCCGTCATGAACGGCTTCGGCAACTACCTGCGCTCCAAGATCCTGCAGGTCCGTTCCCACATCGTGTTTTATTACGATAACTATGGAGGGATCGGGAATTACGATCAAGTTCTTTCGGAATTCGCTAAAATCCCCAATGTCGCCGCCTGCTCACCCACCATTAAGGAATGGGGATTCCTCTACCCTGTCGAGAGCCGGATTCCCTACGCGGTCAACTTCGTGGGCATCGATCCGGACTACGAAATCCAAGTCACGGCCCTCGATCAGTTCATGATCGCCGGGTCCCTGGACGGTTTGCGCGAAGAACGCCGGCCCCCGGCCTCCGGGCGCAAGGTTAAGATCACCGAACTGGCGCAAGCCAAGAAACACGGCATCCTCATCGGCAAGGAACTGGCCGCCGCCATGTTTCACATCGGGGAGGCCGAAGGGGAAACCAAAGAACAGGCCTACAGCCGCGCCCTGGGCCGCCGGATCAACCTGATCACCCTCCGCCACGACACCGACACCATCTCCCTGGAACAGACCAGCACGGACCAATTTGTCGTCGAAGGCGTCTTCGAATCCGGCCACTACGAGTACGATTCCACCCTCGTCTATATCTCCCTCCCCGCCGCGCAAACCCTGCTGGGCCTGGGAAACCGCGTCACCGAAATTCAGTTCCGCCTGCGCGATCATTCCATCCCCCAAACCAACCTGACCAGCCTGGAGATCTTCAAAAAAAACCAGGAACTGCTCGGGGGGGCCGGATACGGTCAGACCTGGATGAGCATGAACCAAACCTTCTTCCAGGCGCTGGACATCGAAAAACGCACCATGGATTACATCCTGAAAATCATCATCCTGGTCGCCACCTTCAACATCATCGCCACCCTCTTCATGGTGGTGACCGAAAAAACCCGCGACATCGGCCTCCTCCGCGCGATCGGAGCGGGCCGCAAAAACATCATGCTGATTTTCATTTTCCTGGGATTGATTGTGGGAGCCTTGGGCGCCGGCCTCGGCGTCCTGGGCGGATTTTCAATCTGCACGTTTCTGCAAATGTTCCCGCCGGAACTGCCGGGCGAAGGACGGGTCTATTACCTCAAATATCTGCCCTGCGAGATGGAACTCATGGACTTCGTCTGGGTCAGCGTCTATACCTTGGTGGTCAGTTTTCTCGCGTCGATCTATCCCGCCGTCCGCGCCGCGCGCTTCACCCCCGTGGACGCGCTGCGCTTCTCCTAAGGCCGGATCCGGCGGTCTGCCCGGCCGGTCACTTTTTACCCGGATTCCGCTTGGTGCTGGAATCGCGGCAGAAGCCGGAATGCAAACGCAACCCGATCCCCTCTCCCCCGGGGAGAGAATCAGGGGAAGGATTTCCCTATCTCCCCCGCTCCGGATTCCCGGACGGCCCTCCCGGATCCATCCGCTCAGTACGCCTTCATGGCCGCCTCGGATTCGGCCGGCCGGGCCTCACCCAGGACCGGCCGCTCGGGATTGATTTTCAGAAACGAACCGATGGGCAGACCACCGCTTTGCTTCAACAATCGCCGAATGTTCTCCTCCAAGGGATCCGGCGGCCTGTTCCGGGCGGGATCGTACACGGGACCCAAACCGATCAACCGCTCCAAGACTTCTCCCACCATCACCTGGTCGGGATCCAGGCTGGGATAATAATACTGCTGCTGCCGGTCCTGGTGGATCAGGCGGGCTTGCTCCAAGGCCCGCAGGCACCGGCGCAGGTAATGGTTCGCCACGCCGGATTGCATCTCCAACTCGGCCAGCGAAATCCCCCGCTTCTGGTCCCGGAAATGCCGGATGATGTCCAGAAACACGTGCAACGCGTGAATGGGCCGGTGCGTGAATCCCCGCGGCTTCCGGCGCAGGTGGGCCAAATGGCGGTCGTAATTTTGAATGGTGGTGGCGATCACCGGGCCGAGCAGGAAACACAGGAAACTATAGTATAACCACAGGATGAACAACGGGATCGCGGCCAATGTCCCGTAAATCGTGTAATATCCCTCCTTGGTGAGGGCGTAACTGATATACACATCAAACATCACCTTGGCCGCTTCCCACAAGATCGCCGACAACGCGCTGCCCACCAGGGCGGGCACCATATTCACATGCACGTTGGGCAAATACCGGTTGGCGATCAAAAAGGCGAAAAGCGTGAAAATGTACGATACCGTGTGCCAGAACAACCAGAATCCCCACTTCTTGCTCATGAAATGCGATACGGTCTCGCTGGAGGCGAACTCGGTCGTGTAGTAATACGACAATCCCAACAGCAAGGGCGTGAGGGTGACGATAATCCAAAACGCCAGGAATTGGGCAAACAAACTCCGCCGGTTCCGCACCGACCAGATCTCGTTGAACGCGTGCTCGATGCTGTTGTACAAACTGACGCTGGCGATGATCAGCAATACGAGGATGACAAAGCGCAGCGACGCCGTCTTCTGCACGAACTCCATCAATTCCTGCTTGGCCACCAGCGCCTCGTCCGACAAACCCGGCACGAAATGCTCGAAGAGGAAATCAAACACCCGGTTGCTGAATTTCTCTTGCTGCACGGGATTATCCCCCTCGGCCACCACTTCGCTGGACGTGAACGCCGTGAGAATGGAAAGCGAAATGGCGAGGACGGGCACCAGCGAGAGGATCATGGAATACCCGCAGACCGAGGCGTGGGCGAGGACCCCTTTCTCGTTGAATATCTTCCAGGCGATCCGCAACCCATACCCGAACTTGATGATGATCGAGGATTGGATTTGCTTCTGGCACCACAACTTGAAGGCTTCCATCCGGCTCTGTTTCGGTTCCACCGGTTCTTCGGGGGGCGCCAGGCTGGGAATGGGAACATGGTTTTCATTCATGCGCGTTGCACCGCAACGGGAGGGTTTCGGCGTTTATCGTGCGATGCCGTACACAGTGTACTGGTTTTCACCGAATCCGCAAATCGCGGATCCACTGCACCACAAAATCGGCCGAAACCGGTTGTTCCACTGATTCAAAGAGATCGGACACCCCGGCGGTCTGGTAGGCTTGCGCCGCCCAGTCGGTCTCCATCGCCTGTTGGGTGTTGTGTATGACCAACGGCACCGGGGCCAGGGCCGCCTGGGCCGCCCGGAGATCGCCCGCCCGCCGCAAGCCGGGCACGAACAAACGGCGCAGATAGGCTTGATCGTCATCGCTGTCGAAACCCGCCGCGTCCACGAGGACCCCCTGCAGCGGTGGCGCCAAGGGGGCCGCCAGCAAGCACCACAATCCTGCCTCTCCCCCTCCCGCCAAGGTCACGCCGCTCACGTCGAAACGGGACTCGAGATAGGCCAAAGCGGTAAGAATGTCCTGCACCCGCAGCGCCGTGTCCGTCTGGTTGTAGGTCAGAAAATGGGCGGCGTTAGTGTCCCGCCCGGCTTTTTCAAACGGCGTATCGTGCTCTCCGGTCAGGAACACATCCGCCAGCATCACGATCTGGCCCTCCGCGAGGAGCGCCCGCACGAGTTCACCCGGCTGACCGCCGCCCGGCTCGAACCACCCCAACTTCCCTTCCCCATGAACCAACAAGATCCCCGGCGCGCTTCCCTTAAGTTCCGCGGGAATCAGGATGGTGCACGGGATTTGATCCCCCACGCCCCGCCGCCCGAGGATCACCTGCTCGATAATCATGCTTGGCTTTTTCACCCGGCCGGCCCGGTTGACCACCAATTCATCGATCCCCGGCGGCTTCGCGCCCAGCACATGCTCGAACGAGGTCCGGACCCGGCGGCGCAAGGCTTGCAATAATCGCTGATTGGTGGGAAACACCGAACGGAACTGGGCCTCCGACTGCGCGATCCAGTTCTTCACCAATTGCTCCTCGTTGACAGCGTGTTCCGGAAGATCTCCGGGGAACACCCGCAAATCCTCCACGTTCTCCATCGTGAACGGCTGTTCTTTGAACTTCGCCGGGTCATTCTCGCCCAGCATCCACCGGCCGAACCACGCGTACACCGCCTCCCGGCTCGCCCGGTTGTAGTTATGGTCCGCGTCGATCATTACCCAACTCACCCGGTCCGGCGCGTCGTACAACCGGTAAATCGACTGGATGGCCGGAAACTCCACCCGCGGCGTTTCATCCGTCCAGTCCCGGGGATTGCACACCAGAATCAACGGCCGGGGCGCCGCCATGGCCCCATATTCCACGTTGTTCGCGCCAATCCGCAGATTAGGGGCGTTTTCACACAGGCATCCGCCCTGGTAATGCGCGGAAAGCATGTTGACCGGCGCGGTGAACTTGATCCGGTCATCCACCGCCGTCAGGCAATAGGTCTGTGTTCCGCCGCCCGAGGCCCCCGTGCAAGCGATCCGCCCGGGATCCACGGAGTCCAAACTGAGCAGGAAATCCACCGCCCGTACGCTGTTCCAAAACTGCAAGCCATGAAGCGACAATCCCCACAACCATTCCCGCTCGCCGCCGAACTTGTGCGTTAATTGCTTACTGTCCACGTAGCCAATCATGTCGATGGCCAATGTGACGTAGCCCTGCCTCGCGAAACTGATGCACCGCCCGGGAATCGAATTGTTCTCGGTATTCACCAGGCGGCCTTCCGCCCAATGCCCGTGCGGGCACAGGATCGCCGGATACGGGCCCGGCTTCCCCTTGGGCGAATACAAGTTGCCGGTCACGAAAAATCCCGGCAAGCTTTCGAAATACACCTTTTCGACGGTGTAATCGTCCCGCTCAATCCGTCCGAAAATTTTGGCGTTCAACGGCGTCTTGTCGGGCATGGGATACGCGCCCAGGCTGGTGAGGATATGGATTTCCAGTTCCCGTTTGCGTTCCAGCCACGCCCGCATGCTCTCATACCGGGGAAATTCATAATACTGCTCGATGCGGCGGACAATGCCCCGCCGCGCGTCCTGAACCGCCTGGGCTGAATCGGGAAACACGCGCGCCATCTCAAACAACGCGTTGAAATCGCAATCCAAATCCCGGCTTAACGCCAACCAGCCCACCGCGCGGGATTGCAGCGTGCGCCCTTTGGAATCCGTGTAGATTTGCACCGGCAGGATTTGGCTTTCCTTCACCTCCACCCTGCCCAGATTTTTCCAGGAATACTTTCCTTCGGCGGCCTTGGGATTCGCCTCCGATTCCAATACCGCATCCCCGGCCACGAGCGTCAACGGCGCGCGGTCCAGCGACCAGACCCACACCGTGTAAGAGCCAGGTTCGGTCATCTCAATCCCATTGACACGGACATCTTCCAATTGCTCATGCGAAAACAGCATGCAATCCTGGCCCTGCGCCGCCAGCGCGCCGGCCCAGACGCCCCCCACGAACACCAATAAACCCATAACGCGGATCGTTTGTCTCATGATCAGCTCTCCATGTTCAGAACTCTCAGAAAATGGCTTCGCGTTTGTAACAGCGGAGTTACGTTACCACGAAGCCGGGATTCTGTCATTGGAGGGAGAACAAAAAGACTCATCCGGCATATGCGCGCTTTTTCCGGCCGCCGGATCGCCTGGATTCGATAGGATCGAGGGAAACCACCCCATTATCCCCTCTCCCTTTGGGCAAGGGGCAGGGCGAGAGATTGCCTTACCGTTGCGGAACTCCTTCCCAAACAACGCGAAACCCCAGTCCCCGCTCACGCGGGGATGAAATTTTTTCTGATCCAGATGAGATAGCCCCTCAATGCAGCATCCAATCCGGTACCGCGGTCTCGTCCAGGCGGGTGTCCAGCAGTAAATCAAAGAGATTAACCGTGCCATTGGAGGCAGGGCCGAGCTCGATGCGGATCAGATTTTTATCCATGGGAAGTGGAACCCGGTCGCTGAAAAAACACGCGTCATCGTGGTTCGCGTCTTCTCCCGTAAGCGGATCGCTTCCCACGAAAAGCGAATCCCCGTCGAGGTAATTCATGTGATTCCGGATCTGAACCAAGTCCGGCGGTGGCGCGTTTTCGTCCCCGCCCTCCTCCGGATCCGCCAGCCAGTCCGCCGACCGGAAGGCCTTCTCCTCCGAGGTCCCATCCGCGAAGTGGAACACCGCCCGCAGGGTGGCGTGACCGTCTCCCGTCGTCAACACCCGGCATTGGGCGTACGGTCCGGAAGGAACATCAAAGGAAACCGGGACCTTGGTGCCATTGCCGGAATGGAACCGCAAGGCGTTCTTCCAACCGGACGTGGAGGTGACATCGCCCAGCGAATCGTTGAACGGCGCCAACGCGAATCCCCCCAGCCCGCTCAGACGGTCGAAGGGAACGCCCCGCGCCACCCGGGATTCACCGAATGCTGAAAAATAAATGAAACCCTCGACCACAAGAAATTCATTTTGCTCATCGCTCAGCCCGTAGCCCGGCCCCGTCCGCGCGTCGCGGTATTGGTCGATCGAAATGACATCATGCAACACCACGGCCGGATTTCTCCGCAAGGGAGAAGCCGGATCGAATCCCAAATCGATCCGCACCGTCCCCGCCGGTGGCAGCGAGGGCCGTGATGAAATCACAAGGTCATCGAAATACGCGTTGCCGGCGGCGGAACTGCGGCGCAGCTGGATCGCGCCCAAGGACTCGATCTCCACAATATCCTCCCCTCCCGCCTGATAGGTATCCAACCGGTCCGCTTCGGTGGGATCCACCCATAGAAACACGTCATCCAACCGGCCGGGCGCGGGATCGAGCACCACGCGGACCATTAGGTGATGCGGTTCGTTGTAAGGCACTGCCGTGAGCCAGGAACTTTTGGCCGCCGGCGGACTCGCCAATCCCAGGAACTCGGAACCGGCCGGCTTGCCGATCAACACGCCGTCCGCGCCGGTAGCGCCGCGAATCACCAGGCCAGAGGAGCTGGAGACCGCGATGGAGTCCTGGAAAAGGAACGAAATCCACAATTCGCCCGCGTCCGCTTCGGGAAACCGGCGCATCGGCCCGTCCACCGCGGTCGTGCTGATTTTCAATGAAAAACTGCCCGGATAAAAAAACGGATCTTGGTGCGCCATCCGCTCCGTGTCCAATGGCGTTTCGTCCAAGACCGCCACGATCTCGGTGGCCTCGAGGATCCACGCCGAGGTCCAGCCGCCTTCGCCCCGGTTGTCCTGAACGTTGATCCCCCCCGTCCCCCCCGCGATGGAATGTCCGGCGAAATTCGGAGGCTGGGTAAAAATATCAAGGGGATAGGTGAATGATTCCCATGCGTGAATCAACGGCGCCGCGGTGGATTTCTCTTCCGCATGGCCCCCGGAATTGATGACAGCCAGAAAAACACCCAAAGCGAGGAACCGCTCAAGACGAATCCAATTCATCATGCCCAATATCCTTCTTTCCCAATGAATCATTGCCAAGTTTGTAATCCGCCGGTAGTTTTTAAAAACCGGCAGCCGCCAATCGATCCTGGAACGATTACCCTAAACATAGCATTGCGGGGGCCGTTTGTCAGCGAACTGGGATTTTCCCACGGCCGGGGTTGACGCGGCCTCTCCCGCTGCTTCATCATGATCATTCCCATCCTTCAACACGGGAGCTACGTCATTGGCTAAAATCATCCTCATCCTTGTGTACGTTTTCCTTATGGTGTTGGTCGGTTACTTGTGCATGAACAAGACCAAGACCGTCAGCGACTTCTTTCTGGGCGGACGGACCCTGGGTCCCTGGTTGTCCGCCCTGGCCTACGGGTCCACCTATTTCTCTGCCGTGCTGTTCATTGGTTACGCCGGCAAACTGGGTTGGGGATTCGGGCTGCACAGCATGTGGATCGTTGTGGGCAACGCGTTCATCGGGGGGTGGCTGGCCTGGAAACTGCTCGGCCCCCGGACGCGGACAATGACCGCCCGCCTGAACGCGATGACCATGCCCGAGTTCTTGGCCGCGCGCTACGCCAGCCCCTTCCTGAAAGTGATCTCCGCACTGGTGATCTTTATTTTTCTCGTGCCCTACACCGCCTCGGTATACATGGGCCTTTCCTATCTGTTTCAGGAAAATTTGCATATCCGGTATGAATATGCCTTGGCCTTCATGGCCATCCTGACGGGCGTGTATCTGATCCTCGGGGGGTACATGGCGCTGGTCATCACCGACGCCATCCAGGGTACCTTCATGTTCTTTTGCGCGATGATCATGGTCTATTTCCTGGTATCCCAGGTGGGCGGTTTCGCCACAGCGACCGCTGACCTCATGAAATCCGAATACGCGCCGGCTTTGCTCGCGCCCACGCCCATCCCCGGATGGGTGACCCTCGCCTCCTTGGTGATCATCACCAGCTTCGGGCCGTTCGGCCTGCCCCAAATGGTGCAGAAATTCTATTCGATCAAAAGCGAAACCTTGATCAACCGGGCGGCCTTGGTGTGCACGGTGTTCGCCCTCGTCATCCCCTTCTGCGCGTACTATACCGGCGCCTTAAGCCACCTGTTTTATCAAGAACCGCCCAAGGTCATCGATGAATTGATCCCCCGCCTGCTCACCAGTCACGCGCCCGGTTCCATCGCCACGATCATCTTGCTGCTGGTCATTTCCGCTTCGATGTCCAGCCTGTCCTCGCTGGTGCTGGTCTCCAGCTCCGCCATCGCGATCGATCTGTATGGCGGATTCATTAATCCCCATGCCTCGAAAGGGACCATCGTCACGCTCATGCGGATTTTCTGCGGGATTTTCGTGTTGCTCTCCCTCACCATCGCCATGCGGCAACCCACCGTCATCGTCAACCTGATGGCCATGTCGTGGGGGGCCATCGCGGGCGCGTTCATGGGGCCGTACGTCTACGGGCTGTACTGGAAACGGATCACCAAGACCGCCGCGGTCACAGGTTTGCTCGCGGGGATTTCGATTTCCGTCATCCTCTTTCAACGGTGGGGGATGGCGGGGGTCCCCTTGGCCGGCGCGATTTCCATGGTGACGCCGATGATTCTCATCCCCATCGTCAGCGTGCTCACCAAACCGTTCACCGCAGAGCATCTGGACCGGATTTTTGGCGCCGCTCCCGTGGATTGGCAGCCGGAAGGCGTCCTTCACGGTCCCGGTCCCGAACCGCAACCAGATCCCGCCCTCCCGCGATAAGGGCCAGGGAACAAAATCCCCGGCTTTCCAGGAGGGAACGCAATTCGCCTTCCGTAAACCGGTGGCGGCTGCTCTCCCGGCCGGCGTCGCTGAGCAGCCAGGCGGCCCGGCGGATCCAGGCATGCGGACTCTGCGCCAGGTTCATCACCGGCTCGTTGACAATCACCCGGCGGCGGGCGGCCCGGATCAATTTATCCAGTATCCCGGTGTGGCGGGGGATGAATTGGTACAGGGAACCCATCATGACCACGCAATCGGCGGCGGGGATTTCCTGGTCCCACAAATCCAACCTCTCCATGGCCATCCCCCTTCTCCGGGCCCACCGCACAAACACGGGATTGCGGTCGTATGCGGTGTAAGTGACGGACTTGTCCCGCAAGCCATAGCGGTACAACGAACAATCCCCGGCGCACACATCGGCGACGCGGGCGCCTTCGGGGATCAATGCCGCCACGGCCTGAATCCGCTCCCGGTACCGCGCGCGGTACAACAGCCGCATGGCCAACTCGTACACATACGGATGCCAGTAAATCGGGCTGATCACAGCGATTTTTCCTTCGATAATTCCTTCTTCACGCGGGCCCGGAACCGCAGCAATTCGATCAAATACACCACGCTGTCGCGCAACGGCCGGACGGTGGATTTCTTGTCCCACCGGCGGAGGAACAACACCGGGATTTCCTGGATTCGCAATCCATGATAGTGGCACTGGGCCATGATTTCCGTATCCCAGAACCATCCCGTATTCCGGGTTTTTTCGAGCAGGGGCAGGATCCGCTCCCGCCGGAAGAATTTGTATCCGGCTTCCGTATCGCGATACGGCAGACGCAGGAAAAAATGAACCAACTTCCGGTACCCGGTGCTCAAGATATGCCGGTAAAACGTATCGAGACTCAGCCGGATTTCATAATGCCGCAAGGCGGTCGCACCGTCGAAACCGTTTTCCAGCGCCAACAGCATCGAAGGGATATACCGGGCGTGTACCTCCAGATCGATGTCGAGATACCCGGCAAAGGTCCCCCGCGCCAGTTTCATGCCCTCCGCCACCGTCCCTCCCCGGCCGACATTGCGGGCGTGATAGAGAGCGCGGACATTTCCCCGCCGGGCGGCGGCCTCCTTCACCTTTTCGGCGCTGCCGTCTGGGCTGCCATCGTCGATCAGGATCATCTCGTACGTGTAGCGGGTTTGCGAAAGCACCCGCTCAATCTCGCGCAAACTTTCTTCCAAATGCGGCCCATCGTTATAACAAGGGATCACCAGCGTCAGATCGATCGCGTCCATGGGTACCTCCCCCCGGATGGAAATTCAGAAGGAATATCGCAATAACAATCCACTTAGTTTTTATTGATCAGGAGTCTCCACGATGTGCGGTTCTGGGTTTCAACCACACCTGAAACCGGTGAATCCCCTCCGGGCGGCGGTGTGCCGGCAGCCGAAAGCATCACCCTTCGGCCGGCCGTCCGGGATCAGGCGTGCTTCGGATTTCCGCCTTACACGGCAGATAGAGAATTCCCCGCAACCCATGCCCTTTTTTCCCCGGTTTGACCCAAAACGGACACATTTGCTGGATCAAGTCGAATCCTTCATAAAAATTGAACGATGACCCCGGCCCTTCCTCCCGCCGGGTGATCCCAAACGTCAAACTATAGGCCCCTTCCAGCAGATTCAGCGACTCGAATTCAAAGACCGTGGTTCCCTGCCCTTCGATGCATTCCACATCCCCCACGGTCACGTCGGTGGCCACCGTGAAGAGGGAATCGCCCCGGTCGGTCACGATGGACATCCCGAAAATCGGATACGCGATAGCGCGCTTGGCTACCCAATCGAACTCGATCCGCACGCGTTCACCGGTTTCGAAGACATAACGCTCCGTCCCCTCCGCGTCCCGCATGCGCACGGCCTCGAAGCGGATTTCGAACGTCCCGAAGCGGTTGCGCCGGACAATCTCCGCCGGCGGCCGTTCCCCCCGCCGGCGGGCTTCCTGGAACTGTAGTTGTTTGTAAAGGCCGATCATCTCATAAGGGTGGCCGTCTCCCAGGATATACCCCTTGTGCAACACCACCGCCCGCGAGCAGAGGCTGAGGATGGCGTCCAGGTCATGCGACACGACGAGTATGGTCTTGCCCGAGTCGCGCAGTCCGCGGATGTATTCTTTGCAGCGCTGTTGGAACCGCTGGTCTCCCACGGCCAGGATCTCATCGATCAATAAAATATCCGGTTGCACGTGAATGCCGATGGCGAAACCCAGCCGCAGGTACATTCCGGAAGAATAATGCTTGACAGGCGAGTCGATGAAGTCCTCCAGTTCACTGAACGCGATGATGTCCGGCATGCGGCGGGTGAGCTCCCCGGCCGGGATGCCTAAGAGCGATCCCGACAGATACACGTTCTCCCGCCCGGTCATTTCGGGATGGAATCCCACGCCCACCTCCAGCAGGCTGGAGACGGTGCCATAGACCTTCAACTCGCCCCGCGTGGGCGCGGTAATACCGGCGATCAACTTGAGCAGCGTGCTCTTGCCCGAGCCGTTGTCGCCGATCACCCCCACGATTTCGCCACGCCGCACCGTGAGATCGATATTCTTGAGCGCCTCGAACGCGGCCGTGGACCGCTTGCCCCGGCCGCCCCGCAGGATCATTTCCTTGAATGTGCCGCGGGTTTCCGAGGACACCGTGTAGGTCTTGCCCACGCCCCGGCATTCGATGGCCGTTGCATTCAAATTGGCTTCCTGTCTCATGCCGCCCCGGCCGCGTCCTTCTCCAGTTTTTTCGCCAACAGATCAAGGGGGATGGCAGGATCAAACCGCGCGCAGACGGTTCGCCAGGTGCGGATGGTTCCCCGTTGCCCGGCCAGCCATTTTTCATGCGTTTGGACGCTCTTCTCCATGGCGCCGCAATGCCGCACGACGTGCCGGGGACTGGGCGAACCGTCCTGGTTGCGGCTCAACAAGCAGGCCACCGGGTCGCTGATCCGTTGGAATTCGTCTACGCCGAAGGGAGTGATTTTCTGAACCGCCAACAACGCGTTGAACTCCTCCAGCGTGAAATACGGCTGGCGGCTGGTCCCCACCGCTTCCGACACGATCCGGTACGCCTGCCGGAACGGGAGATTACGTCCGCGGGCCAGGTGATCGGCGGCGTCCACCGCGTTGAGGAATCCCGTCCGCGTGGCGGATTCCATGACCTCCCGGCGCACTTCCAGCCGGCGGATTACCTCCGCCAGGATTGTACCCGCTCCCCGGGCTTCCCGCGCGGCATCCTGAAACGCGTACTTGGACCACTGCGCGTCCTTGTTGTAGCCGCCCAGGTTGGAAGCGTTCATGGACCACAACGCCGTGGCGTATCCAGACACCAGGCTCAACTTCCCCTTGATCGCCTCGGCGAAGTCGGGATTCCGTTTTTGCGGCATGATGGAACTGCCAGTGGTGAAATCGGCGGGGAGCCCGAGATACCCGAATTCCTCGGTCGAAAACAGGAGGATATCCTGCGCCAGGCCGGAAAGCCGCTTGAGCCAAAAGCCCAGGGCGGTGACCGTCTCCGCTTCCGCTTCGCCCCGGGAACTCACCGCGTCCAGGGTGTTTTCCTGCAACGCGGCGAACGCCAGCAGCCGGGCCGCGAGACGGCGGTTCAACGGCCAAGAAGTCCCATACGAGGCCGCCGCCCCCAACGGGCAGGTATCGATCCGCCGATACAAGTCCTGTAACCGTTGCGTGTCCCGCAACAAGCCCTGAGCGTAAGCCGCGCACCAATGTCCCCACGACGTGACCGTCGCCTTGCGGTGATGCGTGTAACCGGGCATCACCGTGCGCGCGTGCTCCCGGGCGTGATCGATGAGCGCGTGGATCAACACCAGGGATTCTTCAATGAAGTCCAACACCACGCCCCGGACCAGCAGTTTCATGTCCGTGGCCACCTGGTCGTTCCGGCTGCGCCCCGTGTGCAGCCGCCCTCCGAGCGATTCACCACACGTCTCGGTCACGTACGCTTCGATGTTGATATGGACATCCTCCAGGCGCGGATCGAGTTTCCATTCGCCCTTCGCCCACCGGTTTTCGAGTTGATTGAGGGCCGCGATGATTTTCTTGACCTCGGCATCCGCATAGACTCCGGCTTCCCGCAGCACGATCGCGTGCGCCTGGTTGGTCCAGATGTCATAGGGCGTCAAGGCGTGGTCCGCTTCCGGCAGGGATACCACATCCCGGCCCGCCGCGAACGCGACGAACTCCTCCCGCGCCGTTCCCTTCGCGCGGCTCTGCCAAACAGGGCCTTTCATGAGGTCTACCTCGAATGAAATGACGGATTCTGCCGTTCCCGCCACGGCGGGTTACCGGACCGGACAGGCCAACATGGCTTCACCAAAACGTCATTTGCCGGTCGCGGGGCGTAGATTGTTTCCCTTTGGGACGGGGAGAATCAAATCCCGAAACCCGCACGCCCAAAAGCCGCACGCGGCGGTGTTGCATATCCAACCGGTCCAGCAAATACAACGCCGCCGACCGGATTTCCGCTTCATCGCGGGTTGGATGATCCAGGGTGAGCGCCCGTGTGGCGATCCGGAAATCGTGAAAGCGGACCTTGATTCCCACCGTCCGGCCCGCGAGGCGTTCCTGGGCCAATCCCTCCGCCACCTCGCGGGACAAATCCTGCAGAATGGCCCGCATCCGGTTTCTGTCCCACAAATCCTGCGCGAAGGTCTGCTCCTGCGACAGCGATTTCCGGATCCAATGCGAAACCACCGGGCTCTCATCAATTCCCCGCGCCAGCTCGTACAGCTGCGCGCCATGCTTTTGGCCGACGGCATCCTGAAGCGCCTTTAAGGTTTGGGCCCGAAGCAGCCCGATGGTCTCAATGCCCAACAGATGAAGCCGTCTTTCCGTTTTTGGCCCTACGCCCGGGATCACGCGCACCGGCAATGGCGCGAGAAAATCCAGCACATCCTCCGGCCGGATGACAAAAAATCCATCCGGCTTGTCGTAATCCGAGGCGATCTTGGCGAGGAACTTGTTGGGGCCAATGCCTACCGATGCGTTCAATTGCGTCCGGCGCTTGATGTTCGCCTTAATCCGCCGCCCGATGACTTCCGCCGCCGGAAAATCGGGCGCCGGCTCACTCACGTCCAGGTAGGCCTCATCCAACGACACCGGCTCCACCCGGGGGGTCTCTTCCCGGAAAATCGCGTGGATCACATCCGACGCGGCCTTATACGCGGCAAAATTCGGGGACACCCGGATGGCCTCGGGACACAAGCGCAAAGCCTGGCTCATCGGCATGGCGGACCGGATGTGGAATTTCCGCGCCTCGTACGACGCGGCCGCCACCACGCCCCGTTCCTCCGGCGGCGCGCCCACCACCACCGGCTTCCCCCGCCATTCGGGATGGTCGCGCTGCTCCACCGCGGCGTAAAACGCGTCCATATCCACGTGCAGGATAATCCGGGTAATGCCCCATCACCTCCATAATGGCATTGAATTCAATCCCTTCGGGGGGGCAATGCGGTTCATTCGCTGCTAGACCATCCTGATTTCACCACTCCCCCCTCCCTCAGGGCCGGAGCGAAGGAAAACGGATCCTGGATCTGATTCCCTTTATGGTTTTTGCCATTCCCGCCTCCCCGGCAAAGACCTCCAGGCGGATTTCGCGCTCCTCCCCACGCTCTCCCTTCCGGGGAGTCCCCTGTTTCTATTCGCTTTCATTCTATTCGCTTTCATAAGTGACGAGCGTATACACGGGGTGCGGTTTCAGCTTCTCCCGCCCATGCAAGAAGGTCAATTCCACCACGCAAGAAATCCCCGCGACCGTGCAGGTGAAATTCTTCAGCAATTCCAGCGCGGCTTGAACCGTTCCTCCCGTGGCCAGCAAATCATCCAGGACCACAACGCGGTCGCCGGGAGCGATGGCGTCCTGGTGGATTTCGATCGTGTCCTGCCCGTATTCCAACTGGTACGTGTACGAATAGGTGCTGTAGGGCAATTTCTTGGGTTTGCGCACGATCACCAGCCCCGCGTTCAAGGCCAAGGCCAGCGGCGCGCCGAACAGGAATCCCCGCGACTCGATGGAAATCACCTTATCGATTTTTGTCCCCTGGTAGGGAGCCGCCAGCTGATCGATCGTCCAGCGGAAAGCGGCAGGATTCAACAACAACGGGGTGATGTCGATAAAATTGATGCCCGGCTTGGGAAAATCGGGGATTTGACGGAAGATGGTTTTCAACTCCATGGAGAATTCCTTTCTTGGCGTGCTTCGCGCGGATCCAGTCAACGATCGGCAAAATCATACAACTCGCCGCTTTGTTCCATCATTTCCCGGATGGCATTCAGCGCTTCATGCTGCAACTGGCGTACCCGCTCCCGGGTCAAATTCAATTCCTCGGCGATTTCCTTGAGGGAAAGCGGCTCTTCATCGTCCAGGCCGAAACGCCGGATGATGATGAATTGCTCCCGCTCGCCCAACCGTTGGATAAATTCCATCAGCCGCTTGTCCCGCGAGAGAAGGGAGAGCTCATAATCCGGCCGGGGGGTCTGCACATCCTCGAAATTGATGACCTGCGGTTCGTCTTCCCCCGCGTTGACCAGCGGCTCGACGATCGCGGGAGACATGAGCAGATCCACGATTTCTTGCGCGGCCGCCTCCGGCATCTCCTTTTCCAGCGCTTCCAGCAAATCCCATGGATGAGGATCCCGGCCGAGTTGCTGCGCCAATTGAAGATACAGCTGCTTCGCGCGGAAAAGGCTTTCCTGCTTGTGGGAAGGGAGCCGCACCAAATTGCCGTGATGAGTGATTTCCCGGTTGATGGATTGCCGGATCCACCATGTGGCGTACGTGCTGAAACGGCATCCCTTCGAAACGTCGAACTTTTCCACCGCCTTGATCAGCCCCAGGTTGCCTTCCTCGATGAGATCCATCAGGCCGAGTCCCTGATTTTGATACCGTTTGGCGATGTTCACCACCAGCCGCAGGTTCGAAAGGATCAACCGGCCGCGGGCTTCCTCGTCTCCGGCATGCGCGCGCTGGGCCAGATCGATTTCTTCTTCCGCCGACAACAAGGGGTACTTGCCGATATCCCGGAGATATAGGCCGATCAGATGGCTATCGGCATGGTCCTCGATCAGAGTCATTCGATATTGGGTTTCCGTTCCCGCCCGGACGGGAATCCCCGATTCCCTATCCGGAGTGATGGTTGTTATTTAAGAGGCTGGCCAGATGCTGTCAAGCAGGGGTTTGATGTTTCTCCGGCGGCTGATTTGCTTGACAGGGACCGCCGCCGGCGATAACGTGCCGCTTGACCATGGAGACGAAAAGCATTTTACCCCCCCTTCCCCGGCCGTTAACCCGCCCGGAAATCGTGGCCGGGACCGCTGTCTGTTTGGGGATCGGCACGTTCATCTGGCTGGCGCAATCCGCCTGGCTGATGGCGGCCGTCTTGGTGGGGGGAATCGGGCTGGTGGCGCTCTGGTATGGGGCGGAGTACATTCCCCTGGTGCTCTTTCTCCAACTGGCCTTTTCCGTGGAAATCCCCCTCACCGGCCACCACCGTTTGACCGTTCCCACGGAAGTCTTGATTCCTCTCCTGTTTTTAATGTTCGTCTACTCCGTACTGCGCGACGGCAAAATCACCTACCGTCCCTCGGCGCTCAACATCCCGGTGGTGTTGTTCTATTTTCTGATGGTGGCGACCCTCTCCTATACCTTGGAGCCGGTCAGCACCCTGAAAGCCCTCATCCGGGACACCGGCTACATTGGGGCGGGGTATTTTCTTATACCCAAGTATATCCAGTCCGAAGCCCGCTTGCGTCAAACCGCCTACGCCGCGCTGGGGATTCATACGGTCCTGGTCCTGTATGGATTCCTGACCCAAATCATCGGCGGGCTTCATATTTATGGGGATATCGCCAGCCCCTTTTTCATCGAGCATTGCATTTACGCGGCGTTCGTCACCATCACCTTTTCATTCCTGCTGGCCTTTTTTCTGGACCAGAAATCCGGACCGCTCCGGTACGGATTGGGCATCCTGACGGGGATATTCGGGCTGGCCATCGTGCTGACCTTCGTCCGGGCGGCATGGTTCAGCGTCTTGTTCCTGCTGTTGTTTTACCTTTACCATTTCCGGAAACGGAAATCGGCGGTGGACCTGATTGTCCTTCTCCTCCTGGCCACCATCCTGGGCCTCGTTCTGTCCGTGACCACCGATCTCGGCGCTTTGTTTCTCCAGCGGATCGACACGGTCACTGATTTGAAATATGTCGCCAACTACGACCGCATCGACCGCTGGACCGCCGCCTGGAACATGTGGAAGGATCACCGCTACCTGGGCGTGGGCTGGGGCGCCTATCCCGACCTGTATTTCAGTTATCAGGTCCACCGGGACGCTTACTCCTCGGCCCTGCGCATGGGCGCGCACAACATCTACCTGGAAATCATGGCCGAAACCGGCCTCGTGGGAATTATGCTTTACCTGATCATGCTGTATGTCTTTTACCGGCGCGCCTTTCTACTGCAACGGACGGCCAGCGGTTTCCAGCGTATTTTTATCCTGGGGATGCAAGGGGCCATGCTGACCTACCTCATCCACGCTTTCGTCAACAACCTGGGCCCCTCCGATAAAATCGGCTTGACCTTCTGGTTCCTCCTGGGATTGGTCCCCACCCTCGAAGCCCTCCAAAAATCCCAGCGGAACACCATGCCCCCCGCCGGCCGGCCCTAGCGGGCTTCCCGGTATTGCGCCAGAAACGTCCGGTACTGGTTCACGAACATGGCCGCTTCCTGCCGCGCCAGTTCACCCAGGTCCGGCCCTTCCGAAGCCCTCCCGATCGCCCGGGACACGTTGATGATCAAACTCCCTTCGCCCGTGTAACCGGCCCACAAGGCCTCCTCCAGGTCGCCTCCCTGTACGCCTACGCCGGGGCAAAGAATGGGGATGGATGGCCCCGCGATTTCCCGGATCCGCTCCAACTCCTCCGGCGCAGTCGCGCCGGCCACCAATCCCAAGTTCTGCTCGGTGTTCCATTCCACGACTTTCTGCGCCACGGTTTCAAAGAGGGGGGCTTCCGGCAACTCGCCCCGCAAGACGGAACGGGTCTGAAAATCAATCCGCGACATATTGGAAGTCAGGCACAATACAAACGAGGTCCGGTCCCGGTACGACCGGAACGGCACCAGGGTCTCTTCTCCGAGATACGGATTGAGCGTGACCGCCCCGGCGTTCAACATCTCGAAGGCGGCCTGGGCGTAGTATTGGGCGGTATACCCGATATCACCAAACTTGGCGTCCAGGATCACGGGGACTTGATGGCCGTTGGCATAATGGATGGTCTCCCGCAGGGTCCGCAGACCCTCCTCCCCCCGGGCCAGGTAAAAGGCCAGATTGGGTTTGTAACAACACGCCAGATCGTGGGTGACATCGATGATGAGCTGATTCCACGCCAATTGGGGATCGGGGCGGGAATGGAGAAAGGCGGGAACCGCATCGGGGGACGGATCCAATCCGACACACAAATTGCTCTCGATCTCGCGGATCCGCGCGGTGATTTGTTCTTGAAAACTAACCATGCCATCGGCCGCATTCATCACGATTCCACCATTTCCTTGCGCGAAAACCGGCTCCCCAGGACTTCCCGGCGCCGGCAGGTCATTCCTTTATAGCCCGGAATGCCCTAGAATGAAAACCCCCTCTTCGGTTATAAGAGAATGAAAATATTCCTGGCGATCGTATTTCCCGGCGCGTTCACACCGCGCGTGCCGCGACCCAAGGTGGGAACAATCCTCTTTATCCCGGAAAGGACCGAACCATGCCGCATCAACCTCATCCCCTGCCGTTCTGGATTGGTCTGGCCGTTATTTTAGCATCATCTGTGTTTCTCCATCCGGTTTCCGTTTTTCCCGCGGATCAGGATTCGTGGTCGCACGTCAGCCGGCGTGTCCTCCTGGAAGCGAAACCCGGGCGGTGGCAAGCCCAGTGGATCGCTCCGGGGGAGGATCTCTCCGCCGAATCCATCAGCCGCGTGTTCTACCTCCGCAAGGCTTTCACGGTGGAGGATCCAGCCTCCTTCCAGCGCGTCTACGTCTCGGCGGATAGCAAGTACAAAATGTGGATCAATGGCGTCCCGGCGGCCCGCGGGCCGCAGCGGTACGATCCCAATCACCAACGCTACGACACCCTGGACCTCTCCGCGCTCGTCCACAAAGGCGAAAACGTGATGGCCGTGGAAGTGATGTACTGGGGCGCGGGAGGGCCGATTTTCCAGATGAGCGTCCGGCCGGCCTTCGTCCTGGAATCGGCCGCTCTCCAAAGCGATCGAACCTGGAAAACCTGGGTCTCCCCGGCCATTGACACAGCGGGGATGTCCGGCCTCCGGCGTGGACTCGGTTACATCGCCGGCAACTGGCTGGAAAAAGTCGACGCCCGGCTCCTCCCGGCGGGCTGGAATCAACCGGATTACGATGACAGCTCTTGGCTGCCTGCCCGCGAAATCGGCCGCGCTGAAGCCTGGGGCGACGGCGACACGCGCATGCCCTGGAAACTCCTGCCCCGGACTATCCATCCGATGGAAGAACGGGAACCCAAACCCTGCCGCGCCATCCAATCGGGCATCGTCCAGGATTCCAAAGAGTTTCCCCCCTTCGCCTACGAGGTACAGCCGGACGGTGTCTCCCCTTCCCTGCCCTATACCATCCCCGCGGACGGCCACATCCATTACCTGGTTTTCGACGCGGGCCGCCTGGTCACGGGATACCCGATGCTCGATCTGGAAGGGCCCCAGGGCGCGGTGGTGGAAATCATGTACGCCGAGGCCCCCAGCCTCAACCGGAAGAAAGACCGGCGGGACCGGCTGGACGACAAACGGGTGGAAGGATTCAATGATGTCTACATTCTCCGCGACGGACGGCAAACGTATGAACCGTTCCTGCACCGGACCTTCTGGTACGTCCGCGTGGCCGTGAAGACGGACCAGCCGCTCACCATTCACGGCCTGCGTTACCGATGGACGAGCTATGACTTTCGAGGCCGGGGCTGGTTCTCCTGCTCCGATCCCCTGCTCAACCAAATCTGGAACACCGGCCTGTACACCCTGCGGATGTGCTCGCACGAGACCTACGAGGACTGCCCCTACTACGAAATGCTGCAATACGTGGGCGACACCCGCATCCAGGCCTTGGTCACTTACCTGGCCACGGGCGACACCACCCTGCCCGCCAACGCCATCCGCCAGATCGGCGACTCGCGCCTGCCCGAGGGATTGACCTATTCCCGCTACCCCAGCCACGTGTACCAGATCATCCCCGGCTTCTCGCTCATCTGGGTGCTCATGGTCGATGATTACTACCAGTACACAGGCGACAAGGAGCTGCCGCGCGAGATGGCGGCGGGGATCTATTCCGTTCTCCGCTTCTTTGAAAAGTATCAAACCGATAAGGGATTTATCGCCAACCTGCCCTATTGGAATTTCCATGATTGGAAATTTGAACGGGGCGGCTCCCCCCCGGCCTCGCAAGAAAACTGC
The DNA here is from genome assembly GCA_013177805.1 of Candidatus Omnitrophota bacterium. Taxonomy (GTDB): domain Bacteria; phylum Hinthialibacterota; class Hinthialibacteria; order Hinthialibacterales; family Hinthialibacteraceae; genus JABLXU01. The sequence continues at coordinate 99,181 of JABLXU010000007.1, forward strand.
ACCCTGACCACCTTGCTCTACAAAGGCGCTCTGGACGCCGGGGCCCGGATTTTCGAAGCCATCGGCGATCCTCACGAAGCCGCCCGCTTCCGGGAACGCTCCGCCGCCGTGGCGGACGCCATCAACCGCTACGCCTGGTCGGAAGCGGAAGGCCTCTACACCGACGGCGTGGAAATCAAAAGCCTCAGCCAGCATGTGAACATCTACGCGATTCTTTACGGCGTGGCCGGGGACGCCCAAAAAGAACGCATCGCCCAGCGCTTGTTCGACGACACCCGCCTGCGCGATACCACCTTCTATTTCGCCCATTACCTGCACCAGGCGGCGCGTCAACTCGGCCAGCCCGGGCGGGTGATCAAAGACCTGGCGCGCTGGAAATCCATGCTCGACATGGGAACCAGCACCTGGTGGGAACAACCCGGCCAGACCCGCAGCGACTGCCACGCCTGGTCCGCCACGCCCACCTTCACTTTGATGCAAATGGTCCTCGGCGTGCAGCCCGCCGCCCCCGGCTATCAAAAAGTCCTCGTCCAGCCGTATCCCGGTGATCTGCAATGGGCGCAAGGCATCGTCCCCACGCCTCACGGGGATATCAAAGTGAAATGGAACGCCCAACCCCGTTTCACGATCAAGGTTGTCATCCCCGAAGGCATCGAGGCGGAAGTGATCCTCCCCAGCGGGGCGCAATCCACCGTGTCCGCAGGGGAACACACCGTGATGGATGAGGAATGAATCCAGAGAGGCGATCCCCCGGCCGCATCGGGGCACATGGCAAAGCGCCCCTGCTTTTTCAAAAAATTCAACTTTTTTGATTCATCCGGGAAGTACGTACATAATGAGGTAAAATCGATTTCATTCACTCCAGGAAGACGGCGGACACCAAGGTCCGCCCCTGCCAATAATCCCTCACCCTAGCCCTCTCCCAGAGGGAGAGGGAATTTTGGGCGTGGTTTTCATCGGTCACTTCGAAGAGACGCGAACCGGCGATCGGAAAAATAATACGCACTTGCCGGATGAGCCACCTTCTTATTCCTTCGCCTTTCCCCTCCCTCTCCCTCCGGGAGAGGGTCAGGGTGAGGGAAGCCCTGAAAGGGCACAATACATTTCCTGTGCAATCGGATTAACCGTTACGGCTTTGAATCCTCGCTTTCATGGGGATGACATCCATTAAAGGGGATGACATCCTTTGAAACCGGGTGCGAATCATTGATCCTGGATATCGGTAACCATCCCTCTCCACATTGTTCATCCCCTATTTGAAACATATAATAAAAACGATAGTTCATTCTCACCTCCGAGGCCCAAATGATTCACCTCACCGAACGAGCCGCGCGGCAATTCCACGCAATCCGGCGGAGACACAACCGGCCCGCCGCCGCCCTGCGCGTGGCCGTCCTGGGGGGTGATTGCGCCGGACTAAAATACCACATCGGCCTGGATGAATTCCGGGGCATGGATGATCTCTGCGTCAAAAGCCGGGATGCGCTTATCTTTGTCGATCATCTCAGCGCCCCATATCTGTGGGGATCGGAAATCGACTGGATCGATGTGGATGGAGACGCGGGTTTCGTAGTCTACAATCCCAACGCGGGGCGCAGCCGGGGAGGCTGCAGCAACAATGGCCGGGGCGAGGGATGCATGACGCTCGGTGACGGAAAATCGTGTATCAAATCCTCCCGCTGCGGCGGAAATTCCTGCGGAGCCGATAAAACAGAGATTGTGTATCAGATCGGGTAAACGTGATTTCCCGCCAGATATTGATATTTTTGGCTCATCCGGCAAGTGCGTATTATTTGTATCAAGCAGGCCAGGCCGCTCTTTCATCAGGCCAGCCGGGGCGATCAATCCCCTGATCCCCTCTCCTTCCGGAAGAGGGCCAGGGTGAGGGAAAACCGGAGTCGTAGAAGGGTGGGTTCAAAGCGCAGCGTAGCCCACCGGCGTGATCAGGGCAGAACCTAATACAACCGCTTGCGGATTTCGGCCAGGATGCGGCGGGACATGGCCTCGTCGCCGAACACGTTAATCCGGATGCGGATCTCGGTCTCGTTCATGGCCAGGCTCTTCAACTTAATGAAGATATCCTTGTTTTCCACTCCCTTGGCGTGCAGGCGGGCATTGAGAGCATCCTTCTCCTCCCGGACGATCCGCAATTGCATGCCCTGCGCCGCTTGCAACGTGGCCGCCCACAGTTGATCCATAGTGGCCTTCTCGCTGGATTGCAATTCGCCGTTGATATAAGCGAACGTCCCCACTCCCGCCGCCGCGCCGCCCGCCAGCAACACGCCGGCGCACCCCGCTAACCACGAGGATGCCAGAACGCATGTCATTCCAAACAACCACGGCCTTTTCCGCATAACCTGTCCCGCCCGAGTGTATCGATACGTGCCCGCTTCCTTATTGTAATAATTCCGGGCCGGGATTCTATAGGGGTGAGAGCGGAAAAAAGGCGGATTGCCTCTTCGGTGGTTTCCGGCGCCCCGGCCCATGGGAGTTTGGATCCGCCCGGAGCCATGGATCGTGACTAGATTCCCCGAATGCAGACCTTTCTCATGTCGATATTCCGGGTATCGGTTTTAACCGGCGCGCGAAACGAATCCCTCCGGGAGAGGGACTGGGTGAGGGAAGCCCTGAAAGGGCGTTATTCACCCTTCCTCCCCAATCGGGTAAATTGTCATTATCCATCCTCCTGGTACAATAGGTAAAATAATTTGGCTAGACCCTCATCTCGAGATAGCCTGAATGACAGGGATTCATTTGATTCCACAGGCAAGCAAAGGAGTATTTCGAATGCGCCAAATCCAATTCGCGTGGCTGGCCTTGGCAGGGATCGCCGTCCTGATCGCGAACTCCCTGCCGGGCGGTGCCCAGAACGAAAGAAAAAGTCCCACCCTGGGGGAGGCAGCGCCCCTCTTCTCGGCCACCACCCTGGACGGAAAAAAATTGGATCTCCAAAAACTGCGGGGCAAACTGGTGCTCGTCGACTTTTGGGCGACTTGGTGCCCTCCCTGCCGGGCGGAAATCCCTCATCTGCGGGAAGTGTATGAGAAATACCGCAAACAAGGCTTTGAAATCGTCAGCATCAGCGTGAACGATCCGGAAGCCCAGTTGAAGCAATTTCTGAAAACGCAACCAATGAACTGGATTCATATCCGCGACCACGAAGGGAAACTCGCGGAAAAGTACGGCGTGGTCTCGATTCCCGCGCCCTTCCTCATCGATCACACTGGCAAACTGGTAGCCATGAATTTGGATTTGCGGGGGCCGCGGTTGATGCAGCAGATCGCCCAGCATATCAAAAACGTCCCTCCCCGGGAGGAAGTGACTATCCCCATGAGGAATGCGGAATGAGGCCGGCCCCGGATGGTGAACCTGGGCGGCGATGAATCCGTACCCCTCTGAATTGGCTATAGCGTTGATATGAAGGAATTTTCCATTCCAGCGGGATAAATCAGGTTGAGGGATGGCCGGTTACAAGGGACACATCGCCGCCGCGTTGCTGGGTTGCGGCCTGCTTTACCTGTTTCCATTTTGGACTCCACTCCCCTGGCCAGGAAAGGCCGCCTGCGTGGCCATTGCCGTATTCTTTGGCTTATGGCCGGACGTGGATACCAAAAGCAAAGGGCAGTACCTGTTTCTCCTTGCCATCCTGATGGTCAATCTCGTTCTCCTCTATCGCCATGAATACAAGCGGGCGGCCTATCTGGGACTGCTGGTCATCTTGCCCCTGCTCTCCCGCCACCGGGGTTGGACACACAGTTGGACCGCTATGATTTTGATTCCCGGTGGTTTGTACCTGGCCGCGGCGCATTACCGCGGTGGACATCCCGCCGATTTCTTGCCGTATTTCCTCGCCGCGCTGCTGGGTTATGCCAGCCACCTTGTCGTCGACCGGTTCTGAAAATGTCCCGACTGATTCCCGCGCTTTATTCCGGCCCGCCCAGGCATTTATGATCCAGATACCGGAGAATGTCCCGCGCCGCGACGATCCCCGTGGGATACTTCTGATCATCGGTCACGGGGATATGCCGGTAGCCGCCTACATCCATGCGGTTTAACGTAAAGGCCAGAGAATGGTTGATGCTCAAGGCTTCCGGATTCGGCGTCATGAACTCCCGGATCGGCCGGCCGGCCACTTCGTTGTACCGCAACGCCACCCGCTTGAGCACATCCCGCTCGCTGAAAATTCCCACCAGGCGGCCTTCCTCCACGATCAACACCGCGCCGATCTTCTTGTCCACCATGGTGTGGATGACTTCCTTAACCGGCGTATCCGGGGCAATCCGGACACTGAGGGTGGGCTTCAACACCGACAACTTGTCTTCCATGATACTGCGTTTGATCTCTTCATGTTTTTCGACGGAAGAATTTTTGTTCAATTCCATGCCAGGATCTCCTCGGAGGCATCGTTTTATCCAATGGATTGGGTAAGATACTGCTAAGTAAGATACTGCTAAAAAAAGGCTCACCCCGCTGGGTGAGCCTCGGTTTTTCCCTGCCACGCCCGGACGCCGTTCACACCCGCGCGCCTCACTCCACCGTCCAAGTCTCGCCGGAATACAATAGCGATTCCAGGGTTCCTTTTCCCTGCTTCTGCTGGACTTCCTGAATCTGCTCCTGAATCAAGGTTTCATACGAAGGCCGCTCAACGCGCCGGAAAATGCCGATCGGTTCGGGAAATTGCGGATAGCTCATGTTCGCCAGAAGAAACGCCAGGGATGGATCCTCCCGTTCTTCGTTGTGGACTAGGAGGTCGTCCTCGGTCACGCCCTCCTCTCCGATCGTGACCACCTCCAGGTGATAATCCTTGAAGCGGATCCCTTTCTCGTTGTTCTTGCCGAAGCGCAACGGCTGGCCGTGCTGCAATTCGATGATGTTATCGAACTTGAGCGAACGGTCGGTAGCATATAAATACGCGCCGTCGTTGAAGATGTTGCAATTCTGGTAAATCTCCACGAATGAGGTGCCCTTGTGCCGCGCGGCCGCTTCCAGCACCTCCGCCAAGTGCTTGACGTGCACGTCGATTGAGCGGGCCACGAAAGTCGCTTCCACGCCCAGCGCCAGCGAGAGCGGGCGGACCGGGTTGTCAACCGATCCCCAGGGCGTCGATTTGGTCTTTTTGCCAAATTCGGACGTCGGCGAGACCTGGCCCTTGGTCAAACCATATATCCGGTTGTTGAACAAAATGATGTTGATGTCCACGTTGCGGCGGATGGCGTGAATCAGGTGATTGCCGCCGATACTAAGGCCGTCCCCATCGCCGGTGGCCACCCATACCGACAATTCCGGCCGGCTGATCTTGAGCCCCGTGGCCACCGCCGGGGCCCGGCCGTGAATGGAATGAAATCCATAAGTGTTCATGTAGTACGGGAACCGGCTGGAGCAGCCGATCCCCGAAACGAACACACATTTCTCCCGCGGGATCTGCAACGCCGCCAGGGTTTTCTTCATCTGGGACAGAATCGAATAATCCCCGCACCCGGGGCACCAGCGGACGTCTTGATCGCTGCCGTAATCCTTGGGAGTCAATTGTGGAATTTGTGGCGAAACGGCCATGATGATTTCTCCAATGCGCCGAACTTACTCGGCCTCCAATGCGTCGAGGATCGCTTGCTTGATTTCGTTCACCTGAAACGGCTTGCCTTGCACCTTGTTGAATCCCGCCGCGTCCACCAGGTATTTGGACCGCAGCACATAGCGCAATTGCCCCAGGTTCAACTCGGGCACCAGGATCTTCTTGAAACGGCTGAGAATGGTTCCCAGGTTTTTCGGAAACGGATTCAGATACCGGAGATGGATACTGGAGACCGGCTTGTTTTCCTCCTGCAATTGTTCGACAGCGGTCATGATGGCCCCGTAAGTGCCGCCCCAGCCCACCACCAGCAGCTCGCCGGAATCGCCGCCATTCACTTCAACGAGGGGTATATCCTCCTGGATTCCATTCACCTTCTCATCCCGCAACCGGACCATGTATTCGTGATTTTGGGGATCATAACTGACGTTGCCCGTAATGTGCTGTTTTTCCAAACCGCCGATCCGGTGTTCCAGCCCTGGCGTGCCGGGAACCGCCCACGGCCGGGCCAGCCGCTCGTTGCGAAGGTATGGCTTAAAACCATTGGATCCGGTCTGGGTCCAATAGGGCACGTCGATGGGAGGCAATTCTTCGAGCGCGGGGATCCGCCACGGTTCCGCCCCGTTGGCGATATACCCATCGGTCAACAGGATCACCGGCGTCATAAATTGCAGCGCGATCCGGCAGGCTTCCACCGCCATGTGGAAACAATCCGCCGGCGTGGCGCTGGCCAGGACCGGCACGGGACACTCCCCGTTCCTCCCCAGGATGGCTTGGAACAAGTCGGCCTGTTCGGTCTTGGTGGGCAATCCCGTGCTGGGGCCGCCCCGCTGCACATTGATGATCACCAACGGCAACTCCGTCATCACCGCCAGGCCGATGCCCTCGGTCTTGAGGGCCATGCCGGGACCACTCGTGCCGGTGGTTCCCAACGCCCCCCCGAAGGCGGCGCCGATCGCCCCGCAAACCGCCGCGATCTCGTCTTCGGCCTGGAAGGTGATCACGCCGTATTCTTTCTTCTCGGACAAGTAGTGCAGGATGTCGCTCGCCGGGGTAATCGGATAACTGCCATAAAACAACGGCTTGCCGGATAACAGCGACGCCGCGATCAATCCGATGGCGGTGGCTTCGTTGCCATTGACCTTGCGGTAGGTACCCGGCGCGATTTTGGCCTTATGCACCTTGTACGCATTGACGATCAGCTCCGAAGTCTCCCCGAAGTGATAGCCGGCCTTCAGGCTGCGGGTATTCGCCTCCAGGATGTCCGGTTTCTTGGCGAACTTCTGCTGCAGCCAGTTGAGGGTTGGTTCCAGCGGCCGGTCATACAACCAAAACGCCAAACCGAGCGTGAAGAAATTCTTGCACCGGTCCATGGCTTTGCGGTCCAGCCCCAGACCTTCCACCGCTTCGCGGTTCAGCGTGGTGATGGGAATCGCCAAGACTTTGTATTCTTTCAACCGGCCGTCTTCCAAGGGATTGGATTCATACGCGGCCTTTTCGAGGTTTTCTTTAGTAAACGCGTCTTTGTTGACGACCAGCAGCCCTCCTTTCTCCAGATCCCCGAGATTGACCTTCATGGCCGCGGGATTCATGGCGAAGAGCGCGTCCACTTTGTCGCCAGGCGTGTAGATTTCCGTACCGCCGAAGTGAATCTGAAATCCGCTGACGCCGGCCAGCGAACCGGCGGGCGCGCGGATCTCCGCGGGATAATCGGGCAACGTAGCCACATCGTTGCCAAAAATGACGGACGACGTGGTGAACTGATCCCCCACCAGCTGCATCCCATCCCCCGAATCTCCCGCGAAACGCACTGTCGCGCGCGTGATCTCCTCGATTTGCTTTTTGATTTTGGCTACATCCGTTGACGCGGTGCTGGTCATGTCCTCAATCCGTTCTCTGTTCATAGTAAAATGGCCGCTCGGGACTCCCTGTCAGGCGCCTTCCCGCTGAGTGGCCGTTTGATCCGGCTCCGGGGGGAGGTTATAAACCGCTTCGGGAAAATGATCGGCCAGGTAATGCACGATATGTTTGATCGACAGAATCCCTACCGGCACGCCATCCCCATCCACGACGGGGATATGCCGCAATCCCCCGTTCCGCATCGTTTTAAGCGCCACCGCGATGATCTCGGAAGGCTGCACGGTGATGGGTTCCGGCGTCATGAATTCCTCCACAGGATGGTCCAAACCATGGGTGGAGATGATCTTCATCAATAAGTCCCGCTCGGTAAAAATCCCTTTCAGAACCTTGCCTTCACAAACCAACACACAACCCCGCCCCTTCTCGACCAGGAGCTGAATGACATCCCGTATGGCCGTGCCGGGGGAAACCGAAAGCGGTTCGTTCAGTTCGAGACCGGATACACGGTCTTTCATCAAATTTTCATATATGCTCATAGCAAATTCGCTTCCCCCCAGCTGTTATGGCTGCGAAACAATCCTCTGAATATGGACGATTTCGGCAAGAATGGCCCGCTGGGTGTCCCTGGTTGGTTTCATGCATGATTCGCTTGGTGAATAAGGTCCGGTTTCAGATGGATTTTTGTTTCCTGTGAGGATTCTTGACCTAATCTATCTAAATTATAAACCTATCTTAAATTGAATAAAAAGTATAGTCCCAACTTTCCTCGAATCGAGGGGAATTCAACACATTCCAAACCGGGGGTGGAAATGGGAAAATCGAATCAGGCCGCGGGGATCATTCTCGATTCACTTCGATAAATCCAGCCACGCCAACAGGTTGTCCCTTCCTCCAGGGACAAGCGGAAAACGCTTGGCGTGTCGCTTCCCCCAATCCCCGGAAAACACTTTCCCAAATATGGTGGGGATCCTCGCCGGAAAGCAGGTCCACATGCAATGTCGCCCGGGCACCTTGAGCGATCCCGCCCAGAAAATTCCCGAGATCGGTGCCAAGCATATCTTCTACCCGTTCGGGTATGACGACGGGACCCCGTTGGAAATAAAATCCACTGCGGTACTCAAAAGACATGCGCACGGCGGCCGCCGCCTCGTCAATGAATCCGGTAGCCGTTCCATGACCGTTAATTCCCTGATTTTTCATGAGTTGATTGGCCACCGCGACCAGGGCTTCCCCGAAACATTGCCCGGTGTCCTCGGCAATCACGTGATGCAGCACAAACTCGTGGAGTTGGACCTCCACCGCCAGGTTCATGCAGGACCGCCACGCCCATTGCTCGATCATGTGGTTCAGAAAATGCAAGGGAGTTTTGATGTTCTTCTTCAAGTCCGGGTCCCGGTCTCCACCCCGGATGGAAGCCCGGATGAGGGATTCCTGGGATTTCCGCTGTATCGTCACCGGATCAAACTGAAACATGGTCAATCCTTCCTTTCGTGCCGCACTGCCTGAGCATGAGCAGGAAACCCTTCAAATTCCGCAAAGTGAACAACGTGGTCCCGCAAGGCATCGTATCCTTCCCGGGTGGCATAACTGACCGAAGTGCGTTTGAGAAAATCGTGGACCGTCACCACCGAGCTGCTCTTCGCCCGGCCGCCGGTGGGCAGGATGGCGTTGACTCCCAGAGAATAATTACACAACGAAATGGGCGTGTATTTCCCCAGCATGATCTCGCCCGCGTTGCGCAACCGCCCCAGCATCGCCAGGGGATCCCGGACCAGGACTTCCAGATGCTCGGGGGCGTAGTCGTTCACGAAATCCACTGCTTCTTCCAGCGTCCCGGTCAACACAATTCCTCCATAATTCGAAAAAACGGCCGTAATGTATTTCTGCTGCTTTTCCGGCAAGGCGTTGACTTTGCCGGGCAGGAGTTCCTGAACGGCGAGGGCCAAGGCTTCGCTGGGCGTGACGGCCAGAGCCGCCGAATAGGGTCCATGCTCCGCCTCGATCAGCAGATCGGTGGCCACGATGTCTGGATCGGCGGTTTCGTCGGCCAGGATGATGGATTCGCTCGGACCGGCGGGGGGTCCTAACTCAATCGCGCCGTACAATAATTTCTTGGCCGCGGAAGCGTAGATATTGCTGGGGCCGATGATTTTCAGCACGGGCCGGATAGTGGACGTGCCCAGGGCGAAGGCGGCCACCGCCTGTACCCCGCCGAACCGGTAGATCTCCTCGATACCAACCAACCGCGCGGCATACAACGAAGCCTCGTCCACCCGGCCGTCCGGCTGGGGCGGTGTGGCCACCACGATCCGTTCGACGCCCGCCACTTTCGCCGGCACACCCAGCATCAAGAGCACAGAGGGGTAGGCCGCTGTTCCCCGGGGAACATAGAGCACGCAGCTTTCGATCGGGGTGATCTTTTCGCCGCCCATCAGGCCGGGAGCGATCTCGGTCATCCACAATTCTTCCGGCATCTGCCGCTCATGGAAGCGTTTAATATTTTGGTAGGAAATATCGATCGCCCGTTTCACCGCCGGCGGCAGATTCTTTTCGGCCGCCTCAATTTCCGCGGGCGTGACCCGCAGCCCCAGGGCGGACAGATCGGCTCCATCGAATTCTTTCGTATACCGGACAATCGCCTCATCCCCCTGCTGCTTGACTTCGTCGATGATCCGTTGCGCCTGGGGCAGGAAAGCGTCGATGTCCTGGGCGGAACGGGCCAGGATTTTCTTTTTCTGATCGGGAGGCGTATCCCGCCAGCGGTACAGTGGAATCATGTCGGCATCCCTCGAATTGGATAAAGATCAATCAATACGCATCCGGCGCGCCTGGATTCTAGCATCCCCTCCCCTCCCCATAAGGGGGTATGGCTTATTTTCTTCGAAAAACCCTGTAACAATGTTGACTCAATCGGTCATTCTATTTTTGGGTAATCCGGGGATTGCCCCTACACTAAAGAATACCTTTTATTCTAACGAAACAGCGAGGACGGGTATGAAACGGTTCAACCTGATCAGTGGCATGGTATTACTGGTGGCGGCTGGGTTGGTGGTGATCGGAAGTCAGAACACCCCATGGAGTCAAGACAACACCGCGCTCAAGGGATTCGGGAAAAATCTCCAGGTTTTGCAGTTTAATAATCTGATTGAACTGCAGACCTATATGAAGGGATTGACCGAGGCGTTGGGAGTGGATTGCAAGTACTGCCACGATTTGACGGCCTTCGAAAAGGATATCGAAGATCTCCACAAAGATGAGGCGCGGGCCATGATGAAAATGACCCAGCATATCAACGAGCAATTCTTCAAGGAGAGCGAAAAACAAGTGAATTGCTTCGTCTGTCACCGGGGCCGCACGGAACCGGTCTTCAGCCTCAAGGAATGGAAACAAATCCAGGAAAGTGAAAAATAAACCGGGAAATCAGGGCGGAATCATGAGGTCCTGGCCGCATCACGGAGGAATCCTATTGCCCGCCGGTTGATGGGATTCCTCCCACTGCTGGTGTTGGTGTAGTACACATACGTAAACCGCAGATCGATGGCCACGTCCTCGATTTGTCCCCGCAAGCCGCAGGGGATGGGGCGCCCATTCTCAAAACTGATGGAATTTCCTCCGCCGCCTTTGCTGTTGTCTACTTCCACCATCCGGCCCCGGACATATTTGGGTTCAAATACTTTTTTCTTGCCCCCCCCGCCTCCGCCGCCCGAACCACCGCCCCCCCGGGCGGTGGCGGGCCGGAAGGTATAGGGGATGTCCAACCGGTACCGCTTTCCCCCCGCGTGCCATTCGATACCCGTGTTCACAGGGATGTTTCCCGCCAAGGTGTTGAAAATCAGTTTCCAAGTCATGCGCGCGTGGACCGGCGTGTCGCCGATCGTCCCTGTCAAGCGATGGTTCACCGGAAAACTGCAGACGATGTTGGGAACCACGGTGTATTCCAGCCGCAGGTCCACCGGCACATCCCCAATCATCCCCCAAATGCGGTCATTGACCGGCAGGTTCCCCTGCAACGTACTGAAAACCGCCCGGTATCGCAAATCCAGAGTAACCGGCACCACGCCGTCCCGTTTCACATACTCCCGGATGCGCGCTAAGGATTCGTATCCCATTGTTGTCCTCCTGCAAGGCGCCACCGGTTGGCAAATTCTCACCGGGGATCCGCCCTTCCTCAGATTTCACATCGGAGAACGGCCGCCGTCAATTGGAGCGGGGGGCACCTTCCGCCAAACCGGCCCTTTTTATCCCGGCAGATGAATTTTTGAATTTTTCGGCCGAAACGCATCTTTTAATTGACATGAACCTGTGGAGCTGGCAAGATAAGTTTGCTTCGTATCGGGATTGAGGGATTTTTGCGGTCGAGGATGGAGTACCTGAGGGTGGCGATGGGAATCACTGGACGAAAAGACCGTACTGTCCCCAATGGAATGATGCGATTTCTCTCTTCAACTTGGCGATCTTCCCGGAACGCGCCGTCCCCGGCGTGTCCGTTGTACGTTGCCGATATTCGAATGCGCAATGGGTGTCAGAGAGATTTCACCGGAAGGTAATGGAGTTTTTTTCGGCTTTTATATTGGCTTATTTTTTTGTAAAGCCTATCCGGTATTCCTGCCGAATCCCCTGTGAGGGTTACTTTCTTCCTTTAATCGGGAGGAGGGACGTTTCCATCCACTCTCCTTTACCGCTTTATCCCTAGAATCGATCCGGCGCGGATGGCCGGAGGGATAAGAGGCCCTATTCCCCTCTGGGGGAACCGCCGCCTTCGGGACCGGCGGATACCAGGCAAACCCCAATCCCGGCGTACAGGCGAAATGGCATTTTGCCACTACGACCCATGAGAGGCCGGTGACGGATTTTCCTGCCGGCCCTCCATCATACCTGCACAGAGGAGAAGAATCATGACCACCCAACTCAATTCCCAAGTCACTCCGAACAGCCCGAATCCAACCTCCCCGGACATGGAAAACGGCGCCCGTTCCTCCACGGGGCTGGTGGTCGCCGGCCTGGTGACCATCGTCGGATCCTGGATCGGCATGGCCGCTTACTTGGATTACAGGTTGAACGAGGTCGAGCAGAATCAGCAAAAGGTGGTTTCCGCGGTGGACAGCGCGCGGAGTACGCTCAACGAACAAATTCAGACACTGGCAGAGCAAAACCGGGCCGCGCTTAGCGATCAACTGTACGGCGTGAGCCAAAACTTGTCTGAAAAAATCAAAGACACCTCCGGAGTGCTCGCCAAAGGAATCCTCGATCTTACCCAAAAGGAGGATGACCATTTCGCCGCCGCGATGAGCCTCCTCAACGAAAACAAAACCCATCTCGCCGGCGCGTTGGAAGCGCAACAAACCACGCAATCGTCCATCCTGTCGGCCATTCAGAATCTGGATCAGCATCTGGCTTCCGCCCATACCGCCTTGCAGGAACGCATCGATGCCACGGCCGGCTCCCTCCAGGAACTGGTCCAGCAATCGGACCAAAACACGCTCACCCAGTTGAACGAGTTGGCTTCTTCCCTCTCCGAGAACGCCAAACAAATCTTGACCGAGACACAACAATTCTCCAGCGAATTGACCGCGCTGGCCCGGCAGGTGACTGATCTGGAATCGAACGTCCATTCCTCTCAGCAAATTCTCAAAACCATGAATGAGAATCTTCCCGCCTGGCAAGACGCCAGCGCGCAGCAGATCACGGCCGCGCAGACCGCCGCGCTCACTACCCAGGACAATCTCCGGAAGGATCTGGAGAACCTGCAGCAGAAAATCAACGAGATCAGCCTGCGGCTTGACAGCACAGCCGATTCAATGATGAAAGCCCTCTACTTGACCAGCGAGGGGCTGGAGGGCGCCCGGATCGAACTCAAGACCGAGTTTGAGAACACCCGCAACGAAACCGCCGCGGAAATCCAAAACCTGGTGCAAAGCGTCCGCGGGATTACCGAAACCCTGGAAAAACTCAAAACCGCGGACAACCAAAGCTCCCTGGAGACCCAATCCGGCCGGCTGATGCCCCAAGATGTTCAGCCTCTCCAAGCCTTAAATGGATCGCTCCGGGAGATCACGGACAAAGCCAACCTTCTCCGGGAGCAAATCACCAGCCAAGTGGAAGAAGCCAAGGCCCGGGCGCAGATCCTGTTAAACCGCAGCGATGACCCCGGCCAAGCGCAGGCGCTGGTGGAAATTCTCAGCCAGTTCACCTCGCTGGCGGATCTGGCGGGCGGCCAGCTGCAAGCCTTCGCCGAACGGATTGATTCCCTCACGGAACCCACCGCTGTCCCGGAAAATCAGCCTCGCTCTTCCAGCCTGACAGTGCTCGAAAGTCCCGAATCCCCCGCGCCAGCGCCGGCCGGCATAAATCCTGAAGAACGGCCGGTAGATCCCAACCAGGCCGCCGTCAACGAATAATTCCTAATTCCGCCCCATGGGGTAATCCCGAGGGCCGGCGAATTGTGCCGGCCCTCTTCTTTTTGCTATCCGGCTTTGCTATCGCTATCCGGCTTTGCTATCGCTATCCGGCTTTGCTTGCTATCCGGCTTTGCTATCCGGCTTTCCACAGGAATCCATTCTTTCCTGACTTCATGCAATTCTTCCTGACTTCTTGACGACGGGTAGAGGAGATACCATGATTCCCCACAATGCCCCTCCCGCCCCCGCGCGGAGATTGATTCCACTTTCATAGGAGCCAAATGACTTTGAATGTACTCATCACGGGATCCAGCGGACAAATCGGCACCAACCTGGCCTTGCGGCTGCTGAGCGAAGGCCACGGGGTGTTGGGAGTGGATATCCGGCCCAATACCTGGACGAATGAAATCCCCACGCGCCTCGTGGACCTCACCACCGATTGCGTGGGGCGGTTGCTGGAATTGATCCGGGGATTCGGCATCCAGCTCCTGGTCCATCTGGCCGCGCACGCCAAAGTCTTCGAACTGGTCCGGGAACCATCGCGGGCTTTGGAGAACGTCAACATGACTTTCAAGACGGCGGAAAGCGCCCGCTTGGCCCAGATCCCCATCATCTTCGGCAGTTCACGGGAAGTGTACGGCGACATCCACCGGCACGTCACGGACGAATCCTGCGCGGATTTTGTCGTCGCGGAAAGTCCCTACTCGGCCAGCAAAATCGCGGGCGAGGCGTTCATTTATTCGTATGCCCAGTGCTACGGCCTCCCCTACATCGTGTTCCGCTTCAGCAATGTATACGGCCGCTACGACAATGATCTGGAACGGATGGAGCGGGTCACCCCGCTCTTTATCAAGCGGATTTCCCAAGGGCTGCCGATCGTCATCCACGGCCGGGAGAAAATCCTGGACTTCACCTACATCGATGATTGCGTGGACGGGATTTGTTTGGGCATCGAGAAATTGCTGGCCAATGAGGTCCGCAACCAGACCATCAACCTGGCCTGCGGGGAGGGAAACAGCCTGGAACAGCTCGCCCGCCTGATCGGCCAACATACCGGCCGGGAACCCATCATCACCTTTACTCCCTCCCAGCCGGGTGAAGTGACCCGCTATATCGCCGACATCACCAAGGCCCGGAAACTGCTAGGGTACAATCCCCGCACTTCCCTGGAGGAAGGTATCGCCAAAGCCATCGCCTGGACCCGCGAATTCGGGCAAAAAGCCTAGATTATTCTCTCCTTCCCGCGGGCTTTCCATGGCCTGAACAGAAAAGAAAGGCTATTGTTCTGCCATATGGAGAATGCCGGAATGCGGTCCCGAAAAATAAAAACCATGCAGTTGGGGATCCCAAGAGAAGAAAGCGGGAGATGCAATCCCTTCTCTCCACCCGCTTGATCGAACCGGATTCCGGTTTTTCCCCCAACCAGCGTGTGAGAAATGGAGTGGAAGGGTCCACTTGGGAGTAACGCGATGAGCAATACGTTTTCGGTCGCGATCCAGCGCTGTACCACCTACCAGGCGGATGCCGTGCAGGCGGCGGTCGAACAGGCCGTGAACCTTCTGGGCGGGATGAGGGCTTTTGTCAAGCCAGGCGGCCTCGTGCTGATCAAGCCCAATCTGCTGTTCGCCCGGCCGCCGGAAGCGGCGGTGACCACGCACCCCGCTGTGGTGGAAGCCGTGGCCCGCCTGGCCCTGGATTGTGGAGGCCGGGTCGTGATCGGCGACAGTCCGCCCCTGGCTAGCGCGAAGCGGGTTGCAGAAATGGCCGGGATCGCGGATGTGGCCCGCCGGTGGAACCTCACAGTGGTCGATTTGAACCGTCCCGCGCCGGGGCACCGCCGCCCTCCCGCCCGCACCGCCTCGGCCGCCTCCCCTTCCCTGGACCGGACCGTTTTGGAGGCGGACGTGGTGATCAATGTCCCCAAGTTGAAGGCCCATCAACAGATGTTTTTAACCTGCGGTGTCAAGAACCTGTTCGGCTGTGTCAAAGGCCGCCGGAAAGCGTATTGGCATTTCAAATTGCGCCATGGGCCGGACTTATTCGCCGAGATGTTGCTCGCCCTCTACGAACGGATTGCTTCCGAACTGACCATCGTGGACGCAGTCATTGGCATGGAAGGGATGGGGCCGGGAAGCGGAACACCCAAACCCTTAGGCCTGATTTTGGCCGGCGGTGACGCGTTGGCGGTGGACCGTGCGGTCACGGAAATCCTCCCCGTGAATTGGCGGGACCATTATGTGATCCGCGCCGCCCGGCAGCGGGGATTTCCCGCGGCGGAACTGGAATCCCTTCATTTCCCAGGATTGACACCGGCGGAAGCGCGGGTGGAAGCGTTTCAACTTCCTGAAATCGCTCCCATCGGTTTCTCCCTCACCCACCTGATCAAGGGATTGGCGCGATCCGCCGCCCAACGGGTAAAACGAATCCGGGCGGCGGAAGCGGCCTCCCGCTAGGCAGCGGACTTTCGTGACCCCCTTGGGATGGCAGCCCGTTTCTGCTCATCCGGTTTTTAACGTCCGGTCATTTTTCATTTCACATTTCGGGTCAATCCGCTTCAAGTTGTTATAGAATTTCTATGGAATTTAGCTACAACTTGATCCAGTTGAGGAGTTCATGCCATAATCCCCAGGTACAGGGCAACCACCGGATAAGGATGACATCCGAAGTCTTGCCACAGCCAGGAAACGGCAGCACAGGGCGGAGGAGATGAAAGACGGAACCATCCTCATCGTGGATGACGAAAAGATGATCCGGGACCTGCTGATCGCGATGCTGCAGGAATCGGGCCAGTACCGGACGTTGGAAGCCGAAAACGGCCGGGACGCGCTCGCGATCTGCAAAAGCGAGGATGTGGATCTTGTCTTTACAGACCTCAAGATGCCGGTAATGGGGGGGATGGAACTCCTGGCTGAAATGCGGCGGCAAAAACCCGAAACCCCCATCGTCATTTTAACGGGATTCGGCCGCCGTGAGGATGTCATCGAAGCGTTGCGGCTGGGCGCGTCCAACTTTCTCTTGAAACCGCAGGAAGTGGAGTTGGTGGCCACGGTCGCAGGCAAAATTCTGCGGATGCGGCACCGGAAAAAGCTCGAACAGCAGATTTTCGATTTTTTCAACGAAGAATATCAAACCTATTGCATTCCTACCGACCTGCAATACACCCTGCCCTTGATCGACTTGCTTTCTGAAAAGATCACCCGCGTCAGCATCTGTGATGAGCCGGAATTGACCAACATCCGCATCGCGCTGGATGAAGCCCTGGTGAACGCCATCGTGCACGGTAACCTGGAAATTCCCTCCCGGGCCAAAGGTTCCTCCTTGGACGAAATGATGGCCTTCAATCAAATGGTGCGCGAGCGCAGCCAGCTTTCCCCGTTCCGCGACCGCAAGATTCAGGTCACCCGGCACCTCACGCCGGATTTTGTTGCTTTTACGATCGAAGACGAAGGAAACGGTTTCGATTGGAGAAGCCTGCCCGATTCGCTGGATCATATCAAAATGCTCGCCAATCACGGGCGGGGATTGTTTTTGATCCGGGCGTTCATGAGCCACGTGGATTTCAACGAAAAAGGCAACCGGATCACCATGGTCAAAATCCGTCCGGGGGCCTCGCTGGACGGCGAACCCTGGAAAAACCGGTGAGTCCGGAACCCCGGGAGAGCATATCCGCCGATCTTGCGTGAAAATCCATTTCAAGCCACTATACAGGCTGGTTCTTCAATTCAGGACCTGGGTTCCAGGTTCATTTCCAATCGTTGGCAATAGGCCCGGGGATTCAGGAAACGAAAAGTTGAGTTGGAGAGGGTTGGAGACCGTTACCCGATCCCCTCTCTTTCGTTTCAAACCCGTGTGCCGGATGGGCGCCAGGCGTCGCGCTTGGCCCGAGTGTTTTTTTATATGTATCCTTATTTTGCAGTGGAACGAGGAGAGCCATGATCGTTGCGGAAAACCTAAAAAAGACCTACAACCGTGTCACGGCGATCGAGGATGTATCCTTCGAAGTCGCCGAGGGAGAAATCCTCGGTTTTCTGGGTCCCAATGGCGCCGGGAAAACGACCACCATGCGGATCCTCACCGGATATTCTCCCCCCACTTCCGGACGGGCCACGGTGGCGGGGTATGATGTGATGGAGTCGTCCTTGCAGGTCCGTCAAAATATTGGGTACTTGCCGGAAAACACCCCGCTCTATCCGGAAATGGAAGTCATCAATTTTTTGGGCTTCGTGTCGGAAATCAAAGGGATTTCCCCAGGCGACCGGGCGCGCCGGATCCAGGAAGCCATGGAAGAGACCGGCATCACGGACGTGGCGCAACGGACGATCGGGAAACTCTCGAAAGGCTACCGGCAACGGGTGGGGCTGGCCCAGGCGCTGCTCGGCGATCCCAAGGTCCTCATTCTGGACGAACCGACAGTCGGGCTCGATCCCAACCAGATCCGCGAGATCCGGGAATTGATCAAGAACATGCTGGGGAAACGGACGGTCATCCTGTCCACCCACATTCTGCCCGAAGTAAGCATGATCTGCGACCGGGTGCTGATCATTCATGAAGGCCGCATTGTGGCCGCCGACGCGGTGGGGGAACTCTCCCGGCGGATGGCCAAAAGCCGCGAAATCCGGTTAACCGTCAAGGCCCCGGCGGACGAAGTCCAGTCCGCGTTGAAGGAAATGCAGGGCATCCTCAAAGCCGAGTGCCTGAATCTGTCCGGAAGCGATGGCTTGTGCCAAGTGTCGCTGGCCACCGATCCCAATCAGGACCTGCGCCCCGCGCTGGCCAGCCGCTTGGTGGGGCGGGGCTGGGATCTCTATGAAATCCGCTCCATGGACCCGACGCTGGAAGACATCTTCATCGAAATCGTCGCCGGCGAAAAGAAGGAGGTGGAAGCATGAAAAACGTCTGGGCCGTCTACAAGCGGGAATTGCGGGCCTACTTTTTTTCGCCCCTGGCCTATGTCTTGTACGTGTTCTTTCTGATCGTGTGTGCCGTGTTTTTCAACATGTATTTTTCGGCCTACATTCAATGGAGCCAGGAATACATGATGATGATGAGCATGCAGCAGGGATTCGGCGCCCGGCCGCTGCCCAACTACACGGAACTCGTGTTGCAGGGCATCACCCAAGTCATGGCGTTCGTGCTGCTGTTCGTGATTCCCATGCTCTCCATGCGCCTCTTCGCGGAAGAGAAAAAAATGGGCACCATTGAACTGCTCTTCACCTATCCCATCCGCGATATCGAGGTCCTGGCCGGCAAGTTCCTGGCTGCCCTCACTGTCTTCGCGGGCATGCTGCTGTTCACTTTTGTGTACACCCTGCTCTCCTACCGGGTGGTTCCCGACCAGACCTATGTTCCGCCGGTGTTGGCGTCGTATCTGGGCGTCTTTCTGATGGGCACCGCGTTTCTGTCGTTCGGGGTGTTCGCCTCGTCCCTCACGGAAAACCAGATCGTCGCCGGATTGGTGACGTTCGCCACGCTGCTGGTGCTGTGGATGATCGGATTTGTCAGTGAAATCCGGCCCGGTTTGCTGGGAGACATTTGCAAGGAAATTTCGGTGTTCGCGCATTTCGACCAGTTCGGCAAGGGGGTCATTGACACCGGGCACCTCGCCTATTACGTCCTGTTCACCTTGTTTTTCCTGTTCTTCAGTTTGCGGGTGTTGGAATCCAACCGATGGAGAGGATAAAGATGCAATCGAAACAAACAGCACTTGGAATCCTGGGTCTTATCGTTCTCGCGGCCGGCCTCTTGGTCTGGGCGATCCAGACCGTGCTGACCCCCTATTCGGTTACGCCCTTGATTCTGGGCGGCGTGTTGCTGTTGGCGTATGTGTTTCTGAATATCGGCTTTTTGAGCGCCAAACTGTCCCGGCGCAACGCGGTGGAAGGCGCCAATCTCGTGTTGGGCGTGGTGATCGTGCTGGCGATTTTGATCTTTCTGGAGATGATCCTGACGCGGCACAGTTACCGGTTCGACCTGACCGAAGCGAAAAAGTTCACCTTGGCCTCCCAATCCATCCAGGCCGTCAAAACCTTGAAGGAGCCGATCCTGCTCCAATACCTGGTGAATCCCTCCACGCCGGCGGAAACGCAGAAGGCAAAGGACTTGATGGAGCTGTACACCTTCTACTCGGACAAGGTCAAAACCGAGATCATCGATCCCGAAAAGGACCCCCAGAAGGTGCAAGGCCTGACTGCCGTGACGCTCAACGCCATTTATGTCCGGAAAGGCGAAGGGGGGACGGAGCATGAAAAAGTCTCCCCGGTCGATGAAAACAATCTGACCAACGCCATCCTGAAACTGACGAAGGGCGGCGGCCGGGTGATTTACTTCACCACCGGGCATGGCGAGCATTCCGTCGAGGACACCACGACACGGGACGGCCTGGGCAAAATGAAAGGCATCCTTGAAGAGGAGGGTTACCAAGTCAAAGATCTGCAGCTGTTTAATCTAGAGGAAGTCCCCGCGGACGCCTTGGCGGTGGTCATCGCCGGCCCGCAGAAGCCGTTTTTCGAAACCGAAATCCAAATTCTCGAAAACTACTTGAAATACGGAGGCCGGCTCGCCGCCTTCCTGGAACCGGAGACGGAAACCGGCCTGGAATCGTTCCTCGAGCAGAATTACGGGATCCAGTTGGGCAACAATTGGATCGTTGAGCAAAATCCGCTGATGCAGATTTTCGGCGGCAGTCCGGTCGCGCCCATCATGAGCGTGCTGGAACCGCATCCCATCGTGGAGGCGTTCGGGCGGCAGGCGCAGGCGGTCATGTTCCCCATTGTGCAGAGTGTCCGCCTGGCCCAACCCGCGCCCGCGGGCGTGACGGGCACGGAATTCATCAAGACCAGCAGCAACAGCTGGGCCGAAACGGATATCCAAGGCCTGCGGCAAACGGGCAAGGCCTCCTATGACCAGGGGACCGATCAACTCGGCCCCATCCCCATCGCCGTGGCTGTGTCCAAGGCGGCGGAGGAAAAAATCCAAGAGGCCACGGAAGAAGCCAATAAAGAGGAAAAGGCCGCTTCCGCCGCTGAATCCGAAGACGGCGGGGAAAAAGAACAACCCGAACTGCGCCTGGCCGTGTACGGCGACGCCGACTTCATCACCAACAAGCAATGGATGCAGAGCATCGACCTGTTTATGAACACCATCAACTGGCTGGCCAAGCAGGAAGATTTGATCTCCATCCGCCCCAAGGATGACTCGGGCAAACCGGTCACCATCACGCAAGTGCAAGCCCGCTTCGTTTTCTACACGTCGCTGGTGGTGCTGCCCGCTTTCGTGGCCTTGATGGGCACCGTGATTTGCGTGCGCAAGAGATTGCGGGGCTAAGCCATCCCCGGGGGAGTGACCATGAAGAAAAATCTCATACTTTTCCTCATCCTGGCCCTGATCGCGGCGGTTTATTTCTGGGACAAGCAACAGCAAGCCGCGAAAGAAGAACGGGAAGAAAAAGAGAAGGAATTGCTCACCCTGACCAAGGAGGAGATTCACGAAATCACCATCGTCAAGGGGGAGGATACGTTCAAGGCGGTCAAACAAGGCGACCGGTGGAATCTGGTGCAGCCTCTCGAAACCTCGGGCGACAAGAGCGCCTGGGATTCGATCGCGACCAACTATGCCTCGGGCAAGCACCAGCGGGTGATCGTGGACAATCCCGAAAGTTTGGCACCCTATGGTTTGGATCAACCGGCCATCCAGGTGAGCCTGGCGGGAATTGGCGGCGCGACCCGGACCGATATTTTGATCGGATCCGAAACCCCGACCACCGGCAAGTATTACGCCATGGTGCGTGGCTCCAGCGAAGTGGTCACGGTCATGAGCAGTTTGTATTTCCCCGTCAACAAGAACCTGCATGACCTGCGCGATAAAACCATCCTCGACATGCAAACGGATGAAGTCCAGCGGGTGCAGATCGCGCATGGCGAGATGAATGTGACCCTGGACAAGCGGGGCACGGATCAGTGGCTCATCAGTCAGCCGTTCCGCGCCCGCGCCGATGACACCAAAATCCGTGACATGATCAACAAGATCCGCAACGGGGAAATCAAGACATTTGTGGAGGAAAATCCCGAATCGCTGATTCCCTACGGTCTGGTGGATTCGGCTACCAAGCTGGTTTTCTGGACCGGGCAAGCCGGCAATGAATCCAGTTGGGCGTCCCGGGCTTTGCTGCTGGGGGCGACCAGCGTCACGGACCGGATCTACGCCATGCGGGAAGGGCAAAAGAACGTCTTTACCGTCAGCCCCCAGGATTTCAACAACGTGCCCGCGCGCATCGAGGACCTGCGTTTGAAGAAAATCTGCCCGATGCGGTATTGGGAAGTGGATCAATTGAAAGTGGTATCCGCCGGGCAGACCATCCTCGAGGCCAGCAAGTCAGGCGGCAATTGGACGATGCTTCAGCCGAAGCAGGGCACGGCGAATTACAATTCGGTCTCCGACGCGGCCCGCGCCATCGCTGACCTCGAGGCCGCCGGTTTTGTCCTGGGAACCACGGAAGAATATGGTTTGGCTTCCCCGGACCTCGTTATCGAATTGGTCAAACACACGGACAGCCTGGCGTCCGGATCCGCGGAGGAACCCACGGGGGTGGTCCGGGAGATCCTTACGCTGGCCTTCCCGCCGAATCAACCGGCGGGGGAGGAATTTTATTACGGAGCGCGTCCCGATCCTCTGGAGATTTACCGGATCGAAAAAGCCAAGATCGATGAACTGGTGCGCAAGGTGAATGCCGTCACGCTGGAAGGCGAAATCACGCCCGCCACTGCTCCTGAAAAGCCCAGCGCCACGGAACCGGAGATTCAACCGGTAACGTCCGAGGCCTCGGTTCCTGCCGTGGAAAAAGCGGCGGCGCCTGGCCTGCAGGAACCGGATGTTTCTCCCGCGGCCGAAGAACCGGTGGCACCGGCTCCGGAGGAAGCGGCCGTGCCATCGATTCCTGAATCCCAACCGTCCGCTGAGACGAATGCTGGAACACCGGCGCCCGCGACACCCGATGCGGTTTCCCCAACTCCGGAAAGCCCACCGGAGGCAGAAACGGCCGCTCCGGATAGCCAGACGGAAGCGGTGGTTCCGGCAGAGGAAACTCCACCGGAACCGGCCTCGCCGCCGGATACTTCGGACAAGGAAATGGTAGATCCATCCTCCCCGGAGACGCCCGATTCTGCTTCGGAAAGCACACCGCCGGCGGAGGCAACCGTCCCCAATACGACGGAATCAGAAAACACCAATCTATAAGGAATCAATTATCCGGAAACAAGGGTGAAGGGCACGGTGGAGTTCAAGCGCCGTGCCCTTTTGGCTTTCCAAAACACTCTTCTCCACACGGGGGGGATTGGCCCCGGGTGTGCATGATCGCTTGCGGATAGTGCTTCAATCCAATGCATTTCACAAGACCAAGAGGAGCATCCGCTTTCAAGGGACGCAATTGTCGAGTATATTAGTAAACAAAACCGCCATGTTCTTTCTTCTCGATGGAAAGCCCGTACGCGATTAGGAATTCATGATGGCAATTGACCTGAACTCGGTTGAAAAACCGGTCCGTTATATTGGCGGCGAATGGAACGCCGTGCTGTCCAAGCCGGAGGCCACGTTGCGTTTCGCCATCGCCTACCCGGATGTGTACGAAGTGGGCATGTCGTACTTGGGCATCCAGATTCTGTACGGCCTGCTCAACGAACGGCCTTGGATTTGGTGCGAGCGCTGCTTCGCGCCCTGGACCGACCTGGAAGCGGCCCTGCGTCGGGAGTCATCCCTCCTGGGAACCGTGGAAAGCGGCACCCCCCTGAATCAGTTGGACATTCTCGGATTCTCGCTTCAGCATGAGATGTTGTATACCAACGTATTGACCATGCTGGATCTGGGGGGCCTCCCTCTCGCGGTGAAAGACCGAACGGACGCGCATCCCCTGGTAATCGCGGGTGGGCCGTGCGCGTACAATCCCATGCCCATGGTGGATTTTATCGACGCCTTCGTCATCGGCGAGGGCGAAGAGGTGGTCCTGGAGCTGTGTGAACGTGTCCGGGCGTTGAAGCAGGAAGGTGTGGGGCGGCCGGTTCTGCTGGAAGAATTGGGGAAAATCCCGGGTGTGTTTGTTCCCTCACTCTATGAAAATCAGACGAACCGCCTCGGAGAATGTTTCCCCTGCCAATCCAAGGTGGAAGGCGTGCCGGATGTCGTGGAGAAGCGCGTCATCGCCGATTTCGAACATTCGTATTACCCCACGCGCCAGATCGTGCCCAACACCCCGATTGTGCATCACCGGCTGGCCTTGGAGGTGATGCGCGGATGTCCGGGCGGCTGCCGTTTTTGCCAGGCGGGGTATACCGACCGGCCGGTGCGGGAACGATCGCCGCAACGGTTGATGCGGGACGCGGAGGAAGGGCTGAAGCAAACAGGCTTTAACGAAATCGGCTTGTTATCGCTTTCCACCGCCGATTACACCCAGTTGCCGGGGCTGTGCGCGGGATTGATCCAGGACTATTTTCCCCAACGGGTGGCCGTGTCGTTGCCCTCGCTGCGGATCGACAGTTTTCCTTCGCGGGTTACGCAGGAGATCGGCAAGGTGCGGCCGACCGGCCTCACCTTCGCGCCCGAGGCGGGCACGGAGCGGCTCCGCTGGGCCATCAATAAGTTGATTACGGACGCCGAGATTTACGCCAAGGTGCGGGAATCCATTTCAACGAACCAGGACACGGTGAAGTTCTATTTCATGGTAGGTCTGCCCACGGAAACCGAGGAAGATCTGCACGGCATCGTCGACCTGGTGTTGAACATCAAAACCATCCTGCGGGAATCGGGCAAGCGCCGGGCGAAAATCCATGTGGGCATCTCGCCCTTTGTGCCTAAGCCGCACACCGCCTGCCAGTGGTACGGTCAAATTTCTCTGAACGAAATCACCCGGCGGATCCATTTCATCGCCTCCCGCTTGAAACCGGCGGGGATCAAGGTCAACTGGCACGATCCCGAGAAAAGCCTGGTGGAAGCCGCGCTTTCCCGGGCTGACGCGCGGGTGGGCGCGGTGATCCGGCATGCCTGGGAAAACGGGGCGCGGTTTGACGAATGGCAGGAGCATTTTTCGTATTCCCGCTGGGAAGCCGCGTTTTCCGCGTGTGGCGTGCCGCTGCGGGATTACGCGGCCAAGACGTATGAACAAGAAGATATTCTCCCGTGGGACGCCATCTCCATCCGGGTTTCGAAGCGGTACTTGTGGCGGGAGTGGGAGAAAACCTTCCGCCAAAAGGAAAGCCGCCATTGCGGCAACGAGATGTGCCGGGTCTGCAAGGTGTGTGATGGGGAGGAGTTGGTCACGGTGCACGCGGTGGAGGCCACGGCTCCGCCCCGGTCCAAGTACAACATGGAGCACGAGATCGCGGGCGGAATCTTTCATGCCGCGCATCCGGCGAAGGAGGACATTTCGTCAACCGGTTGCCGCTACCGCTTCCGGTTTAGCAAAACCGGGTCTATGATTTTCGCTTCTCACCACGATCTCTTGATGCTGATGGAATCGATTTTCCGCCGGGCCGGGGTGCCGTTGGTGTTTACGGAGGGATTTCATCCCCTGCCCAAGTTCACTTTTGCGGCCCCCTTGCCGGTCGGGGTGGCGGGCGAGTCCGAATATCTGGACGCCGTGCTCCAGAGAGAATACGAACCGGCAGCGCTGGTCAGCCACTTGCGGGCGTTCTGCCCGGACGGTCTCCGGTTCGAGGAAGCCGGGATTGTGGAAGCGGGGGCGAAGAAGATCACCGCATTGGTTCACGCGTTCCGGTACGCGGTGGTGTGTACCCTGAGCGGTTTGGCCGAGGCCGCGGTCCGGCCCATGGCGGAAATCCTGGCGCATCCGGAAATGCGGGAGGAGCTCGGCCTGCGGGCCGCGGAAGTGCGGTCCGTCTCCGGCGGTTCATTCCGGCTGGAATACGTCTGCCGGGTGGTGGAAGGCGGCCGGTACACCAAAGCGGAAACGCTTATTCAAAAACTGGAAACGATGTTGGGACATCCGATCCAAATTGACAAAATCATTCGTTTGGGCATATTCTCAGCGGGGGATAATGACGTGCTGGTTCCCCTGATTTCAAATTCTTCTTGGTCGAAACCGGGCCTCCCATGCAACGCCGAATTCTAGTCAGCGCGGATGATTACGAAATCCGCATAGCCGTCATCGAGAACTCCAAACTGGCGGAATATTTTTTTGAGCGGCGAAACGAAGAGCGGATCATCGGCAATATTTACAAAGGCATCGTCACGTCCATCACGCCGGGGATCGATGCCGCGTTCATCGATATCGGCTTGCCGCGGAACGCGTTTCTTTATGTCAATGATCTTTTGCCCGATATTCAGGACTACGATTTCCTCGAGGATGAAGTGAACGACACGGAGGAGAATGACGAAGCGCCGGCCGTCAAATCCATGGAATTGCCGCCCGTTTCCATCCGCGACCTGCTCAAGGAAGGGCAGCAGATCCTCATCCAACTTTATAAGGAGCCAATCGGGGCGAAAGGCAGCCGGGTCACCACCAACATTTCCCTGCCCGGCCGCTACGTGGTGCTGTTGCCCTGCACCCGGCACGTGGGGGTATCCCGGCGCATCGTCGAGGAAGCCGAGCGGGAGCGCCTGAAACAGATCGTGACCCGGTTGCTGCCGGACCACATGGGCGCAATCATCCGCACCGCGGGCAAAGACCTGGGCGAGGAGGCCTTCCGCGAAGATCTGGCTCATCTCCAACACGAATGGGAACGGATCAAAGCGAAGCGGGAGACCAGTCCCGCGCCGGCCTTGTTGTACGAAAATCCCAGCATGGTCTTTTTGCTGATCCAGGACCTGATCAGCGACGGGATCGAGGAAATCGTGGTGGACGATCCCTCCCTCTATTCGGAAATTGTGGAATTCGTGAAGGTCCAGTTTCCCAAGTCAGTCCACCAGATCACCCTGTATGACGATCCGGCGTCCATTTTCCGCGCCTATGGGATGGAGACCTTCATCAACAACCTGCGCACCCGGAAGATCTGGCTGCATTCCGGCGGGTACATCGTGATCGACGAGACCGAAGCCATGACGGTCATCGATGTGAACACCGGCCGCTATATCGGGAAGTACAACCTGGAAGAGACGGTATTCAAAACCAACCTGGAGGCGGCGACGGAAATCGCCCGCCAGATCCGGCTGCGCGATATCGGGGGGATCATCCTCATTGACTTTATCGATATGCGGTCCAAGGAACACCAGGAGGAGATGATCCGGCATTTTCATGAGCAGCTCAAAAAAGACCGTTCCCGCATCCATCTGTATCCGCTGACCGAGTTGGGACTGTTGCAGATGACCCGCAAACGGGTGCGGAAGAGTTTCATGAAATCCATCACCCAGCCTTGCCCGTATTGCAAGCGGGAAGGCCATATTCTTTCCGTGGACACCATGATCATCAAGATTTTCCGGACGTTCGAGGAAATTTGCCGGGAGGAGGGGGCGAAGACGGTGGTACTGCGGGTTCATCCCCGCCTGGCGGAGAAGATCACCCAGGACCACATGACCCGGGTCCAGGTGTTGGAAGAGCGGTATAACGCCAAATTCAAAATCCTGCCCAGCGCGGAACTTCATTTTGAACAAATTGTTGAGGAACTGGGATGAAACTCAATCCGGCCAAAATGGCCTCGCTGCTGACGGAACAACGGAATCCCCGCTCCATGGGTGTGGACCGGATGTCCACGCGGGAGATTCTCGAATTGATCCATTCCGAGGATCTCCAAGCCTACCGAGCCATCGATTCCGAGTTGGGACACATTGAAGAGGCGGTGGAACTGATCGTGCAAGCTTTTCAGCAAGGGGGGCGGTTGATCTA
>JABLXU010000070.1 GCA_013177805.1 Candidatus Omnitrophota bacterium
AGCGAAGGTGTGTTGTTTTACGGAGGATCGCGCGCGTGTTCCGTAAATCGCCTCCTAATAATAAAGAAAGAGGCGCAGAAAAAGGGGATTCATGATGCGTGATTAAGCGTAAGAGGTTGATACGGGCTGAGTTAGAGGAGAGATTGGAATCGGGTTAAAAAAATTGAGTATTGCCCGGGGTTGCATTATGGCCAGGGTTGATTTGTCCAGGGTTACATTATGTCCAGGGTGAATTATGCCCAGGGTTGAAACCCTGGGCTGTTATTCGGCGGCCCCTTGAAAGGGGCGCTTGGGGAGGAAGGTTGTTGGTTATGTGTCAGGTTGCGCAGGAGTGAGTTTTCGCCCAGGGTTACATTATGCTCAGGGTTGAATTATGCCCAGGGTTGATTTGTCCAGGGTTACATTATGTTCAGGGTGAATTATGCCCAGGATTGATTTGTCCAGGATTACATTATGTCCAGGGTGAATTATGCCCAGGGTTGAAACCCTGGGCTGCGGTATGGCGGCCCCTTGAAAGGGGCGCTGGGGGAGGAAGGTTGTTGGTTTTGTGTCAGGTTGCGCAGGAGTGAGTATTGCCCGGGGTTGAATTATGCCCAGGGTTGATTTGTCCAGGGTTACATTATGTTCAGGGTGAATTATGCCCAGGGTTGAAACCCTGGGCTGCTGTATGGCGGCACCTTGAAAGGGGCGCTGGGGGGAGGAAGGTTGTTGGTTTTGTGTCAGGTTGCGCAGGAGTGAGTTTTCGCCCAGGGTTACATTATGCTCAGGGGTGAATTATTGCCCAGGGTTGATTTGCCCAGGATTGAATTATGCCCAGGGTTGCATTATGCCCAGGGTTGAAACCCTGGGCTGCGGTATGGCGGCACCTTGAAAGGGGCGCTGGGGGAGGAAGGTTGTTGGTTTTGTGTCAGGTTGCGCAGGAGTGAGTATTGCCCGGGGTTGCATTATGCTCAGGGGTGAATTATGCCCAGGGTTGATTTGTCCAGGATTACATTATGCCCGCCCAGGGTTGAATTATTGCCCAGGGTTGATTTGCCCAGGATTACATTATGTTCAGGGTGAATTATGCCCAGGGTTGAAACCCTGGGCTGTTATTCGGCGGCCCCTTAAAAGGGGCGCTTGGGGAGGAAGGTTGTTGGTTATGTGTCAGGTTGCGCAGGAGTGAGTTTTCGCCCAGGGTTACATTATGCTCAGGGTTGAATTATGCCCAGGGTTGATTTGTCCAGGGGTGAATTATGCCCAGGGTTGAATTATTGCCCAGGGTTGAAACCCTGGGCTGTTATTCGGCGGCCCCTTGAAAGGGGCGCTGGGGGAGGAAGGGGGGGAGGGATGTGTAATTCGAGAAGTGGATGTGGGAAGAAGGATTTTTCCATCACCCCGGCCTTCTCACGGGGGGGAGGGAGTATAGGGGGATTTTTTTCTTAGAGGGAGAGTGACTATTGGAGCAGTCCACTTCCAGAAGGAAGGGGGGAGTTGCAGGGAGTTCTCGTTAATCTGGCCGATAGCAAGACAGATTGAATTACCCTATCAACGGATAAACTTTCCGGATGATCCGATGTGGAGGCGAACCGCCACCGTTATAGATCGTTCCAAGGAATGGGAAAGCGCCGGACCAGCGCTTGGATTTCTGGTTCTGGGCTGCGCCATAAACAACGCAGGTCTTCGATCGTATCCACGTCGTACCAGGTTGGAAGGATCTCCATTGTGAGCTTCTTCTCCGCCGCTTTTGCCCATGTCGCCTCCAGTACGCCGGGTGTGGACCACGGCACGCCATCAAACAACTCTGGAGCAAGACGCGAGAGGCCGATCAGGTAATACCCGCCGTCCCTTGCAGGTCCCACCACCAGATCTTTCGTCCGCAACGCCGCGGCCGCTTTTTCCACATATGGGAGCGGTAAATCGGGGCTGTCCGTCCCCACCGCGATGGCCGGGCCTGATTGCTCCAGCATCCGCTCCAATCCAAAGCGCAGTTTCACGCCCAGATCCCCCGGCGGTTGGGGCCAGTAGTCGTATTCCGCTCCCAGCCAGGCCCGGACGGCGTTTTCCTCTTCGGGGGGATCAAAATAAATTGTAAACTTGGTGCGCTTCCAATGGCGAAACCGGCCCAGAGTAATTGCGGTAAACTCCTGATACAAGCGGGCGGCGGCACGCATGCCGATTTTCATCCCCAAGCGGGTCTTAACCCGGCCCGGGCGGGGATATTTCACAAAAACCAGGAGTGACAGCGGATCGTTGTTCATGATAAAATCGAACAAACAACATCACAGCCAGAAGAGAGTTGTCAATCTCATGATCCTGATTTCCTTCCGCTTCTCCGGCCGATGGTTTCCTGCATCCCTCATTGGTCTCGTATTATTGTCTTGGACTGCGGGTTTCGCGCATCCGGACGCCCGTGTGTTTCCCCAAGCGCCCTTGTTGGTCTATCCGCCACAAGGTGCGGTGTTGCTCTTTCCCGGCGAGGGCGCGCTCATTCCCTTTTCCTGGGAGCCGGTCGAAGGGGCGCTGGAGTATTTCTTATACATCCGGGTAGGCAACAACCTGACCAAGTTTTTTATCAGTCCTTCTTCGTCGATCCGTTTAGATCTGAATTTGAAGGAAACCGACAGCCATGCCGCCGTTTCGTGGAGTGTGCTTTCGGTGTCGGGAACCATCATGTCGCCCACGCCGGAAATATCGACCTTTTCGTTCGGTCCCACCGGGATTCCCGTGCCGGGATACGAACCGGAGCCTCTCCCCGCCCCGGTGCTGATCCTCCCTGAAAACGGGAAGAATTTTTCCCCAACCGACCAAGCGGTCACTTTCCTGTGGTCGGCGGTGACCGGCGCGGCCCGGTATGAACTCACGGTTTACAAAGACAACGAACCGTATATTCAGCGAAGCCTGAACGACATCAAACGCGTCGAGTCATTCCAGCAGCAAATCTACGATCTATTTCAATGGGAGGTGCGGGCCGTGGATCCGACCGGGCGATACGGCCGGCCCACCTTCCGGCATTATTTCTCGATCGGCCAGGGGATTCTGCCCACGCCGACTCCCTATCCGGTCAACCCGGATTATGACGGGAATCAGCGGCTCAGCGCCCATGATTTGTATTTCTACGCGGAGCTTTACGCCACCAATGATCCCCGCGCCGATTACAACAACTCCGGCCTGAACGACAAAAACGACTTGCTGCGTTTTTTGGAATTGTTCGTGGCGGGGAGACGATGATCACTATATTTACGGCGAACAAGAAAAGTGACCATTAGGATTTCATCCCGTTCATCACCTGGACGATTTCGCCCAAAATGCTGACCGCCACTTCGGGTGGGGTGTGGGCGCCGATTTCGATCCCGATGGGCGCGTGGACCCGGTCCAGTTTCTCTTTGGGCACTCCCTGGTCCGTCAGGTCATCCCGCACGCGCCGGCATTTCATTTCGCTGCCGATCATGCCGATGTATTTCGCGGGCGTATTCACCGCCGCCTTCACCAGCAGTTCGTCGAGGGTGTATTTGTAAGTCATGATGGCGATGTAATCCTGCGATGTGGGTTGCAGCGTCTCCATGGCGTTTTCGAAGGGACCGTAAACTGTCTTTACGCCCGGAGGGAACCGTTCCGGATCCGCGTATTCCTCCCGGTCGTCATAGACCACGATTTGCAACGGCAGCTCGGCCGCCATGCGCGAGAGGGTTTGCCCGACGTGGCCGCCGCCCAGAATGAGCAGCCGCGGCCACGTGCCGATTTTTTCCACGAACACCGTCATCTCGCCCCCGCAGACCCCGCCCACGCTGTGGGGCTGGTGCTCGCGCAGCTCGATTGGGATCAAATGACTTTCCCCCGTCTCGATCACCTTCCGCGCTTCTTCGATGACCCGCTTCTCCAACGCTCCGCCGCCTACGGTGCCCTCGATCGAGCCGTCCGGGTAAACAATCATCCGGGCGCCCGGTTTTTGGGGCGTGGACCCCGCGGATTGCACCACCGTGCACAAGGCCGCCGGCCGCCCTTCCTCGTACAATTCCTGCACGCGCCGAAAAATGGAAATCACGTTGTCACTCCTCCCTCCGCAATCCGATTACGTTTTAACCAGGGCTTATAGCGCTCCTCGAAGAAAATCAGATCTTCCGGGGTGTTGAGGTTGCTTAAGATCAAGTCCGTGTCCACCACCACGTGCCGTAAGGCCTCCGGATGCCGCGCGTATAAATCCCGCAGAGATTGCCCGCTTTCCAAGGTCAGGATTTCCTCAAAATACACCGATCCGATCAGGGGTGGATGACCCCGGCGGTTGTTGCAGGAGGGAACGCAAATCCCTCCCGGTCCTGGGAAGGCATCCAGGAGCCTGTTCAGAACTTCTTGAGGAACGATGGGGCAATCCACCGGCCAGATCATCACCCCATCCACTTCCCGGGCCAAAGCGCGCAGACCGGCCTGCACGCTGGTTGTCCTTCCTTTTTCGTATTCCGCGTTGATCGCGAAGGGAAAATTCAGGGGGACTTGGGCTTGAATTTCTTCGTGCCGGTGTCCCAGAACGATCACCGGTTTGACATTCTCCCGGCTCAAAAACGGATTGGACAAGATGTGTTCCAGCAGGGTTTTGCCTCCCACCCGCGCCAGAGGTTTGGGAGATCCCATGCGTTCCGAGCGGCCCGCCGCCAGGACCACGATCCCCGTATTGAAAGAATTCGTGTTTGTCCAATCCATTTTACACTTACCGGATTCCTTTGCGGATTTCGGGGTACTCTTCCTTGCGCGTCAGACGCTCGAGCATGGCGGCCAACTGTTCCGGCTGCACATCCCGGCCGCTGATTCTTCCCAGCCGGTCGATGACCACGATCTCGGGGATCCGCCGCACGCCGTATTCCATCGCGATGCCGGAATCCGGATATCCATTGTCCCATATGACCGGGATTTGGATGCCGCTTTTCAGGACATAGTTCTGGGCGAAGGATTCCATGCGATCCAGGTTGACCGCCACATATTCCACCTCCTGGCCGGCATTGGCTTTGCGGAATGTTTCCATATCCCATAAGGCCTGTTCGGACGGTCCCCACCATAATGCCCAAAACAAGACCACTACGGGCTTAGCCGCCGGTGAGGGTACTTGAATAGGCTGATTCTGCACGGACAACCGCCGAAACGGAGGCGCGGGAGTCAGGCGCGCCACTTTTTGGAAGTTTTCGTTCAACCGCATCCGGTAACGGGTATGGACAATCACCGAGCCGGCGGCGTCGCGCAAAAACGGAACGCGGGAGGTCCGCGAAAAGGTGATCATATCTTCCAACTTTTTCTCGACGTCTTCCTTTTTCATCTTCTCGATATTCAAAGCCTGCAGGGGATTTCGCAGGGCGAAATAGCGGGTGATTTCATTGACTAAGGGCTTCATGACGTCCGAGGGATACAAGTTGGCCTGGTTGAGTTGATTCTCCACCTGTAATTCGACGTCCAAGCCGCCTATCGGAGTGTTCATTTGGATCTGATAGGATGACCGGGAGGAGGCGGGCAACCGTTTGCGCAGGTCAAAGCGCATCTCGTGTTCTTGATAGGATATGGTAACCGGGATGTCCCGGGCTTGCACTGGATACTGCATCATCGCCCCATATTGAGAAAACGCATCGCCGGCCGGCAGCCAACGGAACGAATACCAACCCTGGAGATCCTCGCCCAGGCCGATATAAACCGGCAGCGGCCGCGTGCTGCGGCTTTCCGAGGGAACGCCCCCGGCGGGCAACGGCGGGAAATGAATCATCGGTGTCCATGCCGTGCCGAATTGCGGTTCTTCCCCCTTGTAACCGCGAAACCGGCCGTAATCGTCCATCTCGAAGAGATAGGCTTCCGGTGTTCCAAAGGGATCCGGCAACTCTTCCCCATCCATGATCCGTTTGGCGAGTTTCGAAACGCCCATGATTTCCCAGTTGCCGGCCTGGTTCTCGTTCATCACCACAAAGCGCGTCTCGAAGGCCCGGTTACTTTGTTCTGAATAGGGTCCGGTGATGGTCATCTCCATCGCGGCGGTAAACAACAATTCCAAGCCGGGCTGCAATCCGTAACGGGCCGGCGTGGAACCCACCGCCGCCGGTTCGAGCTCGCCCGGTTGCGCGGGAACGGGAACCGAAGTGGTCCCGGCGAAGATCGCGAGCCAAGCGGTGGAAACCAATGCCCCTCGAAGCCCCGCCGTTCTCCTCCCCCATTTATCAACCATGGATTGACCTCCGGACCTTTTTTTGACTCAGCCACAAGCGGAATATCATGGTTATAATCTTGATACCGGCCTTCAAGCTCCCGCGCCAGGTTCCTGAAATCTTGGAGGAGCCAATCCGCCTCCGGTAATTCACGGGAATCTCGTGGCAGCGCAATCCCAGGATAGCGGCTTTGACTTGCATTTCAACAGTCCAGCCATACCCCCGGTCCTCCATCCGCATCGCCTCCAAAGTCGCCCGCCGGATCGCCCGGAAGGGCCCCAGATCCGTAAACCGAATCCCCCATAGCAGCCATATCAATCCGCAGGCCAGGCGGTTTCCCCACACGGCATGCGGGGGCATTGCCCCCTTCTCCCGTTTTCCCAGCGTCCGCGAGCCGATCACCAGGCCGCATCCGTCCCGCGTCAAGGATTCAACCAAACAGGGCAAATACCGGGGATCATCGCTGCCATCCCCGTCGAGAAAAACGAGGATATCCCCATCCCCGGCTTCCGCGATCCCCCGCCAGCAGGCATTTCCATATCCCCGGACTGGTTCGTCCACCACCTGCGCGCCCGCGTTCCGGGCCTCTTCAGCCGTCCGGTCCGCCGATCCATTGTTCACGACGATAATCCGATCCACCGCCTCCCGCGGCACGGCCCGGACGACACCGGCAATGGCGGATTCTTCATTCAACGCGGGAATGATGACCACAACCTTCATACTGGATTGGACCGGGCCGAAGGGGGCTTTTGCCGCCTCTGTTGTGCCATACCGGCGCACGTTCGGTTTTTATACTGTGTTCATATCTGCCGCTGGAGTTATCGAATACGATCACGCTGTAATCCCGAAGCCATTCTATATATGGTTCAACTTACAAGTGTGCACCGCCGTCCACCTGAGTCCCGGATTGAAAACCTGGGCGACTCTCACGCCGCGCTGTTGATACTCCAAAGATTGATAAAAAAACCGTTAAATAGTTATTCAACGCGAACCAGTCAATCATGGTGAAGCGGGTTTGAGCCGCACTGTATCCGGATTGAAATCCTTGACGCGGAACACTTTGAGAGTTTCCAGGTCGATATCCTGGAAAAAGCGGTAGGGGATGTTGTTGCCGATCACCGCGTAGAAACTGGCTCCGTGGAAATTCATGGTGCGAATGGGGATGGGGGTCGTGAATTCTTTCTTTTCGATGGTTCCATGTTCCAGGACTTTGAAGGGATCGCCGATGTCGCCGAACACATCGCCATAATGGACACGCAACGGCCAGGCGAAAATGTCCCCCGGTTTGGGCAGCGCTTGGTCGCGGTGCCGTTGGCGCAGGCCGGCCTGATCGGCGTAGTATTTCCAGCCCCAATGCCCAGCGTACCAGGTTTCATGATCCGGGGAAACATACTTTTCCTTGACATAGGCGGCCATCTGCCGGTACGAATCCGCGAATTGGTAATCCACCACCGCCACGGCGTAACTGACTGCCGCTTGTATGAAGAATACAATCACCACGAACGCTTCCAACACCATGCCGCCCAGCCGCAGGGCCATGTTGATCGACTGGAAAGCCAGCAGCAACAAGGGAATCAATGTCAGGATCTGGTGCCGCACCGCTTGAAAGGGAACAAAGAATATGCTGAAGAGCACCGGGGCGCAAAGCCAGGCGAACAAAAACAACGCGTCGGCCGCCCGTGCATCCCGAAAATCCTTGACATACCGGATGCCCCGCCGGAATCCATCCAGCAAGACACCGTATAACAGAATCGCCCCCAGAACCGCCCAGGTTCCATACTGAACATCGGCGTTCCAATCAAAATAGCGTTCCACGCCCCATAAGGCCGCCACTCCCACGGGCAGGGCGCCCGCCAATGCCACCCAGCGTTTCCTGATGCCAAAACTCCACAGCAGCGCGGGCGTGATATACACCATGCTGCCCAAAATCACCAATGCTCCGCAGGCTTTGTCTTGCCAAGGAATGCCCTCCACGGTGCGCCGGTGGACCGTCAAATAGACCACGTGCATTTGGCCGTAGAACGCCTCGTTGTGCAAGCACCACGCGAAGAACACCAGTAATCCCGGCACGATCCAGCCCATCAGCCGGTATTTCCGGTGCAGGAAGGGATACAGCAGCAGGACGGGGAAGACGATCACGGAGGAATACTTGGTCAATCCCGCCAAACCCGCCAACACCGAGCCGAGCAGCAGGTAGAGCCAATTGTCCCGGTCCGTCCCCATCACGAACAGCGCGACTCCCGCCACTGCCAGGCCCGCCGCGGGAACGTCCCGCATAACGTTGCCCGAGACCATGACCGCTGGACTGAACATCAGGAAAAGCAGAGGCCAGTTGGATCCCTGGGTGAACCGGTGGGACAACACGGTCATTCCCCACGCCAAGAGGAGCAAAAACAACATCATGGCCGCGTGCAGGGCGATTTCGGAGAATTGGAATTTCGCCGCGAAGGGCGCAAGGTAGTAACTGAGCAAGGGCGGATTGGTGGTGGCTTCCCACATCGCCGATTCGTAGCCGAACCAATCGATCGTCCCGGCGAAGGGATCCAGGGGAGTTTCGAGGATCTGTTTGGTCACCGCCAGCACGAAGGGATCGTCGATGGTATACGCTTTGTTGAGAAAAGGGAGGGCGGTCACCGCCACCACAAGGAGAATCAGGGGGATGGATTGCATTTTCATAGCCGTGTTCATCGTTCCAACCGCTCGTTGATAAAAAAGAATGGTTCTTCCCGCCGGTGCAGGAAAGTCAGCATTTCCGCCACGAGGCCGAGGAAAAACGAATGGAATCCGGTCAATAAAGAGAAGATGCTGAGAATGGACAACACCACGCCGGTCATCCACCACCCCGCGAAAACCGCAATCAGGCTTAGGAGCAACAACAGGACTCCCAGCAGGCCGATGCCCAGGCCGATGCGGCCGAACAGATGGGAGGGGCGTTGGACATAGCGGGTGAAGAACATCACGGTGCCGAAATCCAGCAGGCCCCGCACGATCCGCTCGTTGCCGAACTTGCTGATCCCCGAACGGCGTTTGTGATGGGTCACGATCACCTCGGCGATGCGGAAACCGTACCATCCGGCAATGACCGGGACGAAGCGGTGCATTTCGCCATAGAGCTGCACCTGATCCAAGACCTCCCGGCGGTAGCATTTGAGGCCGCAATTGAAATCGTGCAGCGGGATGCCGCTGGCCATAGCGACCACCCGGTTGAAGATCTTCGAGAACCACCGCTTGGACAACGGATCCTTGCGGTGTTTCTTCCAACCGGAAACCAGGTCGTAACCTTCGCCCAGTTTTTCCAGCAGGCGGGGGATTTCGGCGGGATCGTCCTGCAAATCGGCGTCGATGGTAAGAATGATGTTGCCGCGCGCGTTGGCGAAACCGGCTGCCAGGGCGGGCGATTTGCCGTGATTGACGCGAAACCGGAGAACCCGGATTCTCGCGTCTTTTTCGTACAGATTCCGCATCACCTCGAACGATCCATCCGTGCTGCCGTCGTCGATGAAGATGATTTCGAAGCGTTCGCCCAGCGGGTCCAATGTATCCCGGATTTTTTCATACAGAGGCGCCAGCGTATCCCGCTCATCCTTGACGGGCACCACGATGCTCACATCCGGCCCCTCCGGCCGCGGGTTGGACATGTACTCCCTCTCGCGCAAGGTTTAACCGCCTTTCCTTGGATGTAGTTTCCATAGGCCAGCCACGCCCGATTATAGACCGGGAAATCCGCAATTCAGAGAGACGGAATCCCCGGGGCGGGAAACCTGGTATCGAAGAATATCGGGAAGAGGGCTGGCATGGCTAGGGAGAACGATGGAGAAATTGGGTATGTTGGGTAGATTTTTTCTCGATTACGCCGTTTCTGGAGAACCGGTTTTCTTCACTCAAAATTGTTCTTCGAGGAGATGCAAGCACGTTCGGATCGTAGGAAACAGAAGGAATCTGGAAAGGATCAACGCCGGCTGTTTCAGGTGACCATCTGGTCTTCCCCGCCCCGGTTGATAATGATTTCGCCCGATTCTTCCAGGCGGCGGATGACCGCCACGATTTTTTGTTGCGCTTCTTCCACTTGCTTGACGCGGACGGGACCCATGAATTCCATGTCTTCGCGGATGTTGTCGGCGGCGCGGGAGGACACATTGCTGAAGATTTTGGTTTTGACCTCCTCGGTCGCGCCTTTCAGGGCAATCGCCAGTTCCTTCATGTCCACTTCGCGCAACACTTGCTGAATGGCGCGGTCGTCGAGGAGGACGACGTCGTCGAAGGTGAACATGAGTTTCTTGATCTCGGCCGCCAGTTCCTGGTTTTCTTCCTCGAGCGTTTCCAGGATGGATTTTTCCGTGGCGCGGTCCACACGGTTGAGCAATTCGGCCAACGCCTCGATGCCGCCCGCCACGGAAAATTCCTGCGACAGCACCGTGGCGATCTTGCGTTCCAGCACCCGCTCCACCTCGGAAATGATTTCGGGCGAGGTTTGGTCCATGGTGGCGATGCGCAACGCCACCTCGGTCTGCATTTCGGGCGGCAGGGCGGACATGATCACGGCGGATTGATCGTATTCCAGGTGGGCCAGAATGAGGGCCACGGTTTGTGGATGCTCGCTCTGGATGAAGTTGAGGAGATGATTGGGATCGACTTTCTTGAGGAAATCGAACGGCGTGCCCTGGAGCATGCCCTGCAGGCGCTCGATGATCTCCATGGCCTTGCCGGGTCCCAGCGCTTTTTCCAAAATTTCCCGGGCCGTGGAAATACCGCCCGACGAAATGTACTGTTTCGCCATGGCGGTATGGTAGAATTCCTCGATGACCTGCGCGGTCAGTTCTTGCGGAACGGTGCCGATGTTGGCCACTTCGAGGGTGATTTGTTCGATCTCGTCATCGGTGAGGCAGCGGTAGACATCCGCAGCGATGTCCGGGCCCAGGGTGATCATCAAGATCGCCGCTTTTTTTCTCCCGCTCAGTTTGGGTTTTTCTTTGGTCCCTCGTACCATAGTCGCAAGCCCGCCCGGGCGTAAGGAATCACGGGGGTGGCGGATGGGCATTCCCGCGGATTCGATCCGTTCCCCGGTTTCCACTCAGGATTGTCCCCCGGTCCGGCGGCCGATCCTGACAGATTTTCCCGTCCGGGTAAGAAGTCCGCCTCCGGGATCATTATACCCTTTCCCGCCCTGCTGTCAGCGGATTCGTTTCCGGCCCAGAAGGATTAACGGGTAGGCGGTGTTTCCCCCCCGGTCCGGCTACCGCGGGAGAAGGAATCCGGCACCGGTCCTGACTGTCTTCCTGCCCGGGACAGCCGCATCCGGATTTCCCGCAAGCGGAATCCAGCCGGGACCACGCGCGGGAAAACTCAGCGGCGCTTACTTGCTGGCATACATGCCCCGTCCGAGTTTCTTGATCGTTTTATTGGCAACTTGCTTGGTCAGTTCCAGATACAAGATCCGCCGGGGATCTTTCGACTTGCTTTTGTATCCGAGAGACTGCAAGCTTGTCAGAATCTCATCAATCTTCATGGGTTGAGGCCCGAGCACTTGCTGTATCAATTGCCCCAGTGGCGCTTTTTTCCGCGGGCCGCGCGGTTTCCGTTCCACGGCTGGAGGTTCTTCCGTCTCCCGGGGAGCCGTGGTTTTCTCCTTCCATCCGCCACCGATCAAATTCAACGCATCGCTCAGATGCTTCTTCGCCTCGGCCAGCCGGCCTTCCGCCTCCAAAGCCGCCTTCTCCCGGATGAGATTCAGCAATTCATCCAACGAATAGAATTTCAGTATGTTCTCCGCGCTTGGTTTGGCAACCATTTTGTCCTCCTCTTCCTTCCGGTAATGGAATGCAGTTCTAAACTGGGGTAACTATTGATATTTTGCATTATAAACATGAACTGATACTTGTCCATAGCCATTGTCTAGTTTTTTTGTATTTTCCATAACAATTTTCTGTCTTTCCCGGAACATGATCCAATTGGGCCTATCGCAACACAACCAATCAACAATATTAAGTTGATATTACAGATAGTATTATGCTCGAATTGCCCGAAGTTGAAATCCCGGGCTGCTGTGCAGCAGCCCGGGCAAGGGGGGAACGAAGGGGGAAGGCATGTGCAATTCGAAAAGTGAAAGCAACACGATAGG
Organism: Candidatus Omnitrophota bacterium; assembly: GCA_013177805.1. GTDB lineage: Bacteria > Hinthialibacterota > Hinthialibacteria > Hinthialibacterales > Hinthialibacteraceae > JABLXU01. The sequence goes on from JABLXU010000070.1 coordinate 12,274, forward strand.
GCTTTCCTCCCCCTGACTCTCTTCGTGAGGGGGAGGGATTCGTCCCGAGATTCCGTGCTTGCTTATCCCCTGGATAAAGGCCCACGATCGAGCCGCGGCCGGGTCAATAGTTGCGTACATCGCCGCAGGCGGCCCCCCGCGGTGGTGGAAACAAGAAACTCCTATCCCGAAGGGAGTGATTCCCTCAATCCACGCCGGCGGAGCCGTTCTGGTTTAGAAGCGGCCGGGGATTATCATCTCCCGCTCCTGCTATTCATAGATCCGCCAATCGTCCACGCGCACCGGCCCGATCCGCTTTTCCACTTCGTCCAGAAGGAATAACCGGCGGTTGATCACCTGGCGGCGGAAGGATTCTATGTCATTATGAAATTCGGTCAGCAGGCTGGTTTCATTGGCCCCCGTGATTTTTGCCTTGTGCCGCACTTCCGGTTCCAAGCGCCGTTCCAAGGCGTCGATGACTGGAATCCATCGCTCCGGGGTGAATTCATGTTTCGCCACGTACCCCAACCGGTGCAGATACCGGAGTTGAATATCCGGATGACTTAAAAACGCGCCGCTGATGAAACCCGGTTGACGCCACCACGTTTGGGAATCGCGGCCAGACCGCGGGGTGCCGTTGGCCCCGTACAGGACGGGCATGTCATAAAAATGATAATACGGCAGGATGTTTTGGTAGGCGTCGGAATCCCCCCAGGTTTTGTCTTTGTCCCACGGGAAGATATACCACAGTCCCGATCCTTCCGTGTCATGATACACGAAATGATTGTTGAAATACCCATCCCAATCGGAAATCAGTTGGCATCCCACAAAGTAATCCATAATTTCCTGCACGGCGAGATGCGATTCGATATACACGCGTTGGGCGTCTCCCCGGGATTGGTTAAGGGTCATGACCATATCGACCACGTCGTCATGACCTGAGAGAAGATGGGTCTTTTTCTGATGTTGCCGGATAATATTGCTCCGCGTCAAACTCCGGTCGAAATTATAGATAATTTTGTATAAATTCCCGTTGTTGTTCAGCCCGTTCCGCCGGATGAAGGTTTTGTTAGGTTGTTCAAACATCAGGTAATAGCCGGCATCGCGGCCGTTATAAATCAGCCGGTAATGGTCTACGTCCCCGGCCAGAACTCCCAGGGATTGATACACTTTGTAAGACAACCATTCCGCCAGCGCGTAGCGGGGTTTGCGTTCGAACACCACATTAACCTGGCTCATGCCATCGAATTCATAATGATCCAGGAAAAAAACATTGTATCCGCCTTTCCGGTCCGTGATGATAATATGGTCATACACTTCCCATCCCGCTTCGCCCGGACGCCGGATGATGAAGGTGGAATCGCCCCGGAAGGTATTTTGCCGATCCCGCGCCCCGTAATCGTCCAAAAACACAATGGGAATTGTTGCAATTTCATCATCGAGGTAATGAAAATAACTCATGGTGTGCCGGGCTTCGGTGGGCGCGGGAAACACCCGTTGCACGCCGGCCGCGTTCTCCGCCGTGACGCGGAAGCGCACCAATGTCCTGTCCAGCTGGCCCGGTACGGTCACACTCCAGGAACCAGCCCGTGAAGTGCCGGCCACCAACTGCATGGGGAGCACCTGTTCCGGCTGGTTTTGCGCGCCCCATCGCACCGGCTGGTAGATCAAATACACCCGGTCCACATCCGTTTCATCGGAAATGGACGCCGTCACCGTGACTTCCCGGCCGGGTGGCGGGCAAGGAGGATCCCAGAGCACCTGCTCCACGTAAGGAGGCAGAATGAGTGAAAACACGCTGTTTCGCGAGCCGGGAGTCATGGCCTTCCCGGAAACGCCGCTGTCCAGCGTGGCCGCCATCCAGTTGCGGGGATCCGAGCTGGGGCCGAACGGGGATATCCGCTCGAGGCTGGGCCCCCGGCCGTCCGGGCTGGTGGGCCAAGGCGGGTTGTCTTGATATGGCACCGAATCGATGGCCTTTCCCTGCCGGTTGTACAGCGTCACGGTTTCTCCCCCATTGGCCAACATTCCTTCATAGTTTCCAAGTACAATGGCATCCGGGGCCCAAGAGGCCATTCCATCGGCATCGCGCGCGACCACCAGATAGCCGTCCGGCGGCAGGACCGTCGCGGGAGGAAACACAAAATGAATTCCCCGGGAAAACGCCCATCCGCCGAGATCCACCGGCTCGCCTCCCCGGTTGTACAACTCAACGAATTCTTCCGTTTCCAGATCGGAATCCGGATGATAGTGGATTTCGTTGATAACCACGTCCAGGTCATCCGCCGCGGCCCAGGGTACGGAAGAAAGCAGTCCGGCACATCGACAAACCAAAAACCATACAATAAATCCGCGCCAGCCCATTATCATTGGCCTCTTTATGAAGGTAGGATAATCGAAATATATCATACCAGGACAAAATCCGTCGATAATCCTGCCGTGGCCGGGGAAACAAGCCCCGCGTCCAAGGAAAGCCAAAGGCCAAACAGTGAACCAAACCGGCAGGGAAAAACCGGAGAACCATTCGCCGTGTCCGGCCCGGATTTGACAGGCGGTTTCGGATTTGATAGGTTGCTCCCGCAGAGGAACCACCATCAGTTTGGAAGGAACCGCGTCGTCTTCCATGAAGAATTTCAGCCAATTGATTGACAGTTTCGGCATCGGGATCATCTTCCTGCTGCTCTGTCTTTTTTTTGGAACGCAATCCAGCCTGTTTTTGACTCGTCAGAATTTCTCCAACATTTTCATTCAAACCTCGGTCAATATCATTATCGCCACGGGCATGACCTTTGTGATCAGCGCGGCGGAAATTGACTTGTCGGTCGGTTCGCTGCTGGCGGTCTGCGGCATGATCACCGCTTTTTTATTGCAAATTGATCCGGAAACAGGGCTGAATTTCCCCATGCGGGCCGCGAATGCCGTGCTGGCGTATGTCCCTGATCTATTGCCCGGCGCGGCGGCCTGGTGGATCGTGTCCGGCGGTGTTTTTCTGTTCCTTGCCCTTTTGCCGGGGTTGCTCGGCGGCGGGTTGGCGGGATTCATCGTGGTACGGTTCGGGGTGCCCAGTTTCATCGTCACCCTGGGCTTTATGATGATCCACCGTGGCCTGGCCCGGTACCTGACCAACGCCGCCCCGGTCACCGGGATGCCCCCCGCCTTCATGGTGATTGGCACGGGCGAATGGTTTTCTCTGTCCGGATTCCGCGTCACCTGTTCAGCGGTGATCGCCCTGGGCATCGTGCTGGCCGGGGTGCTTTTGATGGCTTTCACCCGCTTCGGGCGCCATGTGCTGGCCACCGGGGGCAATCCGCAAGCGTCGTACCTCAGCGGCGTGCCGGTGCGGCGGACGCGGTTCTTGGTGTTCGTGGTGTCGGGCGTGTGCACGGCCATCGCCGCCATCATCCAGACATCGCGCTTGTTCATCGGCGATCCGAACGCCGGCGAAGGGTACGAACTGGACGCCATCGCGGCGGTGATCATCGGCGGGACCAGTCTCTTCGGGGGGAAGGGCACGGTCATCGGCACCTTATTCGGCGCGCTGATCATCGGGGTCTTGCGTAACGGATTGGATCTGATGGGTGTGACCGATCACCTGAAACAAATGGTCATCGGGGGTATGATCTTTTTCGCCGTTTTGCTGGACTATTACCGGCGCAAACTGTACCGCTCCACCTGAGCGGTCCATGATGGGAGAATTGCCATGAAACGCAGAGAGGCGT
>JABLXU010000071.1 GCA_013177805.1 Candidatus Omnitrophota bacterium
GGGGGGGAGAAGTCGCCGGGAGGGAGAGGGGGAGGAAGTTTTCGTGGGGAGGGGGGGGGAGGGGTTGTTGGTTTTGTGTCAGGTTGCGCCGGGGTGAGTAGTGCCCAGGGTTGAATTGAAGCCCAGGGGTGAGTTGAGCCCAGGGTTGAATTGAACCCAGGGTTGAATTGAACCAAGGGGTGAGTTGAGCCCAGGGTTGAAACCCTGGGCTGCTATTCGGCGGCCCCTTGAAAGGGGCGCTGGGGGAAGAGGGGGGAGGAAGGCATAATTCGAGAAGTGGACGTGGGAAGAAGGGTTTTTCCTTTACCCCGGCCTTCTTCCAGGGGAGAGGAGGGAGAAGTCTCGGGGGGAGAGGGGGAGGAAGTTTTCCGGGGGGAGAGGGGGTTTTGGGGTGGGTTTCATCAATTCATGAGATGAGATGCGAACCGGTGCCATGCGAAGAGATGGGAACCGATGATCTGAAAAGGTGGTCTGAGAAAAAGGAACGCGTTTTCTGGATGAGATGAAAAAAATACCGCATTTGGGAAAAGAGATATAAAAAATTCGAAAAAATCGTAATCCTCCTGTTTTTCTTATTCATTTTTTTTGATAATCTCAAGTGAAAAATTGCGGTTCATCCAGGATGAGAGTTTCTGTTGGGGATGGGTATACGTGAAAGACAACCTTTTTGGGATAAGAGCCGATTTATATTTTAATATTTTGGAATGCGACATTTGCCCGAAGATTGGAGGGATTTATTTATGGTGTATTGATTACCCATTGAGAAAAAAGTACGTTTTTGCCGCATAAATCATAAACCGCCCGTCAACCATACACTCCATTCCAGGATGAACTGATCTGAAACATGCAGGAGGAATCTTGCCATGAGGGGAAGGTTCTGTGTGGCCGCCGGTTTGGTGGTCAGCCTGGGATTCGGTGCTGGTTTCCCTATACCCGGAGGGACGGAGCCGGTCATCCTCGGAGAAGATGACGATGTCATGTTGGTCCCGGCCGGGATGGGTCAGAATCCGCCGGGGCGCGATTTCCAAGCGACCTCGTTATGGGAAAGGGGATTGACGGTGTTGCCGGTGTTGAACTTGGCCATGCCGCGGTATGAGACCCGCTGGGATCAGATGGCCATTCAATTGCGTCCGGGAGAGGGCGCGCAGTTCGTATCGGAAGCCATTCCGGTTTCCAGCGATACGGTTTTTGTCACATGCCGGATCGCGAAGGAGGGAGAGAATCCCATCCAAACCGCTTTGGCCGTTTGGGATTACGAAAATCCCAGCCATTTGGGGGTATCCATACAAACCATACCGGACGGGGGGCCGGAGTTTCAAGAATTATCTCTGGAGTTTTCCCGGGAGGGATTGCAAGCGGTTCAAGTCTTGGCGCAGCTGGTGGGCCCCAGAGCCGGAGAATCCAATCTGAGTTTGGACCGGTTTCGTCTCATTCCGGGGTTTTCGGAACAGAATTACACCATGGGAGCGGTTTCGCTGTTGTCTCAGGAACGAAAAAAGTGCAGGGTGGAACAACCTGTGGTTCATAGGCCTCCTTCCACTGCGGGGGGGTATTGCCTGAAATGGGAGGGTGAGCCATCGTTTCTTGAATCCCAAGTAGAAACTTCTGGGTGGCGTATAGGCACGCGAAATCCGGAGGATGTCATTCAAATCAAAATACCTATTCCAGCCGGAATCGAGTGGAATACCGTCTCATCTTACCCTGCAAGAATATATGCCACGGTTATGGTACGCCGGCTGGTGGACGCGGCGGGCGTGCTGTCCATCGCTTTCTTCAGTGGAGTGACGCAGAATGGGGGGTATAGGGACTACCCGCTAGAATTGTTGGCGGAGGACAGTTGGAGTCCCATCCGGATACCCGTGCCGCTGGAACAGCGTGAAACGGGTGAGGTCATGTTGATAGTGCAGGTACGTGGCGGACCGGCGGAAATCGAACTGGGAGAATTCTTTCTCGAGGCGCGGCGGGATTCCCGGTATTTTTGGAAAGCAAGCCGGTTGGATGCGGTTGAATTCATTTGGTAAACGCGAGTTGGCCGTTGGATGGATCGGTATGGGCCTAATTGTGGCGCGTTGATGTGAATAATGGCCTTGATTTCAACGTCTCAAAAGTAGAATGTCGAGATGTATTGGCTGTGAATTTGAGTAAAAAACAGATCAGTTATCGCAACGGGCATTACAATTTTTTACAATTAAATGGGACTTTTTTCTTGCTAATCCGTTCAATAGGGTATAATAAGAGATGAGGTTGGAATGAAGGAGTTTGAACGAAGACGACGGACAAAGAAAATTTGGCATGAAAACTTCTAGGTGATATAATAAGGTTAAAGAGACAAGACAAAGCGGGTTGAGGAACAACGAGTCAGCAGTCAACGAATTACGGCCGTCATAAACGAGTCAACCAGTTTTTCCTTCATACACCATCCGCACACACCACACATTCCCAACTGCTGCGGTTCCTCCCGAACCGTTTTCCCTCTGGTTCACCCTCCGCCAGAGGGTTTTTTTTGCCCATCGCGTTTGGTCCGCCATTTGCTTGATGGAAGAGATAGGATGCCTTTGGCCCAGGGTAGAATAGCCCAGGGATGAAAACCTGGGTTTGTTCAATCCGTCCCCAGAAGGGAAACCACAGAATCCGTGGGGTAGAGGCAGCATTCGAAAAGCTGCGGCGAGGGGAAAAGGCGGCCCGCCCATGAATCCTCTTCCAGAGGGAAATGAAATGGATTACCTTGGACCCGGGTTATCCCGGGATTCGCAGGGCTGAAGACCTGGGCGCTGGCACGGCCATTCCGGATTTCTGGAACTCATTCATGGGGAAAACTCAACAGAACCAGGTCAACACGGCGCGTATGGTTCGAATTGTGTTCTGTTCCGCATTGCCGCAGGAGATCCAATTTTTAGGGCGATGGTTGGGTGTCCGGATTCCAAGCTACGGTCCCTGGACGATCCAGGAAAAAACCGTGTTTGGTCAGGCGGTCATCCTGGCGGTTTCCGGGATGGGCCGGGAGAGGATGAGCCGGTTGCTGTCCGCATTGGGGGATCAACCCGTGGATTATTGGATTTCACTGGGATACGCGGGAGGCTTGGATCCGGTGTTGAAAGCCGGAGACATTCTTGAGGGAACCACCGTGCGGACCCGCCGAGGAGATATATTGGCGTATGGGCAAGGCGAAAAGGTTTTAGCCGCAGGGTCTCCGATCCTGGTTTGCGCCGAGGAGGTCATTCTTACTCCCCAAGAAAAATGGGAGTTACATGAGCGAACGGGAGGAATGGCCGTGGATATGGAATCGGCGGCGGTGGCGGCGCATGCCTCCAGCCGCCAGGAGCCGTTTGTATGGATTCGGGTAATATCCGATGCCGTCACGGAGACCGTGCCCCCGGTTTTGCTGCAATGCATGGATTCCGAGGGATTTCCTTCTGTCCGCGCCGCGATACGTGGGCTGGTGAGGAATCCATTTGGGATGCCCGTCTTGGTAAGACACGCCTGGCGGAGCCGCCGCTACGGCCAACGTTTGGCTGAACGGGCGGTGCGGTGGCTGGAGCGGTTCAGGGGAGAAGGAGATTAGAGGAGATCGGCGAATTCGGGATGGCACCGGGTGAAGATCCGGTAACCCAAAACGAAACAAATCCCGGAAACCGTGGTGAAAACGAGCCAGTAGCCCAGCGGCGGCCAGGAGTTGAACAGCACCAGGTGGTGATGAATTAAAATCATATACGTCAATGGATTGGCGTATAAGACCGGCCGCCAGGCGGGGGGGACGATGTCTATTTCGTAGAACATGGGGGTGGCCCACATCATCACCAGGGTGGCAATGCTCATCAGGGGGGCGATATCGCGCAGATAGGTGTTCAGGGTGGCGAACAGCAGGCCCGTTCCAAAGAAAAAGACCAATTCCAAGAACAGGACCAGGGGGAACGCGAGGAAGGTGACCGGGAACTCGCGCCGGGAGATCAGCAAGACCGCCATCAGGATGACGGTGCCGATTAATTGATTAATCAGGCTGGAAAGCGTGATATAGGCCGGGAGTACTTTGGCGGGGAAACGGACTTGCTTGATCAAGTGTTTGTTGTCGATAATGCAGGTGGTGGAGCGGATCAGGGATTCCTGGAAGGCGTACCATGGCAGCAGGCCGCAGAAGATGTAGAAGGCGAAGTCCAGGCTGGGCGCCCGGCCGCCGAGGCGGGGCGAGGGCACCTGGAGGATGAATCCGAAGACGACCGAGTACACGATCAACAAAATCAAGGGATTGATCACCGACCAAAAAAAACCCATGGCGGATCCCACATAACGGGCCTGGAGATCCCGCCGCAGGAATTCCCATAGGAGATGCCGGTGAAACAAAATATGCGCGAGCCGGGTTTTCATGGTGTTTGACGCTATCCACGGCGTGATTGTACTCCCACCTCGGGGTAAAACCCTACTCCCGGCGCAGGAGAATTCCAGAAAAGAATGAAATCCGAGTCGAAATTGTCTTGACCGTGAACAAATGAACAATCTATAATAGATTGAACAGAAGAGCAATGGGGCTGGGAGGCCGAAATGCCGGAACTATCACCTCGCCAACGGGAAATCCTTGACTACCTGGAGAAATACAAGGAAGAGCAAGGTTATCCACCGACCTTGCGGGAGATCTGCAAAAAATTCGCCATATCCTCTACCAATGGGGCGCGATATCATTTGCAACGGCTTATGAAGTTGGGGTATTTGGAGATCGATCCCCACAAGTCCCGGGGAGTGAAGCAGGTCAAGGATGCCTCCCGGACTTCCATCAAGCGGAGTTACCGGATGCCGGTTTTGGGTACGGTTCCCGCGGGCCCGCTGAATTTGGCGGCTCCGGACATCCGGGAAGACGAGTTGCACGTGGATCCCGGATTTTTTGGCAGCCGGGGGAGTGAACCGGATTTATTCGGCTTACGGGTCCGGGGTGACAGCATGATCGGGGCTGGGATTCAGGATGGGGACATTGTGGTCGTCCGGCCGCAGCCGAATCCCAACAACGGGGACATCGTAGTGGCGCGTGTGGAAGAAGACGCCACGGTGAAACGGTTCCGGCGGTTGGAGAATGAAATCGTGCTTGAACCGGCCAATCCCGCGGTCGAACCTATCCATGTGCCGGATCAAGGAGGGGTGGAAAGCGGGCAAAACGTAGCCATTTTGGGCGTCGTGGTGGGTCTTATCCGGTCGATGTGAGGCGACCGGGCGCCGCCGGGCATGGCGAAGGAAGCGGTCTCAAGGGCGGGAATGATTATTCCCGCCGTTGTTATTGTTGTCGCCGTTATCGGCCAGATCTTGGGTGTCGATTTCGAGAGGGGCGTGCATGTGCTCCTTAGGCAAGGTGAGGACACGGTAAAAGCAGAAGATGTTCAATCCGATCACGGTGCAGAACGAGACGATCAATATAATCCAGCCAGCCGGTTCCATTGGTCTAACTCCTCACTAACTCGTTACTCGGGTGCAGAGAAAAGCCATTTGACGGTTCAGGGCTTCCCTCACCCTGGCCTTCTCCCAGAGGGAAAGGGGAAAAGGGTGGCGTTGGCCGCGCTCCTTTTCAGGGCGGAGGCCCTGGGGCAGTTTATAAGCGTCCAAACGCGCCGTTGGCGCAGACATGGCCATTTGCCTTTCAGGGATGCATTCATAACGGGAACTCAACGAAACTTAATTTTTCAAATTAGATCATCCGGGTGCAAGGTTTTTTGGTATTTCTTGGCGTAGCGGCGCATCCGGGGCCAGGCCAAGGTCTGCAAGATGGCGAGCAGGATGAGGAACATGACCATCAGCAGGATGGCGCGGCTTTGGATGGGATTCATCGGCTCCCAATCCGGGCTGAAAAAATAATACACGATTTGGTCCTTGACCCACCAGCCGAGAATCGCCAGCAAGAAAATAGGGGTGATGTACGTGATGACGAAGCCGAAAATCTTAGGGATTTTCATATCCGAGCCGATCATGGCTTCCTGCATACCCACCGCGGGTTTCAGGATGAAGACGAAAACGCACACTTCGAACAAGGCCAGCAGGGGAATCCCGAGATTCGAGGCGTAATTATCGACGGTATCCATGGCGGTCAGGCCTTCCGAATGGATGATGGCGTTGGCCCCGAAAAACGTGATCAGGCTCAGGATGGTGACGGAAGCCTTGCGGTTCATCCCGAATCCTTCCTCGAAGAAGGCGATGGCCGGTTGCAGCATGGAAAGGGAGGAGGTAATGCCGGCGAGGAAGAGCAAGAAATAAAAGCAGGCGGAAAAGAACATGCCGCCGGGCATCAAATCGAAGATATGGGGCATGACCACAAAACCGAGACTGAAGGTTCCGGCGTTGGCGACGGATTCCATCTGGGTCATCCCCAGGAAGACGAAGGCGGCGGGAATGACCATCAAACCGCCCAGGCACACTTCGCAAAACTCGTTGGCCGAGCTGGCGGTCAGGCCGGAGAGCACGACGTCGTCGTCTTTTTTCAGGTAGCTGGCGTAGGTGATGATGATGCCAAAGCCCACCGAGAGGGAGAAGAAAATTTGTCCGCAGGCATTCACCCAGACCTCGGCGTTCCATAATTTTTCCCAATCCGGATTCCACATGTAGCCCAGGCCGTTGATCACGTTTTGCTCGGGCAGGGCGGGATTGGGCGTGCCCAGGGTGATGACGCGGATCACGACGATGAAGGCCATCAGGACCAGCATGGGCATCGCCCAGCGGCAAAAGAATTCGATTCCTTTCGAAAGGCCCCGGTAGATGAAATAAAAATTGGTGATGAAGGTGATCAAAAAGAAGATGTAGGTGGATAGGATGGAGGGGAAGAAATGGGGGCCGTCCGGCCGGATTTCCTGGCCGGTGAATTCACTGAAGAAGATTTGGTACGGATTATCCAAGTGGGTGTCTTGGAGATTCAAGGCCCCGGTGATGGAGTACCAGGCATAGGCCAGGCACCAGGATTCCACGTACACATAATACATGTAGATCACCACCGGGACGAAAAGTCCCAGGGCTCCCATGTACCGGAAAGGGCTGCCGTGCGTCAGGATACCAAACAGGCCGGGGGAGGATGACAGTCCGGAGAGGCGGCCCGCCCGGCGGCCCATGATCCATTCGGCCCAGCAGACCGGAATCCCCAGGAGGAGGAAGGAGAGGAAATAGGGGATCATAAAGGCTCCGCCGCCGTTTTGGGCCACCACGCCGGGAAAGCGCAGGAAATTCCCCAAGCCCACGGCGCTGCCCGCCACGGCGAGGATCACGCCGATTTTTGTACTCCAATTTTCGCGGGCGGGGAGTCCAGCATTTGTAGTCGATTTATTCATCGAGTCTTTCTCCCATGCCAATGGTTCAACGAATCAAAATGGATTATTATTGAATAGGTTTTTGATGTATAGACTGACGACGGGAGCCATCACTATTTGGGAGCAGCGGGGATACGCGTTTTATAAATTATTTCTGTTTACAATACATTCTCACTGCACAATTCATGATACGAGGATTGAGGGCAGCCGGGAACCATTCCTTCTCCCTCTGGGCGAGGGCCGGGGTAAAGGCCGCCTGGAAAAGGCGTAAGGCAGTTTTTTGGCGATTGAATAACCAATTCCCCAGATTGGTAAGGGAGGGATCCAGTGAAAAGGTTCTGTCAAGTGAGCCTGGCCTTGGGGCTGGGCGGTTGGGTATGGGCTGGAATGGCGGCGGGGGCGGAAACCGCCAGTTGGCCGGATCTGCGTACGTATCGTGAAGTCTCTCAAGCGCTGCGGTCGTGGAGCGCGGAGCACGCGGACATTCTGCGGCTTTCGTCCCTTGCCCGGACGCGGGAGGGGCGGGAGGTATGGGTTTGCGAAATCGGGCGGGGGACCGGGGAGGAGCGCCGGCAACGGCCCGCGATGTTGATCGTATCCGGCGTGGAGGGGCCTACTTTGGCCGGGAATGAATACGCCCTGGGTTTCATTGAATCTCTATGCCAGACGAAAGGGGAGGCGGAGGTCAACGCGTTGCTGGATTCGGTGACGATCTATGTTGTTCCTTGCCTGAATCCCGACGCGGCGGAGCGGTTTTTTGCTAGTCCGAGAATGGAGCAAACCGCCAATCTGAATCCATTCGATCAAGACCATGACGGATTGGTGGATGAGGATGGTCCGGACGACTTGGATGGGGATGGGAGGATCACCTGGCTCCGGGTGCGGGATCCGAAAGGGACTTTCACGGCGCATCCCGAAGACGGCCGGATACTCATCGAGGCCGATTCCGCCAAGGCGGAGGCGGGGCGGTGGCTCTATTTTAGGGAAGGGCTGGACAACGACGAAGATGAGAAGATCAATGAGGATCCGGCCGGCGGAGTGAATTTGAATGCCAATTTTCCCTTCGAATACCCCCAGTTTGGCGCGGATGCGGGTTTGCATCCTATGAGTGAGCCGGAGACGCGGAGTCTGGCGGAGTTCATTATCGCGCATCCCCATATCGGTTTGGTGTTCACGTTTTGCGGGCAAGGGAACTTGCTCAAGAGACCGGAATCCGGGGAACGGTCATCCGGCCGCAATCCCCAGACCAAGATCCGCAACGAGGATGCCGCGTATTACGAATTTTTAGGCGAGCAATACCGCGAAAGGCTGGGGATCGCCAAAGCGGTGGAAACTGAAGCGGCGAAGGGGAGTTTCGCCGATTGGATGTACTTTCACCGGGGGCGGCTGTCGTTGAGCACGCCACCCTGGAGTCCAGGCATCGCCCTGGCCTTGAAGGAAGACGCCACAAACGACGTGGACGCCGGGAAGGACGAAACGCAGCCCGCGAAACGAGAAAAAGAGACCCAAGAGAAGGCGGTGGAGCCGGAGAAGGTGTCTGAATCCGGAGATTCCAAGAAAGTAGATCCCAAAAAAGAAGATACCAAAGAAGAAAAACGGGGCAAGGAAGAAAAGGAGTATCTGGAGTGGCTGGACCGGAACGCGCCGGATTATTTCGTGCCGTGGAAATCGATTGAACATCCCAGTTATCCCGGCCAGGAGGCGGAAGCCGGCGGATTCGCGCCTTACGCCAAGGTGTTGCCGCCCAAGCCATTTTTTGCCGAGCTGAAAGAAAAGAACATCCAGTATCTCCTCTGGCTGGCCGGGAAGTTGCCGCGGATCGGGATCGACGAGATCCAGGTCAAATCTCTGGGAATGGGAGTGTATGAGATTACGGCGCGGATTATCAACACGGGGTATTTGCCCACGATGCCGGCGCATGGCGAGCGGACCGGCGAGATTCTTCCTACCCGGGTGGAGATCAGCCTGCCGCCGGAAGCGATCCTTGCTGGAGAGAAGAAGGCGCGGATTGGTCCCGTGGCGGGAAGCGGGGGGGTGGAGGAATTGCACTATGTGGTCCAAGGGAAGGAAGGGCAGGAGGTGACGATCGAAGTGATATCCGCCTTGGCGGGTAATGCCCGGAAATCGGTGACGCTAACTGGGAAAGGAGAATGACCATGAACCGGAAAATGAAGTGTGTGATATGGGTGATTTGCGTAGGTCTTGTTTCCGGTTTGATCTATGAGTTGTTTGTTTCCCAGGAGGCCGTGGCTCAAGAGAGGCAGAACCTGTTCAAGGCGTTGGGCGCGCCGGCCGAGCGGCGGGTGGAAGTGGCCTGGAACCGGTTTTATGACAGCGAAGGCCTGGCGGAGATACTCAAGCGTTTGCATAACGCGTTTCCCAGTCTGACCCGGTTGTATTCCATCGGGGAATCGTATCAAGGCCGGCCGATCTGGTGCCTGGAAGTGACGCATATCAAAACAGGTGATCCCGCGCGCAAACCGGGGATGTACATCGACGGCAATATCCATGGCAACGAAGTGCAGGCGGGCGAGGTGGTGGCCTACACGGCCTGGTATCTTTGCGAAATGTACGGAAAGAACGAAACCGTCACGCGCCTGGTGGATCAATTTGTTTTTTACTTAATCCCCACCATCAATCCGGACGGGCGTGATTTTTGGTTGCGCAAGGCCAACACGGCTCATTCCTCCCGTTCCGGGCAGGTGCCGCTCGACAACGACCGGGATGGGCTGGTGGACGAGGACGATTATGAGGATCTGGACGGGGATGGCTCCATCACCCAGATGCGGATCCGCGATCCCAACGGCCGGATGAAGCCGCATCCCAAATATCCGGAATACTTGATGATTCCCGCGGAAGAGGATGAACGGGGCGAGTACACGATTCTGGGTTGGGAGGGCCTCGATAACGACGGTGACGGGCGGGTCAATGAAGACGGCCCGGGCGGCTACGATCCCAACCGCAACTGGGGGTTCGACTGGCAGCCGCCGTATGTGCAATGGGGCGCGCGGGACTATCCGTTTTCCTTGCCCGAGACCCGGGCGGTAGCCCAGTTCGTGATCGATCATCCCAACATCGCGGGCATGCAGTCGTACCACAACAATGGAGGGATGATCCTGCGCGGGCCGCAGCGGGAGGGCGGTGACATGCAGCCCCGTGACGACCACGTGCTCAGCGCCATCGCCGCCAAGGGCGAGCTCATGCTGCCTTTTTACCGGTCGATGGTGATCTGGCGGGATCTCTATACGCTCTGGGGAGGAGAAGTGGATTGGTTTTACGGGGCGCGGGGGATCTTGGCGTTCACCAATGAACTGTGGACATCCCAAAATCTGTACCGCAGCGGGCGGACGGATGACGAGGCGGAAGTCGAGTTTATCAAGACCCTGTTGATGAACGAGGGGCTGACCGCGTGGAAGGAGTATGATCATCCAACTTATGGCAAGATCGAGATCGGAGGATTTCACAAGGAATGGGGCCGGGTGCCTCCTTCGTTCTTGTTGGAGGAAGAGTGTCACCGGAACATGGCGTTCACGTTGTATCACGCCTCCGTGATGCCCCAGGCCGCGTTTGGGGAGATCCGGGTGGAACCGGCGGGGGAGGATTTGTTCAAGGTTTGGGTGGAGGTGCGCAATGATGGTATGATTCCCACCCGGATCGAGCAGGACGTGAAGAATCATATCAATCCGCCCGATGTGGTGTCGATGCCCGAGGAACGGGTAATCAGTTCCGGCCGGGTGGCGGACCGCTATTTCAAGCGGGTGGAGCCGGTGCGGGTGCGGCCGTACCGGGTGGAATTACCCAGCATCCCAGGGTTGAGTTCGGAATGGATTCAATTCATCGTGCGCGGGAAGGAACCGGTCGTGGTGACATGTCATTCTACGAAAGGCGGGCACATCCAGCATGAAATCAACTTGTCAGCCCGGTAATTAACCAAGAAACGAATGAAACAACTCATTGTACTGGCTTGGATTGTACTGGTTTGGATTCTTTGCGGAGCGAGCGTGAATCCCCGGGCGGATCCGGAGGTGGTGCCTCCCACCCCGGATGATCATTTCATCCGGGGGTACGTGACCGCCGTGCTGGAGCAGGTGCTGAAAGTCCCTTCCATCCAGGTGGAAGTGGAGAGGGGCGTAGTGATCCTGCGCGGGGATCTTCCCGGCGAGGAGCGGCAGGAATTGCTCGATGCGGTGTCGCGGATTCACGGGGTGGCGCGTGTGGAATATATTCCCCTGGCAACCGGGGGCGCCGTGCCTGAAGGGCAAGCGCAGGAGGAATTCAACCGGGCGTTTCATGGTTTTTTTCCGAAGGATGACCTCTTTACGCCCTTGCTGGCGGACCCGTGGGAATCCCGGTTTTTCTTGAGTTTCCGGCATAGCGAGGCATCCGGCGGCAATTTTGGGACGGTGGGGCTGGGCGAAGTGTTCGGTTTGTACCGCTGGAAGGATGTCTTCGGCCCGGGGCATCATCTGCAAATCAACATCGAAGGCGCGGCGTTCGGCTATTTCGACCTGGATCAATCCCAAACCGACTTGCAAAACATTGATTTCCAATTGGGATTGCCGGTGGTGTACCGGTATGAAGATTTTTCCACGCGCCTGCGTCTTCTGCACCGCAGCGCCCACCTGGGAGACGAGTACATGGCGCGGCATCCGGAGATCGTCACGCAAAACCGCCTGACCGACTATCAAGTGGACAACAACTTGTTTGACGCGGTTTTCTCGTATAAACCCGATTGGTGGCGGATCTATGGGGGATTCGCTTACTTGTTCGACGTCATGCCGGAGCGGGATCCGTGGGAAATGGTGTATGGGATAGAACTGGCTCCCTGGGACCAATACGCCATTCATCCCGTGCTGGGGGTTCATTTTCATTTGCAGGAAGAATTCGATTGGGACCTCAACCACCGGTATGTGTTCGGGGTGGAAATCCACGATTGGCCGTTCCGCAACCGCGTCACCCGGTTGTTGGGGGAATATTATCATGGGAAACGGCTGGAATGGCCGTTTTTCCGGGAAGAAGACGAATACATCGGTGTGGGATTGTATTTCGATATGTGAGGGTGCCGACTCTTCCCCCGTCCCTGGGGGGCTTCCTCTATGGCAGCCGCTTTAGCTCCCGCCGGCTTAGGGCGTAAAACAGAATTGTTCCCGCCAAATAAAAGAAGACATGGCGTCCGGCCTCGAACAGCCAGATCCGGATCACCGCTTGTGGAGTTTCCAGCGTGGGGATGGTATAGAGGAGATAGACGGGGCTGAACATTAGGATGGTTGTCCCATCGGCCGCCGGATCGACCTGTTTCCAAATAAACGAGAGTAAATAAGGGAGCACCAAAACCGTGCCGGCCAGCAGGTATCCGGCGGAGGTGGCCGGGCTTACTTTTTTCAAGCGGATTGAGAAATACGCGCCGGCCATAAGCAGGAATAGCAAATGCAGGAACAGGATGAGGACATAGTTCAGAAGATGAAACAGGAAAAACGGAGAAGGGGAAGCGAGTCCCACCCATTGGATGAAACCGAATAGCATGGAGGATAAAAGAAAGGGGACCGTGAACAAGACGCCGGCCCGCCACAGGCATTGGTGCAGCGCGCCGGCCAGTTTGCCGTTCAGCAGGAGCCGGGGATGGGCGATGGTGGTCAGGAGCAGGTCCCAGGTTTCCCGTTCCTTTTCGCGCGCGAAGAGCGGCCCGGCGTAAGCGGGGACGATCTGGGCCATGAAGATCAGCGTGCCAATGGCCACCCAGCGCCCTTCCTGAACAGGGCTGAGCAAAAAGAGCCCATGGGCCAGCAAAATCACCAGATACCAGGAGGCGAGGTGTAACAACATTTGGGAGGCGGCGTAGCTCAACCGTTCGCGCACGAATATGGGATTTTGGCCGTCCTCGAATTCCCACCACGAACGCGCCGGCCGGGGATGGCGCGGACTGGGAACGGCTTGTCCCACTTGGAAGCGCGGCATGCGGTGCATTTCCCATGCCTGCCGGTGCGGCGGTTCGGCAAAACGCAACCGCGAGCGGGCCGCCCGCAGCACGAAGAGCGGCACGACGGAGAAAATCAGCAAGCCCAGGATGATCAGGCTGTTGGACCATAGGATGGAAATGGGGGGGTTGAGCGAGGCGGGTTGATACAGGTTGTAGACTTGGATGAGAAAGGCGAGGATGGCGTAGATGATTCCCAGCCAAAACGCGAGAATCGAACCGCCCACGGAGAAAAACAGGAAAAAGGTCAATTGGGTCAGGAGGATCGCGCCGAAGGTGGTTTGGGCTTGCAGGGCATGAAAGATCGCGAACGAGGCCACCACGAAGCAGGTCAACACCAATCCCAGGCTGCCCAAGGCGACTTCCAGAGGCGACACGCCCCCCCGGGCCAGGCAGATCGAGATAAGGGGAAACGTGGAAATGATCAGCAACACCATGACACCCAGGGTCGAGATCAGCTTGCCGCCCAAGATATGCCCCGGCGAAAGCGGAGTGACCAGCAGCAGGGGGAGGGTGTTTTGGTCCCGTTCGGAAATGAGGCCTTGGGCGACGATGCCGGGCAGGAAGATCACGATGAGCAGGAATTCGGTGGAAATGATGGAAAAATAAAGAACGCGGCCGATGGGATAGGGTTCGTAGGTCAAAAACATCCGGGAATAGGATGCCCACACGAGGCACAAGACCGCCGACGCGCCGCTCAGCACGAGGGCCATGAGGATCCAAAACCGGTACCCGCGCGCGTAGCGAATGAATTCACGCCGCGGGATGGGATTGGCGGTCAACCAGCCGGCGCATTCGCGCCCAGCTTCGTATAGGCGGGTTCTCAACCGGCGGGACGCGGTTCCACCGGCCGGCGGGCTGGTTGCCATGACACGGATCTCCCGCACCAAAGGAATGGAAACTGGCGGCCGGATACCGGCACGATCCTCAAGAAAGGATGTAACACGGATTCGGGAACGTGTAAACAGCCGGACCGGGGTTCCGGTGCCGAACGAAAAAGCCGTTGAACCGGCGGGTCAACGGCGCGGGATGATCAAAAGGATGTAAAGAGGGATCAGGAAGCGATCGCTGTTTCGAGGGCGTCGGACATAACCTGTTTCGATGTGATGCCGATCCATTTGTTGACGACTTCCCCGCCCTTGATGATCATCAACGTAGGAACGCTCATGACGCCATAACGCGTGGCCAGATCCTGGTTGGAGTCCACATCGACCGTGACGACCTTGGCGCGTCCCGCGAATTCTCCGGCCAGCTCATGCACCCAGGGCGCGATTTTTTGGCACGGACCGCACCAGGAAGCGCTGAAATCCACCAGTACGGGGACATCCGACTGGAGCACTTCGGTTTCGAAATTGCTGCCCTGAATCTCAATGGTATGCGACATAATGGTCTCCTATGGTGAAGTGTGGGGAATGGGACAAAAACGTAGTTTTTACCCGGTCAAGAACCGCACAAAAAGTATACCTGTTCAATCCACCGCCTGCAAGTTTGTGGTTCAAATCCTTCCGACCCGCCCGCCTGGGCATTAACACGCCACATCGGTTCCGTTACAATGAGTACGGACCGGCCGGGAAGCGCGGACTCGAATGGGTGAGAATATCAGCCGCTCAATTGATCTTTTTCTCCTCCGGCTGGAAACACAGGTAGACAGACTGTCTGCCGGTGGTTGAATACAATTCGCGGCGGGTGATGGCATCTGAAAAATCGGATTGTTTCTCAAAAATCCGTTGACAGGACAACCGATATGATCAAGAAAAGCTGGCCCATTGTCCTCTCGATGTTTCTCCTGGCGGTGATTTTCGGTTGCGCGTCCGCGCCGAAATCCTCATCCGGCGGTTCGGCTTCTATCTCTGTCCCGCAAGGTTCTGAAGAAACCCGGGTGCAGAGCCAAATCGACAAGCGGGTCGATGAAATCAGCGCGGAGAAACGCACCAAGTTTCGTTTGCGATCGCTGTTCCGGTGAAACCTCTTAAATTAAGAGCCCAGGGGTGAAGTGCCCGGGGGTGATTTGAGCCCAGGGGTGGATTATTGCCCAGGGTTGAAACCCTGGGCTGGTGTATGGCGGCCCCTTGAAAGGGGCGCTGGGGGGGAGAGGAGGGAGGGGGGTGGTTGGTTTTGTGTCAGGTTGCGCAGGGGTGAGTATCGTCTGAAGTTGATTCGCCCAGGGATGGATTGTGCACAGGGGTGAATTATTGCCCAGGGTTGAAGTGCCCAGGGTTGAAACCCTGGCCTGGTGTATGGCGGCCCCTTAAAAGGGGCGCTGGGGGGGAGAGGAGGGAGGGGGGTGGTTGGTTTTGTGTCAGGTTGCGCAGGGGTGAGTATCGTCTGAAGTTGATTCGCCCAGGGGTGGATTGTGCACAGGGGTGAATAATTGCCCAGGGTTGAAACCCT
>JABLXU010000072.1 GCA_013177805.1 Candidatus Omnitrophota bacterium
GCCGAAAATCTTTTCCTGGGGCGTGAACTTACCCGCTGGGGCTGGCTCGATCGCCGCGCCATGGAGGAACAGGCTGCGCGATGGGTTGCCGAACTAGGGCTGGACGATATCCGGGAGGTCCGGACCCGGGTGCGGGATTTGACCGTGGCGCGCCGCCAGATGGTGGAGATCGCCCGCGCCTTGTCGCAGCGGGCCCGCATTCTCATCCTGGACGAACCCACTTCTTCGCTGGCCGAAGCCGAGACCGAGGTGCTGTTCACAGTCTTGCGGCGGCTGCGCGGCCAGGGGGTGGGGATCATCTATATTTCGCACCGGCTCGAAGAAATTATTCAACTGGCTGACCGGATCACGGTTCTGCGCGACGGCTGCTCCATGGGTGCTCAACCGGTTTCCAGCCTGGATCAGAAAGAACTGATCCGTTGGATGGTGGGCCGGGAAATCGTCGACCGCTTCCACCGGCCAGTCTGGAATCCAGGCGAGGCGGCTTTGGAAGTCCGGAATCTGCGGAATCCCAAAATCCGGGATGTCAGTTTTGTGTTGCGGTATGGCGAAATCCTGGGTCTGGCGGGGCTGGTGGGCGCGGGACGCACTGAACTTGCGCGCGCTCTTTTTGGCATCGACCCTCTCCATGGTGGTGAGATTCTCGTGGAAGGCCGGCCGGTGCGGGTGAGTCATCCTGCCGATGCTTTGGAAGCGGGCATCGTGTTGGTGCCCGAGGAACGGCGGCTGGAAGGGCTGGTGATGATCCAATCGGTGGCCTTCAACCTCGCCTTGCCTTGGACGGCCGAATGGAATCCCGCATTCCGGCCCGATCTCCGCAAGCGGGACGCCATTGTCCGGCGCGCCCTGGAGGCTTTTCACATCAAGGCGGCCGATCCCGCGCAATGCGTCGGCAGCCTGTCCGGCGGCAATCAACAAAAAACCATGGTGGGCCGCTGGATGGAACACCGGCCCAAGGTTCTCATTCTCGACGAACCGACCCGCGGCGTGGATGTCGGCTCGCGTGAGGAAATGTTCCGGATTGTTGGTTCACTGGTCGAGGAAGGCATGGCGGTTTTATTGATCTCGTCGGATTTGGTGGAAGTGATGAACGTGGCGCACCGCATCGCCCTCTACCGCGACGGGCGGATTTTGCGGATCGTGGACGCGAACCGGATCACCCCGGAAGAACTCATGATGGAGCTGACAGGAGCCCGCGTGAATGAGAGTTTTTAAAGAAATCGGTCCCCTATTGGCGGCTTTGGTCGTGTTGTTGGTTTTGTTCGGCCTGTGGGTGCCGGTTTTTCTGACGCCGCCCAATCTGATTGATTTGCTGCAACAAGTGACCGTCAACGCCATCCTGGCATTCGGTATGACGTTCACGATCTTGATCGGGGGGATCGATCTCTCCGTGGGGGCTGTGCTGGCGCTCGTGGGAACCACCACCGTGTACGTGTTGACGCTGGGAGCGCCGGAAGCATCCCCGCTGGTGTGGCTAAGCCTGGCTTGTTCGGCGGGTTTGATGGTGTCCGCCGTGTTTGGATTGATCAATGGTCTCTGTGCCGCCCAGACCAAGATGCCGGCGTTCATCATCACCCTCGCTACCATGCTCATTGCCCGGGGCGGGGCGTTTTGCTTCAACCAAGCCCGGCCTATCCGTGTGCCCGCGCATCAGGAAGCGTTTCTGGCGCTGGGCAATGGGCGGCTGTTCGGTGTGATCCCTGTGCCGGTGATTGTCATGCTCGCGCTGTTCGCGGCGGCGTCGGTTTTGCTGCACCGCACGCGTTTCGGCCAGCATCTCTATGCCATCGGCGGCAACCGCGAGGCCGCCCGGTTTACCGGCATCCGCCTGGCCCGTTGTGAGATCGCGGTGTACGTGATCTGCTCAATGCTGACCGGCGTGGCGGGGATGATCCATACCTCCCAACTTTATTCCGCCGAGCCGGCCTCGGGCATTGGCTTTGAGTTAAACGCCATCGCTGCCGCCGTGGTGGGCGGGACCAGTTTCACCGGGGGGGTGGGGACGCTCTACGGCACGCTGATCGGGGCTATTATCATCGGCATTCTCGACAAGGGCCTCAACCAGGCAGGGGTGCATTTTTCCCTGCAGTACATCGTGAAGGGATTCGTGGTGCTGGCGGCGGTGTACATCGACGTCCGCCGGAGAACGTAAGCCGGCAAAACCTCCTACTCAGCCTCGGCAATTATTTTGCCTCGCCAATCAATAGCGCCGCGTCGATGTATTGCCCTCCTTCATCCTGATGGCAATGGATAGCGATAACGTTCGTCCCTTGGCGCAGGACTTGGTGCAACGCCTCCGTGACCTGGAAGCCTTCGTAGTTGTTGTTCCAGCCTTCGCGGCTCCAGATTTTTTCGCCGTTAACATACACCTCGGTGGCGTTGTCGTAATGAGTGACCAAAGCGCCTGTATCGAACGGGGATCCGTCGTACTCGAACTTTTGCCGCAACCAGATGTCCTTCCCGGTCCAAGGAGTGCGGATTCGGTTTTCCCAACCTTCTTTGCGGCCGAATCCAGCCCTGCCGCGATTCCATGCGCTATCATCATAATCGAGCGTAGTCCAGGATCCGCCCGGGGGATTCAGGACGTACCGCCATTCCTTGGCTTGTTCGCCGTCAGGAACCGCGCCCACCAGCACTTTCCAGGAGGGCGTGATTTTGCGGACTTCGATAGGGGGATTTTCCTCATAGGCGGCCTTGCGGGAATTGATCACGCGCAATTTTTCCGCGTCGAACTTGGGAGTCCGGTCGTATTGATAGATCCCGTTCTTTTCCTGCTCCACGTCAGTCAATTGGGTGTAACAGAAGCCGAACAGGTTGCGGTTGTCGAGTTGCGCGTTGGTCAATCCGGCATAGCGTTCGTAAAATTCTTCCAAGGTCTTGGGATTGTTCCCATAGCCCCAGGATTCGCGGTCTTTTGCTTCGAACCAGCCGATGCCGCCGTATTCGCTGATGAAGAACGGCAAGCCCTGGCTGGAGGGCGCGTAGCGGGCGGGAATGGGCAAGGCGGTAAAGTAATCATCCCATTTCTGCCGGAACGTGACCGGATTTTGGTTGTAATCATGCGCGTCCAGCACCTCCGGATCGGCCAGGGTATGGGTCCAGCCGCTGGTTTCGATCACCGGCCGGGTAGGATCCAAAGCCCGGGTCAGGGGAATCACCATCCGCTGGATTTCTCCGGCTTCCGGGGGTGTTTCGTTGAAGGGGCACCACCCGATGATGGAGGGATGGTTCCGGTCCCGCCGGACGATTTCCACCCATTCCTGGGTGATCGGCACGTTCACAACGGGATTGCCGTAATTTGCCCCGAAACTGGGGTATTCCCCCCACACCAAGTAACCCAGCCGGTCGGCCCAATACAAGAACCGGGGCTCGAACACCTTTTGATGCAGCCGTGCGCCATTGAAGCCCACGGCTTTTGATAGTTCGATGTCCCGCTTCAAGGCTTCGTCGCTGGGCGCGGTCCATACGCCGTCGGGGTAGAAGCCCTGGTCGAGGACTAGCCGCTGGAAGATTGGTTGATCGTTGATCAAAATCGCCGCGCCCTGAATCGAAACTTTGCGCAAGCCGAAGTAGCTCTTTACTTGGTCGATTACCTGACCACCCCGCTTGAGCGTCAGGACGAGATCATACAGGAAGGGATCGTCCAGTGACCATAACCGTTTTTCGTTGAGATCGAGCGTGAGATGGATGTTGCGCCAATCGGCGGCGGTCTCATCCTGCCCTACAGTTTTGCCCGCCGCTTCGGCTTGCGCCAGCAGGGTCAATCCTTGGGAAGGGCCATCTACTTCGGCCTGAATCAGAATCCGGGACCGGTCCGGGTCGGGGATAATATGAAAATCGCTGAGATACGCGTCACCCAGGCCTTCCAGCCAGACCGTCTGCCAAATCCCCGTGGTGCGGGTATAGAAGATGGCGTAGCTTTTCTCCCGGTTGGATTGTTTGCCCAAGGGTTGAAGACCGCTGGGCGTATCGTCGAATGCGTGGATCACCACGGTATTTTTCCCCGGTTTCAAGGCTTCGGTGATATCGAAACCGAAGGCCACATTGCCTCCGCGATGACGGCCGATGAACGTGCCATTGATCCACACCCGGGTGATCCAGTCGCATGCCCCGATGTTCAAGCGGATCCGGGGGGATTTCCAGTCAGCGGGGATTGCGAACGTCCGGCGGTACCACA
Source organism: Candidatus Omnitrophota bacterium (assembly GCA_013177805.1). GTDB lineage: Bacteria > Hinthialibacterota > Hinthialibacteria > Hinthialibacterales > Hinthialibacteraceae > JABLXU01. The sequence continues at coordinate 4,178 of JABLXU010000072.1, forward strand.
CATTTTTCATGAAGCCGGTGCGTTGCAGGCCGGAGAGGCGGCTCTCGCGGCAGAAAGGGACCGTGATGGTATCCGGGAAGGTTTCCGCGGTGAGAAATTGCTCGTCGTTGTTGTCTTGCGTTTCGGCGAATTCCCACGTTCCGTTCAGGTTCAGCCATTCCGCCCGTTCCATTTGCGGCATGGGGTGCTCCGGCCGGGGAAGGTTTTCGGAATTATTTGCTGCGGCCGTTGGCAATGCGGTCAAGCCCGTTAACAGCAGCGCGATGGTCAATCCCCACAGGAATCTGGTTGGTTTTGGCATGTCGCATTCCGCTCCCATAGTGAAATATTGATCTTCGTAGTGAGACGAGGCTTTACTATACCGAAGAATCCGGTTTCCGCCAACCGACGGAGAGCCATTCCGGAGGGGATCAAGATTTGGGCTTCGGCTGAAACGATTGGCATTCAAGGCCTGAACTCTCGTAAACGACTTGGGAGGGGATTTTAACCGATTTGAATCCCAGGGCTTTGCATCCATAAGGCCGGCGGGGATCCCAGGTGATATAATAGTACCGGCATTGACGGCAAACGGCCCGTGGGATGGATTTGGATGATTCCGTGTTCATCGATGGAATACGACGGAAAAGACGCCCCGGTTTTTTTATGGATGACATCAGTCTGGTAGTAGGAAAATTATCATAAATCGAGTATTCTGGATAGGATTGAATATCGATACCATTTATTTTCCGGAATGTTTGTCAATATGAGTGACTCTAGAAGAGGACGATGAATCGACGTTTAGGGATCTTGATTGTGTTGGGAATCTTGGGGATTCCCATCGTGGATGTGTTATTACGTCCGTTGGTTGAGGGGAACAAGAGCGAATCGCTGATCATCAATCCAGCGGAATTTGCTGAATTGTATCAGCCCGATGCGTATGGTTCTCTGCTCCCTGGATGGGTGTGGGAAAGTCCAGGGCCATCTGGTGACGAAACGCTGCGGATTGAGACCAACCGGTACGGCATGCGCATGGGCGATGTGCAGTTGGAAAAGACTCCCGGCACAATCCGCGTGGCGGTGGTGGGGGATAGCCTGCCGTTTGGTTGGGGCGTGCCTCGCGAACAGTCTTTCCCCGCGGTATTGGAGATGCTGCTCAACGCAGGCGGAGCGGGGAGATACGAGGTCCTCAATTTCGCCGCGCCGGGCTACACGGCCATTCATGCCTTGCATCAATACGAAAACCTGGTTCATCATTTTCAACCCGATATTCTGATTCTCGCGTTAGGGTTGTACGACTCGTTTGAAAGCCGCTTGTCGGAACGGGAACTATTGAATTTCTTGCAGGAATACTCTCTCCTGGAAACCGTTGACGGCTGGATAAAGTTTTGGCGGGATCATAGCGCCATGGGCATGTGGTGGCGCCACCACCGTTCCCGCGCGGGCCGGGAGGCAATCGAGGAGGAAATCGCGAACCGCGTTGCCCGGGGAACATGGGTGGATAAAGTGTCCCATGAAGAGCTTATTGAGACCCTCGAATTCATCCTGCGCCATCACCTGGCCCAGGGGGGGCAGGCCGTCCTAGTCAACACCAATCTGTTGAATTTCAATCGAACATCAGCGTTTGAGAAATTGGCCACCCAACTGGACGTGCCTTTATTGGACATCCGGGCCTTGTTCGACCGGCTGGGGCAGTTTGAAGAACGGCGGAAAAGTTTTGCTTTATCGTTAGCCAAAAACGAGAATTACGAAACCGATGGTTTCAATCATTTCTATGCGGAGGCCAATTCAACCTATTTGTTCCGGGTTTACGTGCCCGAATCCCTTGCCGTGGCCTCCACCGTTTTCATCACGGGCAATCACCCCTTATTGGGTGACAGCCGGCCCAACCTCGTCCGCATGTACGATGACGGAACCCACGGCGATGAACGCGCCTTCGACCGGATCTGGTCGTTGCGCCTGCATTTCGATGAACCGAAGACGTTATACTTCACGTTTACGCAAGACGGCATGGAAGGGGACTGGGGAACCGAACCGGATGCATACGAAAACACCCGAAAAAACCACACGTTTCTGTACCAGGTCTCCCCGCCGGATTTCGCCGATGCCGTCGAGTGGAAGTCGCCTGTGTTCATCCTGAACCGGATTCCCTTCGCCCATTTGTTGCTGAACGAATCATCACCCTTTCCCAACGAGTTAGGCCATAAGGCCATTGCCCGCCGCCTGGCGCATATCCTTCAGGAAAGGAAACCGGCGCCGGCAATCGGCTTAGGGGCAGGCGGAAAGAATTAACCCCCTTGATGCATCGATGTTTTATTTAAAGCCGGCGGATGGGGCGATCGGAGCGCATGTCGGCGCCGTGAAACAATGCTACAAGGATTTCGAACACCTGGCCCGTCAAATACTGCTTTATATCGAGAAGGCCGAATCCAGTAGATCAGCCGGTGCGCCGCCCTCTCATTAACTGTCCTGCCTATTCTTCTCCCCTGTTGTTTAGGATGCGCTACAATGACGGTGAAAGGAGCAAGCAATGGGCAATTCGTTTGGGCGCGTGTTTCGGATCACCACCTGGGGCGAATCGCATGGCGGGGCAGTAGGCGTGGTGGTGGACGGCTGTCCGCCCCGGCTTCCTATCACACCGGAAGAGATCCAGGTCGAACTGGACCGGCGCCGGCCCGGCCAAAGCCTCATCACTTCTCAGCGGAGTGAAACCGACACCATTCAAATCCTGTCCGGCGTATTCGAAGGGAAGACGTTAGGGACGCCCATTTCCATGATGGTCTGCAATCAGGACGCCCGCTCCCAGGACTACGCCGAAATGCAAAACGCTTACCGGCCATCGCACGCCGATTACACCTACGATGCCAAGTTCGGTATCCGCGATTACCGGGGGGGCGGACGCACCAGCGCCCGCGAAACCATCGGCCGGGTCGCGGGAGGCACCATTGCCCGCAAACTGTTACACATGCGCTATGGCGTGGAAATCGTGGCGTATGTTCAGCAAATTTACAATCTGGAAGCCCGGATTAATCCTGACCAAGTCACCCGGGATCAAGTGGAGTCAAATCCCGTCCGGTGCCCCGACGTGGAAACGGCTCAGAAGATGTTTGAGTTGATCGATCAGGCTCGCCGGGAAGGCGATTCTGTGGGCGGGATCATCGCCTGCGTAATGCGCAACGTCCCTCCCGGGCTTGGCTGCCCGGTGTTCGACCGCTTGGAAGCCGATTTGGCCAAGGCCATGCTTTCCCTGCCGGCCACCAAGGGATTCGAGATCGGCAGTGGCTTTTCCGGCGTATTGATGAAGGGATCCGAGCATAATGATCTTTTTTATGCTTCCGGGGACCGGATTCGTACCCGCACCAATTTTTCCGGCGGTGTGCAAGGCGGCATCAGCAACGGGGAGGACATACTTTTCCGGGTGGCTTTTAAACCCACCGCTACCATTCTCCGCCCACAAGAGACTGTCACGCCGCGGGGAGAGCCGACCATTTTAAAACCTCGGGGCCGGCACGATCCATGCGTGGTGCCCCGGGCGGTTCCCATCGTGGAGGCCATGGCCGCCCTGGTGCTTGCTGACCACGACCTGCTCAACCAAGCCATCCACAATCCGCTATCGCGTTCGTAAAACGCATGAATGAAATAAACCGGAAGGGAACGTTATTCCCGGGTATCCGGTTCATGCGCCTCCGGTTGTTGCCCTGGTTCATCCTCTTCCGGTGTTATTCCACCCATGATAGCCATGCGGATGATACTGATTTCTTGAACGGGAATCCGCAAGCGGGAAAGGGCATTCCCGCCCTCCACCCGCATATCCATCATCACCCCCGGCGTCTTCGAACTGTCAGGAAGTTCCACCAAGGCCAGGGGATTTACGCTGCCTCCCGCGGTTTTCGACAATTGCTGTTTGATCATCCGCAGTTGTTCGATCAGGCTGAGCCGCATCGCCAGCATTGTGTTGGGACCGGCCTGCGTAATCCAGGGAATGCTGTCTGCCGCGGGAACTTTCCCGGAAAGGAGTTGGTCGATTACGGGGCCGATCTCCTGGGTGGTGAGAATCAGCGCGCGGGGCGCCGCCGCCATGTAGAAATCCATTCCCATGTTTTTCAATGTTTGGGCCAACTCCGATTCCGGATCGTCGAATTCATATTGCATGGAGATCTTCGAGTACGGGATATCTTTATACGTCCCCGCGTTCTTGTCTTCCTTGATGTTGATTTTTACCCCTTCTCCGGGAGACGCGATGGCCATCGATTCTTTGAACATCTCCAGGATTTCATCCGTCAACTGGGCCGTCTCGGTTGACTCCTTGAGACCCATTATTTCGGTGAAAGCGAAAGGATTCTTCTCTTCGCCGGAGGGATTCATCGTCAAGGCGAGCGTCCCTTCAAACTGGCTGGAGAAAAGATCCCAGAATGTGGCCATCTTTTTCGGGTCCATACCCATCTTGGCGCAATCCTGAATCATCCGGTCCTGGATCAGTTTGTACACTTTGGGGTCGAAGTTGGCCACCATGGAAATCCAACTGTTGGCGGACAGCGCCGTCAGCACGGAATCGAGAGAGGCGAAATTCGCGGTTCGGAAATAGTCCGCCAGCGGTGTACCCGGCACGGTCCGGGTGATTTTCCGCACTTCCACCGCGTCCGCCGAGAAATTTAAGTCAACCTGGACCGTATCCACCTGGGCCGCGAGATCAAATACCCAACCGGACTCGATCCGGAGAATCGGCAGCAGGTTGGCGGGCATTGGTGTAGGCGAATTTTCTGTAATGTCCGCCATGGAATCGAGGGCTTTTTCCACTTCACTCCGCAAGAGGGGAACGAGTTTCTGAATTTGAATCCACACACTCAGGTCACCTGGAGAAATGGCGGACTGGGTGTTCAGTTGATTCCAATCGGCCATCGCCGCCCAATCCTGGACCGCAGACAACGCGGGGCCTTTGCGCATCACCGCGTAGTTCCCTTTCACTATGGCGGAAAGCGCGTCGCTGGAATACACCCCTGGCGAAGATTCGTCCATCTCCAACTGCTCCGTGAATTTCGTTGGATCGGAGAGCGGGCACAGGCCGATGAATGGATCCTTCATTTCCTCGCTTGGGGGCACTAAGAAAATCCATATCGGTTGTTGCAGATCCACCCCGTCCAGGTTTTTCAGTTCGAACATCTCCTGAACTTGATTTCCTAGTTCCCCTCCCATACCAAATCCCACGGCGGGCACGAGGAAGGTGTCAAGATTCCGCGACGTCTGGCTGATCGACGCCAGGCGGACCACCGCCAGAGTATCGGCGGGCATCAGGGAGAAGACGTTAGGGGAACCGGACTCGGCCGGGAAAACGGAATGGGAAAGCAGTAAACCTCCAACCATCCAGAACAACAATGAGCATACTGCGGCCAAGCGCGTTTGAGCGAATCGCATGATTTGATTACTCCCTCGAGTGAGATGGTTCCAGCGAATTGGTTCATTGTATCATACATAAAGAGAATGATTTGATCTATTTCCACGTGAAGAAACATTTTGGAATAGAATCTGTTTTTCTATTGGAATGGGATTTCCCTAGGCAGGGTGGACTGGGCGCAAGGAAATCCATCATCGCCATATTAATAGAAGATAAGGTTCATCCGAGAAATGCGTGCATAATGAGGTAAAATCGATTTCATTCATTCCGTGATGAGGGCAGACAATAAGGGTTGCCCTGCATAAAATCCCTCAACCTAACATTCTCCCAAAGGGAGAGGGAATTTTGGGGGTGGTTTTCATCGATCACTTCGAAGAGAAACGAACCAGCGATCTGAAAAAAACACACCCTGGCCCGATGAACCAAAGATAACTATCTATCAGACGATTGGAATGGGTGAAAAGATACCCTGTTCGGACATGACAAAGCAGCGCACCACGGGTTCCGCTTCTGCCAGTGAAATGATGAAATAAAAGAGGCCGGGATAGTAATTCTTTTCCTGATCGGTTAAAGAAGGGGTGGAAGGGCCGTGGGGGTGGGAATGATAAATGCCGATCATATTTTCGGATTTTTCACGCATTTTCCGGGCGGCTTGAAACATCTCCTTGGGATTGGCGAAATACTGGGTGGGTGAAGCCAGGTCATTGGTCAAGGGATAAACCGAGGTGACCACCGATTTCTTGCCGCCCAGCACGCCACAGCATTCCAGGGGGAAAGTGGATTGGGCGTGGCTGATCATCCGTTCCAGGAAGGAAGGTGCGACGACCACCGAATCACACATCGTTACCATGGACCTCACTTCATGTAGGATTTATTTTTTCTCTTAAAAACACAAAAGAATCGGTGCTACCCGCACACCGATTCCCATCCATCATTCCCAGACAGGTTTAAAGTGTACATGACTGACGGCGGGATTCCAGTTACACGGCAAAGGCTGGGGATCTGGGACATCATGGTTCAATCCGCCTGCTTGAGTTTCCCCGGAGGTATCCTTTGCTTTTGGGGATTTTCTGGCCCTGGTGAAGGCAGTGTCTTCCAGGTTTCTTCACAGCCACAGGCCGCCGTCCAGGTTGATCACCGCTCCATTGCAATACGAGCCTTGGGGGGAATGAAGAAATAAAACCGCCCCAGCGATGTCCGCGGGTGTTCCCAGCCGCCCCAGGGGGATTTGGTTCAGCAGCCATTCCCGCCGGGCCTCGGTCGCCCAGCCGCCTTCGATGGCGCCCGGATTGATAACGTTGGCGCGTATGCCATGATGGCCTTCTTCCCGGGCCAAGGTTTTGGCCATCAGAACAATGCCCGTTTTGGCGATGCCGTAGGGGCAGGCGTGGTGACGGGCCCGGAGCGAATCGGCCTTGATCGAACCGATGAAAATCAGATGGCCACGGCCTTGCTCACGCAGCAAGGGAAGCGCGTATTTGGCGCAGTAAAAGGCGCTGTGCAGATTCCCCGCAATCAACTCCTGCCATTCTTCGATTGAGGTATCCGCCAAAGACTTCAAGGCGAACGGGCCGGCGTTATGCACAAGGAGGTCGATCCGGCCCCAACGGTGGAAGGTTTCTTCGATCAAGCGTTGGGTCTCTTCCGGCCGGCTGACGTCCGCCCGAACGGTCAAACATTCGCGCCCCAGGTCATGGATCTGGCCGGAGAGCGCGAGGGCGGCCGCTTCACTGGTCCGGTAATTGATCACTACCCGGGCACCCTGCCGGGCCAGTGTGAGCACGATTTCCTTCCCGATTCCTCGAGCGGAACCGGTGACGATACATACTTGATCCCACAGGAAATTGGCTGAAGGCATAGGTTCCATGATGGTTATCCGACACCGGAGGATGGTATCAGCGTATTCCTATACGTGAAGGAGTTGAAGTGAAGCTCCAACCGGAACGTTCGCAGGAGAGACTGCCGCTTCTTGTTGGGAACCGGATTGTCCGATATCTTGCTCTTGTTTTGAATGACAAGTACGTTATGGTTAATCAAATTGCGTTCGAGGGAGACCTTATGGGAAATCTCAAATTATACGATACCGGTGCTCCGGTCATTGCCAAGACCTATATGGCGCCGCTGGGAAATCGGACCATAGTTCCTGGCATGAAAGGCGTGATCCTGGCGCGCCAGGATTGGGACCGCCGCCACCAGGTCCAATTCGAAAACGGGCGCGTGGTCTGGGCCACATCCGATCAAATCAAACTCGATCCCTCCTACGTGCCGAAAGTGCTGCTTCAACCGGAACCGGAAACTGAATCCAAGCCGGAAACCAAAGCGGCTACGCCACCAGTGGCAAAACCTGCCTCCGTTGAACCGAAACAGGCGGTTCCGGCCGTGTCCCGTCCCGTGGAATCTCAACCCGCGCTGGGTGAGAAAAAACAACCTCAGCCGGTTGCCGAGTCCAAACTGGCTGAGGAGACAAAACCCGCATCTGACGCGCAACCAGCTCCCGAAATCAAACCGGCGGCTACGGTTCCTCCAATTTCTGAAATGAAACCACCGGCCGGTTCTCAATCCATTTCAAAGCCGGGTGAGCAAATCGAGGCGCTTGCCGAAGCGAAACCGCATTCCGGCGACCCGGTTGCCGCAAAATCGGACGAGAAGCCAGTAGTGGAATCTGCCGTAACCGTTCCCCCGAAGGTACCGACTCAGGAGGAAAAAGTATCCGAGGCGGAAGCAGCCAAATCTTCGAGTGAAACGCTTGTCTCCGCTTCAACCCCACAAGAGGCTCAGGCCGTGGCCCCCGGCACGGTTCAGGCGGCCGGTCCTGCCCAACCAGCCGGAAAACCGGGCGAGACGAAAGCGGCCGTTTCGCCCGCCCCGGTTCCGGCCGGGAAAGGTGATCCTGAAAGCGTTCCGAATAAAGCTGTTCAAAAACAGGCCAGTGTTCCCGCCGCCAAGCGTAAATCGGCATCCGCCCAGAAAAACGCGGCCAAACGGCAACGGCGGAAGAACAAAAAAAGGTAATCAAGTGGGTATCAGGTGTCCCTGGAGATAATTCTTAAATGATCTCTGGTTGAGGAATCGCGTTGATACTCCTCCGTCTTTTTTTGTATTATTCCGAACTCACCTTCAGCAGTACCGCCGAGTAACACAAGGTAGGACCATGGCATTCGCGGAAATCGAATGCCCACTCCAACTCGTGTATAAGGTATTCATGCCGGGGCAGAGGAACCGGAATGGCCAGGCGGTTTTGAGAATTTTCGATCCTATGCTCCGCGGTGGTTTCCCGGCCTTGGAGGTCACGGACAGTTACGGAAATCCGCCGGGGATATTCCAACAAGGATTCCTCCATGGCAAATTGAAGAACGATATGGTGACGGTTCGGGGGGACATGGAGATAGAGGATGCCTCGTTCACACATCTTATCCCGATTCACCAAACCGTAGGCGATGTCCCCACTGATTGTGTCCCGGGTGAATTCGGAAGGAGTCCAATCCGCATAATGCGCTAAATAGCGGGCTACCGCGGCCTCGGTTGATTGTTCTTCTCTATACTTAGTAAATTCCTGGATCACATCCGTTTCGGATGGTACCCAAGCGATGGGGGGGATCCAGTTTCTTGACGACAGTTCCTGCATAATCCCCAAGGCCATGATCTGGTTAAGCCACGGGGTGGGGTGAAAATCGCCGGGGCCGATCCACCCCCGTTTTTCGTCCAGTTTATATTTATCCGGCAAATACAGGATGGGGCAGGGAAAATCTGAGTCTTGATTCAAGAAGGCCATGAGCGCGGGATCGATATCAATGGCCATAATGATTGTAGGAATCGGGTATTTTTTCAGAAACGTTTCGATGAAATGAAGGTTCCGCCGCATGCGGGACAGGATAAACGGCATGGGGATCTGATTCAGTTTTCCCAGCGAATTGACCGGAGCCAGGTTAGGGCTTTGGGGGCTGAAAAAGCCGGCCATCACGCCCGGCGGGGCGGCGCCGTTGGCATCCAACACATCGTTGGCCATCATTTCCCAGATGATGATGTCGGGATCGATTCGTGTGAGGTGGTTCTCCAGAAAGGCGGCTTCGCACTCGGTGTTCCATCCCGGGACTGCCGCGGTGATCACCTCGTAGGGATGTATTCCCAGTTTTTCGTCAAGCCGTTGCCGCAGAACGGAGCCGGTTTTTTCTTCCTCCGCGAGAAACCATCCAAAAAACCAGGAATCCCCCAATAAGACAATCCGCTGGACACCGGACCCTTTGGGTTCGATGGATTCGCCACGCAATCCCAGCGAGTTGATTGGATAAGCAGAACCTTCGGGGGCCCACAAGGTCCCTTCTTTCAGGAAGGGATTTAGGACGTACGCAATCGAACCGATCCGGTGGGGGTAAATGACCAGGTTGGTGGTGCTATTTTTCAACAGTTCGTTCTGAACCTGGCTGGTGTTCAACAACTGGGCCCGGAGCAGGCGGATTTCATGCAAGTGATAGAAGAGATAAACACCCAGACACACCGTGGCGGTGATAAATATTGAACTGACCACGAGCAGTCCCGTGGCGAAGGTTTTGTAAATCCGGACTTCCCGGGACATAATCGGCCTCCTTGTGATTTGGTGCGGGGCCCGAGACGCCCGCCGGGATCTGGACCGGTCTGTTATAAATCAACTCCTCGGGAAGGAGAGTAGCATAAGGGAAGTATCCGGCGGAGCGATGGCATTCAAACATCCCGCGTGCGGTGACGGTTCCGGGCGATTCGCCAGTAGGATAGAATGCGGCAGGTGAAGGATTGTGGTTTTTCGGTGTAAATTCGTTGCGCCAAGGGAAGGGCTTCCTGCAGCAATTCCGACCGGCGGATTTCGACAAGCTCCAACAAGCGTTTGGAGATTTGTTGAAAGCGCCGGCCGGACTGTTTCTCGAGGAATAATCCCAATTCCGCCAAATCGTGATCATCGCCCAACAACGTGGAGAGGGTGTGCAGCGAGTTGGATAGTTCGTCCATGGCGCCGGGCCAGCCGTCCCTCAGCAGGCGCGTTTGATGCCACAAGTATTTCACCTGTTTACGGAATTCATGCCAAGTCTCCACGGCTGGTTCATGAGTGGCCTTCCATAGCGCCAGACGGCCTTGCCGGTACACCCGGCGCAAGCCAATGGCCATGGTGGAGCAACCTTCGCCGGACAGGGGCCAGCGGGAGACCCGTTGGCGGGCTGCGCGAATTTGGGAGGCCACCGTTTTTACGGTGGCGTGGTTTTGAGTCATGTTTTCGGTGATTTTCAAATGGCTCCGTATCAAGTGTTCTCTCAAACGGTGCCAGATTTCGTCTTCCAGGGATAGAGAAAAACGGATGGCGAGTTGATCGAAGGCCTCCACCCGCGCGGCACTTTCCCGGATGGGCGCCAACTGCCGTCCGGCATCCCGGAAGAAAAGGTTTTCACGCTGGTATAGTTTCCTGCCCAAACTCTCGCGCGCCAGGCGCAGGATAGCCCTGATTTTTTTACTCGATTTGCGTGCTTCATGCACCGCGGCGGGCCAGTCCGGATTCGGGCCGGTCAATTGTTTTAAGATACAATCGATTTCCTCGAGCGTGACGCGCCGGATCCCATGGGCAAAAGGTTCGTCGATATCCAAATGATATGTCATTGCCGTTTCAACCGGACCTTCAGGATTTGCACG
>JABLXU010000073.1 GCA_013177805.1 Candidatus Omnitrophota bacterium
GTGCAAGTCCTCTACAGACCCGACAGGGGGAACTGTTAGCCGGACGGCAAGGGCGTCCACCGCGAGGTGGAGTCTGAAGGAAGCCGCAGGCAAACCGCTGGCCCGACGAACAGAAATCGCATACGAGGCGGGCAGGCCGGATGAGAAGGCCAATATCTTCAAAGTCCCATACCTGTCCGGAAGGCCTGTACGTATATGCGGCGGGCATAAGCGGGAAGGTCGAGGCGCATTACCCGGGGAGGTCTGTCCACCGGCCACGGGCTACCGGCGTCGAGAGGCGGCGGGAAGGGTGGGCCGAAGTCAGCTGAGGGCATAGTAGGTCCGCCGACCGGACCGAAGGCCGGAACGTGAGCGACCGGAAGGAGCCTGGAATTTCGGCGATGAGGGGAGACGCAGAAGGAAGGTCTGAGATGACCGGAGCCGGGACGGCGGGTAGGGGACGGAATCCCCGAGAGGCCGGGATCGGTGCGTCAAGCATCCCGATAAGGAAAGAGAACTCCCTCCCGGAGTCAACGCAGTTGATGGAAGCGGTGGTCGGACGCGAGAACATATAAAATAGTTCTCGTGTCACTGCTCGATCGAATCCGCGGGCTTCAGCGTCATTCATGAACCTCCGTATATGGAACCGTACGTACGGTGGTGTGGGAGGATGGGGAATGCAAAGCCCCCTACTACCCGATGACCCTTGCCTCATCCGTGAAATCCGGCATAATTCTCCAAAATTCTCCCATCACCCAGGATTCTCAACATGCGCCGTGTATTTTCTCCACCCTGCCTCCTCGCGTTGATGGCTCTGTTTGGGCCAAGTGTTTTCTCGGGTTGCCGAAATCCGGAGCCGTACGCGCCGGCCGGTTTGGTCAACCTCTACGAAGGCCCGGTGACCACCTATCATCGCGCCTGTTCGTCCTGCCACGGCGAAAACGGTTCGGAATACTCCGCCGATTTCCAAACCCTGTCCGACGCGGAACTGGCCGAGAAAATCGAAATCATGATGAACGGCCCCGCGCGCCTCACCGCCCCGGAGCCCGAAGAAATCCACGCCATGACCGCCTATCACCGCGCCCTGCGGGACGGCCGGCTCTTCCTCATGGTGTCCAATCCGGCCGCCGTGTTGGAAGAGGGGCACAGGGTGCTGAAGGGTAATGTGACCCCCGGCGCGGCGGTCGAATTGCGTAAAGAGGGCCAGGTTCTGGTGGCCACCGTTTCCGGTGGCGAATGGATACTCGAAAACATCCCTCCGCCCCCCTTCCTTCTTACCGCGAGGAAAGACTCCTTGGAAACGGCCTTTCCCTTTCCGGACAAGCCGTTTAATGGGTTATAGATTTTTGGCTCTTCCGGGAGGGGCGTCCCGCTGATCTAAAAAAAAGACGCACTGGCCGGCTGAACCGGAATGGAGAGGCGGTCACGGGATTTCTCCTGCCGGACTTTCTTCGTTTTCTCCGAATCCGCTGTCCGTTCGGCCGAAGATCGCGTAGAGCACCGGCAGGACGATCAGGGTCAGCAGGGTGGAGGTGATCACCCCGCCCACCACGACGGTGGCCAGGGGGCGTTGCACTTCGGCCCCCACGCCGGTGGAGAGGGCCATGGGGATGAATCCAGCGGCGTCGGTGATGGCCGTGGCCAGCACCGGGCGCAGGCGTTGTTGGGCGGCGGTGATGACGGCTTCCTTCACTTCCCAGCCTTCCTTTAGCCGTGAATGCACCGCCGCGGCCATCACCTGCCCGTTGAGCACCGCGATGCCGCTCAGGGCGATGAAACCCACCGCCGCGCTGACGCTGAAGGGGATCTCCCGGATCCAGAGCGCGAAGATCCCGCCGATCGCCGCGAAGGGGATGCCGGTGTAGATGATCAGCACGTCGCGCAGCCGGTTCAGGCTCCCGTACAGCAGAAGGAAGATCAGCAGCAGGGTCAACGGAACGACGATCAGGAAGCGCTGCTTGGAGCGTTCCAGGTTCTCGAACTGCCCGCCCCAGTTGATCACGTATCCTTCGGGCAACCGCACGGTTTCTTGAATTTTCCGCCGGGCTTCCTCCACGAACGAGGCCACATCGCGGCCCCGCACGTTGCATTGCACGCGCGCCAGGCGGCGGCCCCACTCGTGATTGATCTGGGAGGGCCCGGCGGTTTCCTCGATCCTCGCCACGGCCCGCAGCGGCAGCACCGCTCCGGTGCGGGTGGGGATCAACGTATCGGCCAGGGCCTGGACATCCTCGCGCTGGCGGTCCGGCAGGCGCATGACCAGGGGAAACGAACGCTGGCCCTCGAAGATCTCTCCTGCTTCCCGGTAACCGACTGCCTCGACCACTTCCAGCACCTCCCGGGCGGGGAGGCCATGGCGGGCGAGGGCCTGGGTGTCGGCTTGGATCCGGAGGAGGGGCTGTCCGGTGATTTGCTCGGTGGAGACATCGGCCGCGCCCGCGATGCCCGACAACACCTGCTGGATCTCGTTGCCGATCCGCACCAGTTCGCCGAGATCGTCGCCGAAGACCTTGATGCCGATATCGGCCCGGATACCCGTAATCAATTCGTTGAAACGCAGTTCGATGGGCTGGGTGAAGGCGAGGTTCATACCCGGAAAATCGCTGAGTTCTTTTTCGATCGCCGCGGCCAGTTCGGTTTGGTTGGCCGCGCGGGTCCATTGCCGGCGGGGATAGAGGTCGAAATAGATGTCGGTGAGTTCGATGCCCATGGGATCGGTGGCCACTTCGGCGGTGCCGGTCCGGCTCCATACCGCGCGGATTTCGTGGGGGAATTTTTCCAGGAGGTGTTTTTCGACACGCGTGTTGGCGGCGATCGCTTCTTCCAGGCTGATGCCGGCCAGGCGGATAACGTTGATCACCAGGGTTCCCTCGCTGAGCCGGGGAATGAATTCGCCGCCCAGTTGGGAAGCCATGAATCCCGCCAGGATCAATCCGGCCAGCACAGCGTAGAGGAGGAGCGCCTTGGTCCGCAGCGCGGCGCGCAGCACCACCCCGTACAGGCTGTGCAAGAGACGGTCCAGCAGGCCGGGTTTGTCCGGGAACGAATGGGGCAGGAGGTAATAGGAGAGGACCGGCGAGAGGAACAAGGCGATGAGCAGTCCGCCCCCCAGGGCGAAAATGAAGGTCCAGGCCATGGGCTTGAACATTTTCCCCTCGATGCCCTGCAAGGCCAGGATGGGGAGGAAAACCAGGATGATGATGGCCATGCCGAAGAGGATGGGCCGGGCGACCTCCTGGGTGGATTGGACCACGCAGGCGAGCCGTTCGGCCGGCGTGAGGACCCCTCCCAGTTCCCGCCGGCGCTGCTCCAGCCTTCGCAGGTTGCGTTCAGTGGTCACCACCGAACCGTCCACCAGGATGCCGAAATCCATGGCCCCCAGGCTCAGGAGGCTGGCGGCGATGGACATTTGGTACATGCCCAGCACGGCGAAGATCATGGCCAGGGGGATGGCGGCGGCCACCAGCAGCCCCGCGCGGAAATTGCCCAGCAGCGCGAAGAGCACCAGAATCACCAGCACCGCTCCCGCCGTCAGGTTGTCTTGGACCGTGTGGATGACTTCGCGCACCAGGTGGGTGCGGTCGTAGACGACTTCGGTTTTCACATCGGCCGGCAAGGCGCTTTGGACGCTCTCCAGCCGTTCGCGCAATCCCCGGGCCACGTGGCCGCTGTTTTCGCCCAGCAGCATGAAGCCCAGCCCCAGGACCGCCTCGCCCTGCCCGCCCGCCGTGACCGCGCCGCGGCGGATGTCATGCCCGATGGCCACTTCGGCCACGTCGCGCACCCGCACCGGCGAGCCGTTGAACGATTGGATGACGATATCGCCGATCTCCTCCAGGGTGCTCACCCGTCCCAGCCCGTGCACCAACATCGCTTCGCCCCCGGCGGTCACCTGGCCGCCGCCGACGTTCTGGTTATTGGCCCGCAAGGCTTCGAAGACGTCGTCAAAGGTCAACCGGTATTTCACCAACAGCTCGGGCGAGACGATCACGTGATACTGCCGCTCCAGCCCGCCCCAGGAGTTGATTTCCGCCACGCCGGGCGTTTTGAGCAGCTCGGGCTTGATGATCCAATCCTGAATGACGCGGATTTCATCCAGGCTCCGCTCCGGATTATCCGAGCGCACGAGGTAATGGAACACTTCCCCCAGGCCGGTGGAGATCGGCCCCAGTTCCGGCCGGCCGATGCCCTCGGGCAGATCGACCGAAGCCAGCCGTTCCAGGATAAACTGCCGGGCGTCGTACACGGAGGTGGCGTCCGTGAAGGTGGCCACCACCTGCGACAGGCCGAACTTGGACAAGGAACGCACCTCTTCCAGGCCGGGTAGGCCCGAAACCGCCAGCTCGACTTTCAGCGTCACCTGCTGCTCGATTTCCAGGGGATTCAGCGCCGGGGCGACGGTGTTGATCTGCACCTGCACGGGCGTGGTGTCGGGGAAGGCGTCCACCGGCAGCCGGATCAAGGCCCAGAGGCCCGCCCCGGTGATGACCAGGAACAGCAACAAAACCAAGAGCCGGTATTTCAAGGTCGATTCAATAAGACGGTTCAGCATAATCCCCCCGGTCAATCATGCGCGCAGCCCGCGCCAAAACGGGATTTCAGGAATTCCGATTTCAACGTGAAACTCCCCGCGGTGACTACTTCGTCCGCCGGCGACACCCCCTCGAGGATTTCCACCCGGCCCCCGGATTGCCCACCCAGCCGGACATGGCGCAGGTCGAAGAGATCATCGTCTTGCCGCACGAACACGAACGGTTTGCCATCCACCCGTTGGACCGCCTCTTGGGGGACAATCCGTTGTTCCGCCTGGTCTTCTTCAACCAGATGGATCCGGCCGAACAAGCCGGTTTTCAAAATCCCCTCTTCATTGGGGATTACCGCGCGGGCTTTGATCATGCGGGTGTCCCGGCCGACCTGGGGGGAAATCCAGTCGATTGTCCCTTCCACCTGGAGGCCGGGCAGGGCGGTGAATTCCGCCATGATCCGGTTGCCTTTCCGCGCGAATGCGGCCTGATCTTCGGGGATCGATAATTCCAGCCACAGGGTGGAGAGATCGGCGAGTTGGAACAGCGGTTCGCCCGCCTTCACGGCTTCGCCCAAGACCGCGCCGCGTTCCACGATCGTCCCCGCGAAGGGCGCGCGCAAGAGGAGGCGCGGTGGCGAGGTCCGCGTGTTTCCCAACTGGGCCACCTCCTCGGAAGTCAATCCCAGGGTGATCAATTGCTGCCGGGCGGTTTGGGTTTCGGTCCGGGCGATCTGGTATTCGGCTTCGGCATGGTGGAGATCCTGCTTGGCGGAAATGTTCTTGGCGGCGAGTTCTTTTTCCCGCTGATAGACGCGTTCTTTCAGTTTTTCCTGGTCAATCGCCTTCAGGTAGTCATTGTGGGCCTTGGCGATTTCGGGGGAGGCGATTTCCACCAGAATTTGGCCTTCCTTCACCAGATCGCCCACATCCACCCGTACGTTTTGAATCACCCCATCGGTGAGGGGCGCAATCCGGGCGAAGCGGTTTTGATTGAAGGCCGTCTCGCACAGGAAGGGCCGCTCATTGGATAACACGCCGGTTTGTGGTTTGGCAGTTTGGATTTCCGCCTTGCGCGCGGCCTCCAGGGAGCGCAGCCGGATTTTCAGGCTTTCTCCCGGTTTCAATGTTTCGGCCAATTGCGGCTGGCAGATGCCGCAAAGAGCCTCGGGCAGGTTGTGTTCTCCGCAGAACAACCCTTCCGCCGTTTGGACATGCCCATGATCGTGCCCATCCTCATAAGCATGCCCGTGGGCATCCGGCGGGACCTCGCCGGCGACGGCCGGTTCTTTCATGGCCTGCGCCGCCAACTCGGGATGGCAAAGGACGCACTCATCCTCATAGAGGCCATGTTCCCGGCACCACAGGCGGTTGGGATCCCGTTCTTGCGGGGGGATGGCCGCTTGGACCGTCGTCATCCCCGGCCGGGATTCCGCTCCTTCCGGCTGGATGGCGAAATAGGCATACACCAGGCCCAGGGAGATGATCAAAAATCCAAGCAGGTTGCCGGTGAGGCGAAGCAGGGTTTTCATGACGGCTAATTCCTTTCTTGTAAAACTTTTTCCTTATCCTGTCCCTCTCCTGCACTCTCCCAAAGGGAGAGGGGAGCAGATACCTTGGGGTTGTTTATCGAATGTACGCTACCGGTGGTAGTTACCTCCGGCTTTGGGTACTCATTGCTCCTTCCGAATCCCGTCATCCGCGGTCAGGCGGCTGAGGCGGTTGAAGGCCAGGTGCGCTTCCAGGGCCGCCTGGAGGAATTGTTCCCGTAACTCGATCAGTGACCGCTGCGCGTCCAGCACGCTCAAGTAGGGAAATTTCCCTTGCCGGAAACCCTCTTGCGTGGCCGCGAACGCCTCTTCCGCGCCGGGCAGCACGGCATCCCGCAAACGCGCCGCTTCACCATGGGCCTGCCGCCAGGTTTCGTACACGATGGCCAGGTCCGAGCGCCAGTTATTCTCCGCGGCTTGCCGTGCCGCTTTTGCCTGGCGCACGAGTTCCCGGGCCGCGCGCACCGCGCCCTGGTTCCGGTTCCATAGCGGCAAGGGAAGGGTGAAGCCCATGACCAGAGCGCCATCGTCCGATTCGGCCAAATACCGCGTTCCCACGCTGACCTCAAGATCGGGCACGGCTTGGGCTTCTTCGAGAGCGGCGTTTGCTTGGCGGCGCGCGATTTCCGCTTCCGCCGCCGCCCAATCGGGCGTGGAAGGCAGTTTGCGCAGAAGTTCCTCCAGGCTGGAGACGCCGGGGAATTGGTATATATCCCCCACCGCGCGGGTAAACACCGGCGCGTGGCTGCCCCAGTTTTTCACCAAGGCCAGGCGGGCTTGGTTCAGTTCCCGCCGCGCACGTTCCAAGCCGATTTGGGCGGAAGCCATCGTGACCCGCGCCCGGATTTCTTCCACCGGCGAATCGCGGCCGGCTTCCACGGTGGCCTGGATGGTTTCATGGACCCGGCGGCTGAGTTCGTGGAACTCCTCGAACACCCGCAGCCGCTCCTGCGCCGCCAACACGGAGAGAAAGGCCGCGCCGGTTTCGTATAGCACATCCAACCGGGCTTGTTCGTACGCCGCCCGCGCTTGCTCCCGCTCCGCCTCGGCCACTTGGATCCGGCGAATCCGCTTGCCCCCCAGTTCGATCAGCTGGCTGACTTGAATGGTTGCCTCCAATCCCTCCACACCCTGAAAATCACCCGTCCCCAAAAAATTCTCCGCCTCGAAACCGAGTTCGGGATTGGGGGAGAATCCCGCTTGTTCCACCCAGCCCTCGTGGGCCCGGATTTCGAATCCGAGCGCTTTCAAGCCGGGATTCTCCCGCGCCGCCCAGTCCAGGCATTGCGCGAGGGAGATGTCCTCCGCGGGTTCCTGAAACGGCGGATCTTCCGCGTCCGCGTGGGGCGATCCCCAAAAGAGGATGGCGATCATAGGCGGTATAAACACACTCCATTTCATAAAGAGACAATCCTTTGTTTTTTTAACAAGCACACCGGGCCGGGGCCGGTCCTTCCCGGTCAGACTTGGGGAATCTCCATCGCGGGATGCCGGTATCCTGGAGCGGCGCTATGGCTTGAAGGCCAGGCGTGGGTATCCACGGTCCCCGGCGCATGGGGATCGTCAATCCGATCCCGGGCTTCGGTTTGGGTACGCTGGATTAACGAGGTCGAGAGACGTCCGTAGGGGATCAGATCCGCAGGCAAGCGGTTTGCAGGTGGGATAAAATGGGGATTTTTCTGTTTTCCGGATAGGGCGCACGCGGGCGGATTTCCGAAGAGGGCGTGAAATGAATTTTGGGAACAACCAACGCGTGGCAATCCCTGGTGTTGTCCAACTGGGATTGACCGTGGCCCGGACGAGCGATTTCCATACCCAATGCCAGGGTGAGGGGGACATCCCGGCAGGGCTGGCACCAGCAGGTTGGAGCAGGGCCGGTCCAGCGGGCAGGTTGTTCTGTCCCAGGGAGCGGACCGGCGGTGTCGCAGCAGTTTCCCTTTTCTCCGGCGCGTTCGATGGCCACATGCCCATCCACGCCCCAGCACAGCACGAGGCCGCTGCCGGGCATCAGCAGGAGCATATAGACACTCAATATGGCGGAAAGAGTTTTTTTCATTGACCTTTTACATACAGGAGATTCCGCTTACCCAATCCGTTGCCGGCGAAACCGCTGTGCGTGACATTATACCGGCAGGGAATTATTCATCAAGTCACATCGGTTTCCCCGAATTGCGGAGAAAGAAGGGATTTCGCCCATGCCGGGCGGCCCTCCCCCTGGGCGTCTTTCAGGGAGAGAGGGGTTTTTGCCGCCGAGGGGGGCCGTAAGGATAGGATGGGCCAGCATTGTGTGGTATGGGAATAGGGATTGAGGTATTCTGCTTCAGACACACGGGGCAAAATCAGGAGTGACTTCATGCGACGATTGTTTCACTGGATGAGTATCGTTCTGCTGGGGATGTCCGCCAGGATTGCCTGGAGTGAAGAGGCCAGTCCCGCGCCCCCGCCCATCCCCCGGTTGGAGACGTACATGATGGCTTCGCAGGTGGATACCCTTCTTTCCACGGAAGAGGGATTGGAGAGGGCCTTGCGGGCGTTTCAGGAAATCGGGATCACCAAGATCTATCTGGAGAGCCTGCGGTGCGGCTATCAGTCCAACCTGGATATCCTGCGGCGGGCCCGGGATTTTTTTCAAAACCACCAGATCGAAGTATCGGGGGGGATCACCACTGCCGCCGGGGAGGGATTCGGGGTGGCCTCCAACGAGACGCCCTTGTGGCTGAATTATCAGGATGCCAAAACCTTGGAAGACCTGGCGGAGCATCTGAACCGGGCCGCGCCGCTGTTCAACGAGATCATGATCGATGATTTTCTCGCGACCGACGACACCACCCCCGCCTCGGTGGAAGCCAAGGGAGAGCGCAGTTGGCCGGAATACCGCATGATGCTGATGAACACAGTGGCCGTGCGCGCCATACGGGCTCCCGCGCGGTTGAGCAATCCCACCGTGCGTTTTATTTTGAAGTTCCCGCAGTGGTACGACCGCTTTCATTTATTCGGCTACGATGTCAGCACCGCTCCCCGGCTGTTTGAGCGGATTTGGGTGGGGACCGAGACCCGCAATCCGGAGACGCCCCGGTATGGGTACGTGATGCCCACCCAGGGGTATATCAATTACCGCTGGCTGTCGACTCTGGCGAAGGGCAAGACCGGGGGGGCCTGGTACGATTTCGGCGATTGCACGCCCGAGGTGTACCGCATGCAGGCGTATCAATCCGTGCTGGCGGGGGCGCGCGAATTGGTGTTGTTCGAGGCGGGCAGCCTCATCGAGAAACACCCGTGCCTGGAGGGGCTTCTCCCCCGGCGGGACGCGTTGCTCGCGCTGGGCTCGCTTTTGGAGAACCGGGTTCCCGTGGGCCTCCACGCGTATAAGCCGCCTCACAGCGATGGCAGCGATCCGGAGGGCGCGGCCAACTTGTATGTATACGACTACCTCGCCATGTTCGGCCTCGCGCCCTTGCCGGTCTCTCAGATTCCTGTACAGACTTCCTGTGTGTTTCTGCCGCGCCAGGCCGCCGCGGATCCCGAAATTCTTCCCCGGATATCCACCCTTCTGGACAAGGGTGCCTCGGTGATTCTCACGCCGGATTTCCTGGCCCGCTTCAACGACACCGATCTGTTGATCCAAGCGGGATTCACCGAACCGGTCCACCTTGGCCAGCCGCCGCTGGAAATCAGCCGGTTCTGGACCGGGGGCGAGGAATTTGCTTGTGAACCGGGAGCGGTCCAACTCCGCCCCATCCCCATGCCCCGGCTGGCGAAAATCCTCTGCGCCGGGATCGCGGGCAACCGCCAGGTTCCCATACTCACGAAGCATCCTATGGGGAAGGGATTCCTCTATGTCCTCAATATCCAAACCTTCTCGCATGAGGAATTCGCGCCGGGAAAGGAGATGTTCCTCCCCCCGCGTCCGTTGACTCTCCGCAACTGGCCCGAAGCCGTGGTGACCCGCCTCCGCCACGAGTTTTTGCCCCATTACGGGTTGAGAATCGAAGGGCCGAACAACCTTGGCGTGTATTTGTATGAAGACGGGTTGATAGTCCTGGCGAATTTCAGTGATCAGCCGGTTCAATGGGTGGTGCGGGATGCCCGGGGGGAAGCGGCCCGGTACCACCTGGTGGAACAATTCCCTCACGTACCGCCGACCCGGCTGGAAAACCAGGCCGCTTATACCGTGGCGGCCGTGGCTCCCTGGGAATTGCTGGTGATGCGGCGGGACGGGGGAAATTGAGGGAGGATAAGAAACAATCATTCCAACCGGAAAGGGGCGACGCGATAGGGGTGTGGAAGTCAACATTCGATATGAAGGGGATTTGCACTGCGAGGCGGTGCATGGGCCTTCTGGAAACCGGCTGGTGACCGACGCGCCCGTGGACAACGGGGGGCGGGGGGAAGCCTTTTCGCCCACCGATCTGGTGGCCACGGCGTTGGGTGCGTGCCCGGTCCGGCAAAGCCTGAGCCCGGAGGTCCGCGTCGTCCTCGACTATCCCTATCCGGACTGAAACGGGAAGTTTGAAGCCGGGCGCCGGGTTTTCAGTCCAAGCCTTCCGCTTGACATGTGTTTCATCGAACGGTGAAATGACCTCAAGCCGTAACGAAAGAGGGGTTGTTCTGTCCGGAGCATCCGCTCGCATCCCATGTAGCCAGGAGGATGTTTATGTCTCAACGATTTGTTGGATGGATGGCGGTACTCGTATTGAGCGCCGGATCTGCCATGGCGCAGCCCGTGCATGTCGATCTGAACACGCTATTCGATACGGATGTGGTCTTGGAGCCGGGGGGCGCGGGACTAGGGGACGCGTTGGATGCCCAGGGCCGCCGGGTGGACGCGGGGACCTTGCCGGCGGCGTACCAGGACGGCCAGCCGGTGGTGACGCAGGACGGCCGGGCCTCGTTTTTATTCGGGCCGCTCAAGCAGCCGTCTCTGGACGGCCTGGCGGTGAACGGCCAGACCCTCGACGTACCGGATGGGCCGTATGGAAGCGTGGATATGGCCCTGTTGTCCGCGCCGGGCGGGTATGGTTCTCCGTTTACCGCGCTGCAGTTCCACTACGCGGATGGCAGCGTGGAGAGCCAGCGGTTCGGTCCGGTGCCCGGGTGGTTCCAAAGCCCCACGGCTTACGACCACGCATATTACGCGGTGAGTGACGACAGCAACGTGAACACCCTGATTTCGTTCGCGACCAATTTCGGTGACGAGGAAGCGTATTACCTGGCCCAGGAACGGGGCAACGGCAATTCCGGCGGGAACCGGTTCGTGGACGGGACCGGGTACGTGTTGTATGAATTGCGGGATTTGGAGGGCGTGACCGAGGCCACGCTGGGGATCACGGTAGGGAACAATTTCGTGATTTCGATCGCCACCGACTATTACGATCCGGAATGGTCCACCACCGAGGGCTACGAGGTGCTGGCCAACTCGATGGTGCTGTACGACAATTTCGAACACCGCGCCCTGGGCAACCTGAAGCAATACACCTTTGATCTGGCGCCCTACCTGGCCCGGAACAACGGCACGATTTTCATCCTGTTCACGGACGCGACGCCCAGCAACGGGTGGGGGCCCTATATTCAGAACATCACCGTGTTCACGGGCCAGTACCGGGAATTCGGCGAGGTCCTGTCGCCGGCGGTGGACACGCAAGACGCCAGCGTGTACGCCATGTTCCTGACGGACGGCGGCGCGGATGAGAAGCCCTACCTGTATGACAACAGCGGTTCGGGGCCGTCCAACCGGCATCACCGTTTCGCCGATGGTTCGGGGTCGATCACGTACAAGTTCGATTTGCCGGATGAGGTCACAGACGCGAAACTGACGGTCGACATGGCCAACAATTTCGTGGTGTCGCTGGGCGGGCCGACCGGCGTCACGCGGTACGCGCAAATGTCGCCCGGCACCGTAGAGGAAAAGACCTTTCTGCTGGAGGAAAGCGGCAGCATCCTCAGCGGCAACGCCCGCTTTGCCGACGCGGCCAGTTACATGATTTACCAGTTCGATCTGCCGGACGAGGTCACTGCCGCCTTCGCGCAGATCAACGTCGGGAACCAATTCGTGATCGAAATCGCGGCCGGCCCGGAAGGGGAGTACCGGCTCGAGAAAGATTACGTGGCGGAAACCGGGCATGAAATCCGGGACAACACCAACTTGGATACCTACAATTTCGACTTGGCTCCGTATTTGACCAACAATCCTCAGAAGATCGTCCGCATCCGGCTGACGGACGGGTTGCCCGCCGACGGCTGGGGGCCCTACCTCACGGGGATCGCGATCGTCAACAAGATCCCGTCGGAAGAAGAGGGCGGGTTCCAGGAAGTGCTGGATTCGATGTCCCTGTACGGCGAGGATATCCGGAACGAGTACAACAAAGGGTATTACACCATCGATCTTTCCCCGGTCTTGCAGAACAATCCGTCCAAGGAAGTCTTTGTGAAATTCACGGACGGCAGCACGGGGGACGGCTGGGGGCCGGGGATCTTTTGGATGGCCGTGTACCGCGGCACGATCGACATCCAATCGGACCGGTTGGTATTCAATAACCTGAAAACCACAACGGGCGAACCGGCGAATTACGGATTAAACCTCCTGCACCGGCGGTACGCGTTGGACGCCGGCAAGACCTTGACGCAGATCGTCCTGCCGTCCAACGCCAATGCCGTGCGCCTCTTGGGGGTGACGCTCAATCCGGGCGCGGCGGCGGTAAGCAGTTGGATGATCCAGTAGCCGCGTTTCTGACCCAGGGACCATTGGTTGAAGCCGGGGGGACGGCGCGGGAGAGGCCGTCCCTCCTTTCATCCCCCGGGAGAGGCGGGGCCGGCTGGAGGAGCCCAGGGAGCCGGGCCATGAAAACCGCGAGAGGATTCACGTTGATTGAGTTGCTGATCGTGGTGGCGATCATCGGCATTTTGGCGGCGATCGCGGTGCCGAATTTTCTGAACGCGCAGGTGCGGGCCAAGGTGACCCGCGTGGAGGCCGATTTCCGTACCTTGGCCACCGCGCTGGAGTCGTATCACATCAGTTTCGGGAATTACCCGGTGGCGCACCTGATCGACCAGCAGATTGCCTCAGGGACGGCGCTCAGCCGGTTCTCGGCGTTGACCACCCCGGTGGCGTTCATCTCGTTTTATCCCTCGGATCCCTTCGGCAAGAAGAAGGAAGGGCCGGAGTTCCACACGGAAACCTATGATTATTATGATTGGACGTCGGCCAAGCTGGCGGGCAACGCGCCGGGGTCGACGCGGGGGGCGTATTGGCGGATCGCCAGCGCCGGCCCGGACAAAATCCAGATGGTGGGATTTTCGGTGGATTACGATCTCAGCAACGGGGTGCTGAGCCGAGGCGACATTGTCCGTCTTGGCCCCCCATGGATGCCCTTTAACAAAAGGCTATTGCAGTGAGCCGGCCGTGGCCGGGAGGTGGGGATTCCATTCAATCCACTTCAAGGGTGGAAATTATTGTAATCCTCGTGGGTCAGTAATAATTGGGGGACGACGCGGCCGTTCCGGTCCTGGCAGATCAGGCGGTAGCCGTTGCCCACGGGGATGGAGAGGATGTGGCGGTCGTAGTGCATCCGCTTGCCGCCCAGTTCCGCGATGGAGGCGCCGGCCTGAATCCGCGTCAGCACATGGCGGGCTTTGCGCACAATGCCTTTGGGAAAACCCCGCAGGTCGACCGGATCTTGTTCGAAGGAAGCGGCCCATTGTTTTTTGGCCGCTTCGCGCCGCGCCGCCCGTTGTTGTTCGTTTTCGCGTTGTTCTTTTTCTTGGGCGCACCGGTGGCAAAACTTACCCTTGCCTTTATGTCCACATTCAAATATTCGTTTCATTGTGCCGTCTGCCGTTAAAAACTGTGATATTTACAATAATTTAATCATTTATCTAGATTCGCCCAAGGTTGAAACCCTGGGCTGTTTTTCTGACGCGCCGTTGGCGCACGGGCGGACACCTAGGTCGGGCGGACACCTAGGTCGGGCGGACACCTAGGTCCGCCCCTACATTCATTCCATCACCCCGGCCCTCTCCTGGGGGGAGAGGGGGTGAAGTTTCCTGGGGGGAGAGGGAGGGAAAGTTCCAGGGGGGAGAGGGG
>JABLXU010000074.1 GCA_013177805.1 Candidatus Omnitrophota bacterium
GCCCGTTTGAATACGGGTTCCGCGATTTCAGGCGGCGCGGCGTCTGTAAAACCTGGCCGTCGGCCTTTACGGCAATCGCCGAATAACGTGAATTGCGATACCAGCAGTACTTGACCGTGAATATCGAGCAGGGAACGGTCAAATTTCCCCTCCTCATTGGGGAAAATCCGCAGGTGGATGACTTTCTCTACCATCCAGTTTAGGTCTATGTCCGTATCTCCAACCGCCACACCGAGTAAGATCAAAAATCCCCGGCCGATGCGCCCAGTCACGTTACCATCCACCCGCACTTCGGCCTGGGATACGCGTTGGATAACCGCCCTCATTTCACGTCTCCCGGGAGCACTGGATTTTCAGCCAGATATTGTTCCAAAAGACTCTTCCGCGTACTCCACTGGTGGATCAAGGAAGGAATCTCACGGAGCAAACGCTCCGCCTTGAGCCGCTCGACCGGATTCGCGTAAATCCCCTGGCGCCGCGCCACGGCGGTTGCCTCGGATTTCATATGGGCCAGAATTTCTTGGGCTTGCTGAATTTGTCTTTCCAGGAATTCGATCTCTTTTTTGCAAAAATCGCGCTCGGATCTACTTCCTTTCCGGAAGTTAGGAGAAGAGATCGGAACCCGCCGCTTGGATGACAACATATTCAATAATAACAGAAGGCGGGGAATGCGAGAGGAGGGAAGGGACGGTGAAGAGACTGACGCGGGCGGAGGTGCGGCTACTCCCAAAGCGCGCAAAAATTCCTGCTTGTCCTCGTAATACGATTTCCGGAGAATCTCAACCATTTTTTTAAGGCGGGGATCGGCCAGGACATTTTTTTGCATGACCCGAAGTAGGCCAGTCAACTTCTTTTCGATTTGTTTACGCCGGGTAGTGTCGGGCATGAGTTCTATTTCCCCTGGCCATAATATCTCTACTATTTTCCGAATGCCAAATGTCCAAAAGTACCCAGTTCGCATTTCAAACTGGCTCGGACCGATCGGCATGTCAACCGGTCCCGTTTCAGGAAATGAAAAAATCCGTCAGCCAGATGAACCAAAATAACTACCGAACCTCTCTATCTTACGTGAAAAAAAGGGGGGGTGTAACGACCCCTGACCTGAATCCTCCAGCAGGATTGTTGCGCAGGGTTGGCGAATGTGATTTAATGGATTTCGATTTCCGTGTTATCCGTTTATTTGCGGCAATTCGGATATTCTGATTTTTCTTGGGACATGGTGGAGTCCCAATCCATCCTGGAATGAACTCGTTCCAGAAACCGGATTCGCGAGGTGGAAAAAACAAATATGAGAATATTGTTTCTGTGGTTGCCATGGTGTCTGGTGATCTCCGCCCTCGGCGGATTGCTGATCTCATGCCAAAGCGCGCAAACCCCTGTGGCGTTCAAAGAAGAAATCAAGCAGGCATTGGATCATTATTACCGGGGGGAAGAATTTCTTAAAAAAGGTGAATTTGAAGCCGCCGCGGCCGAATTTCAGACTTCATTGGGAATTTCTCCCCGGCCCCGGGTGTATTACCGGCTCGCACAAGTTCAGAACCGTCTCAACCAAGCGGAACAAGCCATGGAATCCTTGAATCAAGCCTTGAAATTGAGTCCGGGTTTCCGCGAAGCGCAGGTGTTCCGGCAACAACTGATCACCCAGGGATATGGCGCGCAGCCGGCGCGGGAAGGACAACCGGACCCCACTGTTCTTGCCCCTCCACCTGCGAAGACGCTCGTTTCCGAACCCACCGTAGAGACGGTTTCGCCTGAAGCAAAAGCCGAAATCCCTGCGGCAGACAGGACTTCTGTAACATTTGCCGAGACACCTGAGCCGGAAGCGCCAGAATCCGAGGCAGGATCGGTGAGTACGCCTGCCTCCGTGATTGAACCTTCGGCGTCTCCGGAAGAACCGGCATCCCCCCCGGTAATCACCGTACCTCCGGCCGGTAAGAGCGATTCAAGTATGCTACCTCTCTCGCGTCCCCCAACTCCGCCGGTTTTGCCTCAACCCGAACTGGAATCAATCATAAAGCAGGGACGGGAAGCCGGCGCCCAGGGAAATTGGACCCAAGCGCAATCTCTCTTCAAACAATCACTGGAGACGCATCCCGGCTATGCTGAACTCTGGTACGAATACGGTTATGCCTCATTTCAGTTGGGCCAGTTGGACGAATCGGAACAAGCCTTTCGCAAAGCGGTTGAACTCAAACCGGATTACGCCAAAGCTTTTAATGACTTAGGCGTTACGCTCGAACAAAACCATAAAAGCGCTGAGGCGCTGCAGGCTTATCAAAAAGCCGTTGATCTGAAAACCAATGACGATGCCTTTTTCAATCTGGCTCTTTTGCAGGAAAAACTGGGTAACTATAAAGCTTCCGTGGAATTGTACGAAAAATATGTGGACCGTGACTCTTCCAGCACCTATGCCGAATTCGCACGTCAACGGATTGAAAAACTGCGCCGCTTGGCCTATTGATCTCCTGTTGATTCATTGTTGATTCATTTTGGATGAAGATTCCTTGCAGAAGAAGATTCAACCATATCTTCTCCGCGGGCAGGATTTCTGTCTTCAGTCAGGGAAGGATTCTTTTTTTCGTGCATGGTTGGAGAAATATTCATTTTATGTGAGCCGGGAACACAACCATGACCATTTGGCCAAGCCGTGACGCTGTAGCACCCTTCATCGAATGCCCGACGGATCTTGTCCGGATGAACACTCGGTTGGCCGATTTGGCTGGCTCGGTTGAAATGCTTCAGCGGCAACTCGATACAGCCCTCGAAAGGGCCGCCGCAATCATCAATCCCCGGGAGATATTCGCCATGATGAAGAAAAACAAGTGGGGATTCAACAAAGAGGAAGCCAAAAAGCTGTTTTATAGTTATCGTTCCAAGACTCCACTGCAAGCCGATGCCACCTCCACTAATCCCAAGCCGGGTTATGAGCCTGAATCCACTGAACAAAAAATCGCCATGATCATGGCCTATATGAAAGAGACCTCCGCCAAGTTAGACCGCATCGAAGACGATATCGCCGAACTCAAAGAAAAAGTGAACGCGGTTCTCAAAAAAATTTGAAAACCATATTCCCAATATTCCCACGCGGCATACCATTCCCAGCGGTAACTTTCAAACCATCCTTTATGGCATTTGATCATTCACCGTCCGATTGGTGCTTTTCATCCCCAATAAAGATCGTCTGGCGGACCATGTTACGGCATGTGTCTCGTAACTACTCGAGACTGGATGGGTTGGTTTGCTCATATAATTAGTTTACATAATATTTATTATGCGATTATGTGATTGGCGCAAAATCGCTTTGAATCACTTCATTTGGTTATGCCCTTCGACTACCATCCCTCAGGGCTTGGGAAGGTTATCCCTTTCCCTTTCGTTCGTTGAAGTTACGTGTTTGCGCTTTAGGACCCGTATTTATACCAGGAGAATCACGATGAGGGTGTTGGGACGGTTAGGCCATCTGCCAGGATTTTCATATGGGACTGCCGGTGCGTGGATAGGAATTTTTCTGATTGGAATCACGGGTTTGCCAGGATGGGCATGTGCCGGAAATTCCCCGGCCGCGCCATTGGAAATCAAACCGGTCACGGGAGCCATTATCTTGCGCAATAACTGGATTCATGCCGTGATCGATCCTTCCAAGGCGGGCCGGATACAGCAACTTTATGCCCAAACCGAACCTCTCCTGTGGCCAACCCCGGAGATGGAAGTGCCTCCGGATTCCTGGCCGGGAGCGTCTCTGGTTCTTTATGCCAGCCATCCCCTTTCCTCCACGGCCGCCATCCCGTGCGTGAGTTTGGAAACGATAGCCTCTTCGGCTGAGTCGGACCCAAATCTTCAAGTGACCATCCATTCAACGTATGAAGGCCAACTGTCGGTCATACGGAAATTTGCCATCGGAAGATTGGAGTCCATTCTCAGCGTGAGTACCACAATTACCAATGCGGGCGGTTCTCCGGCAGGGTTTTACCCGGCGGAAGTGGTTTCGATTAACACGGAGTTCGCGCAAAGCGGCATGCCGAACATGAATCTTTATTTCTATTCGCCCTACACTGCCACAGGCGGCGCCAAGCCTTATGAAATCACACTCGGTCTGGTGGATAATCCCCAATTCGCCGTTCTGCCCGAGCATTCCCTGTTTCTCGCCAAAAACGCCCACCGGATCGGCGCGGTCAAACTGACGAACGAGAAATATTGGTTCGCCTTTCAGAATTTGATCCACCACGCTGCCATCCAGGGAGGTACGGTTTGCGCGGTGGAATTTTCGTTCCCCGGCAGGCACCCCGAACCGGTTTCGGACAACCTGCTCCTGCATATCCAAGGCGCCGGAGAATATATCCAGAATGGGAAACTGCGGTTCAATCAGACGGATGTAGCCAAATCCATGCGGGCCACGTACACGCTGGGGCGAGTGGAATTGCCTCCCGGCGCTTCTTTTATGTACACAGCCTGTTGGAGCCTGACCTCGTGTGGAGGACCGGTGGTGGATGTCCGGAACGGCGTGGTTTTTAATCAGCATTTGGAGGTCTTTCTTCCTCCGAATCGGCCGGGATTTCTGAACTATGCCAATCTGGGAATTCCTCAAGAAGGCGGCATAGGCTTTCAATATTTTGATGCCGATAATGAGATCTATAAAATCACCCGGCCTGATGGCCAGGTGGTGGAGCATCTGTTAGCCATCCCCCTGATCATGGAACTCGCCCAAGAGAAATCCAGACCGTCCCAGGTGATTCCCTTTCTTCCCACTCCGATCCATCATTTCACGTTGGTCTTTTTTTCTGAGGAACAGATGAACGCGGGCGATGAGGCATTACAACAAATCCAGGATTCCATCCGCAAAATCCGTATGGTTTTGATCGATGAGAATCAAAAGCCTATCCGGTTCTTGGATGAGGTGAATGGCCCCTTCCCTGTTCACAAAGAGCCACTTCAGTTTTAACGGATGACTCCATTACAATGGTTTGTGCGTCCATGATTCATTCTTCCGAGGTGAAGCCATGAATGTTTTCGAGGCGATTCAAGCACGGTACAGTGTGCGGCGTTATCAATCCCGTCCCGTGGAAGAAGAAAAACTCTTGCGGCTGTTGGAAGCAGCGCGTCTGGCGCCTTCGGCTAGCAACCGGCAGGAATGGCGGTTTGTGGTTGTTCGGGACTCACAAACCCGCCGGGCGCTCATGCGGGCCGCCAAGCATCAAACGTTCGTGGAAGAAGCGCCTGTGATCCTGGCTTGTTGCGCGGTGACCGACAATCATGTCATGTCCTGCGGTCAACTATGTTATCCCATCGATGTCGCCATCGCCATCGAGCACATTGCCTTGCAGGCCGTTGAGGAAGGCCTGGGGACCTGCTGGATCGGCGCATTTGATGAGGATCAGGTGAAAGAGTTGCTCCGTATCCCCAAAGCCGTCCGTGTAGTGGAATTGTTGCTCGTGGGTTATCCCGCGGATGAACCGCTGCCCAAGGACCGCCTTCCGTTGGAATCGATTGTCATGTACGACCGCTGGGCGGGGTGAATCCGTTCTAAGCCGTAGTTTTTGTCGAAAGTGCAATGATTTGAAAACGGAGCAGGCTGCGTCTTTACGCCTCCGCGATCGGGATTTGGACTTCTGTGAGGTACTTCTTGGGGTTGCCCTTGAAGAACATGCCTGGGCCTTTCAGGTAGATCTCCCGGCAGGGAATGGTGAGTTTCAGGTTTTTCTCCCGGGCGCAGGCCCTGAGTTTCTCATAGGTGGGGCCCACCTCGTCGTAGGGCCCCCGGTGCAGCAGGCTGAGGCAGTGGATTGCCGGCAAGGTCCGGATGGGGATCCCTTCGATCTCGACCGGCCGGCTGATGGGGACGCAGGACTCGATGTCCGCGTCATTTTCTTGGTAGCCTTTGTCGTAATAGAGATTGAAAAAGTGTCCAGCGATCCGCCTTCCCATGCTTCGTCCCAATTGAGAGAAGGCCTTAGAGCAATCGCCGTATTTCCCCTTGAAGCGTATGCTGGCCACCATTAACGGTTTAACGGTTTTCTCCACGACTTCGAATGTGTCCGGATTCATGAGGAAACTTGCCTCCTTTTCTTAGATCCTCCCCCAGAAGGAGAGGAAAGAGGAAGGATTTAGTTTTAACCGCCATATACATGCCCGTGAAGAAGAATAAAACACTGAGAAAATTCTGTATACGGATAACCAGTGATTCAAATTGCAGGAATACTCTACCCGCGTGACGCTGAAAATACCCAAGAATGGCAGGATAAAAATTCAAAATTTTTCTTGAAATCGATCTGAACCGATTGCCTCTCTGCCATGATTGGATACAATTCTAACCATATTCTCAATCCAAAAGAGCCGATTCATGGGATAAAGATGCGGTGCGCAAGGATCGTTTTGCATTATAAGTCTATGCATATCAGGTAATAATTTCATAATTGGTCAACTATTCCGCAAAGGTGTGTAAAAGAAAAAGTGTTTCTTTATAAAATAAATCAACATCCTTTGGATTATTATTCATCTATCTATACCGCCAGAGTTCCTTCACCAGGTGTGGTCATGTGTGCGCTTTGTGCTGCTCGCCCTATCCAAAAACACGGTGGGATGGTTTCACTGTGTCTTCCAACTGGTCTCCTGATCTTCCAATCCTCTTCTTGCTGATGGGTCAGTTATTGTCTTAATCCGATTTGTGCGGATGAATGGTGTGGAAAGGAGTTCCCCATGAGGATGGACTTTAATCAGCCCTCCCCTCCGTCGGAGGACAATCGATGGAAAATGGTGACCGCAGCCATGCGCAAGCATGGATTCAAGGCGCATTCGTTGATTGAAACCTTGCACACGGTGCAGGAAGTGTTCGGTTATCTGGATGAGACCGCGTTTCATTATATCGCGGCGGCCTTG
Organism: Candidatus Omnitrophota bacterium; assembly: GCA_013177805.1. Classification (GTDB taxonomy): domain Bacteria; phylum Hinthialibacterota; class Hinthialibacteria; order Hinthialibacterales; family Hinthialibacteraceae; genus JABLXU01. Next base: position 6,874 of record JABLXU010000074.1, read on the forward strand.
CGGGTGCCTTTGAGCCAAGTGTACGGGGTCGCTACGTTTTATCATTTTTTTAACCTGAAGCCGCCTGGTGAGCACACATGTGTTCTTTGTACGGGAACCGCGTGTTTCATCAAGGGGGTTCCCGAAATCCTGAAAGCGGTGCAGGATCACATGAGACTCCAGTTGGGAGAAACCACGCCGGATAACAAGGTCTCGTTGCTCTCGGCGCGGTGCGTGGGAGCTTGCGGCTTGGCGCCGGTGGCCGTATTCGACGGTGAGGTGGCCGGCAATCTGACACCGGCGGACGTGGTGAATCGCATGCAGAGGTGGATGAATCATGACACCTGAAGAAATTCAGACGATCGCGGTGAATCAGCAAAAAGTCCGGCATAAAACCCCGTACCATGTATGCGTGTGCACGGCCGCCGCTTGCCATTCCATGCAAAGCGACCAAGTCAAGAACATGTTGTTTGAGCAAGTACGGGCCCGGGGATTGGAAAAAGAATGCACCGTCCGGGGCGTCGGGTGCCTGGGATTGTGTTCGGAAGGCCCCTTGGTGGTTGTCGAGTCGGACGGCGATCATCCCACCCAGAGGCTTTACAAGAAGGTCAAGGCGGAAGACGCGCCCCGGATTATTGGTCAAATGGGCAAGGAACCCGTCGCGGATTTGTTATGCCCCAGCGACCTGCCTTTTTTCACCAAGCAGAAAAAAATTGTCCTGGAGAATTCCGGCTTGATCGATCCGGAACGCGTGGAAGACGCCATCGCGCTGGGCGGATACGCCGCTTTGATTCAGGCGCTGACCGACATGACTCCGGCGGAGGTGATCGAGGAAATCGTCCATAGCGGTCTGCGCGGGCGGGGGGGAGCGGGGTATCCCACCGGCCTGAAGTGGAGCACGGTCGCGAAGGCCGTGGGCGCTAAGAAATATGTGGTGTGCAATGGCGACGAGGGCGATCCCGGCGCTTTCATGGACCGCAGCGTGTTGGAGAGCGATCCGCACCGGGTGCTGGAAGGCATGATCATCGCCGCCTACGCCGTAGGGGCGCAGGAAGGGTACGTGTATGTGCGGGCGGAATATCCGCTGGCCATCAAGCGGCTGCGCAACGCGATCCGCCAGGCGCAGCGGTTGGGCCTCCTGGGGAATAATATTTTGGGTACGCCCTTTCATTTTCATGTCGATGTCCGCCTGGGCGCGGGGGCCTTCGTCTGCGGGGAAGAGACCGCGCTATTGGCCTCGATCGAGGGATTGCGGGGTTCGCCGCGTCCCCGTCCTCCCTACCCTGCCCAGTACGGCTTGTGGGGCTGCCCCACGCTGATCAACAACGTGGAGACATTCGCCAACATCGCGCCCATCATCCGCAAGGGATCGGCCTGGTTCGCGGGAATCGGCACGGAAAAGAGCAAGGGAACCAAGGTGTTCGCGCTGGCCGGCCAGGTCAAGCACACCGGTCTGATCGAAGTGCCGATGGGAACCACGCTGCGGGAGATCGTGTTCGAGATCGGGGGTGGCATTCCGGAGGGCAAGCAATTCAAGGCCATCCAGACCGGCGGCCCTTCGGGCGGCTGTATACCCGAAAAATATCTGGACATGCCGGTGGATTACGATTCGCTGAGCGAGTTAGGGTCGATCATGGGTTCGGGGGGCATGATCGTCATCGATGAGACCTCCAGCATGGTGGATGTGGCTAAATATTTCATGGAATTCTGCGTGTCCGAATCGTGCGGGAAATGTGTCCCCTGCCGGGTGGGCACGGATCAGATGCACCGGCTTTTGGAGAAAATCGCGAAACAGAAGGCCACGCGTAACGACTTGGCGCTGCTCGAAGATCTGTGCGACCTGGTGAAGAAAACCAGCCTGTGCGGGTTGGGTCAGACAGCCCCCAATCCGGTCCTGAGCACGTTGCGGTATTTCCGGCACGAATACGAATCGCTGCTGCGCGCCGAATCTCACGCGCGGAGTTAAAGCGAGAGGGAGCCCTACTCATGACTGCGCAAGTCCGCATAAAAACCTTGAAGATCGACGGCCGCGACGTCAGCGCCCGCGAGGATGAAACGATCCTGCAAGTCGCGCGAGACAACAACATTTTCATCCCCTCGCTGTGCTACTTGGAGGGCCTGTCCGCGGTGGGCGCGTGCCGCTTGTGCATGGTGGAATTGCGGGGCAGTTCCAAACTGTTGCCGGCCTGCATGACCCACGTCGAGGAAGGGATGGATGTGATCACGCAATCGGAACGGCTGGCCAAGTACCGCCGGATGATTTTGGAACTGATCTTTTCCGAACGCAACCACATCTGTTCCATATGCGTTTCAAACGGGCACTGCGAACTGCAGTCGCTGGCTCAGAAGCTGGGGCTGACGCATATCCAGGTTCCCTACCGCTTTCCGCGGTTTCAGGTGGACGCCACGCATGACCGCTTCGTGATCGATCACAACCGCTGCATCCTCTGCACCCGGTGCGTGCGGGTTTGCGATGAAATCGAGGGCGCGCACACGTGGGACATCATGGGCCGGGGCATCGAGGCGTGCGTGATCAGCGATCTCAATCAGCCCTGGGGCGAATCGGAGACCTGCACCAGTTGCGGGAAGTGCGTCCACGTGTGCCCCACGGGCGCGTTGTTTGAAAAAGGCAAATCTTCGTCGGAGATGGCGAAACGGCACCAGTTCCTGCCCTATCTGACGTTAATGCGGGAGGGCAAGCAATGAATAAAATACGTGTCGCGACCACATGGCTGGACGGATGCTCGGGCTGCCATATGTCGATCCTGGACATGGACGAACGGCTGCTCGAACTCGCGGACCGCGTGGAAGTGGTGTACAGCCCGCTGGTGGACCGGAAGGAGTTTCCCGAGGAGGTTGACCTGGCCCTGGTGGAAGGGGCGGTCAGCAGCGAGGACGATCTTCAGAAAATCCGGACGATCCGGGAACGCGCGAAAGTGCTGGTGGCCTTGGGCGATTGCGCGGTGATGGCCAACATCCCCGCCATGCGCAATCCGTTCGGGATCGAAGCGGTGCTGGACCGGGCGTATCTTGAACACACCGCCATCAAGAATCAAATCCCCAGCACGGGCGGGCCGGAAATACCCGATCTGCTGCCCTGCGCGCGGCCCATCCACGAGGCCGTGCCGGTGGATGTATTCGTGCCTGGGTGCCCGCCTTCGGCCGATGTCATTTATTATGTCTTGACGGAACTGTTGGAAGGCCGCGTTCCCGACGTAACGGAACAGACCCGGTTCGGCGCGTAGGAGAGGCGTGTAGGAGTAACGAGAGCATGGCCAAACAATTAGTCATCGATCCAGTCACCCGCATCGAGGGGCACGGCAAGATCACCATTCATTTGGATGACCGCGGACGGGTGAACCAGGCCTTTTTTCATGTCACGCAATTCCGGGGATTCGAGAAACTTTGCGAGGGGCGGCCGTTTTATGAAATGCCCTCGCTCATGGCGCGCATTTGCGGGATTTGTCCGGTCAGCCATTTGATCGCTTCGGCCAAGGCCTGCGACGCGATTCTGGCCGTGCGGATTCCCGAAACCGCCGCCAACCTGCGCCGGATCATGAATCTGGCCCAACTGGTGCAATCGCACGCGCTGAGTTTTTTTCATCTCTCCTCGCCGGATTTGCTGTTGGGCATGGACGCCGATCCCGCGCGGCGGAACCTGTTCGGGCTGGCGGAAAAGCATCCCCAGCTCGCCCGGGACGGCATCCGCCTGCGGCAGCTCGGGCAACAGATCATCGAGAGTCTGGGCGGCAAGCGCATTCATCCGGCCTGGGTGGTGCCCGGCGGCGTAAACGAACCGTTATCGTCTGATCTGCGCGATAAAATCCTGGCGAAATTGCCCGAAGGGATGAACATCATCAAGCGCACGCTGGACTGGTTCAAACGGGGATTGGATGATTATCAGGAGGAGATCCGCACCTTTGCCAACTTCCCTTCCCTTTTTATGGGGATGGTCAATCCAAACAAAGAACTGGCGCATTACGATGGAACCTTGCGCTTCGTGGACGCCTCGGGCCGCATCGTCGCCGACAAGGTGAATCTCGACAAGTACATGGATTACATCGCCGAGGCTGTGGAACCGTGGTCGTATCTGAAGTTCCCCTATTTCAAACCGTACGGCTATCCAGATGGCATGTACCGCGTGGGGCCGCTGGCGCGCCTCAACGTCATCGAGAGTTGCGGCACCAAACTCGCCGACCAGGAATGGGCCGAATTCCGCGCGTTGGGCCGCGGGGCGGTGCTCAGTTCGTTCCAATACCACTACGCGCGGCTGATCGAGATCCTCTACGGCCTGGAGCGCATCCAGCAGTTGCTGGATGATCCCGCTATCCTCAGCAAGCACGTGCGCGCCTTCGCCGGACCGAACAATTTTGAGGGCATCGGCATCTCCGAAGCGCCGCGCGGCACCCTCATCCATCATTACAAAGTGGACGAGGAGGGCTTAATGCGGGACGCCAACCTGATCATCGCCACCGGCCACAACAACCTGGCCATGAACCGGGGTGTCTTCCAGGTCGCCCGGCATTACGTGGACGGCCGCAAACTCAGCGAGGGCATGCTGAACCGCGTGGAGGCGGTGATCCGCGCTTTCGACCCCTGCCTGAGCTGCTCCACCCACGCCCTGGGGAAAATGAAGTTAAGCATCCAACTCTACGACTGCGACGGAACGAAGCTGGATGAGGTGAGGCGGGAGTGAGGAGGTGCCGTGGATTCGTGCAAAGAACACATCCCCTCATGGAAACGTCTGCCCTCCCGGGAAGCGCACGATGTTACCCTGGCTATACAGGCCGTTGCTGGGATCATAGCGGTTGAGTTTGCTGAAGCGGGAGCGCACCAAAATGCTGCCGTCCGGATTGAGCACCCGGTGATTCATGTCCGGACCCACGCTATAGACCACGTATTCCCGGGGAACCAGGCGCGGGTCGGATTCATTATAATCGGGCGCGGTCCCTTCCAGCGTACCGTTGGCGTCCACCGGCACCCGCACCGGCTTGATGGGCGCGAACTGGCCGAACATGTCATATCCAAAACCGCATCGTTCATACCCCAGCCAAGGATTGCCGGCATTGTCCATTTCCAAATCGGAACGCAGGAACGGGTCGTATAAGGGGCCGTTCAGATACGCGACCGGCGTGGTCAATCCCGCGGGTCCCCGCTCGTGATTGGGGGGGAAACCCACCGGCATTTGCCATTCCACGCCGCCTTGATCTTGCACGTAGGGAAAATTTCCATGATCGATCCGGTACATTTCCAGCGCGGACGCCAGGGTTTTCAAATCATGTTGCGCCCGGCTGATCTTAGCCCGGTTCATCGCGTTCATGAAATTGGGGACGGCGATCGCGGCTAGAACCCCGATAATAGCCACCACAATCAACAATTCAATCAAAGTGAATCCTCTTTGAGTTAAACAGACTCGCGTCATGTTGCCCGGATCCTCTTTCAATCATTTTATGCTGATGCGGTCACCTGTATCCGTCTGAATTCGTATCACAATCTTCCTCTGGCTTCCCTCTGGGAAAAATTCCTTCTTTCCATTTCTCATCTCAATCCTGAATTTAGGCACAACCTTCGAAGTCGTCAAATTATGAAAATATGATGAGAAAAGATGTTAAAACAAATTTTTTAATTAAAATTAAAACCATTATCAAAGGAAAGAACAAACAACTCACTCGGGTTCGAAATCACTGAGTTGTAAGGGGGTTCCAGCGGGGAGGTCGTGGAGCAGGACCCGGCCAAGGATGGAATCCACCTGGCTGGCGCCGAGAGGGCCGGCGGGACGGCGGATGATGATGTTGTGGATGTTGATAGACTCGCCTGCCTTGAGCGGCACCCGGGCATAGATAGCCCGCCGGGCGATGCGCTCGATCGGCTTCTCGGACGGGGTGATGTCCTTGTGCGATGCGCCAAGCGCTTTCTCGGTGTCGCGGATGGCTTTTACGTAGCGTTTCATCTGTTCCGGATCGTACGAAAAGAAATGGTCCCAGCCGGGCAGGTGACGCGACAGCGTGAAATGCTTTTCGATGACGCAGGCCCCCAGGGCCACAGCCGCTACGGCTGCCACGTCGGATTCGGTATGGTCGGAAAATCCGGCCGGGAACGGGTAGCGCGCACGAAGGGCGGTGAGCCGCCGCAGGTTGACCTCCTCCAGCGGGCAGGGATAGGCGGATACGCAATGGAGCAACACCAGCGCGGAGTTGCCGGTTTCTTCGATGGCCCGCACGGCGTGGTCTACCTCATCCCAGGTGGACATGCCAGTGGAGAGGATCAGCGGTTTTCCCTTTGAGGCAAGGTATTTCAAGAAGGCCCGATGCGTTAATTCGCCGGAGCCGATCTTAAACGCGGGCACGGGGAGGGATTCGAGCAGGTCGGCGCTGGCTTCATCGAACGGTGTGGAAAGCAGAATGATGCCGTGGTCCGCGGCGGTCCGCTGCAGGTCCAAATAGGTTTCGCGCGGGAAGCGGTGTTTCTGGAAGCGGGTGAAATCGGGGTGATCGGGCGGGAAGAGTTCTTCCGTGGTGTAGGTTTGGAATTTGATGGCATCCGCGCCGCATTCAGCCGCGGCGGCGATGAGCCGGGCCGCCAGTACCGGATCGCCGTTGTGATTCAACCCCCCTTCCGCGATGATGAAACAGGGGGCGTCCCCGCCTACCGTTCTCCCGCCGATCTGAATGCCGCCCATCCTCATTGCTCCACCGCTTGGATCAATTTCCTACCCGCGTTATTGTGCACCAAACGCCGGTGGTTCTCCAGAAGGGCCACAGGTACTATAGTAAGAATCCGGACTGCCATGCGCAGGTGTTGGCCCGGGGAATCCAAAATGGGAGCCACGTATGAAAAACAATAAAATTCATCCTATGATTCCGGCCGCCTCGGAAAAATACAATGAACAATTGCAATATGTCGTGGACGCGCTGGGAATCGACGATATCTGGCGCGTGTTCCGGATTCTGGCTGAATTCACCGAATCGTTTGAAGCGTTGAATCCGCTGAAGAACGCGGTGTCCATCTTCGGCTCGGCGCGCACGCCCGAGGGACACCCGCAATACGAAATGGCCCGCGAATTGGGCCGCCGCATTGCTTTGGAAGGTTTGCCGGTGATCACCGGCGGCGGGCCGGGCATCATGGAGGCCGCTAACCGCGGGGCGTGTGAAGCCCAGGGAATATCGGTAGGAATGAACATCCAACTGCCCATGGAACAGAAACCCAATCCGTACATCACCATGGGCCTCAATTTCC
>JABLXU010000075.1 GCA_013177805.1 Candidatus Omnitrophota bacterium
TCATACACCTGGGAAAAATACCGGACCGCCTGGGCGTAATTCTTCTCGTCCATCGCCAGGATTCCCAGGTAATACAGGGCCTTGGGATGATTGGGAGAATGTTCCAACAGGCCGAGGAAGGCTTCCTGGGCTTCCGGGGTGACCGCTTTGTGGCGCAGGTATTCGCTTTCTCCCCATTTCAAATACAAGCCGGATAGGGTGGCCTGGATGTTTTGGGCCAGGGGATGGCTGGCATACTTGTCAATAATGACTTTGTACCGCTCGATGGCCGCCCGGTACTCCTGACGCAGCTCCAGCCGTTTCCCTTCCTCGTAATGGGCGCGCACCACCTGGTTGTCCAGTTGAAGCCGCGCCGATTGTAACATGGAAAGCAACCGTGGATCGGATATTTGGCGCTTGACCGTCTCGATATCCTGAATGTCCTTGAGGCCTTGAGTCAGGGGGTCGTGGGTTGAGAAACTGGCGATAAACCGCTTGATTGAATCTTCGTACTGTTTCTGGGCTTCGGATTTTTCTTCGGGAGTCTGGGCGGCTTGAAGGGCCTTCGTATAGAGTTGGATCGCCTCGGTATAGTTCTGCCGGATTTCCTCGCTGCGGGCTTTAGTCAACAGGTTGGCAAAGGGAGAACTCGCTTCGACACGGGCGACGGCATCGCGTTGGAACGAAAAAATCCCCCCGGCGGTTTCGATTTCGATCTCTCGCCCCCCCCTGTCCCGGACCACACCCTCGATTTTTTCACCGCTTTTTAGATAGATTACATCCGCAAACGGTGAAGGAAGCGCCACGAACAAGATCAAGCCAACGGCCGGCCATACTCTGTGAATCACACAATCGCTCCTCTTCCCGGTCCGCCGGATGCCGGGAATGTTCTACGCAGGGCCTGGAGGATACGTTCTTCAACTCGCTGATCTCCCATTTATTGTAATGGGAGAAGACCAAATGTTACAGTAGCATCGGATGTCTCTATTGTCCACAATATTACAATTGTCGATATAAAGCGGGATCCAGGGAACGGAGGTGGATTTTTCTAGAAATCTAGGCTTCATTGAGTTTTATATTCATCTAAAAATATCATGTTGGAATAGATGATGGAACCGGAGAACTGATGGCGTGGCGAGCCGTTATTTTTTTCTCTTTCCAGGCTTTCTTCCCCTTTTCCCTATCCCTAAGGGAAAGGAAATTGATTACCTTGATCCTTGAAATATATTCCTAAACTTGTATTCCTAAACTTGCCGGTAAATGCCATTGGCGCAGGTTTGGTAATCACAGATGCCGGAATCTCAATTGAATCTAAAAATCCAATTGCTCCAAAAACAGCGGGGATCGGAGCCGGACGCCGGTGTGATACTCAACGTGGGTAAGGAGGAGGCGGCGGATTTCATTTTTTTGTTGCGGGGTGAGGCGGATGAGGGGAGCCGGGGCGGGGCCGGTCATCCGGCGGAGGGCTTGGATAGCGCCGTGGCCCAGGCGCAGTCCTTGATGGACGCACGCGGCGCAAGCGAGGCAGCCATCGGCGGGTAGATAATACCAGGCGGAGGATTCCCGGCCCCCGCAGCGATGGCAGTGATGGAGATTGGGTTGCAGGCCGGCGCTTACCAGCAGCCGCCATTGGCATTGGATCAATTCTTCTTCCGTCGGTTCGCGGCGGTTCCAGCCGCGGAGGGTGTCCAGCAGGAGGTCCCAGACGGCCAGGTTGGATTCGAAATCGCCGCTGAAAGCTTCGATCCATTCGGCCAGGCAGGAAGCCCAGGCAATCCGCTTGAGATCGCCTTGAACGGCATCGAAAGATTCCACGAGGGAAACCTGGGTGAGGGTCCAGATTTCCTGCTCCTGGACCTTGGCGTAGAGAATGACATTGAGGTGGTTAAAGGGCTGGGTGACACCCGCGTAGCGGCTGGTGGTTTTCAGGACGCCGCGGGTGGAGGCGATAATCTTGCCTGCCCTCCGGGTGAAGAGGGTGACGAGCGCGTCGGCTTCCCGGCCGCGCCTCCTCCGTAAGGTAATGGCTTCGGTGTGGAGAATAGGCATGGTTTTTTTAGAAATTTTCCCTGTTCCGAGGGGAATGGGATAGGGGGATGCCCAATCCGCCGCGCCGGTGGGAAAGGCGCGGTGATGATACGCGCTTGATGGAGACAGGTCACTGTGTGGTCACGCGGGGGGTGAGGTAGTGTCCGGATTGGAAGCGGCCGGTTTGGGCGAGGAGGCGGTTCCAGAAATCCTGGAACGAGAGGATTTTCCCCGAGTCGGCGAGGCGGATGCCGATGGTGTTGGCGAAGAGTTTTTTCGAGTGAGCGATGAGATAATCCCCATTGGCGGTGCCGGTGAGGCGGAATTGATCCCCGTCGAGCGAGGCTTTAAATCCCAAAGCGGAATATTCGTATCGTTTGCGGGTCAGGTTGGCCACCGCCACGTTGGACGATTCGCCCAGCTGCACAATTTTGGAGAGGGCTTCCTTGCCGAGGTATCCTCCCTTGCCCTCACTGTGGATTTCGATATCCAGGCGGACGGGGAGCGGGATTTCGCCCGATCCGGCGGGCGGCATTAGAACTTCCACTTTCCGCATGCGGCCGGACACCACGCCGGTCATTTCTCCGAAATTGAAATATTCCATTAATGGCTGCAGGTCGAGCCGTTCGATGTCCAGGTCGAAACCTATCCGGCGCGATCCGCCGTAGGCGGGACGCAGGAAGATGTTGTATACCGTTAATTTCCCTCCGAAGACTTCCACTTCGAAACGTCCGGCCATTTCGAATTGATCACCGGAATAAACTATATGATCTAAGAATCCGTTCAGGATTCCCTTGGCGGGGAACAATGGCATTATCCGGCTGAGGTGCGAGAGGAAGAGGTGGTCGAAGCGGATCGGGCCTTCCAGCCGGGGCGTGCCCGTTTGCCACGCGGTGATCCGCCCGTGGTCGAGGTAAATTTCTCCCCCGAACAGCGGGAAGACCACAGGAGTCGGGAGGGTGATGGCCTCTTTGGCGATGGGAATCGTGAATGCGATGTCTTGGTACGCGCCGTTGTCCCAGACGAGGGAGGCGGCGGAGACATCGATCGATGGGCGCGGCAGATTAGCGAACGTAAAGGGATAACCGATGGGGAACAAGACGCGGGCGTCCTTCAGCCGCGCGTGGAGAAAATCCTCCCGGGTGAGTGAGCCGATCCGCAAATCCACCAAACCTTGCGCGGTGTAGCCGTTTTTCGAGGGGCGCAGAGTGAGATCCAAATTCATTCGGCCATATCCGGGAAAGGGGGTGAGGGAGGAGGCGTCCGTGTCGTTCCACCATTGCGAGAGGATGGGATACACCCACTCTTCCAGGCTGAGTTCGCGCGAAGTGATTTGCAGGGTTTGTCCGGGGCGTCCCTCAAGACGCAGATGGCCGCCGCCGGGGGGAATCAGGCGCATGGAGACGGTACGGTCAGCCGCTTGGGTAACGGCAAGGAGGATGGGCTTTCCGGGCCATTCGTAATCGTATCCGGTGTAGGAGAGGTAGGGTGTGACCCCGCGGATTTCAACATTCCAAGCGGGAGTGGCGGAATCGAGGCGCGCGCGTCCCTCCAGGGTGAGATTCTGGAGTTGCACGCCGAATTCCAAGGGATCGGAGAGCGAGAAGAGCGACAAATCGGAACTGGTGGCGGACAGGTTAATGGGCTGAGATGATCCATCGGAACGCAGGCGGAACTGCAATTCTCCCATGCCTTCGATGGTAGCCGCCCAGGGAGGCAGGTAAGCGTCCCGCAATGGGGGGAAACCCGTTTCGAGAGGCAGGGAACCTTCGAGAAGCCATTGTCCTCCGGAGCGCAACCATCCGCTGACCGAATGGACGATACCGCTATCCGCCTGAGTCAGCGTAAGGGAATAATCGCCGTTGGCCGGTTTGTAGCGGGCAAATCCCGTGTAGGTGGTTTCGATAGGGGGTGAATCGTTGAGGCCGGGCAGTAACAGGTTGGCGGTTCCTGAAAAGGTGGCGTCATGCAGAAGTGCGTTGAAATCGAACACCGGCGCCGAGGAATCGGTCGGGGGCGTTGAAGCGGTCACGGCTGGCCGGCCCTGAGCAACGGCCCGCAGGGAGACCTCCTGGATGGCGGCCGAGGCGGTACGGTAAAAACCTTGCTGGAGGCGGGCCGTGGCCGTGTAGTGATCCAATTTAGTGCCTTGCCCGCGCGCCATGACGTCCAGCGAAAAACGGCCTTCCAGCGTATCGAGAGGCGCCGGCCACGCAATGGGCAGTAATGAACGCAGAACGGAGAAGGATTGATCGTGGATTTGAACGCGGCCCTCCATGGTGGAGTCGCTAATGAGGGGATAACAGGCAAACGCCAGAGCGAACGAATCCATCCGGTCCGAGCGCCAGGCCAGGGAACCGTTTTCCAGATGATGGTCACGGATGACGGATTGCATGGTCAAGATACCTGGCGGGAAGGTGGATCCGATGGCCGGGGAAGCGTCAATGACCAAGGTGGCATGTTCGACGACGGCGGTGGCGGCGAGGGGTTGAAAACGGGAGGAAAGCCGCAGGTCCGCTTGTATCGTGGCATCAGAAAGTATGACCGTAGCGGATGGGGACCAGGGGGCAACGAGGGAATGTATGGCCATCCGGCCTTCGGCTTGGTACAAGCCGTTCGGGGCGGATCGCAGCGCGGCGGTTCCATCCAGGACGGCCGAAAAGGATTGCGGAGCGGTAAGCGTTAAGGGAAAGCGGCGGATCTGGAGATGAAGGGAGTTGATTCCATCCAATGAGGGCTTTACCGAGGCTTGCATGACGGCGTGAGGTCCATCAGATTGGGCAGCCGGGGTAATGATCGCGTGGAGCAGAACTTCCTCACGGGTGGAGAAGCGTATGGATCCGTTCCAGCGGCCGGTGTCCGGAAAGCCGGGCAGGATCAAGCGGGAATCGGTGAACCGGATGGTGTCCAGGAAATCGAGATTCACCGGCGGGGCTGGTTCAGCCGCGGGGAGGGAATCCGCGATCAAAGGGGCAATCCGCAGCGTGGCGCGAAGGAGATTGGCCTCCAAACGGGCATTCTTCCATCCGCTCCGCGAGAGCAAAGATACCTGAGAGGCCGAAGCAATGTGCTCGCCTCCCCAAGTGATCTCTCCGTTGGTGATTTCCCCCTGGGGATTGGAGGTTAACAGATTGAACAAATGAAGTGTGTCCGCCGTGGCGGTGAAGGGCCGGCCGGATTGTCCGGCTTGAACTTGTACGCGCGAGAGGTGAAGCGTGTCTTGAAAATACCAATGGATCGACCGCCACGTGACCTTCGCGCCCAGGCGGGATCCGGCCTGGGCCTCCAGCCAGCCGCGGACCGGAGAGATGTCGAGAATCCAAGGGATCATCATCACGACGAGCGCAAGCCCCACGGCCAGCCAGATCACGATCCGGAAAAAGCGCCGGGCAATGCGGGACCGGAAGAAATGCTTCATGGGCCTGAACCAGTTTTCGGAATTCTAGATCCCTCGTAGAAGCGATCGTTGTTTTCTACCATATGCGCAAGTGAGGTGACACGCAATTGGGATAATGAATTGAAGGGCGGAAGGTCTTCAGCAAAATTCGACATTCACCGGTTGAGAAATTCAAAGGCTGAACGGGAGCGGGCCGTGGGCTAGCCAAAGGTATTGGCGTCTTCAGGGAAGAACAAAGGTCTCCCGCACGGGCACTCCCCGGTCATGCAGATATCGTTTGATCTGAGGAATGGTATACGTGCCGAAATGAATCATCGAGGCAACGATGGCGGCGTCGGCCTTGCCCTCAGTGAAAACATCATAAAGATGCTGGGGTGTTCCACCGCCGCCGCTGGCGATCACGGGGATACCCACCGCCTCAGCGATCATCCGGGTCAGGCGCAATTCATACCCGTCTTGCGTGCCGTCCGCGTCAATGCTGTTGACCACTAGCTCGCCGGCACCCAGTTCCTCCCCTTGCTTGGCCCAAGCCAGCGCGTCGAGGCCCATCGGTTGCCGGCCCCCGTTGATATAGATTTCGTATCCGGAGGGGATCGCGGCGCTGGGCGTGACTTTTTTTACGTCCATGCTCAAGACGACGCATTGGCGGCCGAAGGCCTTCGCTCCCTGGGCGATGAGGCCGGGATTCAAGACCGCCGATGAATTGACGCTCACCTTTTCGGCTCCGGCCAAAAGCGCCCGCCGCATGTCGTCGTAGGTCCGCAATCCTCCTCCCACCGAAAAGGGGATAAAGATTTCCTCGGCCGTGCGGCTGACCACATCGATCATGATGTCCCGCCGGTCGCTGCTGGCGGTGATGTCGTAGAAGACGATCTCATCCGCGCCTGCGTCGTAATAGGACTTGGCCATCGCCACCGGATCCCCGATGTCGATGTTGTTTTTGAATTCCACGCCCTTGGTGACCTGCCCGGCACGAACGTCCAGGCAGGGGATGATGCGTTTGGTCAGCATGGGTTTTTTCTTTCGTTTCAGAAAGAAAAGAGTGGTATATCCGCCCAGTAGTATAGTTGGGGCCCGTGGCCATGTGCCCCGACGATCTTTCCGGCACGACTTTACCGTCACGTATTTGATTTTCCTCACCCTTCGCATTGAAATCATAGGTGGCGGGCCCGCGCAGTCAAGCAAGCGGGTTTCGGTGGATTGATAATGGATCATCCCGTCTGTTCCGCTTTCGGGGGGCGCCCCGGTTTTCTATAATAGCCGAAATCCACATCGCAACCGACTCGAGCGGCCGCCGGTATGAAGAATCAATCCGCGTTTTCCTGCCTCCTGGGAGAGATTCTCTTTTTTCTGTTGTTTTTATTGATGCTCATTCTCGCGTGGAAGATCGGGGAGGCGGAGGCGGTTGTTTTTTATGTATTCCCCGGTTTTTTTGAGTCATTTGCCATTGCCGGATTTCTCGTATGGCTGTTTTTGTTTTTTTACCGTCTGGGATCGGAGATACGAAATCATTTGCCGAACCGAGCGCGGGGGATTTTGAAGGAATGCGCCATGCCGGGAGTGCTGATCGGCGTATCCTTCTATTGGTTCGGCGGCCTGTTCGGGGATGGTTTTCCCTCCACCATCGATCACACCACCCGCCTGTTGCGCTGCGATCTGACCGAACGTGCCCTCTGGGAACACGGAACCTTGCTGCCCTGGACCTCGGCTATTGGCGCGGGCGTTCCCCTTAATGATCTGTATCCCCCCGGCGGTGAAATCCTCTATTGCCTGATCCGGATCCTGTCGTTCTTCGTTCTGGACCGCGAGACCGCGTACAGCCTCACCGTTTTCACGGCCTGGTTTGTTCTACTGGGATCGCTCTACGGCGTAGGACGGTATTGTTTCGGCATCGCGGGAGGAGCCTTGGCCGCGTTCTTGCTGCTCCTCGATCCCGGCTCCATCGCCCTGCCCGGTTGGGCGCAGGCATTCTCGGTGGGCATGTGGCCGATGACCCTTAGCGCGGGGCTGCTTGTACTTACTGTGACTCTATTTGGCGTGACCTTGACCCAGTCCGCCGGCCGGGAGCGGATGCTTTTATTGGCCGCGCTCGTCATGGCCGTGCCGTTGGCACACGTCATGGCCTTGCTGGGATTGATCCTGGCTCTGCCGGTGATGGCCGGCATCGGCTTTCTTCTGGCCGAAGACCGTTCACTTTGGCTCCGCCGCGCGATGCGCAATGGATTGTTCACCATTTTAGGGCTGGGGTTGGCGGCCTGGTGGCTGATTCCCTTCTTTCTCAGCAGCGAATGGACGCTCCCCTATGGTGCGCCGGTCATTTCCCCCGCCATGCGCGCCGCGCGGATTCTGGACGGGACCTTGTTCGAAAACACGCCACCGCTTTTCGCCTATCTCGGCCTCCTGGGAACCGGATGGGGAATTTATAGCCGCAAACCGGTGGTGACCGCCTTTTCCCTGTTGTATTGGGCCTTTTTGCTGCTCAATCTGGATACCCTGTACACCTGGTTCTTTTCTCCGGCCCTTTCGGGTCTCATCATGAACGTACCGTTGTACCGATTCGGCGGGTATTCCAAACTGTTGGGCTATATCCTGGCCGGAGGACTGTCGCAAAGCCTCCTGGCCCAAGCCTGGCCCGCTCTGGAACGTTTTTTTAACCGGATTTATGCCCTGGACCAATCCACAACGAAAAATCGGCCGTATGCCTGGATTCCCGGCAGCCTGTTCGCGGGCCTGTGGGTGACTCTGGCCGTTACCCTGGTTTTTCCCCTCAGCCGGTCCTTGGGAACCGTCTATCAAAAACAATATGCCTTGACCGAACGGTTCCCCATCGCCACCAGCGCCACCCATCCGCCGTTTGTCCATGATTTCGACCTGGCGATGGCGGAAATCCAGCGTCTCGAGCCGGACCGCATGGGCGGCGAGGTGTTTTTCCTGCCCTTGTTGTATCCCCGCGTTGGCATTCAAGCCAATGTCATCGAAAGTTCCATACCGTTCGTTTATGGTTTCGGTATCGTCCCGCCCCGCTACATGCCGGCCACTACGTTTTCCACCCGTGCCGCATGGACAGACCTTTCCGCTCCAATGTATGCCGCAATGAAATATATCATCGCCTATGGCGGCCTGGCCAAAAACCTGGAATCCCATCCGGATTGGGAACGGCTGCAACGGTTCGATGAAATAAGCCTGCTGCGCAACCGGCAGTACGCCGCCGATCCACTCTTTTTGTTGGGTGATTCACCGGGAACCGCCACGGTGGAAATTCTAGAACCTAACCGTCTGGGTATCCGCCTCCAAGGACTGGAAAAGGAAACCTGGCTGCGGGTGGGCATCTCGCGCTACCGCAAATGGCGCGCGTATCTCGATGGGTACGAAATCCCAGTCCAGGAACATATCGAAACACACGAACCTTTGGACGTGGGCCGCTACGTCAGTGTTCTGGTCCGGGATGGATTTCTGGAATTGACCTATCAGCCAGAACCGGTGGACTGGGCGGCGTATGGCCTTTCCGGTTTATCCTTGATTTTCTTGATGAGCCTTTTGGCGAGGAAAGGCTGGTTTCAATATTTTTCATTTGAGACCCTCCCTCCGGTCGTGAAGGGATTGACCTTTATTTCTATCAAAAGAACATTCCTAGCCACCGTATTCGTTCTGTTGGCAGTGCTGGGGATTTTCGGATATGGGGTTTTTCTCCCGGACACCTCCACCCGCGTTTGGTACGCGGGAATCACTACGGACATGCTGGGCCGGATGGAGTGGGAACCGGACGGCGAACTGGATCTGGAGTTCGGCGTCCGCATGGGGGCGGATTGCCGGGAGAAGACGCTCGAAGCCATCACCCTGCGCGAAATCCGCCGCGCGGGGCTTCCTCCCACCGCCAACGCCTGGAGCACGCAAGCCGGCCCTTTGTGGAAAATCCGCGTGGCGGCTTGGAACGATACCCCTTCGCGCTGGGACCGGAACGGGGACGCGTTGAACATTCCCCTCTCGCCTCCACACTCGCTTCGGCTTTTCGCGGCCAATCCCTACCGGGGTGATTACGTCGCCGGAGGGACGGAAATCGAACTCACCCTGGCGTTCACCGATGGCAGCACCCTCAGACGGAGGTGTAGATTGCTACCTCAGGGGAATCATTGAGAGGCACGTTAGATCCGTCCCCGGATGAGAATTTAGGTGGTTTTGCGTGGTGGGATGCGAAATACGGTAAGGTGTGTGGCACAGGGATAAGGCCGCCCGGCCCTCTCCCAGAGGGAGAGGGAATCCGTTCGCGTTTGCGTATTCGCGCGTTCGCGTCAAGACGGATCCCGAAGACAATAAATCGCGGGGAAAGTGCTGCGTCAGGATCAATAATCACCAGCAATCACAAAAGAAAAGGGCGGCCAATTGGCCGCCCTTCGGTAATACCAGTGGATTCGAACTTAGAAGGCTACCTTCACGCCGGTCCGGAAGAAGTAGGCTTCGTCATCTGTTCCAAGCCAGTCATCAACCGCGTCACCCGGAATGTAGACCCCACCACCGAGGAAGGTGGTCAGATTGTCATTGAACCGATAGTCGATTTGGGAATCGATTTCAAATCCGACATCATCACTGATATTCAGATTTATATCATCCTCCAGAAGGAAATAATAGAAATCCAAAGTCCAGGCCACATCTTGCATGGGTTCAAATCCACCATTCACATTGAACACGTGCATATTGGTGAAATCGACATAGCCCGCACCACCGGTAGGCACTACCTTCGCTAAACCCTCGAAAAGCAGTCCATAGGTTTTGCCTTCAAAGGGGGAAGAAAATCCCCTCCAATAATCACCGTCTTGTTGCAGGAAGGTGTAAATGAAGCCGACGTTCGGATTGTATTCCAAGCCGGGATGATAGTTAATACCGGCCTGAGCGCCAAAGGCATCCGCTTCCATGTTGGAATTCAGGCTGTTGTCTTCGAACTGGTAGGCCACTTCTGCCTTATAGGCGATTTCTTCGGTGATATCACCCGCCGCACGGGCGCCGATGATATACTTTTCGCCCTCAAAGCCGATGCTTCCAGTCCCGCCGTTTTGATCGTTGAAAGTCGCGTACAGATCGATCTGATGGTTTTCGAATCCAAAGTAAGAACCATAAATAGCCCACAGGGTGGCATCATCGTTGGTGACGCCTGTCGGACCGGCCAAATTATCCTCGACATCCCGGGCATGCAGAATATCCAAGCGGTACTGTTCGTTTTCCCAGGACAGAACGATCGCGTCGAACGGATCGATCTCGTAGCTGCCCAGCTGGGCGAGCAGGAGGGGATCATTGGTCATCGAATCCGCGATGATGAAGCCAGGTCCCCACCACTGGTTGAAGTTGTCGGCCAAGGGATCGTCACCGTAGTTCAGGAACTGGCGTCCAGCGGAGATCGAGAAACCGTAGCCGCCAATGTCCATCACTTTAATGAACGCTTCTTCGATGAAGATTTCCAGGTCACCGAAGGTCCCCGCTTTCAAGGTATTGAGGCCTGGCTGCAACTGATTCAGTGCCCGGTCGCCTTCAAGGCTGATGCGGGCCATGACGTTGTCGTCCAGATCCGCCTGGAACCACAGGTGGAACTCCGTACGCAAGAAATCCGTTTCGTCTTTGACATCATCATTTAGATCAACAGTGTTCTCACCAAAGAAATACTCCAGCATAAAGTCGCCGCCGATGTCGATGTTGTCGATGGCGGCCTGGGAGGCCACCGCTCCGAACATCAGGAAGGAAGCCATGGTAAGGATGGTTACTTTTTTCATTGAGATAGTCCCCCTTGTTCTCAACTCTTTTTTTAGATTTGAATTGGTATGGGGCCAATAGGCTGTGGTTCTCGAGTGGATGCCCGGTCTTTCTTTGCTTCACCTCCCCTCCGGGGCAGGATGGAGATGCCACGATGCGCGGCCTTGTATGAATCATACTTAGGGGTAACAGGGTGAGTCAAGTAAACATTGTGGTTTTTTTGCCAGAAATGGGGTTTAAATACCACAGTTTAGGTTCACCGTTGAGGCACAGAGAGTACGGTGAATAAAACAAAAACGAACAGAAAGCGCTCTCTATGATAACCTTTGGATATATTAAGTAACGATTTATTGCATATAAAAAGGATTTTACATCAAAATATGACTACGTAATGGTCCTTGAACCGGTTCCGTTTCCGCCGTTAGACTGGTTTTGGGGAGAGATGGGATATTCAAACGACTTTCTGTCTCCCGCATGCTTGGAGAAAGGAATCATCATGGGAACCGACACGGTATCTAGTTCCAGGCCGGAGGGCCGATCGCCCGGATCATCATGGCGGGTATATTGGGAATTGTGCCGGCCGTTTACGCTGCTGGCGCCTTTCATCGGTTTTATCTCCTTCGCTCTGGTGGGATTGAGCGGGGCCGTGGACCGTACCGGATGGGATGTGGCGCTCCGGATCGGGTGGGGGGCCTTGTCGGCAGCGCTGCTCAATGCGGCTTCGAATATCATCAACCAGTATTTCGATTTGGAGATCGACCGGATCAACAAGCCCGCGCGGCCGTTGCCCTCGGGGCGGATTGCCATTCCAGCGGCGTTGATTTTCTGCGGGATTTTGTACGTTTTATCGTTTGCCGCGGCCTTCGCGGTGGGATGGCAGTTCTTTTGGATTGTGCTGTTCACGGCGGTGGTGACCTACGCGTATTCCGGTCCTCCGTTCCGGACCAAGCGTTCGTGGTGGCTGGCCAACGTGACCATCGCGATTCCCAGGGGTTGCTTGTTGGTCGTGGCGGGGTGGACGGCAGTGCGGGACATGTGGGAGCTGGAGCCGTGGGTGCTGGGCGGCGTGTTTGGGGTGTTTATTCTAGGGGCGGCCTCGACCAAAGATTTCGCGGATATGAAAGGCGACGAGGCGGGCGG
>JABLXU010000076.1 GCA_013177805.1 Candidatus Omnitrophota bacterium
TTGAAAGGAGTGTAGGCATGATTCCGGTTCAGAGGGACGACATCCAGGATGTGACCATTTTGCGTTTGGAGGGTGATCTCGATCTTGAGAACACGGTCTGGCTGCGGGGGGAATTGAACGATTTGATTAAGCAGAACCGCTGCAAAATCATTTTAGATTTGCAGGGTGTGGCGTTGATTTCCTCCTATACGGTGGGAGTCTTTGTGGCCTTCGCCCATGACCTGCGCGAAAAACAAGGGGATTTGAAATTTCTCCGGCCACAGTCCCGCGTGAAACAAACCTTCGAAGCCACCCGCATCGACCAGATCCTCGATGTGTTCCAAGACCAGGAATCGGCCGTGCAATCTTTTTCGGGGGGATCGGTCCACCACCGGACCTGATCCATTCCGGCGGAATTCCCCCGGGATCACCGGATCCGGCGAAGCCACGCCATCGCTTCCTCATACCGGTCGAACTGCTTTTCCCGCGCCTTGAATTCCCGGGTGTGCACGATTCGTTTCCCATTCCGGTATTCCGCCGGCACCACGATATGCAGCAATTCATGGTACATGATAAAATCGACGAAAAAGCGGGGAACCGTTTTCCGGTCCAGCCAGCGGCTGATGACGATCACGTTCAAATGCGAGTCATGATATCCGAGTTGGCGGCGGCTGGCCGAGGGACTCCAGGAAAGGATGGGTTTTTCCACCCGTCCCGCGAAATAGCGCTGGTTGATCCGTTTGAACGAACTGTTCAGATTGTGGTATTTCCCTTTCGGATCGGTCAGCAGTTTGCGCCGCCGCTTTCTCCGGGCCTTGGCGTGGCAGGCTTCCACATGCGGGAGGTGGATATATTCATTATAGGTCCGCAATGCCTCGTCTTTGGGTTTGCGGCGTAAGGCCCGGGCGATCAGCACCAGGATTAACGCTTGGAGCACCTCTTTGGGGGCGTCGCGCAGAATATCGCTGACACGAATATGTACGGCCTCTTTCTTCATGCGCAGGGTGCTCTTGAGTTCCGTATAGGGGTAAAACACGGCCGAACAAGCCGTGGGGACCTTGGAAGAATATTCCCGGCAGGCATTGATCGCCGCGGAGAGCAATTTTTCTTCGGGAACGTAACCCCGGGGAGGAGACCAGACAAAATTATCAGTGGTGGCTGATTTTCGTCTTCCCTTGCGAGCCATGATGGTTTTGGACGTCGGAATTTGGATTCCAGATCCACAAAACTTTTCGGGTGTGCCTGATAAAGCTTACTGAGTCATGCGATACGGATCATTTCCATTGTATCCGGTTCGCCGGTGAAATCAATTCAAGCTCCGGCTTCAGGGGAAATGACTGAAATTCCTTGTTTGAATGACTTAAATTATGTAATTTGCAAAAATAATAGGATATATCGATTTTTTGGTCGAATATAGATGAGAGGCGAGGTGCCGAGATGGCCAAAGTCACCTTGAAAGAAATCGCCCGGCGCGCCGGCGTCACTGCCAACACGGTCTCGCGGGCGCTCAACAACCGGGGAGGCATCAGTAAGGAAACGCAACGGCGCATCCTGAAAATCGCCCATGAAATGAATTACATCCCCGACCGTATCGCTTCCAGCCTGCGATCCATGAAATCCAACCTCATCGGGGTGATGGTGCCCAATGTTTCAACCGCCAACTGGGCGGATATTTTACGGGGCGTGGAGGATTGCGCGTATGAGAACGGGTTTCAAATCCTCCTCAGCAACAGCCAGGAAGAACGGGCCCGGGAAAAGGCGATTCTCGAACAGTTCCGTTCACTCCGGGTGCAGGGTTTGATCCTGATGCCCAGTTTCGAATCCCAGGAGCTGATCCGTACGATCGCTGGACTTCCGACGCCCTGTGTGCTGATCAACCGGCGCTACATGGGGTACGAGATCCCCTTCGTCATGCCCGACAACGTCCATGGGATCCGCCAGGCGGTGGCCCATCTGGTGAACCGGGGGCATGAGCGCATTGGATTCGTCAACGGCCATCCCGGCAGCATGACGTCCCAAATCCGGTACAACGCGTTTACTGAATCCATGCGGGAAAGCGGAATCGATCTGGCCGGTTGCCCGGCTATCATGTGCAAAGGCTCCTGCGCTTCCGCGACCGAGGCCGCACGGAAATTGCTGGAGGAACATCCCCAAGTCACCGCGCTGATGTGTTTTTCCGACTTGATTGCTTTTGGCGCCTATAAGGCGATTCAAGAGGGAGGGCGCAAGATTCCCGGGGATATCGCGGTGGTGGGTTTCGATGATGTGGACCTGGCCACGATCGTCAGTCCTCCGTTAACCACGGTGCACATTCCCCGTTATGACATGGGAAAAACCGCCATGCGCATGCTGCTCAAGGCGATGGCCGGAGAAAAAATCGAGCCCTTGGGACAATTCATGGAAACCCGGCTTGTCGTCCGGGAATCAGCCTGATACGTTATTTGGGGTATATCATGCTCATGATGGTCTGTTCAGGTCTTGCGCAAGCGGGACTGAGTGACTACTATTCTCTCCGTTTTTTCAAACGGCGCGCAACCACGATCCGCCAGAATCCGGCGCGAGGATCTCCAACCTCCCGGGTGTCCATGACACAACGTATCAGAAAGGGGGTATTCACATGGAATTCGTTCCAAAATACATGTTTTTCACCAAGGGCGTGGGATTCCATAAAGAAGAGTTGCGATCATTCGAGCTGGCGCTTCGGGATGCGGGAATCGCGGTCTGTAACCTGGTCAGCGTGTCCAGCATACTTCCCCCGGGATGCAAAATCATTTCCCGTGAAAAGGGAATCAAAAAACTGATCCCCGGCGCTATTACCTTCGCGGTCATGGCCCGGTGTTCCACCAACGAACCCCGGCGTCAACTGGCCGCCTCCATCGGCTTGGCGGTTCCCGCGGACCAGAAACAATACGGCTATTTAAGTGAACATCACAGTTACGGCATGAATGAGCGGGAAGCCGGCGATTACGCCGAAGATTTGGCCGCCGCTATGCTGGCCACCACCCTTGGCGTGGAGTTCGATGAAGACAAATCATGGGACGAGAAGGAAGAGGTGTACAAGCTGAGCGGCAAAATCATCAACACCCGCAACATCACCCAATCGGCCATTAATAAATCCGGCGGATACACTACTGTGGTTGCCGCCGCGATCTTGTTGATGGATTAAGCCTTCTGGCTCTGTGGCGCCCGGACGGTGGCGTGGGAGCCCTTCTTTTACCCTACGTACTCCAATTCATCCGGGAAATGCTTCCGCCTTGAAATGGTTACCGGATGAGATCCCTGGGACGATTGACAGCCGTCCGGGGGGAAGATTTTCTTTTTCCCTGACCCTGGGCTTTCACTTGGGCCTTTCACTTGGGCAATGGTTCCATCAGGGGTATTGTGCGCATCGTTGCCGAAAGACCCTCATTCCCGGTATACTTCCCCTATATCCTGTCCTGATTTTTTCCCGGGTTAAAATTCACCTGGAAGGAAACCGCCATGGCGGTATATTTCGATCACAACGCAACCACCCCGGTCCATCCCCGCGTCAGGGAGGCCATGGAGCCGTATTTCCATGAAGAATTCGGCAACGCGTCCTGCCTTTACCGCCTCGGTATCAACGCGAGTTACGCGGTGGAAAAAGCCCGGTTGCAGACGGCCCGTCTGCTGAACGCCCGCGAGGAAGAAATCATCTTCACCAGCGGCGGGACCGAGGCAGACAATCTGGCCATCAAAGGGGTGGTAATGGCTTCCGGGAAACGCCATATTGTCACTTCGGTGATCGAGCATCCCGCGGTCCTGCAAACGTGCGCGTTTCTGGAACACTACTGGGATTGCCGCGTGACCTATCTTCCGGTCGATGCCTACGGCCGGGTGGATCCTGCCGATCTTGAGAAAGCCATCACTTCGGAAACCGCTCTGGTGACGATTATGGCCGCAAACAACGAGACCGGGAGCATTCAGCCGGTCCGGGAATTAGCGGACATCTGCCGCCAACGGGGGATTTTATTCCATACCGACGCGGTTCAAGCCGTAGGCAAGATACCAGTGGATGTTCAGGGACTCAGAGTGGATTTGCTCTCCCTTTCCGGGCATAAGATGTACGGTCCCAAGGGAGTGGGCGCGTTGTATGTAAGGAAAGGCGTGGAACTTGTCCCCCAGGCGCATGGCGGAGGTCATGAGGGCGGCCGTCGGAGTGGAACGGAGAATGTGCCGGGTATAGCGGGGCTCGGCATGGCCGCAGAACTGTCCCGGAACGAATTGAATAGCCGGATCCGGCACGCCGCCGCCTTGCGGGACGGATTGTGGGAACGGCTCCAGCGGCTCAATTTGAATTTGGTCCGCAACAGTCCGGACGGGAATTGTCTGCCCGGCACGTTGAATTTTTCGCTTCCCGGCATCAACAGCCGCGAACTCGTCCGGCAGCTAGACGAAGCGGGCTTCTGCGTGGCGACCGGCTCTGCCTGTTCGACCGGGAAAACCACGCCGTCCCATGTCATTAAGGCTATCGGCCGAAGTGATGCAGCGGCGGCTTCCTCCATCCGGATTTCCCTGGGGGAGGGAAACACCGAAGCGGAAATCGCGGCGTTCGTGGAAGTCCTGCCCCGCGCGGTGGAACAGGCCTGGGCGGTTTCGCGAGCCTCGAGCGGCAGGGAAGGGCGGTAGGATCTGATGCCTGAGTTCCCCTTGAGATCCAATCATATTTTATCGGAGGCAAGGGGGAGGATTGATGATGGATTGCCGATCCTGGAATTATCAATCCTCCCCTCTGTCTGAAAACGATTCAATAAGTTTGTCTTTCAGGAATTTTATTGATTGCCCCAGTCGGCTACCGCGGTGGGAGTCTCCCCCAACGCCCATTGGACGCAGCGGTGTAACAGCGCCTTGCCCGCCGGAGTCATGTACTCATAAATCACCACCCACTCCGCCGGATGTCCGGCTTCGTTCACCGGCCGCACGTTGCCGCCTCCCGAGAACGGCATCACCCGGCGTGCCGGAGCGGGGGTGCCATCCGCGAGCAGTCCGCCTTTCTCCACCACGGCCAGCGCCGCCTTGCTGGGATCAGAGGTCCAAACCGCCAGCACTTGGGTCCCCTCGGCGGCATTGTCCACCAGATCAAAAATGCCCTGCCAGGCTTGGCCCGCGTTGGCCGGTGGTCCCGAAGGCCCATCCCCATACACGACGATTTCCTCCGGCAGCCCCTGGGTCAGTTCATGCGTTTTTCCCGCATCCGTGAGGGTGATGGATCGGGCGGCTTCCCCGGAAATGTCTCCACTCTGACTGCCTTCAAACATATACGTGGAACCCAGTTTGTCGGCGCGGGCGCCCACGTTGGCATGTTCGCCCTGAATCACGGGGACCGGGAGTTCTTTCACCGCCGGGCCGATCGTGGACCAGCACGTCCCCGTATTCCAGAGGAGTTTGTATCCTTCATCCTGAAGGAAGGTTGGATAGTTCATGTATACCCCGTCATCTACCCAGGGCCCATAATCCGCGTCATGGCCGGGGGGGAAAGGAACCTGGCCTTCGTTAAGCATGTATTGCAAAACATAGTCGGGCATCAGAATGGGAAAATACCCCCATTCTTGCAGCATATACCGGAGATATTCATCGTCCATAGAAAAATGCTGCATCACGGCGAAATCCCGGTCATTGGTGCTGCCTTCGCTGCCGGGCGCCCAGGAGATCCGGGCGGAGAGCGCGATTTTCTTAGGTTGCGCTCCGGCGGAAAGGACGCTGAACGCTAAAATCAAGACAAGCAATGGCATGAGTTTTTTCATAGTGATATCCTCCACAATCGGCAGTGATGATTCGAGATAGGCGGTACGGAATGTGGTGTTTGAATCGATGGGTTCCGCTGAATCGGCGCCGTTTCATATCACCCCCTTCTTTGCTTGCTAGAATGCAACCCCGAGAACCTATGTACGCCTTCCGAATCCTCGACGTAAATTAAAAAAAGGCATTTTACAAGTTAAAATATCAACTTGGCTGCACTTCATTTCCATCTCATTACTGCCATTCTATGGGAACCCAAAGGACATGTCAACAAAATTATCCTAAAAGGTCATGGTAAATGAATGACAATGATTGGTCCGTGTGCGGAGAAAGGGTGACTTTCGCCCTTTCAGGGCTTACTTCACCCCGGCCCTTTTCCCGAGGGAGAGGGAATCGTCCGGCGTTCTCATCCATCCTCATCTCACAATGAGATCTGTGAGAAGTTTTTGGATGACTCAATGATCACAAATTTTAAACTTCCGCGGGCTATAACAAAAATTGGATTGACATTCTGGTATCCGATATGAAAAAATGGAATAAACCTTACAAATGAGGATTTTAAGCTTCTCGCACGGGGATCCGCATTCCAGCGTCATCCTTGCGGAAGAAAGTAAGTCAATTCCTGAATGGGTATCAGGATAAACCTTACATTCATTGTGCCGGAAAGCATGTGCCGGAAATGTTGTATAAAAATTTGATTTGTCTTCACGTGATTTGTCTTCACGCCATTTTTTGCGAGAGGCGGTGGCCATGTCCATGATAGTCTCTTCCGCTCTTTCTCTTCGAAATCCGTTTCTTCCTGCGCCATCCCATCAAACCGTCTCCGGTTCTCAAGGCAGGGGCATCGGCCGGAAGCCGGGATTTCTGTTTCCTGCGGCGGTCTTCCTTCTTCTGGCTTCTTCGGCTGCCGCGCAGCCGCAGCAGCCCACCGGATTGAACGCTTTTCACCGCAGCGGACAGACGTTCCTCACCTGGACTGAACGCGGTGAGATTTCAGGGGAACAATACCGCGTTTACCGGCACTCGGAACCGATCACCGCCGCGAACCGGGGTGAGGCTTCCCTGGTGGCTACGTTGAGCGAGGGAAGCAGCGCGTATCATACCGAACGGATGCGGGGGATGGATTATCCGCCGGAGCAAAACGGGGGCTACCGGTCGCTGCGCAATTACGTGATTGAGCCGCTAGGGCCGCAGCTGCCGGATGACACCGGCTTGTTGGTGTGGACAGTAGAAGAGGGGGGCATGTCGTACTATGCCGTGAGCACTGTGCTTGATGGGGTGGAAAACCAGCGGGATTTCGGGCCGGGGAATACTTTCGGTCCCGTGACAGAAACGGCGGTTGATCCCGAACCGGTGTTGGTATGGCAATCGCCGGGCGGGCGGGGGCGTGTGTATACCCAATTCATGAATTACGCGCGCTGGAATCCCACCTACGAGACGCCGGATGGGCCAACCTATGCGTACAACTATTTCGTGGGGTATCCGACACTGGAACAATGCGGGGGTGAATACCCCGAAACTTACGCGTTGCTGCTGCACATCGAGGGGCACGGCAGCCGTTATGAGGCCGGGGACGGTTCGCATTATTTCGGATGCGTAGAGTTGTGGTGCGACGATCCGCGGCAGTCGTGGTATTACGGCTACAGCGCGACGCATGATTATTGGCGGGACGGGGGATCGCCTGTGACCACCGGGCCGATCGTGAATTTCACCGAGGAGCGGTTGCAGCGGGCGATTTATGACATCTTGCGCGATCCCCTGTACAGCGACATCGATCCCCGGCGGATTTTTGCTTATGGGCATTCCATGGGCGCAAGCGGTTCGCTGGCCCTGGCGCTGCGCTATCCCAACTTATTCGCGGGCGTGTATTGTAGCGAGCCGATGACCAACTACCGCGCGGCCAGCCAGGGCTGCGAGGTGGATTGGGTGGGGACCGACTTGGAGCCTAAATGGGGCGCGGTGGCATTGAATCTGCCGATTGAAAACCGGGGGGTGTACGCCGCCCATCTGACGCGGTTCAACGGGACGGGCGTGTGGGACTGGCAGAACCACCAGGCCACGTTGGTCCAGCGCCGGGGTGAAGATATCGCCTTCGTGGCGTTGGCCCATGGGACGCGCGACCGGGTGATCGCCTGGGAATCGCAAGGCCGCCCGGCTTACGAGCCGTTGTATCAGGGCCGCCACGCCTTTTCGGGCGCGACGGTAAACGAAGATCACACCTGGGTGGGATTCGCAGGCCTGGGACCGGCCGTTGGAGAGCAATGGCTGCCCAGGGCCAGTGGTCCGTTCTGGGGATTCCGCATGGTCCGGGATGAAACGCTGCCGGCCTTGACCTATGCCTCCGGCAGCCTCCCCGTTCCTCCTGATTCCGCAGGTGAATACAACATGAATATCGAATGGTCGG
Organism: Candidatus Omnitrophota bacterium; assembly: GCA_013177805.1. GTDB lineage: Bacteria > Hinthialibacterota > Hinthialibacteria > Hinthialibacterales > Hinthialibacteraceae > JABLXU01. Next base: position 8,141 of record JABLXU010000076.1, read on the forward strand.
CGTCGTGGAACGCGTGGGCCGGCCCGCCCGTCGATTCGCCCGCGCGGTGGGAAATCGCCCTGCGATCCTTGGAAGGCGCGCAGACCGTGGACGTGACGCCCCGGCGCGTGCAGCGTTTCGTCATCACACCAGGAGCCACATACGATTGGGAAAACCGAACGGTCAGCGACAATCGGCTCATCGCGTCCGGCACGGTAACCGCGGACGCGGACGGCCTCGTCACCGTCCCCCAATTCGCGGTTTCTCCGGATGGCAACCGGCTGGTGCTGGTTCCCCATCAAGGAGGGGCGGCTCCCACGGCGACACCGACTCCCCCGATAACCGCCACCTTTACGCCGACCTCAACGCCGGTTCCCACGCCCACCCAGCTGCCGACATCGGGGATTACTCCTACCGGGACTATGGCTCCTACCCGGACCCCGGCGCCTACGCCGGTTCCCACGGGAACTCCCACGCCCGCCGGGCCGTTGAGCGTGCCGTTGGAAGTCCGGCTGCCTGACGGAACAACCGGCAAGGTTCCCATTACGGTAGGGGTTCCGCTGCCGCCGGGCGATTGGGATTCGTCCCGCTTCACCGTCCTGGATCCGCGCGGACCGGTGCCCAGCCAAATCCGCGCTGCCGCCCGATCCGGTCCGGGCGGATCGATCAGCTGGTTGCAGGTGGATCTTCAGGCCGAAAGGGGGCAAACCTACCGGCTGGAAGCAGGAACTCCGCCAAGTCCATCCAGGACCATTACGATCACCAACTCCGGGGATGAGGGCCTTATCGTGGATACCGGCGCGGGCCGATATCACGTGGAACGGAACAGTGGAATATTAGGAAATGTGATAGGCATGGATGGGGCAGTCCGCATCGACAGGGGATTGTGGAATAATCCCCCCCAACCGGCCAGTGTGGAAGTTGAGGAAGCCGGACCGTTGCGCGCGGTGGTAACGGTTAGGGCCCCGGAAGCGGTTCATGGTCTGGATCTGGTAGCACGGTTGCATTTTTACGCGGGATTACCGTACATCCGCGCGCGGTTGACGCTGGTCAATCACCACCGGGCGCTTTGGGGCTATGAAGCGCCGAACGCCGATAACGGTGACTGTGAGGTCAGCGACAGCCAACCCGTGATCCAAGGACTCAACTCGCCGGGAACTGTTATGTTCGACGACATCACCTGGTCTCTCGAACTTGCGGAAACCACCGCACCGGAGGAAGTCCTCTATCAGGATTCGAGTGGCACGGATCAATGGAACTTTTACGTGGGGCAAGGGCCGCGCATGCAATCGGGCGTGACCCGGCGGGGATTTGTCCGGACGCGGAACGGCGTGGAGGCCGAAAGCGGGAATTACGCGGATGGTGTGATGACGGCGGGCGGCGTCCGGGTGGAAATTCCCTGGTTCCGGGAGCAATTTCCCAAGGCGCTGCGAGCCCGGGGCGGGCGCTTGGAGATCGGATTGTTCCCCGGCGAATATGCCATCGATCACCGGTTGCGGGCGGGAGAGCAAAAAACCCATGACGTATGGATCAGCCTCGATCCCGCCATTTCACCTCCATATCATACGGTGGTGTATCCTGCTTTCGCGTGGATGCGTTCCACCCATGGGTTGGGATACATCGGGCCGCGCCGGTATAGTGGATATTATGGGGAGTACGAAGATTACCTGGACGCGCAGTTCGATCCCAACCGTGAAAACCGGGATGGCCTCGCCCGCAGTATCGACGACGCGCAACAGCGCTGGGATCTTTTCGGATGGATGGATTTCGGCGACCTGCCCACGGATTTCGAAGACGGCCGCAGCCCTTACAACTTGAAGTACGACGTGGGGCTGGGCTTCATCCACCAGGCACTCCGGACTGGCGGCGCGAACTGGTGGAAATGGGCGGAGACGAGTAACCGGCATTTCGCGGATATCGATATCTTCCATTCGCGCGCGAGCGGCTACATGGCCGGCCGGGCGTGGTTCGAGGGAGGCGCGTGGGGGCACAGTTTGCACGACGAGAGCGGACTGACCAATCCCCACCGCAACTGCAACAATCCCAATACCGATCTGTATTACGGCTTCACTGGCATGGCCGCCTGGGCCTTGCTGACCGGGGACGAAGTGGTCCGCGCGGCAGCCCTCGAAATGGCGGAAAACACCCTGTGGCGGATCCGCAACACGGCGGACGATCCCACCATAATAGAAGCCTGGGGCGGTGGTACGGGCGAAGGATACGGCTTGGGCACGCTGCGGGCCGCCGCCAACGTGCAGCGCATCCTGGTGTGGGCGTGGCGGCTGACGGGGGATGCCGCGTATCTGCGGGCCGCCGGGCGGACCTCCCGGTGGTACATGCTCAACCAGCGTGATTTCGAGCGGGCCAGCTGGCCGTCGGCGTTGTTCGGGCGCAGTCACGGTGAGTACATCCTGGCCGCGCGGGACGCGGGGATTCCCCTGGATCCCGACGCGCTGCCCGCCCTGGAGCACGTGCTGCGGTCCATGGCCAACCACATGACGCGCGAGGGAGACCGGGCATGGTTCAGCGGGGTGACTGGCGATGAAATCAACGCCTGGATGCTGCTGGCGGCGGACGCCTTCGCGCTCGGTACCGCGGCCACGGGAGATTCACGCTGGCTGCTGGAGTACGCAGTTCCCTGTTTCAATACCGGCGCGCGGGATCCGTTTTATCCCGGCGACCTGAGCCATTACCATTCCAGCAAAGAACTGGTCAACACGGTGGCAGCAGGCACCATCTTTCTGCATTTCGCGACGGAAGAGGGAGTAGAACCCACCTCTACGCCCACGCCCACCCCTCCGCCCTCCGTGACCCCCACACCAGGGGAGAGCCATATATTGGGGTGGGGGATGATGTAATCGCAAGAGGTCTGCTTGTTCCGTTGATTATCACCTTCCCCGACTCGTTATCCAGCCACATTTAAGTTGGTCTTCGTCCCCATGCGGGGCATGACGGGCTTGCGGTATATCTCCGGATGTCCGAAGAATTGCGCAAGGTGGGGGGAGATTGTTTTAAATGGAAGTTCAAAAAGCATTTATCTATAAATCCAAAAATGAAAATGACAATATTTAGTAATTAAGTAAACATTATTTTTATATTTTTATATTGACAATCGAGGAAAAAAATAATAGAATTTAAGAAATTTTTATGAATAGTAAAGGAGAAATAATCGATGAATCGTATCGATCTCAAATTGATTCCGTTGGTGTTGATTTCAATGCTATTCAGCGGTTGTGCATCCGCTCCGGCCAAGCAAGAGAACCTAACCAAAAGCGCATTAACTCCTGGAATGACCAAGGAGTTTATAAAGAAGGGAGTAACCACCCAAGCGGATGTGATGGAACTATTTGGACCGCCTAACTTGATCACGCATCGAAACAACACCGATATCTGGACCTACGACCAGATCGCCAACGAGATTTCGGAAAGCGGCGGTTATCTGACCGTCTTGCTCGCGGGGATAGCGGGAAGAAAACAGGTCTCGTCGACTCGTTCCACCATGTTAATCATCTACTTTGACGAACAAGACATTGTCCAGGATTACCGGTTGAGCACCACGAAATTCTAATCGAAAGGAACAACCCCAATGAAAACAAAATCGCCCATTGTCTGCTTTATCGTGTTGGCGCAACTCGTGAGTGGTTGCGCGACGGCTGGGAAAAACTATTCGCAAGCGGAATTGAATGCCATTGAGACCCGTACAGTCTTGGCAAGTTTTGACGAAACCTTCTCCGCGGCGGCCAATGCCTTGTTCGATGCGGGATATACCATATCGATGTCCGACCGGGAAGCGGGTTTAATTTCGGGCGCAGCAGGAAAAGATAATACGGCTGCCCGGTTTTGGATTTCGCCACTCATCCAGGACACTCGATTTGCTATTTCCATTCAAATCCGCGATGTGGGAAATAACGAGTGCGCGGTCCGGGTAAAAACTAGCGTTATTAATCCTTACGTAAGTATCCCGACATTACATTGTAATATAGCTTAGTTTAGGATGCCGGAAAAAACTTTGAATCAAATGAGGCAGTTTTTGCATCGTGTGCAGTAAGGAAACTACATGGCCTTT
>JABLXU010000077.1 GCA_013177805.1 Candidatus Omnitrophota bacterium
TGCGCCGCTTCCCCGTCATCGGCCCGGGCGAATTCAGCGATCTCGCTTTCCATCGTCAGATCCACCGTGTCCCGCAGGCCCATATGGGAGGTATAGACATACGTTAGATGCCTGCTTTGAGAATCCAGGTAGAGAAAATCCTGGGTGAGCATAGGATCCTGGAATAAGGAGGCGGCTTCGATCCAGAACTTCAGTTCCGCGACCATCCGCCGCAATTTGGGATGGTACCGGAGGTTGCCCAATTTGTGGGTGTAATGGTTATTGAACGGCGTCATGACGGGATCGTCGGCATCCGTCCGCCCTCCGTGTTTGAGCAGGTTGTCCAACACCGGTTCGAGCTGCCAATCCTGAAGCGAGAGCGCGGCCGCCTCGTTGTAGAACACCACCATATTGTCGAGGATGCCCTCCACGGGCTGAAACGAAGGCAGGTTTTCGTCCTGGGTGCGCACTTGGTTGACGATTTGGTTCAACCGGTTCTCCGATCCCCGGGGACCGATGATCAGGTCCGGTTCATCACATCCTTTGTCCGGGACCTGGCCGCCGGTGAATTGCAACCAGGGATGCGATCCCCGCGCGGTTTCCACCAACGTTTGCTGGGAGAACCGGTCGGTGGCCAACTGGTGGAGAATATTGATCGACTGGGCCGTCCGCCAGCATTCCGGTTGATAATACTGGATCAGTTTTTGTTCGATCTGTCCGGGTTCCTGGCAGAGAAACCGGTAAAAGCTCAAGGACTGCGTGCCGTCGGTGAGCAACTCGCGGTAGATTTCGGCCGGCCGCAACCGCGAACGTACGGCGTTGGCCAGCAGCTCCGCGTCCTGCGCGATGGTCTCGCGGCTGGTGACCATGCGCAAGCTGCCGAAGGTCCGTTCGCGGGTGATATCCAGCCAGCGGTTCTGCAGGGCGGGCACGATCCGGTTGCGCAGCCGGTTCAACCGTTCGCGGATGTCATCATACAGGGTGGAAGTTTGGAAACCGCCCAGGCTGGCGTCGCCGAGAATCCGCGGTTGTACTTTCTCACAAATAGTCCGCATCACTTGGTCGGCCAACTGGTTGATTTGTTGCCGGACATTGGTCTGAATGTCCTCTATGGCTTTGGCCAAGTAATATTTCTGAATCGCGTTCCGGGAAAACGTGATCCGCAGCCACCAGTCCTTGCTGATTTCTCCGAAGCGCAACGACATCCCCCGTAAAGAATTCCAGGGGATGTGCAACGCGCGCACACCGGATGCGCCGGGAAGCCCGTTGATAGTCTCCTGCAGGCGCTGCACCAATTCCTCAATGTATTGCACGACTTCGTCCAAGCTGGTGGTCTCTCCGGGCTGGATGGCGTTGATGTGCTGTTCCACCTTCTTGGTGATGTCGGTCACCATTTGGGTAATCAAGCCATTGGCTTCCTGCTCGAAATGGCGTTGCAGCGCGCCGTTGGGTTGCAGGGCTTCAACGAGGAGCGGAGAACCGGGCAACACCGGCACATGGACCTGCATTTTTAGATACTGGATCAGGGCATGCAGGGATTTCGGGCCGAGGCCGTCGAAGACATCCTGCAGGTGATTGCGGGCGTGTTCGATAAAGTCCATGTTCCCGATGCGCAACAGCTGGGAGCGGATATGGTGGTAGATTTCGTCCCAATCCCGGTGGGCGGCGCGCATGGCGTTGTTCCGGTTGCCTTCGCCGCACCAGTGCTCGACAAGTTCTTGGCTCAACTGGCAGGCGGCCGCCGAGGCGATCATGAACTTGGGATAATAAAATCCCGACAATCCGTACGTCTGAATACGCTGGCGGTACAGGCCATTGGGGGATTTCCGGTTGATTTGGCCGGTGATGGCGTACTGCGCGCGGTCGCCGTCCTTGCGGGCTTTCACCTCGCGCACCTGATCGAGGTAGAGCGAGGTGGAGATGGACACATGCAAGGGCGTCAGGTCATAGTCTTGGCCGTTCCAACTGACCGAGCGGTAACCGCTGTCGTTGGAAGGCGAGATAATGTTGAAGACCTGGTATGGCCCGAAATCGTTGGGAACGGTTGGGAACCGGCTGTTGGGATCCAAAGGATGCAGGACTTGGTAGGCGTTTTCCCCGCTGGCCCAGTAGTCGTATTCCAGCAACGCCGCCCAACAATTCATCGAACAAACGATGTCGGATTTCTGCAGGCTGTTGGCGGTTTTGCGGTCCACGACAGTGAATACGCCATGGATGTCAGGATCATGCCCCACGGCCGCGTCGGCCACCGCTTCATGCGCCATATAGCCGATTTCCCAGAAGGTGCCGGAACAAGTGCCGCCGCACAACGAACCGCAAACGTAAATCCGGAGGGACGGTTCCACCAAATCGGTTTCCGGCCGGCTGATCCCCTTCGTGGCGTAATGCCTCTCCAGCAGGGTGATGGTTTCATCCCGGCCATGGATGGCGCTCTGGATGTTTTGGATCAAGCCTTCGTATACGTTCCGCCAATTGGCCCACAGGCACAAGCGGCCCGCCATCCGCCAACCCTTCGCGCCGGTGGTGAAGGCGCTGCCCATGAGCACTTGGGGATCGAGCCATTCGGCCCAGCCGGGATGATAATCGCGTTCGGTGGGAGCGATCTTGCTTCGCAGTTGCTGCAGTTGAATCCGGGTCAAGGCCAGGGAAATGACCTGAAGATGCTGCCAGGCCAAGTTTTCATCGCGCACGTAGATATCCTGGTCCGTGGAGGGCAGATTGGTATGGGTTTCCAGGCTGAGAAAGCGGACGCAAGGCAGGCCCGGCACGCCGTATTCATCATACAACAAACGCCGGACGCCCTGGATGATTTCCGTCCCGGACGTGCCCAGTCCGATATACACCGATGGCGTCACCATGATTCTTGGCCTCCCGTTCTCCCCAGGCGGTCCGCCGGTTGGAGATACCGCCGGTATGTGGACATGAACAACAGCCGGAGGATGGCGAAATCAACGGCCAGGCACGCCAGGTATATCACCATCATCGGCCACCAATCATAAAAATGGTCTTCGGTTCCCAACTGGTTGAACCACTGGTAATATTCAAACAGTCCCAGGAAGATACCCGCTGCCAGATGAATCCGGATGAAATTGATTGTCCAAAGATACACCCGTGATTCCGGCGTGCCCTTGGCTCCGGCCCGGCCCCGGGGAAGTGCCAGTTCCAGGATCAACAATCCCCCCGCCAATCCCCCAATCATCCACAATGTCACCCAAAACGGGCGGATCTGATTGAGTATTGCTTCCATGGTTTTTTGCCTCCTTTAGGCGTTCAGGACTCCAGGCTGTTGCCGGAATCCGCTGGGACCGCCGCGGCGGTCTCCGGCCGCGCCTCCACGCGCACATCCCAGGTCCGGGGGCCGGCGTCGGTTTCCCGGAGAACGATCATGCGGCTTCCCCCCTCGTCTCGTCGGATGGGAATCGTCCACTCCCGGGTGCTCCCGCCACCGGATTCCTCTTCCCACTCCTCTTCCGGGGAGGTGGAATCACGGAATAATCCTTCCTCACTGAAGATCCGCACTTTGCCGGAAAACCACCCCCGTTCATAGACCAAGGTCAGGGGTTCACATGGGAAAGGGAAACCGGGAGCATCCGGTCCTTCACTCTCATCCAGTATGACTGGTAAATCAGCCGGAAGAATCAAGGGCTTCAAATTGCGCGCGGTAGCGCTGTTCGGATTCAGAGTGAATTGAACTCGTATTTTCCGGGGTGGAGCCAACCGCCACTGGGCATAGGCCAATCCTCCAGCACCCGCGAGAACCAACCCCAATAACACAAGTATCAGATTGAGAAATTCATAAGATTGGAATCGTGCGGGGAACTGATCCGGTTTTACTCCTAACACCCACAGATTGTCCTCCGCGGGGGAGGGTGCCGTGATCTTTCCCAATGCCGGCCATTCTTTACCCGCGATCGGTTGGAACACCAGGCGGCCTTCCGCGGGCAAAACGGTGGCGTTGGGAAACTCCAACCGGCCGGTGCTGATGACGTGGTGCTTTTCATCCAGGAGGTTGGCTTCCAGCGCCGGCAAAGGGGCGGCGCGGGAGGGATCGTCTTCCACTTCCACCAAGAAAGGCGATGAGACCAACCGGCCGCCTTTCTTCTTGATCACTAAGCCTTCGGGTGGGATGGCGGCATGGATCACCGCTTCGGCCGGCGGGCCGGGTTCCCCGGCAGGTTCGGGCGTGGGAACCGGTGTGGGTACGGTGGCAGTGATCGCCGGTGTGGGCGTGGCCGCGATTGGTTTGTCAAAGATTTGATATACGGTGATTATGACCTGGTGATTTTTGGCGGCCTGGCTGGGTTGGCAATTCACAACGTATGTAAATAAATATTGACGGCGGTTTTTTAGTTCCAGATGTTTTTTTACGACCGCTTGGTTGGTATAAGGCTCCATTGATTCCTCGACTTCGTCCGAGACCATTATGAGGTAGATCTCATCCGTGTGTGGGACAAGGAGGCCGGTGATTTCCGGATCAAAAACGGCTTCCACCATGGGGCGCACGAGATGGGTTTCGAGACCTTGATATTGCTTATCGGTCCGCTCCGGGCGGGGAAGAAAATGCCGTAGCCGCTCTTCCCGGTCCGGACTGGGAAGCAAGATCTCCCGCTGCATGGAGAAATTCTGGGTGCGTTCTCTGTTGATGAGGTAAGCGGTCAGCAGTGTGTTTTCATCCGCAAGGGGAAGGGAAGGGGAAGAGGTTTTGGTGTCCTGGCTGAATAGGTCTCCGGCGGTCACCGGTGGGAGAGTGTCTCGGAACAACAAGTCAAACACATACCGTTCCAGGCGTTCCAGGTCTGCGTTGCGGGCCATCCAAACGGTTTTCGGCGGAGTGGTCTCCCGGTCAATGCGTTTCACGATGCTCTGGGAACAATCCCATAATAGAATGACCCGGCGGGAGTAAAGCTCCGCTTGCGGATTCACTGGAAGAACCGCACAGAGCATCCCCCCAGCCAGAATCGTTAAAAACCAACTCAAACTACGCTCGCGAGTCCTTGAATCCATTCGGCTCATCCCGTGGGCTCCCCGTGATTTGCATGAATCTTGATTGTATGCAATCCCATGCGTGTCGGCCAGATCACACTCTCCCCGCACCAAACCGGACCGCCCAGGAGATTCGACAACACCGTTGGATTGAGTGCCGCGTGCTCTGTCCACGTCCGGGTTCGCGCGTCAAAAAGGCATAAACGGGCGGTGAGGATATCGAACAAGAGAATTTGTTCCCACTGGGCGCGCGCAAATGCCGCGCAGGATTTGAAACTTGTCGGCATCGTTTCAGAACGAATGGTAAGAGCCGAATGGCCCCGGACAAGATTCAACCGGTTGCGGTCTAGAAACACCAGTCCCCGGTTGTTCAAATACACCACCCGGCTGATTCCTGTTCCCCGGACGTTCCCCCGGCTCTGGTACTGGCTGTCGGCCACCAACGGCGTCCAGGCCAGGGTTTCATCCCTGACCGGTTCGTCTGCCTCCGTTTCCTGGGAGCGCCAATTGACATTTTGCCAAACGGGAGGATTATGCAATTGTGCGGGATTTTCAACCAATCCAATCCGTGTGACTTGGGGGGAAGTTACCTGGCACCACAAGCCTTCCCGCGTCACGGCCGGAGGCAACAACACGTGACCGTTTCCTTCGGCGATGCGGATGGCATCCGCTCCTGCCGGAACCCCTCGCTTGTCCAGCCAAGTCACATACGCCCAGCCATTCGCGTGGAAAGTCACTACCGCGCCAGAACCGCGTTTGTCCGGATCCGGGAAGTAGACTGGCGGCCAGAACAGCCGGGGATCCCCTGTCCATCCCTGGCATTCGCGGAACCGCGCGGGTTGCCCAGAGGCAAGACATTCATTGAAATCAAACCACTGCAGGCCGGTTTCAGTGGCAATGAAGACCTTCCGGGACTCAAATGCAACTTCTCCACTCCGGTTTTGCGCGGTCATCAACGGGGCAGCGTTGGGACAAGCCGGTGAGGTCAACTTGACGACAAGGGGATCGGGATCCAATTCGGGCAGCACGGTGTAGTGATGAAAGTCATTCGGCGTCACCAAGAATCCGATACCGCTGATTTCCCCAATCGGAGCGGCGGCCAGCCCCAATCCTTCACCACCCATTACTTTGTGTTCCAACTTTCCCGTGGCGATCGACCAGAAATACCACTCTTCCGAATCCAAGGCCCGGTGCGCGAGGTAACCGCCTCCGATCACCGGGGGGGGAACCTGGAGGATGTTACTTCCCAAGCAGGCGTTTCCAGGCACGCCTGCAACGGGGTAGGGATCGTACGCAATTTCCGGAAGATCATCCACGATGGATTTCCAACCGCCCAGGCTGCCCCGGGATTCGCCCCGGAATTGCATGATGACCGGCGGATCGTTCGTAAGTGTTTGGCCGGTTCGGGGATGATAACGTTGGCCCATGGGGAAAAGTGTCGCGCGGCCTTCGATTTCACGCCACACCATCAGCCGTTTCCGCTCGCAGGGACAAACAAAAACCTCCCCCTCCCGGCCAGATCCCGCGATCTCCAGTTTCTGGTTCTCCCTCAAGCAATCCCGGTAGCAACATTCGATCTCGGTCATACGAATCTCAACCATATAATACGTATCAGCCGGCCGATCCGTGTCAGATCCAGCAATGATTTTTCGGCCATTCTTGAGCCCGTTTCAAGGCCTGAATACAACAAAAAGATCCATTTTCAAATCGGGAACTCCCAAGCCTCTTGGCTGGAAATAAATATTTTCTATATTTAAAATAAATACGTGACACACTCTTAATTATCCCCATGCCGTGTTTGGCTTAAAAATAACACATATTGAGTCCTTGAATTTATGAAAAATCATACTCTTTCTTCTCTTTTTATATTATAGTATAAAATTTTAAGTATAAAATCCCTATTTCATATTTTTATATGGTGATTTAACCGGATGAAGAACTCTCTCCAGGCTTCATTCATGGCAGGAGGATGGATGGGAACACGAACCGATTCCTGTTCTCTTAAGGAAAAGGCCAGGGTGAGGGGGGCCCTGCGCAGACGAAATCCACCCTTTCTCATCATTACAATTAAGTTGTTGATTTTTTTTAAAAACTTGTATCGCAATGATAAACAACCGGGCTGAGGGGCGGAGAATTGGAGCATAGACATCCGAATGAAGTGGCTTTAGGTTTCTGAAACACGATTTTTTTCTTGTGGATAACAGTCAAGAGATTGTGCTATTGTATGCCCGACGAACTCGCTCATTCCATTTTCGAAGCCCATTCGGGCCGGATAATGGATTAGGAATGCCGGGCCGGCAGCCAAGTTCCCTGCGGCACGACATTTTTTTGTAAAGGAGTCCATCATGCCGAAATCACCTCCAGAGGAAGCGAAGACCCAGGTATCCCGCCGGGGATTCATGAAAGGATTCGGGACCAGCGTGGCGGCGGCCTCGCTTTCCGGCGGCCTGGTGGTCCTCGGGGAACAATCCGCCTCGGCGGCCGAAACAGGCCCGGCGCTGGGACCGGACGCCGTCCCCATGACATTGACGGTCAACGGGAAAACCTACAACGTTTCGGCGGAACCACGCGAAACCCTGCTCGAAGTGCTACGCCACCGCTTGGATATTACTGGACCCAAGCTGGTTTGCGACCGGGGGGCGTGCGGCGGGTGCACCGTGTACCTGGACGGCCGCACCGTCTATGCCTGCATGACCCTGGCCATCGAGGCGCAGGGACGGGAGATCGTGACCATCGAGGGCCTGGCGCCGCCGGGGGCGTTGCATCCCGTGCAACTGGCTTTCATAGAAGAAGACGCCATGCAATGCGGGTTTTGCACGCCGGGCTTCGTGATGTCCATGGCCGCGGTGCTGGACGCCAATCCGGCCGCCGGCCAGGACGAAGTGAAAGAAGGAATCGCGGGGCATATTTGCCGCTGCGGGACCTACGCGCAGATCTATAAGGCCGCCGAAAACGCCCGGCGGAAAATGGGAGGGTGACATCATGGCGCGCACCGTCGCGATTACCATCGGACATGACGGATTGACCCGGGACGTGACCATCTCGGTCCCCGACAACGAACCGGCCGCCTGGGGAATGGGGCATGAATTCACAGCCGTCAAGGACAAGCGGATTCCGCGGGTGGACGCATTGGAAAAAGTCACGGGCCAGGCCAAGTACACCCATGACATCCACCGTCCCAACATGCTGCACGCGGCGTTGGTGACTTGCCCCTATGCCAAAGCGTCTATCGGGACCATCGACCTGACCGAAGCCAAGGCCATGCCCGGCGTGGTGGATATCCGCGCCACAACCGCTTCCAGCGCCCAGTACACTGGCCATCTGATCGCCGTGGTGGCCGCGGAGACTCCGCAGCAGGCGTTGGACGCGGCGCGCCAGGTCCAGGTGAGTTACACTCCGCAGGCCTTCAAGGTGGAAGCGCTCCCGGAAGACGAAGCAGGCCACGGCGGTCTGGCTCCCCAAAGCCTGCAGGAAGGCCGCGTTCCCTTAATGCCGCCTGCCAACCGGGGGAATGTGGATAATGGATTCAGTCAGGCCGATGGGATCCACGAGGCCACGTACGAAACGCAGGTCACCCCGCACTGTACCCTCGAAACCCACGGCTGCGTGGTGGAATGGAACAACGGCGAACTGACGGTCTGGACTTCCACCCAAGGTATTTGGTCGAGCCGGTCCGCCTGCGCGGCGGCGGCGCGTATCTCCGCCAGCCTGACGCGGGTCATCACGAACTACATGGGCGGTGGCTTTGGAAGCAAGTTGCAGATCGAGGATTTCTTTACCCAGTGCATCCAGATCGCCAAGGACACCGGCCGGCCGGTTAAACTCATGGCCACCCGATACGAGGATTTGATCCGCAGCGGCAACAAGCCGGGCAGCCGCCAGACGGTGCGGATCGGAGCCAAAAACGACGGAACTCTGACAGCCATCGACGCCAAAATCTCCGTCATCACCGGTTATTCTGGCAGCGATAGTTATGCCGCTCCGTATCATGATGGGTACGACTGCCCTAACATCCGGGTGAGTGAATCCACCGTCCGCCTCAACGCTGGCGCCTCGCGCGCTTTCCGTGCGCCGGGACGGCCTCAGGGAACTTTCGCTTTGGAAATGGCCATTGAGGAACTGGCTGCCAAACTGGATATCGATCCCGTGCAGTTGCGCATGAAAAACGTGAAAACCAGCGAACTCGATTGCCGCTTGCACGCGCTGCAAGTAGGCGCGGAACGCTTCGGCTGGACCGGTAAATTCACGAAACACGGTTCGCAATCGGGCGTGGTGCGGCGCGGGGTGGGCTGCGCGGTCACCACGTGGCCCTACTACGGCTCGCCGGGCGCGGCGATGGCGCGGTGTACCTTGTTTCCGGACGGCAGCGTGGAGATCGCCAACGCCTGCCAGGATCTGGGTACCGGCAGCCGCACCGCCATGGCCGCCACCGCCGCCGAGACATTGGGCATCGGGCCGGAGGCCATCAAAATCCTGATGGGCGACACTCAACTGGGACTGATCGGGCCCGAGAGCAGCGGCAGCGTCACTACCTCCAATGTCGCCCCCGCCGTGCGCAGCGCCGCGTACAAAGCCCAGCAGCGCGTGTTCGCCCTGGCCGCGCAACAGTGGGGCATCGCCGTGGAGAACGTGGCGTGCCAAAACGGCGTCGTGTACGCCATGGACAATCCCGCGCTGGCCATGTCCTGGCGCGAGGCGGCGGCGCTGATGGGTGTGGATCCCATTAGCGCCACCGCGCAGAATCCCGCCATGCCCAGCGTGCGGGGCGTGACGCTGGGAACCCAGATGCGGGGCGCGCAGTTTGCCGAGGTCGAGGTCGATACCGCCACCGGCCGCGTGCGTTGCCTGAAGATCGTGGCGGTGCAGGATTGCGGTATTGCCATGGCCCGGGCGCAGGCCGAAAGCCAAATCTGCGGCGGGGTGATCATGGGTGTAAGTTACGCTCTGTCCGAAGACCGGATTCTGGATAACCTCACCGGGCGGCCGCTCAACGCCAGCATGGAAACCGGCAAACTCCTCAGTCCCTGGCAAACGCCGGAAATCGAGGTGGTGCTGATCGACGTGTACGATCCGGTGAATAATTGCTGCGCCAAGGGATTGGGCGAGCCGCCGCACATCCCCACCGCGGCGGCGGTCGGCTGCGCCGTGTTCAACGCGCTGGGCGTGCCGGTGCGGTCCTTGCCCATCACACCGTACAAAGTGCTCCGGGCGCTCAAGGAAAGGAAGGGCTGATCCGATGAACAAGTTCCAATACATCCAGGCGCAATCGGTGGCGGACGCCCTCTCCCGGCTGGGCGATGATTTCAATTCGGCCAAAATCTGGGCGGGCGGTTTGGATCTGATCGGTGAAATGAAGGAATACCTCATCGAACCGCAAACGGTCGTCTCCATATCCCGCCTTGAGGAACTGAAGGGGATTCAGGACACCGGCGGTTCGCTCAAAATTGGGGCTGTTACACCCTTGAGCGACATCGCCCATCATGAGACCGTCCGGCAACAGTACACCGTCCTGGCCCAGGCGGCGGCGTCGGTCGGTTCGCCCCAGATCCGCCACGTAGGGACCCTGGGCGGCAACCTCTGCCAGCGCCCTCGCTGTTGGTACTACCGCGATGAACAGATCGAATGCCTGAAGAAGGGCGGTTCGATGTGTTATTCTCTCACCGGCCGGAACGCGTATCATGCCATTCTCGGTGGGGGGCCGTGCTTCATCGTGCATCCTTCCGATTGTGCCCCGGCGTTGATCGCGCTGGAAGCGAAAATCACCATTCAGGGTATGGACGGCGCGCGGCAAATTCCGCTGGAAGAATTCTTTGTCTCGCCTCAAGTCAATTGGCTCCGTGAGAATATCCTGAAACCCCGGGAACTCGTGACAGAAATTGAAATCCCCGTCACGGCGGCGAAAAGCACGTATATCAAGTTCCGGGAGCGGGAGGGCTTCGACTGGGCCCTAGCCTCGGTGGCGGCGGCGCTCGAGTTTCAGGGAACCGCGTGCGCCAAAGCCAGCGTTGTATTGGGCGGCGTGGCGCCCATCCCCTGGCGGGCCAAAAAAACGGAAGCGTTTCTTGTGGGGAAGGAGATCACCGGGGACGCCGCGCGGCAGGCGGGCGAGCTGGCCGTGGACGGCGCGTTTCCGTTGTCGGACAACACAGAGAAGGTGGACATCACCAAGGCCATTGTCCAGCAAGCGGTTCTGTCTCTAAAACCGGGAACCACCGCCGTGGAGACACCGCTGGTGTATTGAACGGGACTGGACAGGACTGGAAGCCAGGCTATTTCCTCACTTCCCCACATACTGTTCTGATTTCTTGATAATCTCCAGTGTCTCGTCGATCGAGTCGGTGAGAGTAAAGAGATTCAGATCCGGCGGAGAGATGTTGTGCTCGGCCAGGACCTTGCTCTGCAGCCACTCCACCAAGCCGCTCCAGTATTCCGTCCCGAACAGCACGACGGGAAAGGCGCGGATGCGGTGCGTCTGAATCAAAGTCAGCGATTCAAACAGTTCGTCCATGGTCCCGAATCCGCCGGGGAAAATCACGAAGGCGATCGAATATTTCACCAGCATCACTTTGCGGATGAAAAAGTACCGGAAATTGAGGCCCATGGTGATGTACGGATTGGGTTTCTGTTCCATGGGCAGTTGGATGTTCATTCCTACCGATATTCCCTGGGCTTCATACGCCCCGCGGTTAGCGGCCTCCATGATGCCCGGCCCGCCGCCGGTGATCACCGGCAAACCTTCCAAAGCAATGCGGCGGCCCAATTCGCGGGCCATTTCGTATTGCGGGTGTCCCTCGGGCGTGC
>JABLXU010000078.1 GCA_013177805.1 Candidatus Omnitrophota bacterium
AGAAAGGGCAAATTCTCGCCAGGTTGGATACCCGTGTCGAGCAGGCCACGGTCGAGCACACCCGGCACCGGGCGCGGATGGACTCGCCCATCGAGTTGCGCAAGGCGCGGCTGGATTTCGCCACCCGGGAATTCAACCGGAAGAAAGAGCTCTTCGAGAAAGGGGCCGTCCGCACCTACGACCGGGATGAAGCCGAAACCAACATGATCATTGCCCAGCATGAACTGGCCAGCGCGTTGGAACAAAAGCGGGCGGCGGAACTCGAATGGGAGCAAGCCCAGGAAATTCTCAACCGGCGGATTGTCCGCAGCCCCCTCACGGGTATTGTGGTGGAGCGGTATCTCACCCCGGGGGAATTGGTGAACGAGCAACCCATCCTGAAATTGACTCAGTTGGATCCCCTCCATGTTGAATTGATCGTGCCGGTGAGCCGGTGGGGACAGATTCAGGAAGGCGACCGTGCCGACGTGTTTCCCGAGGAGCCGGTGGGCGGGGAATATCCCGCTCAAGTAACGGTGGTGGACCGCGTGGTCGATCCCGGCAGTGGGACGTTCGGTGTGCGGTTGGAATTGCCCAACAAGGACTACAAACTTCCGTCCGGGTTGAAATGCCGCGTCCGGTTTCCACTTTCCCCGTGAAGATGAGAGAGAAAGACGCCCGGTGCGGGGAACGGGACGGGTGGGGAAAGGCCGGAGGCCGGCCGGAAAAAAACCGCACAAAAAAATTCTCTTGAATGGCTGTTGGGTATGTTGTATAGTAAATCAAATTTTTTAAAAACTGGGTTCATTTGGCAAGTGCACACCTGAAGGAGGGAAATCGATTCCATTCTCTCTGGAATGAAAGGGGGTAGGAGGTTCATCTGTACCAAAATACCCTCACCGTGCCCCTCTCCCAGAGGGAGAGGGAATTCAGGGGTTGGTCATTCAGTGATCTTATCAAGAGTAGAGAACTGGGGATCCAAAAAAAGAACGCACTTGCCGGATGAGTTTACAATAGTTTGTTTCTATTGATCTTGCTTACAAGGGGGTGGGGCGGCCGGGGGTCGTGTTCCATTGCTTGATCTTGAGCCTCTCCAATAGAATTGCCGGTGTTGTTCACAATTCCCGCATTGCATGCATTGTTCGATGCTAAAAGGCATTGTGATCAGGATGTGATTTTAAACTTATTTGTGGTTCATCCGGTATGTGCGTACTTGCTGGGGTAAAATCGATTCCATTCTCTCTGGGATGAGAGGGGACAGGAGTTTCATCTGTACCAAAAAAAACCCTCACCCTGCCCCTCTCCCAGAGGAAGAGGAAAACTCCGGGCCTTCTCCCTGGGGGAGAGGGAATTCGGGTGTTGGTTTTTTAGTGAGGCTACTGAGTAAACGGATGCAAAGAATTTGCACTTAATTTGAATGCTGTGCGGCGTGGAAAACCGGAAACATAGCGAGTTTTGGTTCCGCGGTCCCTTATCTTTTCCCCCTCGCCGTGATTTTCATAGCCTGAAGGAGAAAATCATGCCGTCCCCCATTCCGCGTTCACCCTCTTTAAAACAGCGTTCCCGCAGTTGGGTGCGTTTTTTGAAACCCTGGAACCGGCCCTTTTCTGGACGCAGCCGGTCCCGTCCGCCCCGCAAGGTCTGGCTGGAACCGCTGGAACCGCGGATGTTGTTATCCGGGGATGGATGGCCGCTTCCAGTCATCACGGCGCTGGCTGACGCGGCGGAGGTGCTCGAAATCCAGTTGGAGGACATCTCGAATGATGTCACCTTTCAAATCGATGGTGACGCGGTGATTGTTTTCAATAATATGAAACCCGATGACACGGGAACTTCTTACGACCTGGAGGGCCAAACGCAGGTCCATATCACGGGGACCGAAGACGACGACATCATCCATCTCGATATCGTCAATTCGCCTGCCGGGTTTGTGTTTCGGCTTGGTGGACGAGGCTGACAGCGTGTTGATCGATGAAGCGCGCACCCCGCTGATCATTTCCTCGCCGGCCCCCACCCTGTACGAGAAACAGGTGTACCGGGAGGCTTTGGAACTCGCCCGGATGTTGAAACCGCAGCTGGACTTCGTACTCGACCGGGGGCAAAAGAGGTTGGAACTCACGGAGTCCGGGAAAGAGGCGCTGGCCGCGGGGGCCGCCGCGCGGGCCGGCTTGTGGAAAAACACCCGCTGGCGGGAAGAGCTGATTCAGCAGGCCCTCTCGGCGATTCATCTTTTCCACCGCGACAAGGATTACCTGGTCCGGGATCAGAAAATCCAGATTGTGGACCTCTACACGGGGCGCGTCATGGGAGACCGGTCGTGGGAGCAGGGGTTGCATCAGCTCATTGAAACCAAGGAACAATGCCCCCTGACCGCGCCCACCGAGGCCATCGCCCGGATCAGTTACCAGCGCTTTTTCCGGCGGTACCGGTTTTTGGCGGGGATGACCGGCACCGCCCGCGAAGTAGCCAACGAACTCTGGGCGGTGTACCGCTTGCCCGTCGTCACCGTGCCGCCCAATCAGCCCTCGGCCCGAAGTGCCGGACCGCTCCGCCTTTTTCCCGGGGAAGAAAGCAAATGGCAGGCGGTGACCGGCCGCATTCTCCAGATTCACCAGCGAGGCCGTCCGGTGCTGGTGGGGACGCGGTCTGTGGCGGCTTCCGGCCTGCGCCCGGATCTGATCGTGGGCCATAGCGGATTCGTATCCACGGCCTGGTTGCGGGATCTCTACGGCGCCCCCCTCCTCAATTTGTTTGAATATTTCTATCATCCCCGCGGGACGGATATGGATTTCCGGCCGGAGTTCCCTCCCCGGCCTCTCGATTTTCTCCGCTCCCGGATGCGGAACGCCGCGATCTTGATCGATCTCCACACGTGCGACGCGGGATATACACCCACCCAATGGCAACACGATTTGTTTCCGCTTGAATACCAACCCAAGTTGCGGGTGATTCACGATGGCATCGATACGGCCTTCTGGCGGCGCCGGCCGGGGGAGAGAACCATCGGCGAAGAACTCATCCCGGACGAGGTCCGGATCGTGACGTATGTGACCCGCGGTTTCGAGGCGATGCGGGGATTCGATATCTTCGTGCGCGCCGCCAACCGCCTCGCGGCGCGCATGCCCAACGTGTTGTTTGTTTGCGTGGGGAGTAAACGGACCTGTTACGGCAATGACCTCGAGCATATCCAGGCGCCCACGTTTTTTGACCATGTTATGCGGACGGAACAACCCGATGTCCGCCGCTTCCGGTTTCCCGGATGGCTGCCGCCGGAGCCGTTGGCGCGGATTCTGTCGGTCAGTGATCTGCATATTTACCTGACCGTGCCCTTTGTGCTTTCCTGGTCGGTGCTGAACGCGCTGGCGTGCGAGTGCGTAGTCCTGGCGTCGGACACCGCGCCGGTGCGGGAGTTCATCCGGCACGGCGAAAACGGCTGGCTGGTGGATTTCTTCGACGCGGACGCATTGGCTGAAAGCGCCTATCGGATCTTGTGCGATCTTCCCGCGTACCGCGGTCTGGGGGCTACCGGCCGGGCGTTGATCGAAGCCCACTACAGCCTGGATGTGACTTTCCCCCGGCTGTGGCGGCTGTTTCAGGATTGCGTGGAGAATCGGGCGTAAGGGAAGACACTTTCCCGTTCGTCCCGGCCGAGCAAGGGATTTCCCCCTGGCGCGCGAACGCGGCCCGGCCAGGGGATTATTTTACAGGACCGCCCCTTACAAGACCGCCGCGGGGGCGGCCGGGGAGCAGGCTTCGCGTTGCGGGTCGTAGGCCAGGTAGGGAGCGAGCCATTTTTCCACGATTTCCACCGGCCTGTTCTTGCGGGCGGCGTAATCTTCCACCTGGTCACGGTTGATCTTGCCCACGCGGAAGTATTTCGCCTGGGGATGGGCGAAGAAAAGACCGGAAACCGAACTGGGGGGATTCATGGCGTAACTTTCCGTCAAGGCGATGCCGGCGTTTTTTTCCACGTCCAACAGGTCCCACAACAGCCCTTTCTCCGTGTGATCGGGGCAGGCGGGATACCCGGCGGCGGGGCGGATGCCGCGGTATTTTTCGCGGATCAGGTCTTCCAGGTCCAGGGTTTCCTCTTTCCCATAGCCCCACTGCTCCCGCACCACTTTGTGGAGGTATTCGGCCAGGGCTTCGGCGACGCGGTCGCCCAGCGCCTGGGTCAAGATGGCGGAATAATCATCGTGCCGGGCCCGGAAGTGGTTGGCGTATTCTTCCACTTCGTGCCCGGCGGTGACGGCGAACGCCCCCAGCCAGTCGATCCGCCCGCTGTCCCGCGGGGCGAGGAAGTCGGCCAGGCAGTAATAGGGTTCGCCGTTATCCTTGCGGGTCTGCTGGCGCAAAAAGTGGAACGTTTGCCGGATTTCGCCGCGGGATTCATCCGCGTACACCTCGACATCGTCCCCCACGCGGTTGGCCGGGAAGAGGCCGAAGACCGCGCGGGGATGGAAGCGCCGGTGCTGGACGATGTCTTCCAGGAGGCGTAGGGCGTCGGTGTAGAGTTCGCGTGCCTGCGCGCCATAGGTTTCGCTTTCGAGGATTTTGGGGAAGCGGCCGCGCAGTTCCCAAGCCAGGAAGAGGGGCGTCCAGTCGATGTACCGGACAATTTCCTCCAACGGGGCCGGATCCCACACCTGCACGCCGGTTTTTTCCGGCCGGGGGATAGGAATTGTGTCCCAATCGCTTTCGAACTTGTCCGCGCGGGCGAGGGCCAGATCGACGCACGGGGCCACGCTGCGCCGGCTTTCCGCGT
The DNA here is from genome assembly GCA_013177805.1 of Candidatus Omnitrophota bacterium. Classification (GTDB taxonomy): domain Bacteria; phylum Hinthialibacterota; class Hinthialibacteria; order Hinthialibacterales; family Hinthialibacteraceae; genus JABLXU01. The sequence goes on from JABLXU010000078.1 coordinate 4,745, forward strand.
ACTGCCGCCGCAGGGTTTCGTGCTCGCGTTCCAGTTGTTGGACGAATTCCGTCCGTTGGCGGGGATTGAGCAGGCTGCCGCACACGCCCACGACCAGCGAGGCGTCGGGGACATGGCAGACCGGACCGCTGTAAGCCGGGGCGATCTTGATGGCGGTATGCGCCTTGCTGGTGGTCGCCCCGCCGATGAGCAGGGGGATCGTGAGGCCCCGCCGTTCCATCTCGGCGGCGTTTTTGACCATTTCATCGAGGGAGGGGGTGATCAATCCGCTGAGGCCGATGAGATCGGCGTGGTGTTCCGCGGCGGTTTGGAGGATGGTTTCGCAGGGGACCATGACACCCAAGTCGATGACCCGGTAGTTGTTGCAGGAGAGCACCACGGAGACGATGTTCTTGCCGATGTCGTGCACGTCGCCCTTCACCGTGGCGATGACCACCGTCCCGGCGTGGGAGGGCGTGGCGTGTTTTTGTTTTTCCGCCTCGAGGAAGGGGAGCAGATAGGCCACCGCCTTCTTCATGACCCGCGCGCTCTTGACCACCTGCGGCAGGAACATCTTGCCTTCGCCGAACAGGCGGCCGACGATTTTCATGCCGTCCATGAGCGGCCCTTCGATCACGTCCAAGGGATTTTGCAGCCGTTGCCGGGCCTCTTCGGTGTCGTCTTCCACGTAGGTGGTGATGCCCTTGACCAGCGCGTGGGCGAGGCGTTCCTGGACCGTTCCCTGGCGCCATTCCTCGGTTTCTTTCTCCTGGCGGGATTGGTTGGTTTTCACCGATTCGGCGAATTCGATCAGGCGCTCGGTGGCGTCGGGGCGGCGGTTGAGCAGCACATCCTCGACCCGCTCCCGCAGGGCGGGCTCGATTTCGTCATAGACCGCCAGCATGCCGGCATTGACGATGGCCATATCCAGTCCGGCCTGGATCGCGTGATACAAAAAGGCCGCGTGCATGGCTTCGCGCACGGTGTTGTTGCCGCGGAAGGAGAAGGAGACGTTGCTGACACCGCCGGACGTGCGGCATCCGGGGCAGCGCTGCTTCACCTCGCGGACGGCCTCGATGAAGTCCACCGCGTAGTTGGCGTGTTCCTCCAGGCCGGTGCCCACGGTAAGGATGTTCAAGTCGAAGATGATGTCCGAGGGATCCATCCCGGCCTGTTCGGTGAGCAGGCGGTAGGCCCGTTCGGCGATGCGCAGTTTGTCCGCCTTGGTGGTGGCCTGGCCGTTTTCGTCGAAGGCCATGACGATCGCCGCCGCGCCGTAGCGCTGGATCCGCTTCGCTTGGGCGAGGAATGCTTCTTCGCCTTCTTTCAGGCTGATGGAATTGACGACGCATTTGCCCTGCGCGCATTTCAGGCCCGCCTCGATTATTTCCCATTTGGAGCTGTCGAGCATGATGGGGACCCGGGCGATGTCCGGCTCGGCGGCGATGAGGTTCAGGAAGCGGCGCATGCATTCCACGCCGTCCAGCAGGGCCTCATCGAAGTTGACGTCGATCAGGTTGGCGCCGTTTTCCACCTGCTGCCGGGCGATGGCCAGGGCGCCTTCGAAATCGTTGTCGAGGATCAGTTTCTTGAACTTGGGCGAGCCGGTTACGTTGGTGCGCTCGCCCACCATCAGGAAGGGGGCCTTTTCGCCGCGGATCACGCACGGTTCCAGGCCGCTGAAGCGGGTGGCCGGTTCAATGACGGGGATTGTGCGGGGCGGATACGCGCGCAGGCGGTCCACGATCGCCCGGATGTGACCGGGGGTCGTGCCGCAGCAGCCCCCGGCGATGTTCAGGAAGCCTTCGCGGGCGAGTTCTTCCATCGCGGCGGCGGTGGTTTCCGGCGTTTCGTCGTAGCCGGTTTCGCTGAGGGGATTGGGCAGTCCGGCGTTGGGGTAGCAGTGGACATAGCAATCCGCGATTTCCGCCAACGTTTTCACGTAGGGGCGCATGGCCTCCGCGCCCAGGGCGCAGTTGATCCCCACGCTGAGCGGCTTGGCATGGGCGATGGAGATCCAGCAGGCTTCGATCGTCTGGCCCGACAGTGTGCGGCCGGAGGCGTCGGTGACGGTGATGGAGAGGATCAACGGCAATTGGAGGGCATGATGTTCGAAATATTCCTGGATTGCGAAGACCGCCGCCTTGAGGTTGAGCGTGTCGAAGGTCGTTTCGGGCTGCAGAATGTCCACGCCGCCCTCCACCAGGGCGGCCACTTGTTGGAAATACGCCTGGACCAGGTCATCGAACGAAACGGCGCGGAACGCCGGATTGTTCACGTCCGGCGATATCGAGGCGGTCTTGTTGGTCGGCCCGATGGCCCCGGCCACGAAGCAGGTGCGGTCCGGGTGTTGGCGCATGAATTCATCGGCGGCCTGGCGGGCCAGCCGGGCGGCGGCCAGGTTGATTTCGCGCGTGTGATCTTCCAGGCCGTAATCGGCCAGGGCGATGGAGGTGGCGTTGAAGGTGTTGGTCTCGATGATATCCGCCCCGGCCTCGAGAAAGGCGCGGTGGATGCCGGAAATGACATCCGGCCGGGTGACGCACAAGAGATCATGGCACCCTTTGAGGTCCTTGGGATGGTTCCGGAACCGTTCGCCCCGGAAATCCGTCTCCTCCAGATGAAGGCGCTGAATCATGGTGCCCATGGCGCCGTCGAGAAAAACGATGCGGCGCTCCAGCATATTCCGGAGGGCGGTGGCCGTGGCGGATTCGGTTTTTGACGTCGCTTGGAGTGGCATGAACAGGGTCTCCCCCGGTAGCGATGGTATGGTTGGAGATCATGACCGTTGAAGTGTGAACAAATGGAAGCGAATAGCCGTCGCGTCAAAGCTCTACTCTGATTCTATTCCATGGACCGTGAGGATCAAGTCAACGAGGGGATGGCCGGGGAGGGCGCTTAGGGGAAGTGATTGGGCAACGCTCTGCAGGATGACCCAGTAAGGATGAAAAATCGTCCTGCTAGGGCGTGCCTCTCCCTGCCTCATCCCGAGGGGGCGGAACAGGTTTCGCGCGCCCATCTTACCCGTGCCAACAAAGCCCAGAGGGACTTCCGCCGTGGGGCAGTTGGTGAGAAAGCCGTGTGGAGGCCCGGCGGGGGGAGGAGTCTAGACATTCATGCGCTTTTTTATAAAATCTTTCGATCTTATCATTGATCCGTACTAGTAAGGGATTTGTACTAGTAAGGGATCTCATGCCAGAAAGGAGAGGAGAAAGTAATGAAGAGACATTGTGGAGTGGTGATCGGGCTGGTGCTGGGCGGGCTGGTTCTTTCGGGGCCGGCCTACGCGGATTTGATCGGATTTTGGAAGTTTGATGAAGGATCCGGCGAAACCGCCGCCGATTCCAGCGGCCAGGGCAAGGATGGGACTATTGTCAATCCCACCAAGGGATTGGGCCCAGGCGGGTCGGTTTGGGTGCAAGATCCCCAGCGGGGTTCCGTGATCAGTTTCGGCGGGACCGCGTCGGGGGCGTACGTGCGAGTGGGCGCGGATATCATTCCCGCGATGAAATTCGATACCAACTTCACCTGGGCGTTCTGGGCCAAACAAGCGCCAGGATTTGGTGTCAACAATATCATCGTCGGGAACCGGATGAATATCAACGCGGCGGATTTCTCTCCGCGCGAGTTCATCAAATTCACTCCCACCCAATTTGAATTCCACGCCAACGCGGTGGGGACCGACAATTTGAATTATCCGGATATCCCCACCGGCGTGTGGATGCATCATGTGGTGGTCAAAAATGGCCCGGTGCTCATCTACTACCGGAACGGGGTCGTGGTAGGCACTCAACCCCAGACTCTGGAACTCAACAATCCTCAACCCTTATTCATGGGCGGGGACAATGAAGGAGCCGCCGGAGAAAATTGGACGGGCTATCTGGACAACGTCCGGATTTACAACGAAGCGTTGTCGCCGCAGGCCGTCCTCCAACTGTATTTGTCGGAAGGCCCGGCGAGTGTGAACCCGGCGGAGTGGGAAGCGCAACACTGAAAACCCTCCGGGGACATCCGCCGAACGTCCGGATTCTGAATCGTGGATGAGGGATTTCCTCCCTAAGACCCGGTGGCCGGTCCGGTCGCCGGTCACCGGGAAACGGGGGGAGGAAGTTTGTTTATTCTCTTCTTTCCGCCCTGCCCATTGTCATGCCTCCCTGCCTCACTATACTCTTTCGATGACAGGATTATCACGCCGGGGGAGGATTCCGGTGTGGTTTGCCATGTAATAAATCCCTGGTTGAAAGCCGCCGCCCGGCCCATGGCTCGTATTCCGCGCGCGGACGCGGGGAGCGCTTGTACGCGAAGGATTGCCCGGTCCCGCGCCGATCCGCAGGAAGGAAGTGGAACATCGTGTCCAAAGTCGCGATTCTGAAAACGACCCCCCGAACTGTATTCGAGGATTATCACACCCTGTTAAACCTGGCGGATTACCAGTCGGTAATCGACAAGGCCGCCGACACCGCGCTCAAGATCAACATCAGCTGGCATTTCTTCTATCCCGGATCCTCCACCACGCCGTGGCAACTCGAGGGTGTGGTGCGCGCCATGCTGCAAGACGGGTATCCGCCCGAGCTGATTCACGGCTGCCACAACCGCACGGTGGTGATCGACGCGCATCTTGGCGAGCGGGAAAACAAGCAGATCCATGTGCTGGAAGCGCATAACCTGCGCAACATCCACCTCTATGAGGGCGAGGAGTGGATCGACATCCGCGAGGCGGTGGGTGATCTCACCCAGAAGTTCCTGTGCCTGAACGATGTGTACCCGGACGGTTTTTCGATTCCCAAACGGTTTATCGGTGAAAATATCATCCATTTGCCGACAGTAAAAACCCACGTTTTCACCACCACCACCGGCGCGATGAAGAACGCCTTCGGCGGCCTGCTCAACGAACGCCGCCATTGGACCCACCCGGTGATTCACGAGACGCTGGTGGACCTGTTGATGATTCAGAAGAAGATCCACCGCGGCCTGTTCGCGGTGATGGATGGGACCTTCGCCGGCGACGGCCCCGGCCCCCGCTGCATGGTTCCCCACGAGAAGAACGTGATCCTGGCCTCGGCCGATCCGGTGGCCATCGACGCGGTGGCCGCCCGGCTCATGGGATTTGATCCGATGCAGATCAAGTACATCCGCCTGGCGCATGATCTGGGCCTCGGCTGTGGCGATCCGAAGCAGATCGAGATCGTGGGCGATTTGCAGGCCGCTGAGGAGAATTGGCAATTCGAGGGCCCGTTTAAAAATCTCACCTTTGCCGCCCGCATGCAGCACCAGATCTATTGGGGCAAGTTGAAAAGTTTTGTCGAATGGTCGCTCAAGACCTGGCTGGCGCCCTGGTCATACGTCGCCAGTGTGTTGTACCACGATATGTACTGGTATCCCCGGTTCGGCAACCGCCGCGTGCACAAGGTTTTGGAAGGCCAGTGGGGCCGGCTGTTCCATAATTGGGAGAAACTGACGCCCGACGCGCGCGGATTTCCGGATCTGGGTCCGGCCCCGGCGGGTTTCGTGCGCGCGACCGGCGGCCTCTTGTGGCAGGGCGTGAAGATCCTGGGCGAATGCATCAAGGAAGCGCCCGAATTCGCCGCCCGCCGGCGCCGCGCGGCGCGGAAAACCCCGATGGGGTGAGCGTAGCCCGGGACATGTTGGCGGGCTACGGTGTGTTTTGAGCCCACCCTACAA
>JABLXU010000079.1 GCA_013177805.1 Candidatus Omnitrophota bacterium
GGTGATAGCGATGGTATTGAATATATCCCGGGCATTGCATCCCCGGGACAAGTCGTTCACGGGAAGCGCGAGTCCCTGGAGAAGCGGCCCATACGCCTCGGCCTTGGCCAGCAGCTCGGTGAGTTTGTAAGCGATGTTTCCCGCGTTCAAATCCGGAAAGATCAAGGTGTTGGCTTTACCCGCGACGGGACTGCCGGGCGCTTTCTTCTGGCCGATAGCCTCGATCAAGGCCGCGTCGGCCTGCAGCTCGCCGTCCACTTTCAGGTCCGGCTTTTTCTTTTTCACGATTTCGGTAGCCTTTTTGACCTTATCGACCAAGGGATGGCTGGCGCTGCCATACGTGGAAAATGACAACATCGCGACAATCGGTTCCACGCCCACCAGGGATTCCATGGATTGGGCGGTGGCGAGGGCGATGTCCGCCAATTGCTCCTCGTTGGGATCCGGAACCACCCCCGCGTCCCCGTACATCAACACCCCGTTGGCGCCATAGGGGCAATCAGGAACGATCATCAAGAAGCAGGAAGATACTGTTTTAATGCCTTCTTGCGGGCCGATCATGTGCAAGGACGCCCGGATCACGTTGGGGGTGGAGTTGACCGCGCCGGCCACCATGCCGTCCACCTCCCCTTTTTGCACCATCATGGCTCCGTAATACAAGGGGTCGTTCATCGCCTCACGGGCTTGTTCGAGGGTAAGCCCCTTGTTTTTCCTCTTTTCGGCGTATTCCGCGATCCATTCCTCCCGGCGGGGATGGGCCTGGTGATCCATCACCGTCATGCCCTGCAAGGAAACCCCTTGAGACTGGGCCGCTTTTTCGATTTCCTCCGGATTCCCCAGCAGCACAATGGCCGCCAGGTTCTCATCCACGGCCCGGCGGGCGGCTTCCAACATCCGGGGATCCGTGGCTTCGGGCAACACGATCCGTTGACAGTCCGCTTTGGCCTTCTCGAGAATTCGTTCCAAGGGATGCATGATGTTCATGGCCTCTTTTCCGTGGTTTTTTCTTTATGCTTGCGCATCTGGGCTTCGATTTTGGCAACGGCTTTGTCAATGCAATCCCGGACCTTGTCTCCTTCCTCCCGGGTATGCATGACCTTGTGCCAGGCGTGCAGGGTGATGTCCACGACTTGCGGTCCGTCTTCCTCCCGCTCCAACACCACGTGGATCGAACCTTCCCCATGGACATATTTTTCCAATTTGTTGATCCTCTTTTGGATGTAATCGCGAAGGAAATCCGACAACGCGTGATTGCGGCTGGTGATGTTGACTTGCATCGCTCGCTCCTTCCGCTTTCCTGATTAAAAACCAGGAAATCATCCACTCTTTCCCATTCCCTTCTCCAACGAGAACGCAAAGAGGCCTGCCGGCTGGTGATATCCCCGCCCTCAATACAAACTCCATTCACGGACCGGCACCTCGACCTCTTCGTTGGAGATCAGATCGATATCCGTCACGGTCTCTCCTTGCCGCACCACCAATTGAATCCGGTCTTCGGGATCATCGCGGTTGATGAAACCGGATTCCCTTTCTCCATTATAATATTCCTTCTTAACGGGGTTGTTGAAGGAGGGCGCGGCCTCCGTGGCGGAAAAGGGCCCCACGCCGGCGGTTCCCTTGAACATCGGCCAGATCGGTTCCATGTAAATTTCATATACACCGGGAGTTAGGCCGTAAAACCGGAACGCTCCGGTTTGATCGATTTCCAAATCGGAAACCGTGGCGTAGATTGATACCCAGGGTTCGTTCACATTCACCGCCACGACATTGGCACCCTGGACGGGATCCCCCCAGGGCCGTTGCACGGTACCCACGATGCTTCCCCGCGCTTGATGAAAATCCGGCCGCGGATATAAGGTTTCGAGAGTGGACATGTCATCCAAACTGAGCGAATTGGACGATACCAGATCCACCGGTTCGACCGGGAACATAACCGGAAGAAAGAGATTGTTTCCCCGGTTGCTGTCGAACGCGAACTCAGTCAACAACTGCGTATGACCCAATCCAGAAATATGGCCGATCTCATGCAGCATCGTGGCATACAACCGCTGCGCTTCCGTGGAGCGGCCGTGGAGCCCTTTGCCATTGACAATGATCTCCACCTCCTGAATCTTGCCCTGGGTGGTGTAATAGGGAATCGCCAATCCCAACAGATAGTCCGACGCGCCCTCTCCATTCAACAAATCGATCAAATCACCCCTGGAATCGAAAATGACCGGATTGATCCCATCGTCGGGAACCCCCACATAATATAGCGATCCATCCAGTGAATCCGCCGGATTCAAGTAGCCTCCCAGGCTCCAGGATAGTGTGGAAAACGGAACTTTATTCCACTCGGAAAAGGCCTTGATGATCAGTTGTTGGATGAATTCCTCCGAGTAGGGCCCCAGAGATCCCCGGTCCAGGTGATAGGATAATTCCATCGTCGTCCAGCGCAACACGGCTCCGGATGGCAAAACGATCGGATTTCCCGTCCAACCCCGGAGCGGCAGTAACCCCATCAGGATCAAAGAAAAAATTTCCAGCCACTTACAATATGTTTTGGGCCGCGAAACCTTCCGTGAATGCGTTCCCGAATCATTCATTTTTCAGCAAATTAACCAATCCTTGATGCAGGGCGCCGCGGCCCCTCTTATACACTATCATGCTTTGAGCCGGATGAAAGGACCCAAATTCCTCCCCCCAATCATTTTTCCCCCGGCCGGCCGCCGATATTCCTCTTCCCAGGCTCCCGCGTCCCACCCTGCTTCCCATATAGCAAAAAAATGGATTATTTTAAAATATTCATATCATAATTTACATGCGGCAACCGATATTACATATGGCGGCCCCCTCTCTCTTCGTTGCCAGAGGAACGAGTCGGTAAAATAATGTAATTATTTACAATAATAAGGGAAAAGCAGGCCGCGGTACTTTTTTTATCACTCGTATATTGACAAGAGGCTGAAAATATTTTAAGTTACCCCGTCTTTTATGTGGTTTATCATGTTATTGAACAATTACTGGGAATGAATTACGACTGATTCTTTCGGTGAGACAAAAAGGTTGAGGGGTCCGAGTGAGTTCCCATAAGACAAGCAGGGAAGCCTTGGCTAGGGAATACTCAGACCCTGCGACATGACTGGAGGTATGAAAAATCCCTTCGGGGGATCTATGTTTTTTTTATTACCTTTGCATGATTCCTTCCGGCGGAATGGGAGACCGCGATTCGGAAAGAATCCAGTTACACCAAGGAGAGCAACCAGCATGTTGACTGTAGTGATGGTTGGGATACGGATGGTAAAATCGGCTGATCTCCATATTTCCGATCACTGGCTCGATTTCAGCCGGTGGGCGTTTTGCGCGTTTCTCGGTCTGGCTTCCGCCGCTTATGTGCTGAATAACCTTGCCCTATGGCCCGAGCCGGCCATACCCCTCGATCTGGATGGACTCGCTTTGACCCAATCGGATAACGAAAGTCCCCTGGTATGGGCGCCCAGCGAAGAATCCGCCGTAGAACTGGGAGAAATCCCGCCAGAATTGTATCCCGAACGGATGGATTCTCCTGAACCGTTCGTGATCGTCATAACTGGTTTGCCGGTGGAATCCTATAAGCAGCCTTCCATGCCGGATGCCGCGCCCAAGGCGGCGTTGAATCTCATCACCCCCTCGATCCCCGATGAAGAAAAGTCGAAAATCCAATCCTCTGCCCCCCCTCCGGCAGTCGCCGCGGCCGATCCCAAACCCCAACCGAAACTGATTCCGGTGAATGGGGTTAAACACAAAATCCGCAAAGGAGAAAACCTGTGGGATATATCCCAGGAGTATGGCGTCAATTACAAAAAAGTGGTGATGTACAATCCCACCATCAATCCCAAGCGCATGTTGCCCGGAGATGAGATCTTCATCCCGGGGGCCAAAACCTCCTTCCTCCCCCCCAACCGCACCCCATCCTCTTCCATGATTTTGCCCATCGCCAACGCCAAACTCGGTTCCGGATTCGGATGGCGGAAACATCCCATCGGCGGCAGCGTGCGCTTTCACCATGGCATTGATTTACCCGCTCCCGAGGGAACGCCGATCCGCGCCGCTCTGGAGGGTGTGGTGATTTACGCGGATTGGCGGGGAAAAAGCATGGGGCTGGTGGTGGTAATCAAGCACGACGACGGTTTGGAAACCGTCTATGCCCATTGCCGTAAGATTCACGTCCGGACCGGACAACGAGTGGATCAAGGTCACCTGATTGCCGAAGTAGGCCGCACAGGCTATACCACCGGATCGCATCTGCATTTCGAGGTCCTGCGGAACAAGCAGAACCAAGATCCTTTAAAATACTTACCGCGGATCGGGCTGAGTCCGGAATCCCAGCTGGTCCAGAGAACCGCCAAATAACATAAAAAGTGTCTTCCAACCGTTTCAGGCCATTGACAACCGGCGGGAGAGTGCGCCATAATTCGCCTCGTTCTGAAATGAACGCCATGCAAACCAATCGCGTAAGGAGGTCTAGAAGCCAACATCCTATTTTTCTATTTGAATCTTCTATTTGAACCAGACAAAAAAGGCCGGGAGGAATCGTTCTTTCCGGTTTTTTTGTTTATCCACGCCGAGGGCCAGGGTGAACATCCATACGATTCCGGCATTCGCTTCCACCAGAAGAAGGCCGGGGTGATGGGCACCCTGTAACAAACCCTGTAACAACGAAATACAGCCTTTTTCAGCAATTCTTTCTGCAATTATGAGTCTCCTTTTGGTTTTTTAGTCTAAACTCTTTTGCATCCGGGGGAAAAACATCCCGGCTTGGCAGCGCTCATCCAACAATCGCCGTTTGAAAGGCATCGAACAACCATAAATCCTTTATGATTTCTGACACCGCCGGCTACTATAATCAGGCACCGGAGCTCGAATGGAACCGCCTTTTCTCCACTCCCTACCGCCGCTTGGAGTGGGAAGTGATGCTTCATCTCTTCTCCCGTTATCTCCCGCCCGAGGGCCGGGTGCTGGACCTGGGTGGCGGGCCGGGACGTTATACCCTCGAACTTGCCCAAAGGGGGTACCACGTCTCCTTGGTGGATTTGGCCGAACGCCACATTGCGTGGGCCCGGGAGAAAATCCAGGCCGCGGGACTCACCGGACGGGTAGAGGAATGCCGGGTGGGAGACGCCCGGTGTTTGAACTTCTTCCCCGATTCCTGTTTCGACGCGGTGTTGTGCATGGGGCCGCTCTACCATTTACCGAAGCGGGACGATCGTCTGCTTTGCTTGCGGGAATGCGCCCGGGTTATGAAGGCCAACGCTCCCCTTTTCGCCACCCTGCTCCCCCGCCCCGCCTATATACGGGACACCTTGCGCGGCGGCGGTTTTCACCCTCTCCGGCCGGAAGACTGGCAAGCGATGCAAGATATCCTCCGCCAGGGATCATCCCCGGCCGCCCGTGTTCCCCAGAGCTATTATTGTGATGTGAACGAGATACAATCCTGGTTTGAAGAAACCGGTTTCGACCGGCTGACCATGGCTTCCGCCCATGGAGTGGCCGCGTTTTTGGATGAACCGGTGAATCAGGCCGCCCAGGACGCGCCGACCTGGGGAAACCTGGTCCAACTGATTCTAGAAACCTGCGAAGATCCCCATATGGTGTCCGCGGCGGAACATCTGATTATAGTTTGTAAAAAATCATCCCGCCCAGGAGTAACTCCATGATCACCCTGCGCGACGTGGACGAGGCGTATCAAGCCATCCGGAACGCCATCTACCATTCCCCCTGCGTGTTGACACAATCCCTCAGCCAACTTACCGGCTGTCAAGTTTATTTGAAACTGGAAAACCTGCAAATGACCGGATCGTTCAAGGAACGGGGCGCCTTGAACAAATTGTTGCATCTCAGCGAAACAGAACGGGCACGGGGTGTCATCGCCGCCAGCGCGGGCAATCACGCTCAAGGCGTCGCCTATCACGCCCGCCAACTAGGCAGCAAGGCCATCATCGTCATGCCCGAGGCCACCCCCTTGAACAAGGTGACCTCCACGCGCCGGTACGGCGCCGAAGTGATCCTCACCGGCCGCAATTACGACGAAGCCTACGAAGAAGCCATCTCCAAACAACAATCCGAAGGTTTGAACTTCATTCATGCCTTCGATGACGAAAAGGTCATGGCCGGCCAAGGCACCATCGCTTTGGAAATCCACGCCGACGGCATCGATCCCGAAGCGGTCCTGGTGCCCGTCGGCGGCGGGGGACTGATTTCCGGGATTGCGGTGGCGGTTAAGGAACTATATCCCCGATGCCGGGTCATCGGCGTGCAAACGAAACAGACACCCTCCATGAAATACTCTATCGAGGCCGGGCGGATCATTCCGATGAAATCCAAACCCTCGTTGGCCGACGGCATCACTGTGAAAAGCGTCGGCCACCTGACTTTCCCCATCGTCCAGAAATACGTGGACGACATCGTGTTGGTAGACGAGGAAGAGATCGCCGCTGCCATTCTGACTCTGCTGGAAACCGAAAAAACTTTAGTGGAAGGCGCGGGCGCCACCCCCCTCGCCGCCTTGGCCTATCATGATCTGGGCTTGCAGGGCAAGCGGACAGTCTTGATCCTCTCCGGCGGGAATATCGATATAAACCTCTTGTCCCGCATCATCGAACGGGGCCTCATCAAAGACGGGCGGATGGTCCGATTACGGGTTGAATTGATGGACACTCCCGGCCAACTGGCCATCGTATCCGCTTGCATCGCCCGCTACCGCGCCAACGTGCTGGAGGTCTATCACAACCGGTCCTTCATGAATGCCGCGCTGGGCAAAACTTTCTTGGACATCACCCTCGAAACCCGGGGAGGCGATCATGTCCAGCAAATCATCTCCGCCCTCGGCGCTGAAGGCTACACGGTGCAGAAATTGTAACTATGGGGCTTCAATCAGCTACCCCGTACCAAAAAAATCCATTGGCCGGGTGAGTGAAAAAAATGATCATCCCCCCATCCCTTCTCGCAGTCCGGCTCGTGCTTCTCTTGGCGGCCTTCGCGTCAAATGCCTGCCCATCAGATGAAACCCGTACGGGCGTTCTCCTGCCGCCGTTCCCCGCTTTGGAATGGATCCAGGTCAGCCCGGATAAGAGCCACTTTATCGGCGCGCAATCGGGCAGTCGCTTTATCGTGTGGGGAGTCAACTACGACCACGATGACACCGGCCGATTGCTCGAAGATTACTGGGAAAAGGAATGGGAAACGGTGGCCGAGGATTTCCGGGAAATCAAGGCGCTGGGGGCGAATGTGGTGCGCATCCACCTCCAGACAGGCCGATTCATGGAGACGGCGGAAAAAACCAACACGGCGAACCTGGCTCTCCTGAAGAAATTAGTCCGGTTGGCGGAAGAAACCGGATTGTACCTCGATGTGACCGGCCTGGGTTGTTACCACAAAAAAGACATTCCTTCTTGGTACGAATTGTTGGATGAAGCGGCGCGCTGGGACGTGCAGGAGCGGTTCTGGCAAGCGGTAGCCGAAGTGTGCCGCGACAGCCCCGCCATCTTTTGCTACGATCTGATGAACGAGCCGATTCTGGCCGGAAGAGATAAAAAAGAGACGGATTGGCTGACAGGAGAACTGGGAGGGAAATATTTCGTTCAACGCATCACGCTCGACCTGGCTGGGCGTGCTCCTGTGACCGTCGCGCGGGATTGGATTCGGAAACTGGCCTTGGCCATCCGCAAGGCCGATGCCCGCCACTTGATCACCGTGGGCGTAATTCCTTGGGCTTATACATTCAAAGGCGCCAAGCCTCTGTTCTACTCACCGGAAGCCGGTGAGCTCCTGGACTTCGTCAGCGTCCATTTCTATCCCAAAAAGGGTGACATCGATAATGCCCTTGCCGCGTTAAAAGAATACGAGATCGGCAAACCTCTCGTCGTGGAAGAGATTTTTCCGCTCGAATGCGGCATCCAAGAGGCGGATCAATTCATCAGCCGATCCCGGGAATTCTGTGATGGTTGGATCACTTTCTACTGGGGCAAGACCGTGGAGGAATATGAAGAAAGAGGAGACATCCCCAGCGCCGTCATCGCCCAATGGCTGCGTTATTTTCGTTCCCATTCCCCTTGGGCCCAGATAAATTCAGAAAAATGAGAATGGCTGAACCGGAAAGCCGATTCCCGTTGCGGGGCCAATTTTACGGAACCATTTTCTATTTTTTATTTTATATTTTTATTGAGAATGGCTGGTGTTGTTTTCCTCCCGCGCGTAAAACCGAATATCATCCACCAGGATATGCCCCCAGGGATCGGAGGAACGGTCCACGATTTGAATTCGCGCCGGCTTCCCCGCCCATGGTTCGACATCCCAAACGACCCGGCGGAGCGTTTCGGAATCCTCTCCCGTTTCCCGCAGTACCACTTGGTTTCCCACCCGCAAGGCTAAATAAACCCGCTCCAGGTCTTCTCCCCCGCCGATGGAGAATTCCATCCGGTGGCCGGGAATGATGAAAAACGGTGAGGTCAACGTGCCGGTGGGGCGGTCGGATCCTCCAAAGAACGAATTGATCAGAAAATTGCCTTCATACCCCGCGATGGGCCGTTGGCCGGCCAAGGGGCCGTTGGCCGGCCGGGAACCGAAGGCTTCGCCCGTGATTTCCCAGTCCCCGTAATGGCCGTCTTCAAAAGTGAAATACAAGCCGGGGGGGCGTTTCCATTGCTGGATCTGGTCAACGAACAAAAAATGGTTCCGGTCGCGGTCGGCAGCCAGCCAGACGGCCTGACGGTTGATCCAGGGATCAAGCGACCAGCGCACCCATTGCGGCTGGGAGTCAGGAGTTTGCTGTAACAGGCGGACCACCCGCCAACCGGTCACGGTATTCCCTGAGTATCGGAGATTGGCAGGCAACACATAATAAAACGTATCCGGCATCAGCGGCGCGGGAGGTTCGTATTCAAACAAATGCCGCGTCTGCCGTGTTTCTCCGCTTTCACCGTACGGCGTTTCCTGGTACACGGCCAGGCAGAAAAAGGCTGACGTGGAATCTTCCGGCAGGGCCGCCACGAAAGTCATTTCTTCTCCCTCGATGCGGAACGGCTCAGAACGCAATACGCCCAGCAATCCGGCGGTCTCATCCGTCCCCGAAACCACTCCCCGCAGGCCGGCGGCGGCGGGCCGTATCGGCGGGTGAAATCCGAAAGCCAATCCAAGCCGCCGGGTATTTTCAAATCCCGATTCGAAATCCCATTTCATCCCCACGGGCATGGAACGCGGCACTGCAAGCGGATCCGTCATTCCAACGGCCGGCGCTCCGCCAAGTGCTTCCAGGTCCTCCGGGGCGGCAGGGGATCTTGTGTTACCTTCCAGGCGAAGATCTTCCGCCCAAACCGCCGCGATCATCTCCTTGGGTGCCGCGCGCTGATACACCTCGAGATTGTGTTCTCGAGATTTCTCATAAAATGGATCTAATGCCGCTTCCCACAGGGATCGGATACCGGTCCCCATCATGGTTAACTCTGGACGCCATTGTTCCTCCAAATCCGGGTAATAAATGACTTGGTCAGGAATCCGGGATTGACGAAAATCAAACCGGATCCCCTCCCGCCGGGATCCTGACTCATGGATCCCGTATTCCAAGGTCAAACCGGCGGGATAGGGGATGGGATGGAGTCTATTCACGGCCAGGCTAAACACGACGGGCGAGAAACGGACTGCGGCGGTCTCCCCTTCCCCACGGATTTCCAACACTTTCTCAATCGATTCGCAAACCTGTTGGAAATAGCGCGCGCGGACGGTGATCTCCTCCCATTCCAGGGGCGCGCTGATGATCGACAGCCCCGCCAGCAGGAAAACCGGAACGATTGACCATCTGCTGTCCCTCACACCCAGGCAATCCAGCAGCCACCTCGCGCCACGCAGAACGAATATCAAGGCGAAAAAAAACAACGCCCATGTTCCCTGCCGCGCGGCGCCTGGGGCGGTAAAAGCCCATCCTATGGAAGCCAGGGAGAACAACCAAGCGGTTCGAATAGCCAAAATCCGCGTTCCAGCTTCGTCATTCCAGGCCGCCGCGATGCCCAGGAAGAACAAAATCCCGAACAG
>JABLXU010000008.1 GCA_013177805.1 Candidatus Omnitrophota bacterium
CCATCCCCTCTCCCCTCGGGAGAGGGCCAGGGTGAGGGAAACGAATCCATATAACTCCTCTTTTCTTCACCACCCCCCCACCAACCACCACCCCCCACCAACCACCCCCCTTGCCAACAATGCATATTCCATGCATATTTATACACATAAATTCGCATATCGACGAGACCGGAAACCATGAGAACCACTCTCAATATCGAAGAACATCTCTTAAATAAAGCCTCTCAATTGACGGGCATTACGGAAAAAACGGCCCTTGTGCGGCTGGGATTGGAAGCCCTGATCGCCCGGGAAAGCGCCAAACGGCTGGCCCGGCTGGGCGGTTCCGAAAGGGGACTGAAGGCAATCCCCCGGAGGCGGGTCCGGGGTGAAGCCTCATGATCCTGGTTGATACCTCGGTTTGGGTCACCCATTTCCGGCAAGGCCATCCCGAATTGACGCGGCGGCTGGAGGCAGGGGAGGTGGCCTGCCATCCGTTCATCGTTGGGGAACTCGCGTGCGGAAACCTCAAAAACCGGCGTGCAATCCTCTCCCTATTGCGTGACCTTCCCCAGGTCGCGCCGGCGAATGACGAGGAGGTGCTGCGCTTCATCGAGGACCGCCGGATGATGGGAAAGGGACTGGGTTATATCGACATGCACCTGCTGGCCGCGGCTTTGTTGTCGCACACGCCGCTGTGGACGCTCGATAAAAAACTCCGGGAGGCCGCCCGGGAATTAGGGATTGGGTATGAGGCGTAGGATGGATTAGCGCGCCAGCGCGTAACCCATCATTTCTCTTGGAAAGGAGACATCGACTATGGCCATAACGGACATTCGATCATATATCAACCTCATTCCGGCCATGAAAGAAATGCCCGATAGCGCGGTATGGTTATCCTACGACCGGGAAGCGGACACGTTGTATATCAATTTCAAAAAGCCCAGCGTGGCAACGGATAGTGAACTCACCAACGAGGATGTTATCGTCCGTTACGATGGAGATTCGATCATCGGACTGACCGTGCTCCATGCCAGCCAACGCGGGTAAGGAAGATCCACCCTGAGTGGATGTAAAATTAATCCACCCCCCCACCAACCACCCCCACCCGCAAAACAATCCACTCTCTCGAAGAAAGAGGGAGCGGAAGAGAAAGGGGATTAGGGTTTGAAGCGCGTTTGTAATAAATGGAAGGTTGTGGGGTTGCCTGAAAAGCCTTCCCTCACCCCGGCCCTCTCCCGAGGGGAGAGGGAGCGGAAGAGGGAGGTGATTTGAGTTTCGAGACGTATATTGGATAAATAGAAGGCTGTGGGATTGCCTGAAAGCCTTCCCTCACCCCAACCCTCTCCCGAGGGGAGAGGGAGCGGAAGAGGGAGGGGATTATTTATAGATAAGTGAGATTGTTTGAAGAAGGGCTATCTTGAGAATAAATAAATAATGGCATAACTTTACTTCATCAATTTATCACCAACCATCACTCCCCCGTAAAACCATCCCCTCTCCCCTCGGGAGAGGGATAGGGTGAGGGAAAACCTTACCGCAGCGCAAAAATCCCCCACAGATATCCACACCCCCCATTCAAAATGCAAAAGAAAACCCCCGGGAGAAATAACTCTCCCAAGGGCTGAGTTATATTATTGCATTAATATCTTACGTGTTTTTAAATAACCAATAATTATTCGGTGCACTCTACTTTACGTTCGACATCCACATGTACGCCGTAGAAATTATTAACTGGCACAGAAATACTGAATGAAGTTCCGGTTGCAGTGCCCTTCGAAGCGAATTCTCCAGGGTTCGGGTTGCCGGATGGGGCGCTTGCATAATCCTGGATTTTGACATTTTCATTAACATTTTGGAATTGCCCTTGGTCGTTAAGTGTAATGGTAATAATTACCATGTCTCCCAACGGCGCGGAGAACGTGACATCGCCTACATCATAAAATTGACCAGCGATGAGATCAACTGTTTTTTCTTCACCATTATAAGCGACATACATCGCCCAGTTCCCGTTGGTCACATAGCGGCTACCCTTGGCCCAGGCGGTTTCACCTTCCCAGCAATCACCAGCCTCGCAAATTACACTCGTATCATAACAGAAATAGTAGAACCAAGATCCTGTTGTTTCTTTGCAGTTCTGATTTCCACCAAACGATGTTTCTTGCTGAATAATTTCTCTATTCTCATCATATTTCCTTACATTAACATGGGTTACGAAACAAACAGTAGTACCTACTTCTGCAGCAGCAAGTTTGGTACTGAATTCATATTTTTGTGTATCAGTAAAAGACTTATTAAGGATTAAATTAGGATTGTTACCAGGATTAGGTCTCTTAGTTGGTATTGTATCACAAGTGTATTTGTATATTTGAATTTCATACATGAACCAATTATCGGTTGAGTTAAATGTAAAAGAAAGTGTACTATCAAGAAGGACAACATCAACATAACCAACATCGATATTTTTTCCACCCCAAAGGGTTACTCGAGGGTTTTCACAATTTATAACACAATCTTCACTGCATACCGCCCCGCTCATCATCGCCCCTACGGAGGCAAACACCACGGTAAACAAGGCCAAGAACAATGCCTTTCTGGAGATTTTTTGGTTGTTTTTTACAGCCCATCTATTCCATCAACCGCAGAGCATAGCAAAGGTGATTGTTCCCGGTTCTTTGATCACCTCCTGTTAGGATGTTCCATTCTTTCCAGTCCGCCTGCCGTCTCAACCTCAGGCGCATGTCAAAATAAAAACAGCCGGATTACCTTATTCTTTCAGGCAACCCGGCAGTCTCGATGATCCAGCAAGTAGGGAGATCCGTGGCTTTCCGTCCCCGCCTCCCGGCGGGTTTGGCTTTTTCTGGTTCTTGAAGAGCCTTTGGCTCATCCCTATCTGCTAATTATTTCATGGATGAGAGAAGATTCTCAAGTATTCTTTTTAATAATAATTCTTAAATTATTGAGCGCAATCAGGGGAAACATGATTTTTTTGTAAGGGGATTCCGCTTTTGTTTGTAGGGGAAAAACTGATAGGAACGGGAGAGCCACGATTCGCTCAATGACTGAGAAAGGAGGCTTTGCGCCTCTACAAGCGTTCCCTCATCCCTACCTTCTCCCGAGGGAAGAGGGATAGGATGAGGGAAACGTAATCACAAGGCATAAATTTTCAGGCGCCTGGGTTGGTTTATCATTATTCCAAAATCACCCCGCGACCTGTTCTTTCATCATGCAGCATTTCTTGTATTTCTTGCCGCTGCCGCAGGGGCAGGGGTCGTTGCGGCCCACCTTGGGCGGCCGGGTGACCGCGCGGGACTTGGCGCGCTGGGGAGCGGAACCGTCACCCCGGTTGGTGTACATCGTGGGCTGCGCGGGCCGCAGGCGTTGCGCCGGTTCCTCGCGGGTGATCTCCACGTGGAACCAGTGCGAGACGCTTTGGTACTGGATGCGCTGGTAGGTATCTTCAAAGAGGGCATACCCTTCGCGCTGGTATTCCTGCAAGGGATCTTTCTGGCCGTAAGCGCGCAGCCCCACCGAGTCCTTGAGGTGGTCCATCGTGTAGAGATGTTCCTTCCACTTGGAATCCAGGGTGCGCAGGACAATGACCGACATCAGCCAGCGGGCCATCTCCGGGCCGTATTTTTGGACGCGCTGGTCGTATTTTTCCCGGACTTTGGCGGTGATTTGTTCGACGATTTCGTCCCGCTTCATGCCGGGTTCGATACCCATGAATTCCAGGACATTCTCCCCAAAGGGGACGATGATGTTGAAATACGTGCGCAGCGAGGACTTGAAGTTGTCGGGTTGCCAGCTGTCCTGGTCGCGGGGATCGGGGAAGGCCATGTCCACGACGTAGTCGATGGTGTCTTCCACCATCTCCCAAAAGTACTCTTCGGGATTGCCGTCGTGGAGGAGGTCCTGGCGGATGCCGTAGATGACCTCGCGCTGCTTGTTCATCACATCGTCGTACTTGAGGATATGCTTGCGCATTTCGAAGTGGTGGGCCTCCACGCGTTTTTGCGCGTTTTCAATGGCCTTGGTGACCATGCGGTGCTCCAGCACTTCGCCGTCGCCCATGCCGAAGCGTTCGGCCAGGGCCTTGATCTTTTCGCCGCCGAAGATGCGCAGCAGGTCGTCTTCCAGGGACAAATAAAACCGGGAGGAGCCGGGATCGCCCTGGCGTCCGCAACGTCCGCGCAGCTGGTTGTCGATGCGCCGGCTTTCATGGCGCTCGGTCCCCAGCACGTGCAGGCCGCCGAGCTCGACCACGCCTTCGCCCAGTTTGATATCCGTTCCGCGCCCCGCCATGTTGGTGGCGATGGTGACCGCGCCGCGTTGGCCCGCTTGGGCGACGATTTCCGCCTCTTTTTCGTGGAACTTGGCGTTGAGGACGCTGTGGGGAATCCCGCGCCGCTTGAGCAAGTTTGAGAGTTTTTCGGATTTTTCGATGGAGACAGTTCCCACCAGCACCGGCTGGCCCTTCTTGTGCAGTTCTTCGATCTCCTCCGCGATGGCTTTGAATTTTTCCTTTTCCGTCTTGAAAACCACATCGGGATAGTTAATCCGATTCAGGGGCCGGTTGGTGGGGATGACCACCACGTCCAGTTTGTAGATTTCCATGAATTCGGCGGCCTCGGTGTCGGCCGTGCCGGTCATGCCGGAGAGGACTTCGTAGAGGCGGAAATAGTTCTGGAAAGTGATGGTGGCCAGGGTCTGGTTTTCGCGCTGGATTTTGAGGCCTTCCTTGGCTTCCAGCGCCTGGTGGAGGCCGTCGCTGTAACGCCGGCCAGGCATTTTGCGGCCGGTGAATTCGTCGATGATAATCACTTCGCCGTTTTCGACGATATAGCGGTCGTCCCGCTTGAACAGGTGGTGGGCCCGCAAGGCCTGTTGGACGTGATGGACCAGGTCGATGTTCTGCTCATCATAGATATTGACATTCAAGATCTTCTGGATGGACTCGATGCCCTCCTCAGTGAGCATGACCACCTGGTCGCGTTCGTCCACGGTGAAGTCCTTGTTTCTTTGCAGTTTGCTGACCGCGCGGTCCACGATGTAATACTTGTCGGTGGAGTCTTCCGCCGGGCCGGAGATGATCAGCGGCGTCCGCGCCTCGTCGATCAGGATGCTGTCGACCTCGTCCACGATGGCATAGTAGAGTTTGCGCTGGACGCAATATTCCTTGGCGATGGCCATGTTGTCGCGCAGGTAATCAAAG
Source organism: Candidatus Omnitrophota bacterium (assembly GCA_013177805.1). Lineage (GTDB taxonomy): Bacteria > Hinthialibacterota > Hinthialibacteria > Hinthialibacterales > Hinthialibacteraceae > JABLXU01. Next base: position 5,195 of record JABLXU010000008.1, read on the forward strand.
CCGAATTCGTTATTGGTCCCGTAGGTGATATCCGAGCTGTAGGCCTTCCGCCGCTCCTCGGGATTCATGTCGGTCTGGATAACACCGACGCTCAGACCCAGGAACTCGTAGACCGGGCCCATCCATTCGCGGTCGCGCCGGGCCAGGTAGTCATTGACTGTAACGATATGCACGCCCTTGCCGGTCAGGCCGCGCAGGTAGGCGGCCAGGGTGGCCACCAGGGTTTTGCCCTCGCCGGTGGCCATTTCAGCGATTTTGCCTTCGAAGAGCACGATCCCGCCGATGAGTTGCACATCGAAATGGCGCATGCCGATGGCGCGCCGGGCCGCCTCCCGGACCACGGCGAACGACTCGGGAATCAGATCCTCCAATGTCTCCCCGTCCTGCAGGCGTTGACGGAAGATATCCGTTTGCTGGCGCAATTCGCCGTCCGACAGGCCTTGCGCCCATTCCTCGAGACTGTTGATCGCCTCGACATAGGGGGCATAGCGCCGCATGTCGCGGTCCTGCTTGGTTCCGAATACTTTCTTGAGGAGGGTTCCTATCAACGGCATGGATCTATCCTGCGTTCATTTCGGGATTTAATTAAAGATTTATTTAAAAAACGGACCATCGCGCGATCGGTAATGATGACAACCCTTTATTATAGCACAAACCAGCGAGGGTTCCGCAGTGATGGCACGGCGCGCCTAATTCTGGAATCCCGGATATCCTGGATTCCGCGTGGCTAGGATCGCGACGGAGGATCAGGCTACAATGGCGGTGCGCTTGATACATATTGCTTTACGGTGAAAGACTATGACGAAGGCGCGGGGCATTCCCGTGGTGGTGTCCGGCCCCTCGGGCGTGGGCAAGGGCACGGTGATCGCGTTGATGCGGCAGCGCTGCCCGGATCTGGTGCTGTCGGTTTCGATGACCACCCGTCCCCCCCGGCCGGGCGAGAGCCATGGGAAAGATTATTTTTTCGTCTCCACCCAGCGTTTCGAAGAAGCGATCCAGAAAGATGAACTGGTGGAATGGGCGCGGGTGTATGCGCATTACTACGGCACACCCAAGTCATTTTTGGAAACGATTTGTTCCCAGGGCCAGGATGTGATTCTCGACATCGATGTGCAAGGGGCGGCCGCCATCCGAAGCCTGTATCCCGAAGGAATCCTGATTTACGTCCTGCCCCCTTCGCTGGAGGAATTGCGCCGCCGGCTGTTTTCGCGCGCCAAGGGAGAAGGCGACGATCTGGAACTCCGTCTGGCGCAGGCCCGCCGCGAATTCCGTTTCTTGGGAATCTACGATTACCTGGTGATCAATGACGACGCCGAAACCGCGTCGGAACAGCTTTGTCATATCATCATGGCCGCGCGCCTCCGGCGGGAACGGGCCGAACCGCTCTTGATTGCCCATGGTATTCTCGGTCCGGCCTGACCGGATTGTTCACGTTCCCCTCCCCAAAACACGCAGAGATGTTCTATGGAGGTTGACAGCGGGACGGTTTTTTCTATAATCCTACTAAATCAATGGATTTTATAGATTGTCTATGCTGTCCAAAAAAGCCAAATACGCCTTGATCGCCATGTTGGCACTGGCCCGGAAATACGGGGAAGGCCCCATCGTGATCTCGGATCTAACCAAGGAGGAAGGAATTCCCCGGAAATTCACGGAATTGATTCTCCTGGAAATGAAAAACAATGGCTTGCTGCACAGTAAAAAAGGGAAGGGAGGTGGATATTGGCTCCGGAAACCGCCGACGGAAATCACTTTGGGGACGATCATCCGGTTGATTGACGGCCCCCTGGCCCCGGTGTCGTGCGTCAGCCTGACCGCGTATCAGAAATGCGAGGAATGTAAAGATGAAGCCACGTGTGGCATCAAACTGGTGATGAAAGAGGTCCGGGATTCCATCGCCAATATCTTGGATTCCACCAGCTTACGCGATGTTTTAGACAGAGTGAACGCACAAAACCAGACGATCATGTATTACATTTGATTTTTTTAGCGGTTTTATCCTACTAGATCTATAGGATTAATTGCAATTTGAACAATTCAATGTGCTCTTGGGTGGATGCCAACGTATCTATTTCTTTTCGTGGCAAGGAGTTGGATGAAAATGCGGAAGCATGGATGGATCGCCGCCGGGGCTGTGCTGATGTTGCTCTTCCATACGTCCCCTGGATACCCGCAATCCGGAAATCCGGAAGAGTCATTGGATGCCGCTACCCTACGGAATGAATTGCGGCAGTTGAAGGAAAAAGTGAAAGAACTGGAAGACCGGCTGACTGAAATGGAAGCCGCGGGTGCGGTGTCTTCCGGGGTGGTCCAGGGGACGACTCCTGCTTCCAGTCTGGAGAAGCAATTCGCGCCGTCGGCGAAGCCGGAAGCATCATCCAGCCCGGTGAGTCTGGACCGCAAAGGCCTGTTCGTCCAATCGGCGGACGGGGATTTCCAGATGAAACTACGCGGGTATCTCCAAATGGATTTGAGGTTTTACAAGGATAAAGACGTCTCCGATGACACGTTTTTGCTGCGGCGGGTCCGTCCGATCCTCGAGGGTACAGTTTTCGATTATTACGACTACCGCATCATGCCGGATTTCACGGGTGGATCCGCTACCCTCTTTGACGCGTACCTAGATGTTCATTACTGGCCCGAGGCGCGCCTGCGGATCGGCAAATTCAAACCGCCCGTGGGACTTGAACGTTTACGATCACCTCTGAACATAAGTTTTCCAGAGTTAGGGTTGCCCACCTCGCTGGTTCCCAACCGGGACATTGGAATTCAACTGCATGGGGAGGTGTTCGATGGGGCGCTGACTTATGCCGTGGGAATCTTCAACGGCGTGAAAGACGGGGGAAACGGGGATCTGGACGACAACGACGGCAAGGATTTCGAAGCCCGGTTGTTTGCTCATCCCTTCACCGGAAGTGAAATCGACGCGTTGAAAGGCCTGGGTTTCGGACTCGCCGGGACCTATGGTGGCCAGGAAGGGGCGTTGCCTGCCTACAAGTCGATCGGGCAATCCCAGTACTTCTCTTACAACAAAGGCGCGATCGCCGATGGATCCCGCTCCCGGATCTCGCCCCAGGGATATTACTATTGGGGGCCGTTTGGCCTGTTGGGCGAATACGTGCTTTCCTCGCAAGAAGTAGCGTTGAACGGTTTGAAGGAAGAATTCGACAACGATGCGTGGCAAATCCAGGCCACTTACGTGCTCACCGGAGAAAACGCCTCGTACGACGGAGTGAAACCCAAAAAACCTTTCAGCCTGAAGGATGGCACTTGGGGTTCTTTGGAAGTGGCGGCCCGTTACGGCCAGTTGGAGGTAGATGCGGATGTGTTTCGGCAAGGATTCGCGGATCTGGCTCAATCCGCCGCAAAGGCGGAAGCCATGGAAGCCGGGCTGAACTGGTACCTGAACGGAAACGTTCAAATCAAGACCAGTTTAGCGCACATTGAATATTCCGGAGGCGGCACGAACGGTTCGGACCGGGAGGATGAAGACGTCATCTTTACCCGGTTCCAGATCGGGTTTTGAGAAGCGCCCAGGGTTGAAATCCTGGGCTGCTATGCTGCGGCCCCTTGAAAGGGGCGCCAGGGATGGGTGAGGTTAATGAAAACATGCAGACAACATGTCTGCAACACAATGGATTTACCCTCACACCGCCCCTCTTCCTGGGGGAGAGGGAATTTTGGAGCATTGATCATTTCGTAGAGATCTGAATCAGCCATCAAAAAAAAATACACACTTGCCGGTTGAGCCAAAAAAACCAATCAAAGTCACAAGGAGAATATGGATGAATAAAATTTTACAATCTATGATTCTGATCTTCGGTCTGCTGGGCAGATCCCAGGCCGATGTCACATTGCTGAATGTATCGTATGATCCCACCCGCGAGTTGTATAAGGAGTTCAACAAGGCCTTCGCGCAATATTGGAAGGAAAAAACCGGCGAAACGGTCACGGTGCGGCAATCGCATGGCGGATCGGGCAAGCAGGCGCGTTCGGTGATCGACGGGCTGGAGGCCAACGTGGTCACTCTGGCGTTGGCGTTTGACATCGACGCGATCCACGAGAAAGCCGGTTTGCTCCCCCAGGATTGGCAGTCCCGTCTGCCCCATAACAGCGCGCCGTATACCTCGACGATCGTGTTCCTTGTCCGTAAGGGGAATCCCAAGGGTATCCAGGATTGGAACGATTTAGTGAAGCCCGGGATCTCAGTGATTACCCCTAATCCCAAGACTTCGGGTGGAGCACGCTGGAATTACCTGGCGGCCTGGGGCTACGCGCTGCACCGGGAACTGGGCGATTTGAAGAAACTGAAGGATCCCGCCACCGGTGTAGCAGTCCAAAAGGCGGAGATTCAGGCGCTGGAATTCGTGAAGGCGTTATTTAAGAACGTGCCGGTCTTAGATTCGGGTGCGCGCGGTTCCACCACCACCTTCGTGCAGCGGGGCATCGGCGATGTGCTGCTGGCGTGGGAAAACGAGGCGTTTTTGGCGGTTAACGAATTGGGCAAGGACCGATTCGAGATTGTGGTTCCCTCGATCAGCATTCTGGCTGAGCCTCCAGTGGCGGTCGTGGACCGATTCGTGGACAAGCACGGAACCCGCGCGGTGGCGGAAGCCTATCTGCAATACCTGTATTCGCCGGCGGGGCAACAGATCGCCGCCCGGCATTATTACCGCCCGGTATCGTCCGAAGGGGTGAATCCAGAAGATCTGAAACGCTTTCCGGAATTGCAATTGTTTACCATCGACGAGGTGTTTGGCGGATGGCGCCAGGTCCAGGCGGCGCATTTCGACGATGGGGGGATTTTCGATCAGATTTATTTGAAGAAGTAAGAATGAACACAGACACGAAGAGGAACCTTTCAGGGACATAACACGGAAGGGCGAGTTGCATCGTGCCCCAGCAAGCCAAGGAGATTGGATTAGGAGGGGATCGAAATGGAAACGATGTAGGGCTTGTCGGCATGGCAATCTGGAGAAATGGAAGGGAAAGGGTAAATTCCCCGGGGGCTTTGGCGGGTTTCGCTTCGCTCAATCCACCCTACCTTGCCTTTCTCAATTCCGAACTTATTCAGGTGTGATATACCCACATGTTCAGCATTTCTAAAAAACATAGCGTGCTTCCGGGATTTGGTTTGTCGTTGGGGTATACGATTTTGTATCTCTGCCTGGTGGTGCTGATTCCTCTCTCGACGTTGTTGTTCAAGTCGGTCTCGGCGGGATGGACGCATTTCTGGGAGACGGTTTCCGATCCACGGGTTGTGGCTTCCTATAAACTCAGTTTCGGGGCCTCGTTCGGCGCGGCGCTGGTGAATACCGGCTTCGGCCTGTTGGTGGCCTGGGTGCTGGTGCGGTATCCGTTTCCCGGCAAGCGGCTGATCGACGCCCTGGTCGATTTGCCCTTCGCCTTGCCCACCGCTGTGGCGGGCATTTCGTTGACGGCGGTTTATTCGCCCAATGGATGGATCGGCCGCTGGCTGGAGCCCTTGGGAATTAAGGTGGCTTTCACACCGCTGGGGGTCTTCGTGGCGCTGACCTTCATCGGTCTGCCCTTCGTGGTGCGGACCGTGCAACCGGTGTTGCAGGACATCAGCCGGGAGGTGGAAGAGGCGGCCTCCAGCCTGGGAGCCACCCGCCTGCAAACCTTCACGCGAGTGATTCTACCCTACTTGTGGCCGGCGCTGCTGACCGGCTTCGCGCTGGCTTTCGCGCGGGCGCTGGGCGAATATGGATCTGTGGTCTTCATCTCCGGCAACATGCCCATGTATACCGAGATCACTCCCCTGTTGATCGTCACCAAATTGGAGCAGTACGACTATGCCGGGGCGGCGGCCATCGCCGTGGTGATGCTCATCGCCTCGTTCGTGCTGCTGTTGATCATCAATGTGTTGCAATGGTGGAGCCGCCGGCGGTATCAGGAATGAGGGAAGATTCAACATATGAAGTTTTCTCGGCAACTGATCCAGGTTGTGATCTCTCCGGCTGGGGGAATCCAGATACGCTATTACAAACAATTCCCTTCCCCCAGGCCCTTTCCCAGAGGGTAAGGGGAACAGAAAGGGTGGCCGGTACGAGATTCATTGAGTCCCCTTCAGGGGACGGCTTTAGAACAGCCCAGGGTTTTCACCTTGGGTCTAAAGGCCTAGACTTCTAGGAGTACTTTTTTCCATGCATGTGCACACACTGACAACTCATGGTGGAATTGATGTCAATCCATCGTTGACCGAGCCGCGGGCCGTGCGCTGGCTGCTCACGGGCGCGGCGTTGCTTTTCCTCACACTGTTCCTGTTCGTGCCGCTCGTGTCGGTATTCGTCCAGGCCTTCGAAAAAGGGATCGGCGCGTACTGGGTATCGTTTCAGGATCCCGACGCCGCGGCGGCCATCCGGCTGACCTTGCTCACTGCCGCCATTGCCGTGCCCTTGAACATCGTGTTCGGCATTGCCGCCGCGTGGGCCATCGCCAAGTTCGAATTTCCGGGGAAAAACATACTGATCACCCTGATCGATCTGCCCTTCTCGGTCTCGCCGGTCATATCCGGTTTGATCTACGTCCTGCTTTTCGGCTTGCAAGGCCTGCTGGGACCCTGGTTGGCGTCGCATAATATCCAGATCATCTTCGCCGTGCCGGGTATCGTGCTGGCTACCATTTTCGTCACGTTCCCCTTTGTGGCCCGCGAATTGATTCCCTTAATGCAAGAGCAAGGGCAGGAAGACGAGGAAGCCGCCATCGTGTTGGGGGCGAACGGCTGGCAGACGTTTTTCTGGGTGACGCTGCCAAATATCAAATGGGGATTGCTGTACGGAGTGATCCTGTGCAACGCGCGGGCCATGGGCGAGTTCGGGGCGGTATCGGTGGTGTCCGGGCATATCCGGGGATTAACCAACACGATCCCCTTGCACGTGGAGATCCTCTACAACGAATACAATTTCGTGGCGGCTTTCGCGGTGGCGTCGTTGTTGGCGCTGCTGGCGTTGATCACCTTGGCCGCCAAGACCCTGGTCGAAATCAAGGCCGGATGGGAACGGTAAGGATCATCGGCGCTGAAGAAACGGATCGGGAAAAGCCCTATGCCTGAGGTGGGAATCCTGAGCGAGTTTAAAGCCGTTACCTGAAGGGGACTCATTTCACCGATCTACGAATGGTTATACGCAACGGATGAAGTCAAACAGCACATAAGGATTTCTCACATCCCGGTCCTGACCCGGATGGAGAGGACGAGAAGAGAGGTTGCTGGTTTACTTGTCAGCCCGCGAAGACATCCAGTTATCTATGAGAAAAGAACAATGTTTTAGAGGAGGGCGCCGGTGAAGGGAATATGCTTCGATTGTCTTTTTGAGGTTTGATTCATGAGTATTGAAATTCAAAACATTTCCAAAGCGTTTGGGCCGTTCCGGGCCTTGAAGAATGTCAGTTTGCAGGTTCCCACGGGCGAGCTGGTGGCCCTTCTGGGGCCGTCGGGATGCGGCAAGACCACGCTGCTCCGCATCATTGCCGGCCTGGAGAAACCTGATGCCGGTTCGGTGTGGTTCGATGAACGGGACGCCACCCACGAATCGGTCCGTAGCCGCAAGGTCGGATTCGTCTTCCAGCATTACGCCTTGTTCCGGCACATGACCGTGTTCGAGAATGTCGCCTTCGGCTTGCGCGTGCGGCCTAAATCCACGCGGCCCTCCGAAAAGGAAATCCAGGAAAAAGTCCATTCCCTCCTCGCCATGGTGCAGCTGGACTGGCTGGCGGACCGGTATCCCTCGCAGCTATCGGGAGGCCAGCGGCAGCGGGTTGCCCTGGCGCGGGCGTTGGCCGTGGAGCCCCATCTGCTGCTGCTGGACGAGCCCTTTGGGGCGCTGGACGCCCGGGTGCGCAAGGAATTGCGCCGCTGGCTCCGCCGCTTGCACGATGAACTGCACATCACCAGCGTCTTCGTCACCCATGACCAGGAAGAAGCCATGGAACTCGCCAACCGGGTGGTGGTCATGAATCAGGGCGAAGTGGTGCAAGTGGGCACTCCCGAGGAGGTGTACAATCATCCCGCGAATGCCTTCGTCTATCATTTTTTGGGGGATGTCAACTTGTTCCACGGGCGCGTGAAGGGAGGCGTGGCGTATATCGGCGGCACGCAGGTGGCCATTCCGGCAGGGGAACAACTCGACAGCGATCAAGCGGTGATTTACATCCGGCCGCATCAGCTGGCCATCGAGCGGCACGCGCCGAACGGCAACGCGTTCCCCGCCCGCGTGCTGCATATCAATCCCGCCGGATCGCAGGTCAAGGTGGAGCTGATCAGCCCCGGCAGTGGACCGTTCGACGTGGAAATTCCCCACGACACGTACCGCGCGTTGCAACTCGCCGTCGGTATGGACGTGTTTGTCAGCCCCAAGCAGGCGCAGCTGTTCGTGGAAGATTATGTCATCTAATGGTGGCCTCCTAGGGCCATTGGCCGCTGGTCACCTGATCCGGCCCTGGCGAACCAGGTTGGAATCATTGCCCTGGCGGGAACTGCTCCAAGGTGGTGTGAGTGCGGTTCCGCGGCCAGACCGCGTACCCGATTCCCACAATGATCACCACCGCGCCGGCCCCTTGCGCCCAGGTCAGCCTTTCTCCCAGCAACGCGATCGAGAAGACCACGCCGAACACGGGCAGCAGGGTCAGGGTCAGAGCCACGAGTGAGGCCGGCAGCCGCTGCAGCGCCTGGAAATAGAGCAAGTGGGCGAAACCCGAGCAAAACACGCCGAGGTACACCGTGCCCAGCAAGGCCGGCGTGGGCATGTGCCCGATCTGGCCGAGTGTGCCCCGGAAGAGATTGATCCCGCCCAGCGACAAGGCGGAGAACAGGGTAACGAAAAAAATGGTGACCGTGGCGTTGGACCGGTCTACCAGGATCTTGCTGTTCACTGTGTAAAGCCCCCAGCACAACACGGAGCCCAGCACCAGCAGATCACCGAACAGGTGGGATTCAAAATGCACATCCAGCCCCCGGATGTCATCCAGCAGAACGAAGCCCATCCCGGCCGCGGCGGCAAGGCCTCCGATCACAGTGGCGATCGCCAATTTTTCTTTGAGAATCCACACACACAAGAAAATGCTGAACACCGCTTCCGTGGAGATGATTAATGAAACATTGGACGCCGTGGTGTACCGGGTTCCCATGTATTCCAGAATCATGGCCGCGGCGCAGGCCCCCGCCCCGATGAAAAGAGCACGCCGCCAATCCGCGGGTGACCAGTGGGCACTTTTCCGTCGGCGCCAATAAAAAGGCAACAAAGTCAGGGTGGCCAGCACCGCGCGGTTGAATCCCAGCAGGATGGGATCCACGGATTGGTTGATGACCAGTTTGTTGATCGCGAAGGTCGTGCCAAACAGCAATTGGGCGGACAGCACGCAGAGAATCCCTATCATCCACCGGCGGGTTTGCGCGGTGACCACGGGTTGGGCCGCAAGCGTGGAAATGGTGGATTCGTTCAAGAGGATTGCGCCAAAGAGAGAATGGATTGTTGGAAGATGTCCCGCACTTCATCCATAGTGGCAACATAATAGTCCGGAAGAGGATCCGGTTCTGTGATCACCCGGCCGGGGCGGTGCATCCAGGCGGTCTGGAGACCGACGGCCTTGGCGCCCAGAATGTCCATGCCGGCGTGGTCGCCTACCATCAGGGCTTCAGCGGGCGCGACGGAGGCCAATGCCAAGGCGTGTTGAAAGATCCGGGGATCGGGTTTGGAAACCCCGGTTTCCTGGGAGATCAAAACGGCGTCCAGGAAGGAATCCAGTCCGCATTGGCGGATCTTCCTCCATTGGATGGCGGTGTTCCCGTTGGTGATCAGCACGATGGGAATTTCCGGCTTTAAACAGCGCAGAACCGGGATGGTGTCGTCGTACGCGAAATAGTGTTCCAGCCATATATCCTGGAAGCGGCCGCCGGTGCGTTCCGCCAATTCCGTATCGGAAATGCCCAGATGCTCAAAAATTTCGGTGGCGATGTGGATCCACACCTCGATGGGATCTTGAATGCCACGCAAAGGGGAGTGGTCATAGTCGCCCCAATGCTTGTCGTTGATTTCCCGAAAAACCCGGTGAATGGTCTCGGCGGTCACAGCGGGATACCGCTCGCGGATCCAGGGAATCACCAAGTCGAGCGATTGGCGCAGACTGCGGGTGTTATCGCACAGCGTATTGTCCAAATCGCAAAACAAGGCTCGGATCGGTTGGGTCATGATTTCCAATCATTCAAGGAAGAGAAATGGCTCCTGATCACTTGATAGCAGAGAGGATGAATCCCGCCGTTTCAGGGCCACCCTCGCCCCGGTCCGCTCCCAGAGGGAGAGGGAACGGTGGAGCGTTCTCCTCCTAACTCCTAGCGCAAATCAAGGATTGAGTAAATTCTGCGTTCAGCTAAATGGCCACGATGTGAGAAAGCCGGTATTCGAAAAGAACTTGGATACCGGGACAGTATACTTCTTCCGCGGGCGCTGGGTAATCCTTCAGGCCGCGTGGAAAAGAAAGAGGAATTCAGGGCACGCGCCATCCATGTGATTGATGTCCATCATCAGTCCATGGCTCATCTGGATGCCGGCAAAGTAACTCCCCGGCCGCTGCCGGTGGCTTTACATTGTTTGATCCGGCGGGACCAAGTACAATAGCAACCGGTTGCGAAGGAATGCCTGCGGGGCTTCGCCCAGCGGACCCGAAAATCGCAGAAATACGATTCTGGCAAGGATTACCGGCTATGCGATATCTGGAATTTGAGAAACCCTTGCGCGAGATCGAATCCAAGATCGAACAATTGGAGGTGTACGCCTCTTCCCGGGATATCGATCTGTCGGACGAGATCAAACCACTGAAAGAAAAATTGAACGGGCTGCTGGAGGAGATTTTCTCCCATCTGACGCCCTGGCAACGGGTCCAACTGGCCCGCCATCCCGACCGGCCCTATTGCCTGGATATCCTCCAGATCATCGGTGAAGATTTCATCGAACTCCATGGTGACCGGGCGTTCCGGGATGACGAAGCCATCGTGGCTGGTTTTTGCACCATTGGCGGGCGTTCCGTTGCGGTGGTCGGCCATCAGAAGGGGCGGGACACGGAAGAGAACATCCGCCGCAATTTCGGCATGGCGCATCCGGAGGGATTCCGCAAGGCTCGGCGGATCATGGACACCGCCAACCGCCTCCGGTTGCCGGTCGTCACGTTCATCGACTCGCCCGGTGCGTTTCCGGGGATCGGGGCCGAGGAACGCGGCCAGCACCTGGTGATCGCGGAGAATCTGGAGGCGATGTCCCAATACACGGTCCCGATCGTGTGCGTTGTGACCGGGGAGGGCGGCAGCGGCGGCGCGCTGGCTATCGGCGTGGGCAACCGGGTGTTGATGCTCGAGAACGCCTACTACGCGGTCTGCACGCCGGAAGCCTGCGCGGCCATCATTCTCCGGGACCGCACCAAGGCTTCCAGTATCGCCGGAACGATGAAGATTGTCTCCTCGGAACTCAAACGGCTGGAGTTGATCGACGAGGTGATTCCGGAGCCGTTGGGAGGCGCGCATCGCAATCCGGTTCAGACCGCCCAAGCGATCAAGGACGCGGTCTTGCGCCATTTGGCGGAGCTGGACCACTTGGACGCCAAGGGACTGGTCGAGGACCGCTATCAACGGTTCCGGCGGATGGGGGTGTTTTACGAAGCCCAGACGCCGGGCATCGCCCCCGTGAACTGACGCGCCCGTTTCGTGGCCATCGTCGCAAGCCCTTGTTTTTCAGGGGGGGATTCTGCTGTTCCCTGGGCCGAATAGGAACCAAGAATGTCCCGCCGCAAAACGCCAAGGACCAATCTATCCAACGAAATCCACATGATGGAAGATAAAAAAAACAGAGAACGAAACCAAGAACCCCTGGAACCAGCCATGGTGAGTGACTCCCCGAAAACCACCCTGGAGCAATCGCCATGCGGTAAAACCATGAAATCCATGCCGTTCAAAGAATATCCCCTGCTCCCGCTGCGCGATGTCGTCATATTCCCTGGGATGGTCATCCCTCTGTTCATCGGCCGTTCCAAGTCGGTATCGGCACTGGAAGCCGGCATGCAGGGGGACAAGCGTCTTGTTTTGGTGGCGCAGAAAGAGATGGAGGTGGATGAACCCTCCCCGGAAGATCTGTATTCCGTGGGGACCCTTGTCAACCTGTTGCAGATGCTGAAACTGCCGGATGGGTCCATCAAGGTGTTGGTGGAAGGGGTGTACCGCGCGCGCATCCACCGGTTGATCGCCCAGGAACCGTATTTCATGGCGGAAATCGAGCGGATCGAGGACCGGAAAGAAAGCGGGGCCAAGGTGCAAGCATTGTTGCGCCATGTCAACGACTTGTTCGAGTCGTATGTTAAATTGAACCGCAAAGTGCCCCAGGAAACGCTGCTCTCCATCATTAACCTGGATGATCCCGGACGGCTCGCGGACAACATCGCCGCCCATTTGTCGGTGAAAATCGCCGAAAAGCAGCGTCTATTGAGCAGCAACAGCCCCTCCACCCGGCTCAAACTGCTGTCCCAGATCCTGAGCAGTGAGTTGGAAATCCTGGAACTGGAACAAAACATCAAAAACGAAGTCCGCAAGCAGATGGAACAGTCGCAGAAGGAGTACTACCTGCACGAGCAGATCAAGGCCATTCAGCGTGAACTGGGGAAAGAGGGTGAAGGGGGCAGCGAGGAGTGGACCAAATATAACCAGCGCATCAAGCGGGCTAAGTTGAGCGCCGAGGCGGAGGAGAAGGCCTTGGAAGAGTTGGAGCGGCTTTCCAACATGCCGCCGCTCTCGCCCGAAGCCGCCGTGGTGCGCAATTACCTGGACTGGTTGTGCGACCTCCCTTGGTCCAAATCGACCAAGGACCGGCTGGACATCCAGGAAGCCGAAAAGATCCTCAACGAAGACCACTACGGCCTGGACAAACCGAAGGATCGCATCCTGGAGTTTTTAGCCGTCCGCAAATTGAAGCGGGATTTGAAAGGGCCCATCCTGTGCTTCGTGGGACCTCCCGGCGTCGGGAAAACCTCGCTGGGGCGTTCCATCGCGCGCGCCATGGGCCGCAAATTCGTTCGTCTTTCGCTGGGCGGGGTGCGCGACGAAGCGGAAATCCGGGGGCACCGCCGCACGTATATCGGATCCATGCCCGGACGGATCATCCAATCCCTGAAGAAGATCAAAACGCGCAATCCGGTGTTTCTCCTGGATGAAGTCGACAAAATGAGTATGGATTTCCGGGGGGATCCCGCGTCGGCGCTGTTGGAAGTTCTGGATCCGGAACAGAACTACACCTTCAGCGATCATTACCTGGAGGTGGAATTTGACTTATCGGATGTCCTGTTCGTCGCGACGGCCAATGTGACCTACCCGATTCCCCCGGCGCTGCTGGACCGGATGGAGATCATCGAGATCCCTAGCTACACGGAAGAGGACAAGGTTCACATCGCCCAGGAGTTTTTAATCCCCAAGCAGATCAAGAATCACGGGATGACGCGTTTTCAACCGCAATTCACCAAGGCCAGCGTGATTCAGATTATCCGTGATTACACCCGGGAGGCCGGGGTCCGGAACCTGGAGCGGGAGATCGCCTCGGTGTGCCGCAAGCTGGCCCGCCGGGCGGCGTCCGGCCGCTTGGACCGTAAAATCAAGGTGACTCCCAAGTTGATCAATGACCTCTTGGGGATCCCCAAGTTCCGCGATCCCCAAGTCGGCCGGGAGAACGGTATCGGGTGTGCCACCGGCTTGGCGGTTACCTCCGTGGGAGGGGAAATACTGGTCACCGAGGTGACGATCATGGAGGGCAGCGGGCAATTGATCCTTACCGGGCAGTTAGGCGAAGTCATGCAGGAATCGGCCAAAGCGGCGTTGAGTTACATCCGCACACGGGCACGCCGGTTCAATCTGGTCCGGGATTTTTATAAGCGTTTCGATATCCACGTCCATGTGCCCGAAGGAGCGATCCCCAAGGATGGGCCATCCGCCGGGATCACCCTGGCCACGGCGCTCATTTCGGCCCTTACCGGCCGGCCCGTAGTGGACGACCTGGCCATGACCGGTGAAATCACTTTGCGGGGCCGGGTGTTGCCCGTGGGCGGCATCAAGGAAAAAGTGCTGGCCGCTCACCGGGCTGAAATCCACCGTGTGATCCTGCCCGAAGACAACCGCAAGGATATCCCAGATATCCCCAAGCACGTGCTCAATCACTTGGAGTTGATTTTTGTGAACGATATGGACACGGTGCTGGAAGTGGCGTTGGCCAAGGAAAATTGAACTTTCCTTCTGTGTTCCATCTCCAAAGGATTCAGTGGGAATAGCCGACGGTGGCAATTCCCGGCGTCGTCCAGAAAGGTACCAACCCGGAAGGGGCCGAATGGAGCCGTTTGGCATGACGGTGGAACAGCGTTTTGGATACGAGTGGGAAACCTATCGCGAACTCGATCCGTATTATGAAGCCCAGTTTCAACAATGGCTGGGGCCGATCACCCCGGATTTCATCCGCGGCCGGACGGTCTTGGACGCGGGGGCGGGCATGGGGCGCAACAGTTACTGGTGCGCGAAATGGGGCGCGGCCGGGATCGTGGCCTTCGACAACGACGACCGGACCATCGCGGCGGCCCGCTCCCTGTTGGGCGGTTTCCCCCAGGTCCGGGTGGAAAAGCATTCCATTTACGAAATCCCATACGAAAACCAATTTGATTTCGTGTTTTCCGTCGGGGTCATTCAATTTCTTGACAATCCGGAACGCGCTGTGGCCAACCTCGTGCGCGCCCTCAAGCCGGGCGGAACGTTGTTATTGTGGGTGTACTCGCGCGAAGGGAATGAACGGTTTCTTCGGCTGGTGGACCCGGTGCGGAAACATTTCACCTCCAAACTTTCTCCCCCCGTGTTGGATTGGCTGACGTACCTGGTTTCCGTTCCGTTTTATGGATTCCTTAAAATCTTCCGGCCTAGGGGGGCGTATTTCCGGCAATTGCGCGCGTTCCGCTTCCGGCATATTCATTTGATCATCTTCGATCATCTCCTCCCCCCCATAGCGCGTTATTACACCCGCGAGGAAGCCCTCGCCTTGATTCGCGGGTTGGAAAATCCCTCCTGCCATTTCGTCAACCGGAACAGCTGGACGGTCGTGGGTCAAAAACCGGTGAGGCCGTAGATGCCTGTGGCGGTGGGAACCATCCCGGTGAAAAATCAGTCGAATCCCCTATTTTGGCGAGGAACTTTCACGATTTACGGATATTATGATCCAAGAACGTTACGCAAGGGTGTGAGGAACCATGCCGTCCACGGAAGTGATTCTGTCCATCCAATCGGTGAGCAAGATCTACCGCATGGGCGAGGTGTCCGTGGCTGCCCTGCGCGACGCGTCGCTCGACATTTACGACGGGGAATTCCTGATCGTCGCCGGACCCAGCGGCTCGGGCAAAAGCACGCTGTTAAATCACATCGGAGGCATTGACCGCCCGACCTCGGGAACCATCCTGTTTCTGGGGAACGATTTGTCCCGGGCTTCCGAAGCCGAGTTGACCGAATACCGGCGCGCTGAAGTGGGATTCGTCTTTCAATTCTACAACCTCATTCCAACCCTGACGGCGCTGGAGAATGTCCAGGTGGCCACGGAGATCGCGCGCGATCCCCTGGATCCCCTCGAGGCGCTGCGCCTGACCGGCTTGGAGAACCGGGCGGATCATTTCCCCGCGCAGCTGAGCGGCGGGGAGCAGCAACGGGTGTCCATTGCCCGCGCCCTGGCCCGCCGGCCGCGCCTCATCTTGTGCGACGAGCCCACCGGCGCGTTGGATCTCGAAACCAGCCGGCAGATCCTCGGCCTGCTGATGGAACTCAATCAAAAGCTGAAGAAGACCATCATCCTGATCACTCACAACAACGCCATCGCCCAGCTAGGCCACCGGGTCGCGCGGATCCGGGACGGCGCCATTCATACAGTCGAGGTCACCGCGGTTCCGAAGCGGGTCGAGGAAATCCAGTGGTGACACGGCTCTTTACCCGCAAGATGATCCGCGACTTGCGGACGCGCAAGGGATCACTGGCCGCGCTGCTGGTCATCATGACCATCGGCGTGGGAGTGTATTTCTGCATGGCGTCCCTGTACCGCGACCTGGACGATTCGCGCCGCCGGTACTACGCGGATTACCGCCTCGCGGATTTTATCGTGACCCTCAAGCGGGCGCCGCGGTGGAGTGTGGAGACTGTGGCCGCCTTTCCCAACGTGCGGGAGGCGCGGGGCCGGGTGCAACAGGCCGTGTTGATCGAAGTGCCCGGGAGGGAACAGCCGGTTTCTGGGACCGCCCTTTCGCTGCCCATGCGCCGCGCGCCCGTGTTGAACGGCGTTTGGTTGCGCTCGGGCACCTGGTTTTCGGACGCGGACCGGCGGGAAGTGATCGTAGATCAGGCCTTCGCGAAGGAGCACGGCCTGGGGCCCGGCAGCCGGATCCGCGTGTTGCTGCTGGACCAACAACACGACTTGCTCGTGGTGGGGACGGCCATGTCGCCGGAGTTCGTGTACCTGATTCCCCCCGGCGGCGGTCTGATGCCCGATCCCACGAATTACGGGGTCCTGTATCTCCCTGAAAAATTTCTGCAGGAATCCAGCGATCTGGACGGCGCGTATAACCAAATCATCGGACTGGCGCATGATGCCTCGCCCCCGGTGTTGGATTTCACCCTGCGGCGGCTCGAGGAAAAACTGGACGCGTATGGAGTCGTCCAGGCCGAAGCGTTTCACGATCAGGCTTCGGTGCGGTTCCTGGCCGATGAGCTGACCGGATTGGAAGTTTCTTCGCGGATCGTCCCCACGCTTTTTTTGGGGGTCGCCGCGCTGGTGCTCAATGTCCTCATGGGCCGGATGGTGGTCCAGCAACGCCCGGTGATCGGCACGCTGAAGGCTCTCGGCTATACCACCCGCTTTTTGATGGGGCATTACCTGAGTTATGGGGTGTTGATCGGATTGACCGGCGGGGCATGCGGCCTCGCGTTTGGATACTGGCTGCAGAAGTTCTACATCGGGTTGTACCGCATTTTTTTTGCGCTGCCTGAAATCAACGCCCATGTGTATCCCGGCGTCATCCTGACCAGTGTGGGGATCGGTGTGATTTTTGCCGTCCTGGGGACCATCCGGGGCGTACGGTATGCGGCGTCTCTTGCGCCGGCGGAAGCCATGCGTCCGCCTGCGCCCGACCGCGGCGGCCGGATCTTTCTCGAACGAATGCCCGGATTCTGGATCCGGCTGCCGTTCCATTGGAAACTGATCTTCCGTTCCGTGTTCCGTAACCGCTTTCGAGGCGTCGTGAATGTTCTGGCCGCCACCATCAGCACGGCGTTGATCCTGATGACGCTCTGCAACGTGGACGCGTTTCAGTTCCTGATGGAGCATGAGTTCAACCGTGTGTCGCGGCAAGATCTCACCATCACCCTGCGTGATCCCGTGGGGCGGCGCGGGGTCCCAGAAGTTCATGCATTCCCTGCCGTATCCCAGGCCGAACCGCAACTGGCGGTGGCCTGCGATCTGCGGCGGGGGCCGTACCAGAAACGGGCCGGTGTCATTGGCCTGCCTGCCGGTCATCGTCTCTACACCCCGCAGGATCAATATGGCCATCCCGCTACCATTCCCCGCACGGGTCTGGTATTCAGCCGGAAGCTGGCGGAAATTATGAATGTCACGATCGGAGACCCTGTTCTCCTCCGTCCGCTGACCGGCCGGCGCGATGAAGTGGAAGCTCCGGTCACCGGCATAGTGGATTCCTATCTAGGGTTGTCGGCCTACGCGGATCTGCAGTATCTCAGCCGGTTGCTGGGGGAAGAGTGGGCGGCCAACGCCATTTTGGTCACCACGTTCCGGAATAACAGCGATTCGGCTTTTTTGCGGGAACTGAAGCGGCGGCCCACGGTGGTGGGCATCCGTGAGCGGCGGCAGGCCTTGTACCAGCTCCAGGAAACGTTCGGGCGGACCATGGACGCGATGATTTCGGTCATGGTGCTGTTCGCGGGATTAATCGCCTTTGGCAGCGTGCTCAACACCGCGCTGGTCACGCTCAGCGAACGGCAACGAGAAGTGGGGACCTTGCGGGTGCTGGGATACACCGCCCGGCAAGTATCCAGAATCTTCTCGGGCGAGAGTTACTTGTTGAACAGCGTGGGCATTGCCTTGGGCTTATGGGCGGGAATGGGGCTGGCTTACTGGCTGAGCCTGGCGTACAGTACCGAACTCTACCGGTTCCCCGTGGTCATCCGTCCGGCCCGGATGCTGACCGCGATTGGCATCATGCTGGGATTCGTCTGGCTGGCCCAAGGGATCGTGCGCCGCATGATCCGCCGGATGGAATGGCTGGAGGTTTTGAAAGTCAGGGAGTGAACCATGAATCCAACGAACTCGCGTCTTTTTCGTCTTCTTTCACCGAGCCTGTCCGTTCTCGTGGGGACCTCGCTATGGCTGGGAGGGTGCGGCGAGTCGATCAGCGTGGAATCCGTCCGGCCACGGAAGGGAGAGATTGAAGAATTGTTTTCCGAACCGGCTAAAACGCGCCTGGAGACGACATATCTCATCACCATGCCGATTGCCGGCGAGATCGGGCGGATCGAGTTCGAACCGGGGGATTCCGTGGAGGCCGGTCAGGAACTGGCCCGGTATGACCTGACCCCTTTCCAACAGGAAGTGGAGGAAGCGCGGGCGTTGGTCAACGAGCTGGAGGCCGAGATCGCGCTCAGTGATTACAACAAACTGGAAGAGACGGCGAAGATCGAAACCATAGCCATGATATCTTCTATGCAAGAAACCCTGAAAGCCGCTCAGGCCCAGGTGGACGCGGAAAAAAGGCGCTCGGAGCGCTCGGCCAAGGAACTGGACCGCATCCAAAAACTGGCCACGGAGAGATCGGTCTCGCAAAGCCAACTGGACGACGCCCAATTGAACGCGGAAACCACACTGATCGAGTTGCGCAAACAAGAATTCCTGTATACCGCCCTGAAGGCCATCCAAACGGCGGTGGAACTCGGTCCCCGTTTCGTGGATGAATATCTGGGGCGCAAGCAGCTCCAGCGGTCCGTGTTGGGTCACAAGCTGGCGCAAGCCCAAGCGCGCCTGGCGCGGGCGGAACATGATTCCGCGCGGGCCGCCATCCGTTCGCCTATCCGCGGCGTGGTGCTGGAACGTTACGAACTGGGCGACCGTTACCTGCCGGCCGGCCAGCAACTTTTGCTGTTGGGCGATCTGAATCAACTGGAAGTCATCGCCGATGTTCTCACCCAGGATGCGCTGCGCCTCCAGGCAGGCAGTCCGGTTTTCCTCGAACCGGCCACGGGATTCGAACCGATTCCCGGCATCGTTACCCGGATCGAACCGGCGGGTTTTACAAAACTGTCTTCACTGGGCGTTGAACAGCAGCGGGTCAATGTGATCGTTTCGTTTCAAGGTCCGCATGAAAATCTGGGGGTGGGGTACCAGTTGCAGGCGCGGTTCGTGACCGGCAGCAGTAAAGACGCCTTGATTATCCCCCGCTCGTGCGTCATGCAGGATGTGGACCAGCGGTATTACGTCATGGCCATCGAACAGAACCGGGTAAAGAAAAAATGGATTGCCCTGGGATTGAAAAGCGATCTGGAAATGGAAATCCAGGAAGGGCTGACCGAAGAAGACACGCTGGTGTTGCATCCCGACGCCACCCTGCGGGACGGCATGCGGGTGCGGATGATGCCGTGATGAATGTCTACATCTCCAGCTCCAGGGCGCCGGTTTCCATGGGGGTATCCCATTCCGCGGGATAAAGCGAAACGGTCCAATTGTCGATAAAGGCCTGTGCTGGTCCGCCACCGGGAGTGTAGTTGGAAACCAGGAACAACACGTCGGTTTCGTCTTGGGTGATGCCCGTGAGGCCGCAGGTCACGGATTGATTCCGGGGCAGCCCGGTCAAGTTCTTCCCGTTCCCTTCCAAAGCGAAAATGTGGGATCCGATCACCCGTGCGGTTTTGGGGTGAATCAGTTCAATTTTGATTCCCCCGGAGGCGAGGGTGAGATCGAACGCAAACAAGACGCGCCGGCCGGGAGGCACGTTGGCCACGTGGCGTAAAACCCGGAACGAACCGGAGGGCGATGACGTTTCGAATTTCAGATGGTTGTTCTTCGTTTGGGAATCCGATTTCACCAATGGCAAAGTCCCGTTTTTCCCCACGGTCCAGAATTGGATGGATTTGGGATTTTCGAAATCTTCCTGTTCGATCCGCGTATCCCGGGTCTGCGCCGGACGCGGCTGCTGGATCACGTGTTGCCCTTCAAACGTTCCTAGGTACACACGTCGGTTTTGATCCTCGATCCGGACGAAGATTTTGGAGCCGGTCTGGTTCTCGGTCATTTCGAAAAACAGGTGCAGCGCGCCGTTCTCGTATTCCAAGGCTATAGGGTGTTCCCCTTCGGGCGGCCAGCGCCAGCCTTGGGAGGAATTCCGCGCGCCATGGAGATGATCATCCGCCCAGATGGCCACCCGGGCGACCGGGTCCGGGGCGGGATTCACTTGCAGATGTACATCGACTATGCCAGGCTGCCAAAACGAAGAATCCCGGGCAAACGTATGGATCAAATCCCATCCGTCTTGCCCGAGACAGGTGACTTGCAGGGGATGGATTTCCGGTTCGGAGAGATGGAACCGCTCCAGAAGCCGCTGTTTGAGCCGCTTCACCAAGTCAGGATGATCCGGAGCGAGGTCGTTTAGTTCTCCCGGATCGGTATGCAGGTCGTAAAGCATTGTCCGCCCCGAATCGCGGAAATACACCAACTTGTATGGATCCTGATACAGGCATTTGCGTTCTTCCCCGCGCCGGATGCCCTCGGCGATGGCCTCGGTCTTGTCATAGGCGTTACCGGACGAGGCAAACAAGGACACCAAGCTCTTTCCGGATGGCGTGGGATCGCGGGGCAAGCCGGCTAATTCCAGCAAGGTGGGCAGAATGTCCACGGATTCGACCCGGTTCGCTACCCGTTTTCCGGCCGGAATCCGGGATGGCCCCACGCAGAGAAACGGGACATGCAACGTGGAGTGAAACAGCGTCCGGCCATGGCCGATGGGCCGGCCGTAGGGATTGATGAATTCCTCGCCGTGATCGCTGGTGACGAGCAGGAGGCTGTCTTGCAACAAGCCGAGCCGCTGGAAGGTGTCCACCAACCGGCCGATTTGTTCATCCACGTACGCGGTTTCGCTGAGATAGGCCGCTTGATCGAGGGGGAGGCCAGGGGGCTTGATCCGCAGGTTGAACTCACCCGGCGGCGTGTAGGGATTGTGGGGATCCAGGATATGCAAAAACATGAAGAGAGGAACCTGTTTCGGGACGTGTTGGAGGAACGCCACCGCCTCCTGAACACCGGTCTGCGCGGTAGGCAAGGCGATCCGTCCCCAGGGATCGGACAATCCCATGCCGATGGCATAATCCGTGTATTCATAGAATCCCCGGTGGAATCCATCCCGCGGGGCCAGGAGAATGTTGTTATAAAACCCATAGGTGAGATATCCGGCCTGTTGAAAGCGTTCCGCCAGGGTTGGAAATTCACTCTTCAAGGACCGGCTGCCCAGGTAGGTGGGATTCGCGGCATTGTGGCGGGAATGAAGGTACATCCGGCCGTGCTCGTGGGGATATACCCCTAGCAAAATGGAAGGGACCGACGTTTCCGTGTGCGGCGATTGGGCGATCATGTTTTCGAAGAGCACCCCCTCCCGCGCCAACCGGTCGAGGTGCGGAGTAAGGCCATACGTTTGCCCGTAACAGCCCAAAGCGTCCGCCCGCAGGGTATCCACCAGGATAAAGAACACGTTCGGCGGCCGGCCGCCCTCCAGCGGACGCGCCACCAGCAAGGGGGCCAAATAGACCGGGATCTCATCCAGGGCGGGATCGAGGGAATGAACCGTAAGCACCAGCCGGATTTCTTCATCCGCGTAAGTGGCCAGATCGATGACCCGGTCCACCCACATACCGGCGATGGGGCAAAGGATTTCTTGTTGCCTAGGGATCAAGGCCGCGTCCAGGATATCCAATTGCATGACCAACGCGTTGGGCCGGATCTGCGCGTAATCCAGTCCCACCCCCAGCGAGAGAGCCGCCTTCGAGCCGATTATGCCTTCCCACGAAACCACTTGGCCTGCGCGCAGGATCATGGCATCGCGGTGGCGCCCCGCGATGTCCACGATTTTTTTGTCTTTAATGCTTGCCAACAGATCGGTGACCGGCCGGGCATGAGGGGGGAAGGGAACCGGTGTTTGAGTCAAGGCGGTGTTGGGAGTGAAATCGAGCGATCGCTGCGGAGTAAATGAATCCTCCTCATTCCCAATATAGCCCAGGGCACGAAGCTGTTCCAATTCGGCCGGGGATAAGACGTTTGGTTGACTTGCCTCTGATGGCCGGTAACTGAACCAGGCCAATAATAGAAAGAACAAATAAAGCAGTCCGCGGTCGGGCCAATTCATTCGTGAATGCGGCATGGGAATTTCCTCTAAAATAAAAAAAGCAACACCCCCCCCGGCCGCTCGTCACGGAACAGCCCGGCGGGGGGCTTGCCCTCGCATGGATTCGCGGCTTGCTGTCAGTACAGTTCCCAACCTGCCACATTGACCACCGGGCCACCGAGGATCAGGTCTCCATAAGTGGATTCGACATGGGCCGCGCCGTTCCATTTGATTTGGAATCCAGTGTCCTTTTCGGTAACGGGATCGCTGTCATCCTCGTTGACGGCGATATCGAAACCAATGGTGGTGATATCGGCCGGGGTGAAAACGGATCCTTTTTTGATTTTGAATTCGGCGCTGTAACCGCCGCTGGTCAAGGACGTTAGCGCGTACCAATCCATGTCCTCGCCATAGAATACTTCCCCCGCCGAGGCCGCGTTGGCGTCGCGGTACGAATTGTTGGCGGTGATCACCAACTGGCCGCCCAGTCCAAACCCGGTATTATTGCCGACGGTGTGACTGTGATCGCCGTCGATAAACACTTCCACGGAATCGTCATACCAGGTATAGCCGTCTTCCTCGCCGGTCTGGCCGGGTTCCGTATCAGCGATGACTTCGCTGTCTTTCACATCGACGGCGACATACAGATATTGCGTGTCATGGAGGACATAGAGGTCGAAGGAGAGGTCGGCATCGTCTTTCGGTTTGGTGGTGCCTTCCACCGGGCCGACTGCCGGTCCCCCTTGGCCTTTGCCGCCGGTGGCCCAGACCGGTTCGGTGATTTTCCCGTCGATTGTTGGGGGCGTGGTGATCAACGGGGCGATAATGGTCCGCCGGCCGAATTCCAAATTGCCGTACGTGTTTTCCTCATGGGCCCGGCCGGTCCAGCGGATTTGATAATCGGCGGTTGTCGAGTTCGGATTGTCGGCGTCGTTCATCGCCACGTTGAACCCGATCACGCTGCCATGGGTGGGATTGCCGATTTTGGATAATTTGATCCGGAACTCGTAATTGGCCCCGGTTCCAGTGGCGTTGTCAGCCGCTTCGGCGAACCAATCCGCCTCCGGGTTATTCCCAAAGGTGGGATTCCCCGCTTCCGCGTGCCGGATGGCCCCCATGGAAGTTATTACAAATTGGCCACCGGTCGCGTATTCTTCCGGGTGCGAGTTTACATTTCCGGAGACGCGGTTGTGGTTGCCGTCGATGAATACCTCGACCGAATCCTCATTCCAGGTTTCGCCATTGACGTTTCCGTAAGGCAAGTGATTGACGAAGATGTCGTCGAGCGTAGACACCGCGATGTAGAGGTATTCATCGTCATAGACCGCCCACACCCGGAACGACGCGTCCGCGTCATTGTCAGGCCGGTTGCCTGTGTCAATCGCGCCCAGTTGCACCGGGCTGTCAATTGGGTAATCGGGATGGATCAGCACACGCCAACTGCCGGCGCCGGTGGTCGCGCGTCCCTGGGAAGAATAATTCCAGGCCGCATCGTCGATCACGCCATCGATCACCGGCGGTTCGACTCCAGGAACATGTTTTAGGTAATTAACGATTTCGGTCCGGTCTTGCGCCAGGGCCAAACCGGGAACCATAAGATACACGAAACCCAAGAGCAGCACGGCGGACTCCACGATGAGATACCGTTTCATGGCGCGTTCCTCCTAATTTAATAATATTTTATATTCATCGATCCTCCAAACACAAAAGAAATTTCTTACTCTCCACAATAAGAAAAGCAGAGATAAAAGTCAAGCGAAAATCCTATTGAATTGGTTGAGCATCCGGGGATTTCCCGTTCTCCCCAGTAAATATCCCCTACCGGCACTCTTCTTCCGGAGACTTTTTTCGAACCGCGGAGGACGCGAAAAAAGCACCCATGCACGAAACCGTAGGGAACTTCATCCTGTAATTAGGGATAATTATGGACTTCATTCACGTTCGGCCATCGCTTATCCCATCGTGTTCACTGAATCGAACCATCCCCAATCACTTTAATACCAATGGCGTGAGCTGGATGTTCCGGTAGGCCACGGGACCATGATCACCCTGGAGCATGAGGGGACCCCGGGGCGCTTCGTCCCGTTCCATGCAGGCGCGGGTGCCCCCCGTGACTTCCACGTTCTCATGAACAATTTGGCCGTTGTGCTTCACCAGAATGAACTTGGCGTTTTCAGTTTTTTGGCCGTTGGCGTCGAAGCGGGGGGCGCGGAAGGTGACATCGAAGGATTGCCATTCGCCCGGTGCCTTGCTAGCGTTCACACGGGGAGGATGCCCCTCGTATGTCTTTTCGTCCTTGTAGCGGGCGTAGATGCCGCCGCAATCCCCGAATTCCAACTTCTCTTTTCCAAAACTGTCCAGAATTTGGATTTCGTACAATCCCTGGAAATAAACGCCGGAATTGGAATCCTTGGGGACCATGAATTCGATATGCAGCTGGCAATCGCCGTGTTCGTACTCGGTGTAGATGTTGCTGGTGTTGCCCTTGGGACCGTTGACCAGAATGCCCTCGCCGGGCTGGATATCGAATATCTTGTTGTTTTTCGGGCTCATGACCACCTGACTGGCGGCCAGCCATTCGCTCGGTTCATGCATGGCTTTCCAGCCGGTGAGATCTTTCCCATTAAACAAAGAAATGGCTGCTGGGGAGTCTGTTTCAGAAGCGAACGGCAGTGTTCCATTCACTAGCAGCATGATCATCAGCAATATGCCTGCCGCCCATGTGGTTCTGGCTGGATTAGTTTTCCGCATTATAGTTCCTCCGGTTTCCATTTCGGTTTTGGAGTCGGCTCAAACCAATTTATTGTCGAGCTTTCCGCACGGGAATGCAAGGAATTGTCTTAAACCCTGGTCTGGACTTTCCGATAATAAAAATGCTAAGGTTAGTCCGATTTTTGCTGGGATTGGATGTACTGGGATAATACTTAACTAAAAAGATTCCCATCAAGGAGAAAGTGGCATGCGGAAAAGGAATTTTTGGGGAATATTCGTGGTGGTTGAGATACTGCTGAGTTGGGGTATGAGTGGCATCACGGCGGAGGAAACCACACCTGCCGAAAAACCGCCGCACGTGGTGTTTTTACTAGGGGAGAAGGAAAACCAATCCAGCCAAACCATTCCGAAAATCACCGAGTATCTGGATCTCAAACGGGGCATGCGCTGCACCTTGCTGATCTCCACCAGCCCCCATGATCTGCCGGGATTGAACGCCTTGGTTTCTGCCGATCTCATGGTCATGTACCTGCGCGGCCGGGAGTTGCCCGAGGATCAAATGACCAAGATCAAGAAATATTTGGAAAAAGGAAGGCCCCTGATCGCTCTGCGTTCCTCCATGGAAGCGTTTTACAACAAGGCCAATCCCGATCAGGGCTGGAAGGATTTCGCTTCCCGCTACTTGGGCACGCCGGGCTGGGAATTCGACTACGGGGGCCAATCCACGACCGAAGTCACCGTGGTTCCCGGGATGGCCGAGCATCCCATTCTGAAAGGAGTAAGCCCGAAATTCACGTCCCGCTGCAGTCTGTGCCAGGTCTTGCCGCTGGATCCGGAGGCTAAGCCGCTGCTGATGGGCAAGGCGGTGGGGCCGGTCAACAGGAAAGAACGGGTGGACAATCCTGTGGCGTGGGTAGTGGAAAAGGATGGCCAAAAGGTCTTCTACACTTCGCTAGGTAAACCGGAAGATTTTAATCAGAAAAGTTTCCGAACCATGCTGCTCAACGCCATCGACTGGGCGCTGGAAAAACCCGAAACGGGGAGTATCGCCCAAAAAACGGAATAGAAGATCATCGGGATGGAAAAGGAATACGCGCCGTGCGTGGATGGGGCGGACGATCAACCGATATTCCGCCCTGCCTCCTCTTTTCCCATTCTTTATCCATTTGTAATTATTCTTATAACCACATCCCTAGAACCACAGATCTTTCACGGTGCTTGATTCGTGGTCTAACTACATATGGGAACGCGATACGCTTCCCTCTCCCTCAGGGAAAGGAAAGCCTTGAAAGGCGTTGGGCCTCTTTTCTCTGCGTCCTACTAAACCGATACCTCCATATTTCCTTTCCCCGCTAGGCGTATGCCCCGGGATGTTCTATGCTTTTCACGGAGAAAATCGTTTTTTTTATATTTTGGGGAGGATCAGCTCATGACGGAATATTTTTCCCGCCGGGAATGGTTCCGCTTGGCGGGGGCGGGTTTGGCTGGATTGTCCTTTTCCGCGCCAGTTCTGGCTTCTACCCGTTCCCGCAATGTCCTTCTCTTGATCGCCGACGATTTGGGTCTTGATATGCCCAGTTACGGCAATCCCGTGATCCAAATGCCAAACTTGGAGCGTCTCGCCTCCGAGGGGGTCCGGTTCACCAACGCGTATTGCACCACCCCCAGCTGCACCGCCAGCCGGTCCGTGATCCTTACCGGGTTGCACAATCACCGGAACGGCCTCTACGGCCTCATGCACGATTACCACCATTTCACGGCTTTTTCCTGGGTGCGTTCGCTTCCTTGGATTCTCAAGGAACAGGGTTACGCCACGGGTGTAGTGGGCAAGCTGCATGTGGGGCCGCCGGAAGTGTTTCCTTTCGATTTCGCCCCCCCGGTCAGCACGCGGAACGTGACCGCCCTGGCCGCGCAGGCGAAGCGGTTTTTCGAGATGAATCCCGGCAACCCGTTCTTTCTCCTCGTGGGATTCGGCGATCCCCACCGTTCCGAAAAGGGTTTTGGGAATGAAGACAATCAATCCGGAATCGAACCGGTGATTTATTCTCCCGAAGAGGTAATGGTGCCTTCTTTTCTACCCGGATGGCCCGAAACGCGGCGGGAGCTGGCCGAGTATTACCAGTCGGCCAGCCGCATGGATCAGGGGGTGGGATTGATCCTCCAAGCCTTGCGCGAAGCCGGGCGGGAGCAGGACACGCTCGTCATTTTTTTGAGCGACAACGGCATCGCGTTCCCAGGAGCCAAAACCTGCCTGTACGATCCCGGCATCCGTCTGCCGCTCCTGGTCCGATCTCCGGAGCAAACCCAAAAAGGCCTGGTGAACCACGCCATGGTCTCGTTCACGGATCTCATGCCCACCCTATTGGAATGGACCGGGGCGAGCCTTCCGCCGAAATATGAGATCCATGGCCGCTCGTTTTTCCCCATCCTGGAGCAGGAGAATCCGGAAGGATGGGATGAGATCTATTTCTCGCATACGTTTCATGAAGTCACCATGTACTACCCGGCGCGGGGCATACGCACGCGTAAGTATAAATATATCAACAATCTTGCGCATGAATTGCCGTTCCCCTTCGCTAGCGATCTCTATCGCTCGGCCACTTGGCAAGGCGTACTAGAAAGAGCCAAAGGTCCCAATTGGAAATACGGGAAGCGGCGGTTGCGGGATTTTTTGCATCGCCCAGCCGAGGAACTGTATGACCTGGAAAATGATCCCGATGAGGTCAAGAACCTGGCAAGTAACCGAAAGTACAGAGAGGTTCTAGAAGAACTTCGGCAAAAGACTCTTTCGTTCCGGAAGAAAACCAGGGATCCTTGGTTGATTTTGAACAATTATCGTGATCCGGTGGATTAACATCGCTCTCCCCGGGCTCACGGAATCGTTCCCACTTCCCTTGTGATCCTGTTTTCTCCGCCCATTCGGTTTTGCTTGCATGCCAATACAATATTTCGCATGGCGAAAATCATTTACTACATATCGGGACATGGTTTCGGCCACGCCACCCGGGCGATCGAGGTGATCAATCATCTCCCCCCCTCGGTGGAGGTGGAAATCGTGACCTCGGTTCCCGAGTGGCTTTTCAAAAAATCGGTATACCGCTCTTATCGGTACCTTGAGATGCGGCACGATCCTGGGATCATCCAACAGGATGCATTACGCCAGGATGTGGACCGCACCTTGGAATGCTGGACGCGGCTGCTCGAGAAGTATCCCGCGATGGCCCGGGCGGAGGCGGTGCGGATTCAGAACGGGGAAGCGCGCCTGACCGTGGGGGATGTCTCCCCATTTGCCATCGCCGTGGCGCAAGCGGCCGGAATTCCTGCGGTCATCACGGCCAATTTCACATGGGATTGGATCTTCACCGCGTTTCTAGAGTCGCGGCCGGAATTTCAGAAAATCATTGACTCCATTGCGGCTTATTACCGGGAGGCCCGGTTGTTGCTTCGCACACCCTTGGCCGGAGACCTCTCCGTGTTTCCAACCATTCAGGATGTTCCCCTTATCGTGCGGCGTTCTCATCTGAGCCGGGAGGCAGCGCGGGAGCACTTTAGAATCCCTCCGGATGCCCGGGTGGTGCTGATCTCCTTCGGCGGGATGGGGTTGCGGGGACTCCAGTCCGGCCATTTGGCCCGCTATGCGGACATCACCTTTCTTGTCTTTGATCCGGACCTTTCTGGCCCTGGCAATGTGCGGCTGTTGGACGCGCAAACCGTATATCATCCCGACGCGGTGCGGGCCGCCGATCTCGTCTTGGCCAAGCTGGGTTATGGAATCGTGACCGAGTGCATTGCGCACCGGGTTCCCATCGCCCACCCCCCCCGTGCCGATTTTCCCGAGCACGAGGTTTTGGAGCAGGAGACCCGCCGTCATGTTCCCTTGTATCCCATTTCCGAATCAGACTTCTTCTCGGGCCGGTGGGATTTTATGTATGATGTATTTAAGGATCATATGAATTTGTGTCTATCTCCGGAACATGAATCGACGTTTCTGGACGGGGGCCGGGCGGCGGCGGATTGTCTCTTGGAATTAATAAAATAATAAATTTTGAATCAAAATTTTGCAAATATTTTCCGTATGCAATTCTTTCGTTTGGAGAGCAGGCTGGGCAAAGTGGTCCACGACCGTTTACCCGGGTTGCGGGTGTCCTTTGGGAATTCCCCGAGGGGGTGGAAGGCTTTTTGGGGCCCTTGACCGGGGCGAAAGATGTGACAAAAATATGCAGTTGCTTTCTTGATTTCCAGCCGTTGGACATCCCGCGGGCTTTTTTTATGTTTGCATGATCAGCAAACCTCGCACCGAAAGGTTTTGAAGGATAGGCGTATGCCCTTGAAGTCACTGGGTTCCATCATTTTGGCGGCGGGAGATGGCAAGCGGCTCCGTTCCAATTTTCCGAAGGCGTTGCACCGGATCTGCGGCCGGCCTATGATCGAACACATCCTGCGCACCATCGACGGGCTGGTGGATTACAAGCAGGCGGTGGTGGTCGGTTTTGCCCACGAAATGGTGAAGGAAGCCCTCAAGGATTTCAATGTCGATTTCGCCTTGCAAGAGAAACGCCTGGGGACCGGCCATGCCGTCATGATGACGAAGCCGTTGTTTGAGAATTTCGACGGCGACATCCTTATATTGGTGGGGGATGCGCCGCTTCTCTCCCGGGGGACCATCGATAAGTTGATCGAACGGCACCGCCATCAGGATGCCTCGGCGACTGTGCTGACCACCCGGATGAAAAAACCGGCGGGCTACGGCCGGATCCTGCGCCATCAGGACCATACCGTCATGTCCATCGTGGAGGACAAGGACGCCAATATCTACGAAAAGAAGATTAATGAAGTCAATACAGGGACCTACGTATTCGACAGCCGGGATTTGTTCAAGGCCCTCGAAAACATCAAACCGAACAACGAACAGGGCGAATATTATTTGACCGATGTGATTCAAATCATGGTTTCGGAGAAGAAACGGGTGGAGGCTTATGTGACCAAAGATCCTTCCGAAACCATGGGGATCAATGACCGGGTCCAATTCGCGAAGGCCGAGCGGATTATGCGCGACCGGATTCTGGAGCGGCTGATGTTATCCGGTGTGACCATTGTGGATCCTTCCAGTACATTCATTGACGACAGCGTGGAGATCGGGATCGACACCATCATTGAGCCCAACACCTGTATTTACGGCCGCACCGTCATCGGCACGGGATGCGTGATCGGTCCGTTGACTCAGATCTATGATTCAGAAATCGGCGAACGGACACATATCAACAGTTCGTATCTGAGGGGATGCACCATCCCGCCGGGCATGAGCATCGGCCCTTTTGCCAATCTGCAGCATGGCGAAATTGTTTACGCGCGCGCCAAAAAAGCCCAATAAGCCGCGAAGCATCATACGCATGGCAATACAACCGTTTGGAGAATTACGATGAAACTTGTGGATATTCAATTGGAAAAACGCAGCGCCGTGGGCAAGGGAGCGGCCCGCTCCGCCCGGCGGGTAGGGAAAATCCCCGGGATTTTATACGGCGAGAAGAAAGAGGCCATTCCGATTTCCGTGGATCGCCGGATCTTGGAAAAAACCTTCAAAGCCAGTGGGGAAGGCGAGAATGTCCTGGTCAATGTGGTGATGGAAGGGGAAGAGGACAAAACTCTGGCTTTGGTCCGGGAAGCCCAGCATCATCCCGTAACCGGGACGGTGATCCATTGTGACTTCCTGCGGGTTTCGGCCGACCGGCCCATTATCACCACCGTGCCGGTGCATACCACAGGTTCCGCCAAAGGGGTGCGGGAAGGTGGAATTCTGGAACTCATGCTCCGCGATATCCAAATCCAATGTTTGCCGCTGGATATTCCTGACCATCTGGAAGTGGATGTCTCCCACTTAGGGATCGGCCATGCCCTTCACGTTTCCGACTTGCCCAAGGACCCGCGGTATACCATTCTGACCGCTCCTGAACTGGCCCTGGTCGTCGTGGCGGCGCCCAAGATCGAAGTGGCGCACGCGGCGCAGGTGATGGCCGAAGAAGGAGAAGCCAAGGAAGGCGAGGCCGAAGGCGCCGGCGAAAAGGCGGAGTGATAACCGGGGTTCATGGTGTGGTGCATTCTGGGATTGGGCAACCCGGGGGAAGCCTATCGATCGACCCGCCACAACGTGGGATTTGATTTGATCGACCTACTATCCGCGCGGTGGAATATTCCGGTCACGATCCAGGGGCCTTCCTTTCTGTTCGGGTCGGGAGATTGGAAAGATACGCCGGTCTTATTGGTGAAGCCGATGACCTTCATGAACCGCTCGGGCGTGGCGTACAGCCGCCTCCTGAAAGATCCCGCCATCACCCGCGAGAAAACCCTGGTAGTGCTGGATGATTTCAACCTGCCTCTCGGCAAGATCCGGATCCGGCGGAAGGGAAGCGACGGGGGGCATAACGGATTGCGTTCGATCCTGGAAGCGGCGGGGACGGACGAAATCGCCCGCTTGCGTTTGGGCCTTGGGGGAGCGGACGAAGATTGGGTCGAATTCGTGCTGCAGCCATTTTCCGCCAAGGAACGGGAAGTGATGGATGAGGCGTTGCACCGCGCGGCCCAGGCGGTGGAGATCATCATCACGGAAGATATCGAAAAGGCCATGAATCAGTTTAACCGTTGACCCGTCATAAACCGCCGGCAGAAAATTTTCGGATGCGGGTAGCGAACGCTCCCGGGAAATCGTAATAGGAACACACGTAATCAGATGAAATGCCGAGAGGAGTTCTCCTCTCGAAATAATTAAATATTCTACAACCAAGGAGACATCATGGAACTCATCATTTCGGCTCTGGCCGCGATCGCGGCATTGGTGTTTGTGTGGATTTTATCGAAGGATGTTCTCGCGCACAGTCCCGGGAATGAGAAAATGCAAGAAATTTCCCACCTGATTCAAATCGGTGCGCGCGCGTTTTTGAAACGCGAATACATGTGGGTTTCTGGATTTGTGGTGGTCATCGCCATATTATTTTCGATCGGACCCCGTTTGATGTCCTCCAGCATTCCTTTGGGATGGCCTACCGCTCTGGCTTTCATGTTTGGAGCGGCGATGTCGGCGCTGGCGGGCTATATCGGCATGTCCATTGCCACCCGGGCCAACGGCCGGACCACTCAGGCCGCTCAGGATCATGGCCTGAAAGGGGCGTTGGGGGTAGCCGTATCCGGCGGGGCGGTCATGGGACTGTCGGTAGTGGGCTTGGGACTTCTGGGCCTGGTGCTCGTGCAATATATCGCGAAAGGAGACAGCGTGATCGTCAACGGGTACGCGATGGGCGCCAGCCTGATGGCGCTCTTCGCGCGCAGCGGGGGCGGCATCTATACGAAGGGCGCGGACATGGGCGCTGATCTGGTCGGCAAGGTGGAAGCGGGTATTCCCGAAGACGATCCGCGCAACCCGGCGGTGATTGCCGACAACGTGGGCGACAACGTAGGTGACGTGGCCGGCCTGGGCGCGGACCTGTTCGAATCGTATGTCGAGGCCATCATTGCCGCCCTGGCCATCGCTGTGGCCTGCAATGCCGCCATGAACGTGGAAAGTTCCGCCCTGACCGTGATTCCCTTTGCCGTGGCGGCTGTTGGGATTCTCTGTTCCATCGCCGGTGTGTTTTACGTGAGGCAGTTCGGTTCCAATAATCCGCAAGGCGCCTTGATGGGAGGCACGTACATCAGCGCCATCGCCACCATCGTGGTGAGCGGCATCGTGATTTATTTCATTGGCGAAGAATGGCACCGCGGGGGGGATACATACAACCGGATGGCGCCCTTTTACACCACGGTCATCGGTGTGCTCTCGGGAATCGTCATCGGATTCATGAGCGAGTATTACACCTCCTCGAAATACAAGCCGGTCCGCCGCTTGGCGGAAAATTCGCAAAGCGGTCCCGCCATCACGGTGACCGATGGCACCGCGTTGGGGATGGAAAGCACCGCCATTCCTGTTATTGTCTTGGCGGTATCCGTGATTTTTGCCTTCTGGCTGGGTGGATTTTATGGCGTGGCCATGGCCGCTTTGGGCATGCTCGCCACGACCGGCATGGTGGTGACGGTGGATTCGTATGGACCGATCGCTGATAACGCCGGCGGAATCGCCGAAATGGCGGGACTCGATCCCAGTGTCCGCAAAATCACAGACAACCTGGATGCCGTCGGCAATACCACCGCCGCCATCGGCAAGGGATTCGCCATTGGTTCGGCGGCTTATGCGGCCATCGGTTTGATCTCCGCTTTTCTGGTTTCCGCTAACCTGAGTGAAGCGAAGGTGTCGTTGATCAATGTACACGTGATCGCCGGGCTGATGATTGGCGGCATGCTCCCTTACTTCTTTTCCGCGCAGCTATTCCGTGCGGTCTCCAAAGCCGCCTTTCGGATGATCGAGGAAGTTCGCCGCCAGTTCCGGGAGATTCCCGGCTTGATGGACGGAACCGGCAAGCCCGATTCGGCCCGGTGTGTCGATATCAGCACCCAGGGCGCGATCAACGGGATGCTGCTCCCGGGAACCATTGCCATCCTGGTTCCTCCCATCGTGGGCTTTAGCCTGGGGCCGGAAACGTTGGCCGGCGTTTTGTTGGGAACGTTGGTGACGGGTCTTTTGGTGGGGATTCAGGCGGCCAACAGCGGCGGTGCGATGGATAACGCCAAGAAATACATTGAAGAAGGCCATTTCGGCGGCAAGGGATCGGAGACCCACAAAGCGGCTGTGGTGGGCGACACCGTGGGCGATCCCTTGAAAGACACTGTGGGACCCTCCATCAACATCCTGATCAAGTTGATGGCCGTCATTTCGCTGGTATTGGCGCCATTGATGGTGTAATAAAGGTAAACTCTCTTTCTCACTATGTGTTCTTTGGGAGAGGAGTTTGGTGGAAGTTCGGTCATTCCAGGGCATAGATCTTCACTCATCTCCTCTCCCGGAGACATAATCATCACCCGGCCACAACCGGCCGCCGCTGGCGCGGAAGATATCGGCGCTACGTTGAAGCCAGTTTTGAGCAAATTAATGAAGAATCCCCGTATGAGAAAAGGAATGTTTTCATTATATTTCATAAAAGATGTCATTTGAAAATGAAAATCCTGTTGTTTATCCCTTGATAAGAGTTCATCAGGAAAGTTAAATATACGCTTGGTTATCAACAGGCCTGGTTTTTCGGTCCGGGCCTTCCCCTGTGTCCGCATGGGGGATCATCCTGTCCATACCTGCGTGGTATGGACCAAAGACCGCGGGAGGTATTTCATGGCAGCATCATTGTACGAGTTGCTTTACATTGTTGACTCATCCTTGGATGAATCCGTGGTGCAACGCTTGTCGTCCGAAGTGCGGAACACCATCCTGGAAGCCGGGGGGGAAATCCACAAGGAGTCCAACTGGGGGACTCGGCAGTTGGCTTATCCGCTGAAAAAGAAAACGCATGGCATGTACATCAACCTGGAATTCACCGCCCCGGAGACTACTCCGGCCAAAATCCAGGAACTGATCAAGACGCGGATGGGGATCTTACGGGAATTGATTCTCAAGGTACCCAAAGCCAAACTGGAGCAGGAAAAGCAAGACGAACTGAAGAAACAGAAGGAATTGGAAGCCGCCCGGAAGGCCCGCGAAGAAGAGGCGGCCGCGGAAGCGCAACGCAAAGCGACGGAGGAAGCCGCCGCCGAGGCCGCGGAGGCCGGTAAAGGTGAGGAGAGTTCCCAACCGGCCGAGCCAGCCGCCGAGGTATCCGATCCCCTAACCGAACCGGTTGAAGATTCGGCAGAGCCGGAAGACAATGAAACCCGCTGAGTGACATCATGATCAACCGAGTGATCCTCATCGGCCGCCTGGTGGCGGATCCGGAAATGCGGTACACGCAGAGCGGCATTCCTGTGGTACGAATGCGGTTGGCCGTGGACCGCCGGTTCAAAAATGCCAGTGGGGAGCGGGAGACCGATTTCATCAACCTCACGGCCTGGCGGAAGCAAGCGGAGTTGGTGGGACAATACATGAAAAAAGGCCGCTTGATCGCCGTGGAAGGTTCACTCCAGGTGAATAAATTTCAAACCAAAGAAGGCGAAAACCGCGTAACATACGAAGTGGTTGTTGATAACATTCAATTTTTGGACCGCGGCCCGGCGGGGCGTCCGGAGGAGGGTGGATATCCTCCCCCTTCCGACGAGAACGCGCCACCGCCTTCGGGAGAAGATTTTATTCCCGATATCACGCCCGATATCAACGACAACGATTTACCCTTCTAATCGAAACAGGAGTCATGAAATCTCATGAATGAAAATATGTCCAATCTTGAAACAAGCAGCCGTCCTCAAAGCCCTGCCTCAACCGAAGCTCCCCGGCCCCGCGGCGGGCGTCCTGCGTACCGGGGAAGCGGAGAGTCCATGCGCCATACGGAAGAGCCGTCCGGTGATGACCGGGGAGGCGGCCGGGGCGGATACGGGGGGCGGCCGGGAGCGGGTGGTCCGGCTGGGAGGGGCCGGACTAGTCCGGCAGGCGCGCCGCAACGCCGCCGGTTCCCCCGCCGCAAGGTCTGCCGGTTCTGTGTGGATCATGTCCATTACATTGATTTCAAGAATTACCGGCTTTTGCGGGAATTTTTAACGGAGCGGGGTAAAATCATGCCACGCCGTATCACCGGCACGTGCGCGTTTCACCAACGCATGTTGACCACCGCGATCAAACGCGCCCGGACGATGGCCTTGATCTCGTTCGTTCACCGGTAATCGTGGAAATGGAAATGAAGGGAACTCACTGAGGAGTGATCGATTATGCCCAATCATAAATCGACGGAAAAAAGTTTGCGGAAAAGCGTGAAATTACGCCAACGTAATGTGTCGGCCAAATCCCGGATCCGTACCCTGATCAAGAAAGTCCGGTTCTCCGTGGAGCAGAAGAATTTGGACGCGTCCCGGGAAATGCTCCGCCAAGCGGTATCGGCTTTGGACACCGCGGCCAAGAAGCACATCATCCACCCGCGCAACGCCTCGCGGCGGAAAGCCCGGCTCATGCGCTTGGTGGACCGTGCGGCCGCCCAATAACCAGGACTTGATGAACCTTCCATTCCCCCGTGAAGTGTCACGCGGGGGATTTTTTTTACCGGATAAGCACGGCAACGTGTTTCATTCAGGAAGCCGTCATGGTTGATTTCCGCCCGGCCGCCGCCATCGTCCTCACCGCAGGCCGCAGCACCCGGATGGGGGGTCGCGAAAACAAGGTGTTGCATCCGCTGGGAGACCGGCCCGTGCTCGCGTACAGCCTGGCCGTCTTTCAAGCATGCCGGTCCATCGACTATGTGGTGATCGTGGGCCGGGAGGAAGAGAGGGCGGTTTTGGAATCCACGGCGCGGATGTATTGCCCCAAAGCCGAAGGGCATTTTGCGGTGGGGGGCGTGGAACGCTTCGACTCGGTGCGCAACGGTCTGGAAGCATGCGCGGCGTTTCATCCAGAAGCCGTTCTGATTCACGACGCGGCCCGGCCTTTCGTGCGGGAACGGTTCATTATCTCCTCTCTCAACGCGTTGGAGACTTACCCTGGTGCCGTGGTGGGTGTGCCGCTGAAGGACACGCTGAAGGAAATCCGCCCCGATGCCACAGTCATCCGCACGCACGAGCGCAGCCGGTTCTGGCTCTCGCAAACACCACAAACCTTCCGGTATCCGGACATCCTCAACGCCTGCCGCGCTTATACCCCGCCTCCTTACCCCACCGACGACGGGGCCGTGCTCGAGTGGGCGGGCGGGACGGTGGCGATGGTGGAAGGATCGTATCTGAACATCAAACTCACCACTCCAGAAGATTGGATTCTAGCCGAAGCCATCCGGAAAATCCCATTCGATTGAAATGGAATCCATTATCGCACCGGAAAATCCGATGATTGTGGAGATGCTATCCCCTGCAAAGATCAATTTGTTCCTGGATATCGCCGGCCTCCGCGAAGATGGCTACCACCGGCTCACGCTGGTCAACGCTAAGGTCTCTCTGCAGGACCGGATCGCATGCCGGCTGATCCCTCCTCCCGAGATCCAATTGACCGCCAATGGTCTACCTATCCCGTTGGATTCATCCAACACCGCGCACCATGCCGCCCGGCGGTTTCGGGATTTGTATGGCCTGCCCCTGGGTGTGCGGATTCACATCGAGAAACAAATCCCCCAGGGGGCCGGGCTGGGCGGAGGCAGCAGCAACGCCGCCGCTGTCCTCACCGCCTTGAACCAGCTCACCGGAAATCAGGTGCCGATTGAAACGTTGCGGGAATGTGGGGCCCGGATCGGAGCGGACGTCCCTTTTTTCCTGTATGAGGGGTGCTGCTTGTGCGAGGGAATCGGCGAACAGGTTACGCCCCTTCCGGTTTCTAGCCCGGAAGGCGAATCCCCTCTGCGTGTAGTGCTTTGCCACCCGGACGAGCATGTATCGACACCCCGGGCGTACGCATTATGGGACCAAGCCGGGAATCCCCCCCATGCATCTCCCCAACCATTGATCCAGGCGCTGAAAAACCAGAACTGGGAACGGGTGCCCGGTTGTTTGTTCAACGCGTTCGAATCGGTGATTTTCGCCAATTACCCTGTCATCCAACAGGCGTATGAAGTTTTTCGAAACATTTCACCCACGCCCCCCCGGCTGACCGGTTCTGGTTCCAACCTCTACAGCTTGCATACCCGGCGCGAAGAAGCGATAGAGGTGGCGAATGGGTTGGAACAACAAGGGTTGCGTGCCACGGTGTGTGATTTGATCTTGTGAGCGGGGGTTTTGGAACAATCCCATCCTTGCCTTTTACTCGATCTTTGGGAGAGGACTCTTGATGAGGGGAAAACACGCGTACTCATTCGGCGATTCCTGGGTTTCAATTTAAGGGAGAAAACTGTTTTCCTTGATATATAATATTAAAATTTTAATAATAAAATATATTTGTGGAAAAAAATGGGGGAATAATCGTTTCCCCCATCTTGATGATCCTTACAGCCATGCCGGTCTCAAGGACCGATTTGGAGAATGTCCCCTGTGCTCGAGGTGCCATTGGACGGTTGATACATCAGGTCAGCCAATGCGTATTGGCCTTTGCGGATGCCGGCTCTCCGATAGTCGTTGAGACGCGCGCCCGTGTATTCCAACTCGTTCAACGCACCCTGCTTGAAGCCCAGACCATCCGCGCTGTCCGGTCCCCAGCTGGTCATGATGTAATAGCTCTGACCGTCCGATCCGTACCCATACCCATATTCCGTCCCGTCACCGCGGAATGGATCGAAGGGAACGGATGTGATATAGGCCACCGGGGTGGTAAGATACAACCGGCGGGCGGTACGGCTGGTCCCGATCATGATGTGGGCGACGTTAATCATCGCAGTTTCCCCGTCGATATTGCGGTACTGACGGTTGACTAACGTGCGGTCGGAGTTCATGGGAGGATATTGGTTGTTGTCGATAAAGAACGACTCCAACGCGTTTTTCAAACTCCGGATTTCCGATTCCGCCCGCGCGACTTTAGCCCGCACCTGGGCGTTCAGAAAGTTCGGCACGGCGATGGCCGCCAAAATCCCGATGATGGCCACAACGATCAACAGCTCGATCAGCGTGAATCCTTGCAGTCTCTTCATCCTTTTCACCACCTTTCTTTTTTGGTATTTGGGATGCTACGCCCCGTCTCATACGGGGTCCGCTCCTGATTCCGGTTTTTAATAAATGAAAAAAGGATCAATAAAACCGGGTATGA
The DNA here is from genome assembly GCA_013177805.1 of Candidatus Omnitrophota bacterium. Taxonomy (GTDB): domain Bacteria; phylum Hinthialibacterota; class Hinthialibacteria; order Hinthialibacterales; family Hinthialibacteraceae; genus JABLXU01. Next base: position 44,052 of record JABLXU010000008.1, read on the forward strand.
TAAGCCCGAAATCCGAAGCATGGCGCAGCGAGACCCGCAAGGCCCACGCTACTTCGCAGCACACATCTCAAGATGAGTTACATGTACCATGGAATGGTTTCCCTTGTCAAGGAAGGCAATCCAAAAAAAACTTTGGATTTTTCTCACCCAACCTTGTCTCACGCCTGAGAGGTCTTGCGCTTAAGAGAAACTTATCAACCGGGAGTCATGCCCAGAATTAACCCCCTGGGCAATTATTCTGAGGCCCATTGAAGGGGTGCTCCGTGGAAAAAAAGTTGGAGGGTGAAACGTGATCCGGGAAAACATTATCCAGGGAATTGGTTGAGTTAGCAATGGTTACCCTCATCCCGGCCTTCTCCCAAGGGAGAGGAGATTTTGGGGGCGGTTTTCATTGATCATTTGGAAAGTTGCGAACCAGTGATCCGAAAAAAAAGTCCCTATTTGCTGGATGAGCCGAAATATCTCTATTTGGTCTATTCGAAATACCGTTGCGAAACCGGTTTAACGCGCTGGGCCCGGGAATTTTCCGTTCAGCCGGTACACGAACACCAAAATCTCCGCCACCGCTTTATACAATTCGGGGGGGATCACCCGGCCCCGGTCCACGGCGCTCAACACTTCCACCAAGTCCGGATCCTGGTACAGCGGTATCCGGTACTGTTTCGCGATTTCCAGGATTTTGTCCGCCAGAATCCCCGCGCCCTTCGCCACCAGCACGGGCGCCGGATCTTCTGCGGGCCGATAGCGCAAAGCGACAGCCTTCTTTCTGCGGTCAATCTTCGATTTTTTCATGGCCGATTATTTAAGCAGAAAAACCGGCCGGTATCCAATGAGAAAGGGGAGACCCATTCGGGGAGTAGGAGAAAAAATAAGGTACATCACGATTTCGCTCTTCCGGCGCTCGGCACTCCGGGCTGGACGATACTCCAGAATGGCTACAGGATTCAAATGATTCTCGAAGGGGTTTACATGCTTCTTCGTTGCATTCCCGCTCAAAACCGGTCCCACTCCTCCACCTGGGTGAATTCCCGGAGGTGGATGTTGGAAATAATCACATCGTCTCCGATCCACGGTTCGAGGTCGTAGTAGTACACCGGTTCATCGTTCCATAGCAGGTGAATTTCCGTCAACCAGGCGCCGTTATGAATGGTCAAACTGAGCCGGTTGTCAATCTCCTCCTGGCCGGAATGAATGGAAATAGTCAGAACCTCACCGGTCAGTTCGGTCTCGAACCCCAAGGCCAGGCGATTACGCCAAAAATCCCCATAGGAATTCAGATCCATGACCACTATATCGCCGGGCAGACTGTCCAACAGCCTTTCTTGCGCGGTCAACTTAATGATTTTGGAAGGATGAATCAGCAAGACGGTCGGCGCATAATTGTCCGCGTTGCGGGCGATGACATCCTGCCAGATGGCCAATGCCTCTTCGTAGCTCAGCTCGTTAAAATCGTCTCCATAGACATCCGAAATGGTCATGGGCAGTTCAATTACATTGGAACGCGGGGAATTGGTGGATTTGTCATAAAAGGTGAAATGGGGGAAGTTGGTTAAAATGTCATTCGCGCTTTGGGAGGAATCATAGAGGTATCCCAATTCACTGAGCGCGTTGATGAGATATTTGTTGATCAGCAAATGCCCGCTGCGGAACGAGGTGATGGGATATCCCGTATCGGCTTCGAGAATATGTTTGGAGACCTCGCACTCGCCGTAAACCGTGGCGCCTACGGATTTCATATTGGCATCGTAAACCGGGTGATAATTTTCCGGAGTGTTGCCGGGCGCGCCATATTCAATCTGATGAAAATCCTTGAAATGGCCGACGGAATGACTGCCTAACACAGCGCCATAGCGGGGCAGTTGCTTGACCAATTCGGCCGTCTCCGAAGTGTAATAGGCTTTATAAAAGGAATCGGTGATATACCGGGTGGTGATGAAATATGTCGCGCGGATATTCCGCTGTTGTTCCATCCGGACGAAATAGAGCATGTTTTGCATGGAGGTCATCGCGTCGATATCGTGCGTTAAGATGAGCGACGCCCGGCTTTGGTGCGGGCTGGTGTGTTTGCGGACTGTGTAAGGGATGTATTGCTCCGCCAGCGAAAGCAAAAAAAAGATGAAGGCGTCCGTGCCCGGTTCAAATCCGTTTGAATAGATCCGGTTCGCCCCCAGGTCATTGTTCAATAGATTCCGCGAGATTAAATCGCTGACCGAAAAGCCCAGGGCCACGGCCTGGCCTTGGCCGAACGGGCACAGCGTCACGGCCGCGGATTGGTCTTCGAATACCGCCAAGGCCGCCGCGCCCTGCAAATCATACGACTGAGTCATCAGGCCTTCGGGATATTTCTCCGGATTGCTCAGACGGATGACAATCTCCTGGGGATCGTTGAGCCATCGGCCCATTGCGGGAAAGTTCGACACGAGCCATGTCAGCTGGCTGTGGTCTCTCGCCTGGGTGTAGCCGCGGATGCCAAACATGGGATGGAAAAAATCATCCCGGATTTTGGGCGCGACCAGTACGCCGCCCTCCCAGACATATTCCGCCAACTTGTTCTTCTCCAACACGGTCAAACTGCTGGTATACACGGTCGAGGTGATCATGACCATTTCACATTCGCAGGCAGTATCCACATGATCGGTCACTACGTAGGGAACGCCGGCGACTTGCATTGCGTGCTCCAGTGAAAACACATTCGCCTGGGATTCGTTGTTGCGTTGGGTAAAGTCCAAAATCGCCACTTTCCGCAACATGATTTCGGGGATAATCGGATTCTGGCACCATCCCATCCCGGGAAGACTGACCATCAACAAAAAACAGGGAAGAGTCCATTTCGTTGCCGTACGATCATTCATTTTCGCCCTGCCTTCCTAATTTTTAATCTTCTGCAACAATTTGCTCGATTACAAAGAAGAAATGAATCTCGCCTTTTCAAGGCGGCCTTCAACCTGCCCCTCTCCCCGGGGAATAGGGAATTGGTTCCCTTAGTCCCGGCTTTATCCCCGGACGGATATCCTGGATTATTTAAAAACGAAGTCGGCGCTGGCACGGCCCTCCCGGCTATGTGGAACTTTTTTATGACGACCAGCCAGGGAACAAGGGATGTCCAACTCAAGAATTATCTTCGGCCTTGGCAAAGGGAAAATTAAATTTATCAATAGGGGAGGCCTCGGGCGCAGCCAAACCATCCGCCGCCCGGTTCGCCGCCGTCTACGTCCTGCTTGGTGGTCAGGCCGTTCTTCCAGGTGGATTGGGGGGACACCCTCAGAGTGGAAGCGAATTTTCATGAGGGAGGTTTGCCGGAAGAATTGCGTTGCGGGGGTCATTTTACTCCCACATCCTCCGGCCTGCTCTCCTGGACGGCGAGGATGTCTTCATCGATACCGGGAAAATCCGGCATCCAACGGCGGGTGTCCTCGAAGTGGCGGATGGCATCCTCGAAACGGTTATCCTGCAAGGCCATGATTCCCAATTGATAATGTGCCTCGGCGGCTTGGGGATTATCTTGAATGATCGCCTTCAGGAGGGTGCGCGCTTTGTCCTTTTGACCGGCCATCTGGAAAACACGGGCTAGCTGGATGTGGATAAGATGGCTTTGGGGGGAGAGTTCCAGCGCCTTCTGGGTATACTGGACGGCTTCGTCCCAGCGCTCCAGTTGGGAATAGGCGATGCCCAGGTTGAAATACGAAGTGGGATTGTTGGGATCCTCGAAGATCGCTTCCTTGAAAATGTCGATCGCTTGGGGGGTGAATCCCTTCGCCATCGCGGCGAGTCCCTGGTCGTTGCGAAGATATACACTGATTTTCGACTTGGGATCCGGCAGGGGGGTGTTCGGTCCCAAGGTTCCCGGAACCACCCCCCCGGCGGCGTATCCCAGCGCGTGAAGCACTTCCATGCGGTCCGGGGTGATGAGCTGGGAGGCCATGTGGGTTTTCGATTGAGCCAACGCGATTAAGCGGGTTTCCAGGGTATCTTGCATCTCCCGCAGGGGAGCGGTGGCGGTATTTAGCAGATTGATCCGCTCGCCGGGATCTGTGGCCAACTGATAGAGTTCCGGTTGCGGAGCATGGATATATTTCCATTCCCTATCCCGCAAGGCGTACAGCGGGCTCCAGTTATAGGTCAGGGGATACATGGTTTCCAGCGTGACTTGCCGGGGCCGGATGGGCGCGTTGTCCAGCAACCAGGGTGCCAGGCTGATCCCGTTGGTTTCGGCGGGACCCAGGCCGCAGAGATCGGCCAAGGTTGGAAACACGTCCTCGAGGCTGGCGCTTTGTCCGCACCGGATGCCGATTTGGCGGACTTCCTGCCGGGGCAGCTTGACGATCAAGGGCACTCGGACCGCCTCCTCGTACAAAAACAGGCCGTGGGTGTGTTCCTGGTGATCCCCCAAACCCTCGCCATGATCCCCCACTACCACGATCAGCAAGTTGTCGTAGAGGTTTTTCGATTTCAAATAGCCGATCAGTTGGCCCAGGCAGTGGTCCACGTAGGCGATTTCTCCGGCGTAGAGGTCGTGGCGGTATTCTTCGTCAAAGGGGGGAGGCGGATTGTACAACATATGCGGGTCGAAGAAATGCGCGAATAGAAAGAATGGCTGGGCCTGGCCGGCCTCCAGCCAGGTTTCCAGCCAGCCGGTCGCCGAGTCCACCACCCGCGCGGCTTTGCGTTCCACGACAGGCTGGAACGATTCGTAATCTTCCCGCGCGAAGCGGTCGTCGAACCACGCGAAGCCCTGGCCGAGTCCGGACCGGCGCGACAATACGATCGAACCGATGACTCCCGCCGTGGCATAGCCCGATTCCGCGAACAATTCCGCCAGGGTAAGCGCGTTGTCGTTCAGCAGGTAATTGAAGTTATCCCGCACGCCGTGCTGGATGGGATGCAGGCCGGTCAGCAGGGTGGCATGGGCGGGCATGGTGAGGGGCACGGGCGTGACCGCGTCGGCGAACCATATGCCGTCCTGAGCCAGTGCCGCCAAAACGGGGGTTTTGGCCTTATCATCCCCGTAAGGCTGCACATAATCCGCCCGGCAGGTATCGATGCTGACGAGCAGCACGTTTTTTCCGGTAAATACAGAGTTGGTTTTTTCCTTGCCGGAACAGGCGGAAATCACCGCTACCAAGGCGGACAGAACCGCCGCTTGCCACCATGGACTTAACGCCCTGGGGAACATAACCTTTGTTTTCCTTCCCATTCCAGGCTACCGTATAATCTCATACAAGGGAAAGTATAAACGGAATCCACGATCGACAAAGGAACAGAGGAATGAAGTTATTCTACTACCGCAGCACGCCCCTTTTCATTGGCCTGTGGCTGGTCTGCATGGGGTTGCTTCACCGGGAAGTGACCAGCCAGTCTTTTTTGGCCAAGGATGCGCTCATCGATATTAACGACGGTGCCCTGATCATGCGGCAAGACTACCTGGGATTGTACTTGGCCAATAAAAAGGTCGGCTATTCCCGTTTCGTGCTGAAGGAAGACAACGAGGAATCGATCGTCCAACAACCCGGCAAGCATCTGCTCTTCCAATCCGACATGTATATCCAGATCGAGGCCATGGGCATGCCGGTGACCATCAAAATGCGCCAGATGGGCGAAGTCAACGAAGACCTCACGATGCGCGCCTTTAATTTCTCGTACGAGGCCAGCGGCCAGACCCTCTCGCGCTTGATCATTGCCGAAAAAGACGGCCTGCACATTACCACCAAATCGGGTCAGAGTTCGACCGAGGAAATCATCCCCTCCGCCTCTCCGGTGTACAACATGGAGATGATTCACCTGCTTCTCGCCCGGCAGGGGCTGGAAACCGGGCGGCAAAACGTTTTCCCGGTTTTCGATCCGACCTTGATGTCGCTGGTCACGGTCAACACCACGGTGGAAGAACGCGAAACCCTCACCCTGCCCAGCGGAGAGAAAGTGGAAACCTTCAAAATCGATACCAACTTGAAGGGCTTGCGTTCCACTTCTTGGATCGATGCCAACGGCAACGTGTATAAAGAGGTCAGCCCGGTCGCGGGCATCACCTTCACCGCGCTCCGGGAATCCAAGGAGGACGCGGTCAACATGGATTTTGTACCCGAGGAGATCCAGAATCAGCCCCCCGTGGACGCCGGCCGCGACCTCATCATGGCCTCGCGCATCCTCATCGAGCCGCCCATCACCAGCCCGGAAGACGTGCGATTCATGAAGTTCAAACTGTCCGGCGCCACTCGGGACGAAATCCCCTTGGATGACGGATTCCAAACGTTCGTACGCGAGGAGAATGGAGCCTTGATCCTCCAGACCCGCTCGCTCGACTATGCGGCGGTCCGGGCGGCCGCGGCGCCGGAAAAACCGCCTTACGCCAATCCGGCGGACGCGGCCTTGGAACCGTACTTGAAACCCGATTCCTTAGTGCAAAGCGAGGATTCCCGGATCCGCGAAAAAGCGTTGGAAATCACGCGCCAGGCCGCCACGCGGTGGGAGGCCGCCGAAGCCATCGCCACGTGGTTGTATACGGAAATCAAGAAGGAAATCCGCGTGACCATCCCCTCCGCGCTCGAGATTCTTTCTTCCATGAAGGGGGACTGCAACGAGCATTCCACCCTCTTCACCGCCCTGGCCCGCTCGATCGGCATTCCCACCAAAATCTGCGCCGGCTTGGTCTTTCAGGATGACGGATTCTATTACCATGCTTGGAATGAGGTTTTCATAGGCGGCCAATGGTATCCCATCGACTCGACTCTCAACCGCATCGAAATGGATGCCGCGCATATCAAACTGGCCGAAGGTTCGCTGGAGGCACAGACCGACATTGTCGGCATGATCGGCACCCTCAAGGTGGAAATCCTCGATTTGGAATACAAGGAATAGGGGGGTGGATTGTCAGGAATCGCAACCTTTCGACCCCCTGAGTCCCAAGCCCGCAGAAGTACCAAGTCCGCAAACGGAAGGGCGTGGTTCCCGCCGGGCCACAGGGAATCCGTTGCCGATGGATGATGGGACGGCTCACCTGGAGGTCTGGAAGTTCGACTCCGGACTATGCCTCCTTAGACTCTTATCCAGCGTGCGAATCGGATGAATCAGGGAAATAGAATGGTTTTAGGGAGTTATGGGGGGTGAGGAGGAGCCGCCGGTTCGGCGTTGGGGGGAAGCGACTCCTCCTCGGGGGTGCGTATTTAGTATCAAATAAGTTACCGACATCACCCTCCCTCCAGCGGTTTCAATGAATCCAGCCGGTCGGGGGTTATGGCGATATCTTGGATAAATAGTAAGCCGATTTTTTCCGTGGTCAATGGGGATTCCGAAAAGGAATCCTTGTGACAATCCCAAGAATCAAACCTGCATCACAGATAACTCCTACTAATGAATACAGTGTAGCATACGGCTTGAAAAAAGAGAATAGCGAAACTCATGCTATACAGAATTTTTATGGTTCAAACGGGCCGGGGAGGTTGAAAATCTGCGATAAATAAGGCTTTTCTCGCTTATTTCCCCCCTCCGCCTTTCCGGAGGTCCTCTCGGATACCGGCGGCATCCGGACCGGAAGCCCAGACGTGTCCAGGATTCCCGGCGGAATGAATAATTTTGAGGCATTTTTCCCAAACCCTATTGCACGAACAGCAATGTCATTTCGCGGGAAAGGGGATTGGAAAAATGGGATTCGCCGGGTTAAAATGACTGCTGCAATTTGATGACCGTTGTGATTTGCTCGGTTTCTGTGAAAGAAGAGTTTTCGCTCTTTCAGAGCAATCCTCACCTTGCCCCTCGCCCAGAGGGAGAGAGGATTTTGAGAAGGGTTTTTCGTCGATCATTTCGAAGAGATGCGAACCTGGAGTCTGAAAAAGGTACGCACTTGCCGGATGAGCCATGTAATGCCCGTTCTACAAACCGTGTTGCTGAATGAGACCACGGCTGTTCAATCCGTTGGAAGGTTGGTATTCCAGCCATAAAATCACGTTGTTGCCCACCACCTCATAGGGATTTTCGGTCCCGTTGGGGCCGATGGTTGAGACCATCCAGCGGGCCGGCTCGGGATGATCCTCGCTGTTCCAAAACCACGTGGGGGGGGAGCCGGTGGTTTTGACAAAGTAATCCCAATTGTAATACCAATAGCCATGGAATTTGGAGAAAGGGCTGTAGAGTGAACCAGCGGCGATGTAGGCCACGGGCGTGGTCAGGTATTTGAGCACAGACAAATGGGTGGGACGGATGATGATCGAGGTGCCATCATTCAAGGGGTAAGGAGGAATGTCGTTGTGGTCCACCCGGTAGGTGACGATTGAATTGTAGATGGAACGAATATCGGCTTGGCTGCGTGCCACCTTGGCCTTGATCTGGGCATTTAAAAAATTGGGCAGGACAATGAGGGCGAGAATTCCGATGATCGCCACGACCACCAACAATTCGATCAAAGTAAAAGACGATTTTTCGCCCACTTTGTGCTCCCGCCCATGATCCGGCCTCGTTCCCATTCTACTAATCATAGTGTAACGTCTATTGGACATCAACTCAATTTGGAATGACAACTTGTTACATCTCGGCTACATTAAGCCAACAGGTTTTTGATTAAATGTACGCATGCCACCCAATTTTTTCCGTGGGAGATTACTCATGATTGCTTTTCAATCGCTGATTTTGTTGATTTTAGGTATGGTATGGCTCATGCCGTCTGCTGCTCATTCGGAAATTGTTTTGGAGTGGGGCCCCATCTTGGGCACGGGACTGCGTTCCTGCACCCTCGCTTGCGGAGACCTCAATGGCGATGGCAGTCCTGATTTGGTCACCGCCAATATCTACAGCCATTCACTTACTATCGCCTACAACGACGGCCGTGGTAATTTTAAGGAAATCAAGGAGATCCCGCTGGACCAGGGACGCAAGCACCCCGTGGCGGTGGCCATTGGAGATCTGGACGGCACAGGGAATCTGGATATGGCCGCCGCTTTTGTCCAAAACCTGGACCGGAACTCCTTGGGCACTCCGGCGGAATCCGGCATTATCTTTTTCTTTGCCGACGAGGTGGAAGAATTTATCCAGATCTACCAACCCATCGCCGGCATTCCCTCTTCAGTGAAAATTGTGGACCTGGATGGTGACGGGGATAACGATCTCCTGGTGGGCAACAATGGCGAATTGGGTATTGATCCCGTCAGCGGAAGGATCATCCAAAGCGAGGCCGGGTTGTATTACTATCAAAACCGGGGACGTGGACTTTTTTCCGCTGGATCGCCCCGCTACACCGAGGGCAGCCTGGTCAACTTTCTGCCCTTTGATTACAACCAGGATGGCCGCATGGACGTCGTCGGGATCAACCAGGGAACCACCGATTTCGACGCGAATTTCAATTTCATTTTTGTGGACATGAATCTTTCGATCTTCACGGGAGGCGAGACCGGCTTGGGCGAAATCAATCCCCAGTATATCAATTTCTTCCCGTGGGATCTGGACCGGGGGGATGTGACCGGGGATGGAGTCGACGACCTGGCTGTCAGCAATATCGGCGATATCTACCAGTTGACCAGTTTCTTGGGAACGAACGCGTCCATCAATTTATTCGAAAACCGCTCAACCCGTTTCACCCCGTGGAAATCGATCCCCATGACGGGAGTGACCTATGCCGTGCTGGTGGATGATTTCGACCTGGACGGCGATGTGGACATCATTGCCACTGTGCAAGAAATTGTAAATGTGGGCGGCGCGGCCCGCCTGGACCCGTTTTTGCGTGTGTTCGAAAACGATGGACAAGGCGAATTCACCCAGACCGCTTCCTTGCCGTTGGAGGAAGAACCCCGCTACGCCGTGAAAGGCGACTTTGACCAGGACGGCGATACGGATCTGGCGGTACTGTGTGTAATTATCGATACCGCCGGGGCGGCCAACGCCCTCAATGGACGGATTTACGTTTTCTACAACCAAGCTATCCAATCCTCATTGGCCTCCGGCTGGGAGTTGTACTAGCCGGACGATCTTTGAATATTTTTTAAATTTCGCTTATTTTATGAATAGAATTCGATCAATCATGACTATAATGGTAAACTAATTAGGTACTGTACGAAATGGGATTGCCGGTTATGAATCAATTGAAATAAAATAAAAATTTCAAAAATTTCATCTGGACCTCTTGCTTTACTCGTACCATAATTTAACATAAGTACCACATTATATTTATCTTAAGTTTTAATTATTGATCCTCCCACCGTTTTTCCCTCTCCGATGGGTATCACCTCCTGCTGCAAATCAGGCTTGTGCATACGATTAATTGTTGACTTAATCACTAAATTTAGTATAATCTATATAAAATAGGGATGAGAAGATGACTAACTCAGTCACCTTTTGAGCCCCCAGGTTCAAATAGAAGGAGGCCAGAGTTGATTCATGGCAAAGACAAGTGCAGCGTCAACATCCTCATTTCCCCTCACTTTTGGCCTGGACATCACGCCGTGGGAAAATTGGGTATCGGTTTTCCGGAAAGTCTTAGAAACCATTGCGTCCCAACCCAATAGAACGTATCTTCAATCCAAAACCAGCGTACATGAGTATTTTGAGCAAAATCCCCTGGCTTTTCACCAGCCGATCGCTCATGACGAAGACGCGAAGGCCGTTCTGGACACCGTTTTCCGGGCGGAGGAAAGCCTGATCCGGGAGAATCCCCGCCAGGAGGAGTTATACCGGCGGGTGGGCCGCCATGTCCGGGAGCACATGGCCGGTCTGCTGTTGCGGGAGCATTTGTCCTACCTCCAAGGGGTTCTGGAGCGCAACCGGGAAGGCGCGGTCGAATTGGCTCAGCGGCTGAATGTGCTCGACCGTTTTGAAGGGAAGAAATCCCTCGAGCGGTTCCGGAAAAAAATCAGTTTGTACCATGAGGTGGGATCGTTTGTCCATGCGGCGGAATTGACTCTGTCCACGGTCAAGGTCAAAGCCCGCTCGAGCGCGCGCGCCCAGAGGGGAAACTTGTGGCCGGTGGACCGCCGCGGGAAATACGAATTTTTGGAAAACCTGGCGGACCAGGGCAAGGTGGTGCCTCCCTTCACCGAAGCCGATCTGGAGTTTCTGGTCAGCCAGTCAAGCCTGGAGATGTTGCATAAAAAAACCGAGTTGTTGCTGGAGGAACTCAACTTCGTTGAACCCAACCGTCTCAAGGCCAACTACTCCCGCCTGCGGGATCATCTGATCCGTTCCAAACAACGCAAGACCGATTTCGAACGCCGCCGCGAGTTGTTGCTCAAATTGGGCGCGACCGTGCAGCAGGTGGATTATATCTCCGCCCGGGCCACCTACCAGACCATGAAGAATTTGTTGAAGCTGGCGAACGGGAAGCTGGCGATATCGGATCTCATGGGCGGCAAGCGCACTATCCGGAAATTGCTGCGGCGGCGGGGCAAGGCGCAGAGCCGGGCCGAAATCCAGATCACGCAATATCTGATCAAGGAAGAAGGCATCGACCGCCAAGTGGCCGAAGCGTATGCCCGCACCCGGAAAAACCACTCGCTGGCCCATCTGAAACAAACCGTGCAATTCTTGAAGGAGAATTACGAGCGGTTTTACCGGAATCATTGGGGATTTCCTATCCAGAAAAACGTGTTGCGGCGGGCCTTGGAACTGGGGCTTTCGCGGCAAAAACTGAGCAAACGGGCGTTGTCCGCCAAGGATTTCATCAACGACTTGCGCCGTTCGCTGGCTCTTGAAGAGGCGTTGGTGGTCAAAGAGCAAAGCAACCTCACGCCGGACGCCCGGCGGCAGGCGCTCACCCCTTTCAAAGAAGTGTTGGATTACGAAACTGACACCTTTACGCGGAAGCAGTTGTATTTTATTTATGAACAATTCTGCCGTTACGGCCTTTGTATCCCCAAGGACAAGTTGAAGCAAATCTGCATGCAGAATAGTGATTTATTCCCTTCCCCCCGGAAAGTTCAGGACGCGTTGGAAATACTCAATGGCGCCTACCGGGCCATCGGTCAGCTCGGCGAACAGCTCTGCGTTCTGCCCGACTATCTGCGCCTGCCGGCCGATAAGGATCAAAACGGGGTGTATCCCAACCCCATCAGCAAATAATCAGCCAATAATACGTTAAGCCCTCTACTTTCCTCCATCTCCCGGAGTCACGTGTGATTCTGGGAGTTTTTTTGAGATTTTTCGGGTGGCGGATCGGCCTTTCATCCCTTTTCCCTCCTCCATCCGGCATTACAATCAGGCCAAGACACTCACCCTGGCCGGATCGAAGGGACTGCTCATGCCGCTGGATGCGTATGAACCCACATTGTTTGAACTGGATCACGGCGGGCCGGGACGCCCCTGGTTTCCCGCGTCCGCTCCGGACGACACGCCGGTCGAGACCTGGATCCCCGCGGAGAGTCTCGCGCCGGCCGCACCTTTGTTGCCGGATGTTAGCGAGCCGGAGGTGATCCGCCATTTCACCCGTTTATCGCGGCGGAATTTTTCCATCGACAGCGGTTTTTATCCCTTGGGATCGTGCACCATGAAGTACAATCCCAAAATCTGCGACGCGATGGCGCAATTGCCGGGTTTCGCGGATATCCATCCCGAATCGCCGGCCGCGTTGGTGCAAGGGACATTGCGCGTGGCGTATGGGCTGCAGGAAGATCTCGCGCAGTTGACCGGCATGGACCGTGTGACCCTTAATCCCTGCGCGGGGGCGCATGGTGAGCTGTGCGGCATCCTGATGATCCGGGCGTACCATGAAGACCGGAACGACCGCCGCTCCATCGTGCTGGTGCCCGATTCCGCCCATGGGACCAATCCGGCCACGGCGGCGATGGCGGGGTACCAGACCGTCGATCTTCCTTCGGCGGAGGACGGCCGGGTGAACCTGGACGAGTTGAAACGCCACCTGAATTCCAATGTCGCCGCCTTGATGCTGACCAATCCCAACACGCTGGGCTTGTTCGAGAAGGACATTCTCGAAATCGCCCGGTTGGTGCATGAAGCGGGCGCGCTATTGTATTACGACGGAGCCAATCTCAACGCCATCGCTGGCATCGTCCGTCCCGGGGACATGGGCTTCGACGTGGTGCACATCAACCTGCACAAGACCTTCTCCACGCCTCATGGGGGAGGGGGGCCGGGCAGCGGCCCCGTGGGCGTGCGGGAGCATCTCGCGCCCTATCTGCCGGTACCGCTGATCCACAAACAGGACGGCCGCTATGTCATCATCAACGAATCGCCGAAGAGCATCGGCCGGTTATCCACTTTCTTTGGCAACGTGGGGATTTACCTGCGCGCGTATGCCTACCTGCGGCTGCACGGCCTTGAGGGCATCCGGCAAAACAGTGTCAACGCCGTGCTCAACGCTCGGTATCTGCAGCAGCGGCTCCGGGATTTGATCCCGCCCGCGAAAAACGGCGAGTGCATGCACGAATTTGTTCTCACCCTAAAAGACCATGAGCGGTTCGGCCGCTTGAACGCCATGGTCCTGGCCAAGAACCTGATCGACCGCGGATTTCACGCCCCCACCGTGTATTTCCCCCTTATTGTGAAAGAAGCCCTCATGTTTGAACCTACCGAAACCGAGTCCAAGCGCACCTTGGACGCCTTCGCGGACGCCGTCGCGGAAATTCTGCGGGAGTATCAGGAAAATCCAGAGAAGGTTTTGCACGCGCCGTACACCACGCCCGTCCGCAAACTGGACGAGGTCACCGCCGCCCGCCAGCCGGATCTTGTCTTCCCCCTCCCGAAATGATAGAAACAAAAAGGATTGCATGCGTCTAAACGAAATGTCGTTGAGTCAGGACGGTTTGAGTGAAGCGTAATTCCCCATGGTTAACCTGTTTTTCATCAAGAACGTCTTGGCGCACAATAGGGGGGTCTTTTCTGCCCCCTCTCCCCCCGGGAGAGGGCCGGGGTAAGGGAAATTAGAACCAAAGGCCTGACATTGCTTCCTCGTCGGTGGGAAGATACTAACATCGGAAATGCAGGGTTTTTTAAAATATATAAAATAATATTGAAGTCCATCATAACGGGAGGAAATCATGATCATGCGCGTACTCGGTGTGAGCCTGATGCTATTGGCAGTGGGGGCGTTTTCGGCCGCGGGGCAGGACGCCACGATCAAGATTGATATTGAACGAACCATCGGCGCGATCGATCCCATGATCTATGGGGGATTCATCGAGCACATGGGGCGCTGCATTTACGGAGGCATCTACGATCCGGGCAATCCGCTTTCGGACGAAGACGGGTTCCGGAAGGACACGCTCCAGGCGGTGCGGGATCTCCAAATGCCCATCATCCGCTGGCCGGGGGGCAATTTTTCGTCTGGTTACCACTGGATGGACGGCATCGGCCCCCGGGAGAAGCGCCCCGCCCGCGTGGAGCTGGCCTGGGGAAGCGTGGAGAGCAACCAGATCGGCACCGATGAATACCTTGCCTGGTGCCGCAAAGTGGGGACGGAGCCGTATATTTGCGTCAACCTGGGGACCGGCAGTTGGGAAGAGGCCCGCGCGTGGGTGGAGTACTGCAACCGCCCCAAGGGGACCTATTACGCCGACCTGCGCGTCCAAAACGGCCATGAGGAGCCCTATGGCGTGAAATATTGGGGGTTGGGCAATGAAATCGACGGCCCCTGGCAGATGGGGTATAAAAACGCCGAAGATTACTCCAAATTCGCCCTCGAGGCGGCCAAACTCATGAAGTGGATGGACAACAAAATCCAGCTCATTGCCTCCGGCTCCAGCCACTTCGGCGCGGACTGGATGGAATGGAACCGCACGGTGCTGGAAACGTTGCGGGATCAGATCGATTTCATCTCGCTGCACACCTACGTCGGCAGCCGCGGGAATTACCTTGAATTCATGGCGCAACCGGTGAACGTGGACCGGCGCATTGAGCGCACCGCCGCGCTGATCGAAGAAACCCGCCTGCGTCACAATATCCAGAAGCCGATTTACATCGCCTTCGACGAATACAACGTCTGGCACCGCGCCAACGCGCAGTTTGAGGTACCCTACGTGTTCGAGGACGCGCTGGTGGTGGCTGGATTCCTCAACTCTTTTGTCCGCCATGCCGATTCGGTCAAAATGGCCAACATGGCCCAGGTGGTCAACGTGCTGGCGCCCATCCATGTCGAAGAGCGGGGCTTGTATCTCCACACCATATATTTTGCCTTGCAGCTCTTCGCGCGGCATTGCCATGGAAACGCCTTGGATATTTTCGTGAAATCGCCCACCTTCGACGCGGCGGGATTCAAGGGCGTGCCTTATCTCGATGTCAGCGCCGCCTACGATCCAGCGAAAAAACAACTCGTCATCGCGGCCGTCAACCGCCATCCGGAGCAAGCCCTCAGTACCCGGATTGTCAATCAAACCGGCGCATTGAAGGATCAGGCCAAGGTGTATGAACTTTTCCATGAGGATCTGAAAGCCGCCAATTCGTTCGATGGCGCGCCGGTTCAACCCGTGGAGAAAACCACATCCTGCCAGGCGGACGGCCTGACCTATACCTTCCCGCCCCACTCGTTTTCCCTGATCGTGGCGGAAGTGGAATGAAATTATGTAAAATATCCAGTGAAAATATCCGGGCAAGGATCCGGCATGATCGATCCCCAGATGCAGGACAAGGTGGTGCTTGTCACCGGAGCCAATCCGGGTATGGGAAAGCCGTGATACCCATCGGCCGAGAACGAGGCAGCGTCTTGACTATGGAGACTCTGTGCCTGTTCGGTTTGCCCATTCACAATGCCACTCTTCCGGAAGCGTTGGCGTGGATCCTGTACGCGCCGCCGCCCCCGCCAGGAATTAAGCTTTATTTCGTCAACGCGCATTGCGTGAACGTGATGCATTCGGACCGTGCCTACCGCGAGGCCTTGCTGCGGGCCGACGGCCTTTTCGCGGACGGCACCGGCATGCGGTGGGCGGCGCGGGCGCTGGGGCACCGGTTGCGGGACAATGTGAACGGCACCGACCTCTTTCCGCTCCTCTGCCGGGCATTGCTTGGTAGCGGTCTCCGGATTTTTCTCCTGGGGGGTGAACCGGGCATCGCGGAGCGAATGCGGGACCGGATCGGGGCGCAATATCCAGGGCTGAACATATGCGGGACACATCACGGATTTTTCCTCCCTGATGAAAACGATCAGATCATTCAACTGATCCAGGATGTGAAAACCGATTTGCTGCTCGTGGCCATGGGTGTCCCGCGGCAGGAACTCTGGCTGGACCGGCATCTGGAACAAACCGGCGCGCGGGTTGGCCTTGGCGTGGGCGGCTTGTTCAATTTCTATTCGGGAGCCGTTCCCCGCGCCCCGGTATGGATGCGCCGCGCGGGTTTGGAGTGGCTACACCGGTTGTACCAGGAACCCGGGCGGTTGTGGAAGCGGTACCTCATCGGAAATGGGTGGTTTTTGTGGCGGTTGGCGGGAGAATGGATGAAGCAGCGGATGTCATAAAGGATTGCTTTCACCCTGAGTCTTTCCTGCCAGGATAGGGGATTTAAGATTAATGGTACTTGCCAGCCGAATGACAAGCACACGCGGATATCACGGTAATGCAACAATGTTGCCGCTTGCAGAGAAAGAAGATGCGTTTCACTCTTTCAGGGCCACCCTCACCCTGCCCTCGCCCAGAGGGGGAGAGGGAAAGTGAAGCGTTCTCATCCATACTCAGGCCACGAATTAAGCTCTGAGGTCGTTTTGCATTCGAGTGAAGTGATATACGAAAACATGCCGGTACTTGCCGATGGACTCCCGTGAGTTTAAATGGACAAGGAGATGGGTAATGTTTTTTAGAAAACAAGGTTGTCGAGCATGTTGGACTCATCGCGCGAGCCGGCAGAAGGAGACAGACTGATTCAGTTGGAGGGAGTAGACGTGGCCGCCGGCGGCCGCATCTTGCTCCACGATATTACATGGTGTTTGCGCGCGAAAGAAAATTGGGGGATTTTTGGAGGCAACGGGGCCGGGAAATCCACGTTCTTGCGTCTCGTGCGCGGGGAAATCTGGCCGGTTCCCGGCCGGGGCCGGCGTCTCTACGCGTGGAACGGCGCCCCGCAGGAAAGCCCCGTCGGGATCCGTGAAAACATCGGATACGTCTCCTCCGAACTGCACGACCTTTATCAACGACAGGAATGGGATATGCCCTGCCCCGACGCGGTAGGGACGGGTTTTTTCGATACACCGTGGCTGTATTCGCCCCTTACCTCTCAGCAACGTCAGGCGGTGAAGGAGATCTTCCAGGAATTGGGGATCGAGGATTTGTATAATAGGCGGATCGGGGAATTGTCACGGGGTGAAGGGCGGAAAATCCTGATTGCCCGCGCGTTGGTGGCCCGTCCCCGCTTGTTACTTTTGGATGAATGTTGCGGTGGAGTGGATGTCCACACGCGCCGCTCCCTGCTGGATTTGATCGCTCAAATCGCCGCGCGTGGCACGCAAATCCTGTACGCCAGCCACCGGGCCGATGAGATCCCGCCGGTGCTGACTCACGCGTTGTACCTGAAACAGGGACGGATTCAAAGCCAAGGGCCACGGCGGGTGGATGATCATTGCCACACGCCGGCTCATTCAATGATCCCTCGCCAGCCGGAAACGGGGCACGAAAAATCGGATCCGCCAATCAATGGGGAGTTTTTGATTGAGATTCACAACGCTTCGGTATGGCTGGATGGGAAGAAAGTCCTGCATGATCTCTGCTGGCGGATGCGGCCGGATGAAAACTGGCTGATCCGGGGTCCGAACGGTTCGGGGAAGTCAACGTTGCTGCGCCTGATCGCGGGGGAGGTGTGGCCCGCGCACGGCGGCGCGGTGTACCGGTTCCAATCCCGCGGCCTGCTTTCCAGGGAGGAAATCGGACGGCGCACCGGGGTGGTCTCGCCGGTGTTGCAGGCTACCTATGGATACAATCTCACTGTGTTGGGAATGGTCTTGTCCGGTTTGTCTTCCTCCATCGGCTTGTATCAAGAAGTGACGGAGAAAGACCAGGCCAAGGCGGAAGAATGGCTGAGGATTCTGGGGATTTCCCACCTCGCCTCGCGGTTGTTTCGCGGCCTGTCGTATGGGGAGCAGCGGAAAACGCTGCTGGCGCGGGCCATGATCCATGATCCCGCCCTGCTGTTGCTGGACGAGCCTTGCGACGGTTTGGACGCGGAATCACGGGCGGAATTCTTGCGCGCACTCGACCGTCTGGCGCGAGAACGGACCCGGATCGTGTTGGTCACGCATCACCCGGAGGACCAGATCCCCGCCATCACCCATATTTTGGAAATAGATCAAGGCCGGACCGCCGCCGTGATCCCGGTCCCCGCCGGATGATCCCGCCGCGGCGGGATTCAACAGCGGCGTCCGCGCGCTTTTTCGAGGCTGCACATCCGGCTACAATCTCCTATATCCAACCTAGGTAATTTGAGGCCATCAGCGGGATTCAGGGAAGACAGGATTCAATTAAAAATGACACAATGGCTAGCCATTGGATCGGTTTTAGGACTTCTAGCGGTTACCCTGGCGGGGGTGGTATGGTTTTCATCCACCAACAAACGGCCTCGGCGCAAACAGTATCCCGTGCCGGAGCAAGGCTGGTCCAACACCGCGATCCGTAAGCAGGGGAAAGCGGGCAAAGGAATACGGTAAAAGCCAAAGGATATCACCATGCGTTTTTCAAAAACCACGGATTACGCGCTCCGGATCATGGTGGCGCTCGCGCTCAGTCCGGAAGAACGGTTGAGTTTGCATACCTTGGCCAGCCGGGAACAAATCCCACGGAAGTTTCTTGAGCACGTGGTGCGCAGCCTCAAGGAAGCGAACTTGGTGCAAAGCACTCCCGGTCCCAAAGGGGGATACCAACTTAGCCTGCCCGCCACACTGATCACCGTGGCACAGATCATCCAAGCCATCCAAGGCCCCCTGCTGCCCGGAGACCGGTTGGATCCCGATTCCAAGCCGAATCACCTCAAGGAGCCGATCAAACGTCTGCAGATGGTAGTCAACGATGTGCGCGCTTTCGCCCGCCAGCGATTGGAAGCGTTGACCTTGGCCGATCTCGCCGAAGTGCGCGAGACGGGTGTCCATGAGATGTTAATGTATTATATTTAGAATCTTTCTTGATCATTTAAAACGTTTTTTGCTGATTCATCATGGAATTTTGGAAAATCATGGTCATTGCCTTGGCTTTAGGAGGGGATGCGTTTTCCGTGGCGTTGGGGATCGGTTCCAAACCCCGGTTCAGTGGGCAGGCGTTCCGGCTGGGATTTCATTTCGGGTTGTTTCAAACTTTCATGCCGCTGATCGGGTGGGGAATCGGGTGGACCATGTTGAGTTGGGTTCAGGCATGGGACCATTGGATCGCGTCGGGCATGGTGGGAGCCGTAGCGGTTCACGCGCTCGTGGAGGCTTTGCGTACTGATGAGAAAGAAACCACGACCGATTATTCGCGGGGCTGGTATCTCATTTCCCTCTCCGTGGCCACCAGCATCGACGCCCTGGCGGTGGGATTCGCGTTTGGGGTGTTGAATATCCCACCCTGGACTCCCAGTATCATCATCGGCATTACGGCGGGAGTCATGACCCTCAGCGGCTTGTTTTTAGGCCGGTGGCTGCGGAGTTGTTTCGGCAAGGCGGTGCAAGTCCTGGGGGGGATTCTCCTCCTTTTCATTGCGTTCAAGTTGACACAGATTTAGAGCCGGGTGATGGATTCTCACGGATTTTCCAGCCGCAGGCGGGGATCGGCCAGGTCCAGCCGGTACATGATCTGGTTGTAATCATAGCGCGGCGTGGCCGATGGGGCGTTCGAGAAGGCGCGCGAGTAGGTTCCTTCGAAGTAGATCAACCGTCCCCCATCCTCATCAAAGAAAGGATGGTGCACGGGATTGTAGAACGTGTATTGATCATGGGTGACGATCTTGCGGACGCGCCGCCAGGGGCCGGTGGGTGTGTCCGCTTCCGAGTACCAGACTTCGCCTAAAAAGGACGATTTCCCGCCCATTTGCACGCCGATGAGAATCCACCGCTTCCGGTACGCGTTCCAATAGACGGAACCGGAATGGATGGCCACCGGCTCGCCGGATTCCACGTCGCGGGGCAGGAAATGCGCCTCTTCCGGCTTGAGCAAGCCGTGTTGGATCAATTCTTGTTCTTCCTTGGCTTCGACGGGATCGGTGTTCTTCTTCCAACCGTATATCGGGCGGCCTTGCGCGTCGCGTTCCAGCACGGAATTCCGGCTCCGGAAGGTTTCCCCAGGGGCAAGGCAGGAGAAGGCCTCGTAGGCGTTGGGATCGGCGAGGCTCTCAAGATCCGCCCGCGCGCGCACGACGGGGTAGGCGATCATATAGTAAACATATTGATCTTCGGTGTCAGGAGACCGCATTGCATGTCCCCGGGGCAGCCGCCATTGGTTCGCGAGATCGATCTCCAGCCATTTATCGAAGGTCTGGGTATCGTCATTGAACCGGACCAATCCTTGCCCCAGCACATCACCTAACTTTCGAAGGTGGGAATACCGGGCCACCATGCGTTCCTGCCCGCTCTCGTCATTCAGGACCGTCACCCCGTCGATCCAGATCAAGCCCTCGTTCACGATCGGGCACAACGGGCGGCAGAATCCGTCTTCGTTGACGAAATAGTTCAGATCGATCCCTTGGGAGGGAGGCAAACCGCCCTTGGCCACCAGTTCGGAGGTGGCACCTGACATGCGGAAATTGCCCAAGGGATACGAGGCGCGGTTCGTATCACCCCAGAACCAATAGATCCGTCCCCGGTACAGGGCGGGCAGCACAGAATCCTGCCCCAGGACGCCGCCGTTGAGCACCGGTTCGCGGAGGGGGACCGGCGCGCCGGTCAAGACACTGTCGCGGTAGATTCCCTGTCCCGTGATGCGGTACAGGCGTTCGGCGATGTTTTGGCGTTGAATATGGACCGTGGCGCTGCCGCCGGGTTTAGTCTGGAGCCGCACGCCAGCCATGCCGAAACCGTCTTTTTGGATTTCGTAACCATGGCTGCGGACATGGAAAAACACGGTCTGGTCCATGAGTCCCGGTTCGTAGAATGCCACAATGCCGTTGCTGTCGGTCACGTAGAGGATGTTGTTCACGGTCTCCAGCTCTACCAGGGGTACGCCTCGGCCGGTTTGCTCGTCGATCACCCGGATTTGGAAATAGGGGGAAGCCTTCTCTTGACCAAAGCCGGAAAGAGGAGTGAGCAACGCGAACACGATTCCAGCCTGGATGATCCATTGGTTCATTGGCAATATCTCCCATTCGGACAACAGCCATTCCGTGAAGTCTGGTAAGAGGATTGACAAACAGACCCTATCTTCAATCTTCAACCTATCTTATTAATTCAGTAATACGTAATTAATAATAATTTTTAAAAAGAAACAGCCTACGGAAGAACAGTGGATGATCCATCCGGGATCTTTATCCGCCCGGCCCTTAATCCGGTCAGAAAATTTCCGGAAGATATAAAACCGTTTGGAGTTCCCGGCGTTACATCCCATAACATGCAAAATACGGTCATGGAACCAATCACGGAAGAGAGCAAGGATCTGCCGGCCTGTTCGGATGAAGAGGTGATGCAGCGCTACGCCCGGGGCGAGGCGGAAGCCTTCGAGGAATTATTTCAGCGGCATAAACAATCGGTGTACGCGTTTATCCGGTTGTTCCTGACCGCATCGGACCAGGTGGATGATGTGTTTCAGACCGTCTTTTTCCGCCTGATCCGGAACCGGGGACGCTATCAGCCTACGGCCAAGTTCACGACCTGGCTATTCACTCTGACCCGGTCGGCCTGCATCGACGCCATGCGCCAAAAGAAAAGCGCGGAAATCATCCTGTTGTTTCCCGGCCGGGAGGACGGTTCCGAAGTGCCGGGGATCCACGATTTCCCCAGCCCGGACCGGTCCCCGCGGGAGGCGAGTTACCTGAGCGAGGTACGGGAGGCCATCGACGAGGTGATTCAATCGTTACCCATGGCGCAGCGGGAAGTTTTGCTACTGCGGGAAAAGACTGATTTGACTTTTGAAGAAATCGGCCGGGTGCTGGGTTGCCCAGCCAACACGGTGAAAAGCCGGATGCATTACGCGTTGCTCGCGCTGCGGCGCGGGCTCAAGGAAAGAGGGATCGAAGGATGATGCGATGCAAAACGGCGCGCGCGTTGATGATGGAACGGCTGTATGAACCGCCGGTTCCGGAGGAAGCCGCCCAGCTGGAGATCCACCTGGCAGCGTGCCCCACTTGCGCGGCGGAATGGGACGAGGTGCAACGCGCGCATGCTATCTTGAGAAAATTTCAAGATCCGGCCGTGCCCCTCTGGCTGGAGAGGAAAGTGACTGCCGCATCGAGGGCGGATTCCACTCTCGGGATAGGGATTCCGGAGCGGCGGGTCCGTGTGCGCCTGTGGATGAAACTGGCGGCGGCGGCCTCGTTCTTGTTGCTGCTGGCCGGGGTGTATCCCTATACCTGGCAGAATTCCGTTTCCCTTCGGCCTCCCATCCAGAAAGAGGCGGTTCCCGAGCGAGCGGCAGCGGGGATTGCGCTTTCTCCCGCCGTAGATCTTCCCGCCGCGCCGCCAATCGCGATGGAACCACTCCCGGAAGCTCCCGCGCCGGCCGATCCGCCTGCGCTGGGGGTGACAACGAGGCGGAGGGCTGGTCTGGCGTCTCCCACCGATGCCGAAACGCTGGCGGCGGGACGCCCGGTCCGGGCCTTCCAGGCTCAGCCCGAAGCGAAACTGGCAGCGAAACCGGAGGAAGCGGACGGGAATCAAAAAGCCGAAGAGTTGTTCCGCACCGGATTGAAGCTCTACAACACCGCGTTCACCAAAATCGGAGAGGATCAGAAGACATTGCTGAAAAGCGCCATCGTGATGCTGGAGGATGTAGAGAAGCAACATTCCGGTGAGACTTATTGGATCGCGCTGGCGTTGATCCTTATCGCCGATTCGTACCGCGCGCTGGGCGACACAGAGACCGCGGCCCGGACGTATCAGCGGATGATCGAGCGTTTTCCGGATCAAGAAACTTATTGCCGGCAGGCGCGGGAGTCACTGGTTAAGTTATGGCTCAACCGTTCGGAGACCGTGCAACAGGCCGAAAACGAATTGGATGTGTACGCGGCCAAGTATCCGGGCAGCCTGGAGTTCGCGCGGCTGGCGATGGCGTTTTGCGAGATTACGCGGCGGGAGCATCCGGACCGGGCCATGGCCTGGTGCCGGCGGGTGATGGAGCAGTTTCCGGACCAGCATCCCGAGCGGCAGAAAGCCTCGCGGATGCTGGCACTAGTTGAAAATCCCTTACGGGACACGTTCTACATCGAATCCTGGTGGCTGATGGGGCCGTTGCCGGCAGAGACGTTGCCTGAAGAAGGGGAGGGATTCCGTCTTGCCTCCTGGCTCAAGCCGCTGCGGAAGCCCCTAACGAGTCCACGGTACGAATTGCGGCGGGAACGGGGAATGGAGATCGATCTGGAGAAAGAATTCAAGAACACCGTGGCCCCGGCGAGCGCCTTCGCGCGGACCTATCTCCACAGCGCCACGGACGCGGAAATCTTTCTGCAAACCGGCTTCAGTGACGGCATCCGGATCTGGTGCAACAACGCTCCCGTGTGGGGCCAAATCACGCATCAGGATTACCAGAAAGACCAATACGCGGTGATGCTGCCCCTCAAGGCGGGATGGAACGAAATCCTGATCAAAACCTACCACTTGCGTCCGGAAGCGGCCTGGAAGTTCAGCGCGATTCCCACCGGCTTGGATGGACATCTGTTGCCGGAGTTGAAGGTTGATCCAGGCAAGGGCGGCGCGATCAGCTTGAGCGAATGAATCATCTTCGGGGAGATGGAAAAAGTAGATATTCCTTAATCCGTATGATGAACCTTTTAGACTGCGATGGATGAACAATCCTTGAGCGCCAAAGGCGCGGAAGAAACTAGCCCAGGGCGTTGCCCTGGGATGAGTCCAACAACAATCCCTCCTTTTCATTTCCCTCTCCCTCTGGGAGAGGGGCTGGGTGAGGGAAGCCCTGAAAGGGCGGAAGAATCAATATTCTGTGGATCCTGCGTGATGTGATCGGTGTGAAGAGGTTTAAGGCTGTTCCTAATACGCGATTCGAGGTTGTCATGATGAAATCGTTACCGGTATGGATTTTGTGGTTCGCCGTATTGGCGCCAGGGGCGGGCCATGCCGAAATCACGCTGGACAAGGACCAAATCCAGACAGAGCGGACGGCGGAGTCACTTCTCATCACGCTTCCCCTGCGGTATTCAGCGGAAATCCAAGCCATGGGAGACCTGGTGGTGACCTTGCTGGACGACGGCTACCGGCCGCTGGCGCGGATGGAGAAAAAACTGGTGCTGTTTCCCGGCGGTCAAGCGGAGCAGGTGGCGTTGCCGATCGAGTCCGGGAGTGCGGAAATCGACACGTGCCGGGTGCGGATCGACCTGATGGGCCATACCTGGCTGAAGCGGCTGGGCAGGACCCACCAAACGCAAGACGTCCATGTGATCGGCCAGCCGCAATGGCATAGCGGGAGTCAGGCGGCTTTGCGGGTGGTGGTGACCCGTGCTCCGGGCAACGAACCGGTAGCGGGGGCGGCCATCACCGCGCGGTGTCTTCCCGTCCAAGGCGGCGAGGCGGTCACGCTGGCGGAAGCGGTTTCGGACGAGCGGGGCAACGCGGACATCCAGTTCGCGGTGCCGGAGACGCTGGAAGGCAGCCGGACGCTGGCGGTGACGATCGAATCGGCCTACGGAAAGGACGAAGTGAGCTCAGGAGTGCAGATCGTCCCTGGTACCCGTATTTTCCTCACGACGGACAAGCCGGTTTATCAACCGGGGCAGTTGATTCACATCCGGGCGCTGGCCGTCAACCAGGCAGCGGGCGTTCCCTTGGCGGAGAAGCCGGTAACGCTGGAAGTTTACGACGGCAAAGGCAACAAGGTCTTCAAGGAGACCAAAACCACCTCTGAATTCGGCATCGTGGCGGCCGATTTTCAGCTGGCGGACGACGTCAACCAGGGCGAATACCGCTTCAAAGCCATCCTGGACAATGAAGTCACCGAGAAGACCGCGCAGGTGTATGAATACGTGCTGCCCAAGTTCCGGGTGGCGGTGCACACGGAACGAACCTTCTACGCGCCGGGCGAATCCGTGAAGGGGGGCGTGGAAGCACGGTACTTTTTCGGCAAGCCGGTGGCGGGAGCGAACGTGAAGATCACCGCCAATTGCTTCGACGTGGGATTCAACGAATTCGAAACGGTAAACATCCAGACCGATGAAGAGGGGCGCGGCGAGTTTTCGTTCACCATCCCGGATAAACTTGTGGGCCAGCCGCTGTTCAAGGGCGATACGATCGTGCAGCTCGACGTGCGGGTGCGGGACAGCGCCGATCACGAGGAACAGAAGATCCATACATTTCCCGTGGCGGTGGATCCCATCCAGGTAGACGCGATCCCCGAAAGCGGCCGGTTGGTCCCCGGGGTGGAGAATGAAATTTTCCTGGTGGCCTCGCATCCCGACGGCAGCGTGGCCCAGCCGAAGCTGCGGGTGGATTCACGGTTCCTGCCCAAATCCGTGGAATTGCAGTGTGATGAGAACGGCATCGCGTCTGTGATGCTTATTCCCCAACCCGTGGAATCCACTCCCGGCGCTCCGTTGACGCAAAACGTGGCCCTCCCGCGGCCCGATATGCCGGTGTTGACCATCACGGCGGAAGAAGACGGCCGGCGGGCGGTACTGGTCAAGGATTTAGAGACGGAGAGCGCGGCGGAAAGCCTGCTGTTGCGGGTGGACAAGGGCGTCTATACGGTGGGGCAGGCCATGAATCTCACCGTGCTTTCGCCAGCGTTTCAAAGGGAAACGGTATTTCTGGACATCATCAAAAACGGGCAGACCGTGCTCACTAAAACCCTTCCGTTGAAAGACGGCCGCGCCGCGCTGGCCGTCCCCTTGGACAATGCGCTCGCGGGAACGCTGGCGTTGAGTGCCTACGTCATCCGGCCGGATGGCAACCTGGTGCGGGACACGCGGCAGGTGGTGGTGCTGCGCAGCGACGACCTCCGGATCGAAATTACCTCCGACCAGGAGCAATACGAGCCGGGGCAGCCGGCGCGGCTGCGGGTGGCGGTGCGGAGCGGAGCGGGCGAACCGGTGCGGGCGGCGATGAGCTTGCACATCGTGGATGAAAGCGTGTACAGCCTGAGCGAGAAGGAGCCGGGCCTGGCCAAGGTGTTCTTCGCCATCGAGAAGGAACTGCTGCAGCCCAAGGTGGAAATCCACGGTTACGCGCTGGACAAGGTGGTGCGGCTGTCAGCGGTGGAATACGAGAAGAACGCCAATCTGTCCAAGGCGCTGCTCTCCAAACTGGACGCGCGCTCTGCCTACGCCCTCAACATCTTCACGGGCAGCACGAAAATCAAACAGGCCCGGCAGGAGGTGTACAACCTGCAGAATTACCTGCGGCAAACCTCCCTGCCCATGAACACGCCGGAACAGGACGTGGACGAGCTGCTCCTCTCGCTGAACCTGCCGCCGGACGCGGTAAAGACAGTGGATCCCTGGGGCGTTCCCTACCGGGTGGATTTCCGGGACCGGCGGGTCGCCGTCGCCAGCGCGGGGCCGGACGGGAAGTTCAATACCAGCGATGACATCCAAGGCCCGGCTGAGTATTTCCAGATCATGGCCGTGAATGGACAGGCAGACACGCGGTGGTATTTCGCGAATGGGGAACGCAGGGTGGAGAGAGAAATGGATACCATCCAACCTCCGTCGCTGCAGGGGGGAGACGAAGATCAGGATAGGGTGGAAAGTGAAACGTCTTATTACATTTACGCCGTGCCGAACGTGCCGGTGGACCGTTACGGGGGGACGGGACTCAATTTCCGGCGATTAGGCGAATCCGGGGCACGAGGCCGCGCCGTTGTGGACAAGAGAGGAGCTTTCGTGGATGGAATCCAGCAGCCGGAGATTATCGTGGGCGCGCCCATGAAATTGGGCATGTCCTTGAGGCGAGATCTGATGGCGGAGGTCGAAGCGCGAGCCAAAATGGCTGTCCCGCCTCCCATGGCCGCGCCTCCCGGGGG
Source organism: Candidatus Omnitrophota bacterium (assembly GCA_013177805.1). GTDB lineage: Bacteria > Hinthialibacterota > Hinthialibacteria > Hinthialibacterales > Hinthialibacteraceae > JABLXU01. Next base: position 71,042 of record JABLXU010000008.1, read on the forward strand.
GATGGGCGGCCTGGGTGAGGGAATGGGCCTGCGAATGGCGGGCGGTTACGGGATGATGGCCGCGCCGGAAGAGGCCCCCGCCGGAGCGATGCCAATGGATATAAAGGAAACGCAATCCCTGGCGTTTCCCGCTGTTGAAAAATTCAACCAGCCAGACCTCGCCGGAGCGGAGTTAAGGAAACTGGCAAGGCAGGAGGACAGCGGGATTTTGATTGGAGATAACGTTAAGACTATCTCAACCGGTCAGAAGGGGGAATCATTCGGTTTCCAAAACGAACTTCTGGTTCCCGATCCCTTGTCGTTGATCGATGTCGATCGAGCCGTGGCTTTGGGAGAGGAGGAAATCCGGCCGCTGGCGGTGAATGGCGAAGTGGATGAGATCCAACTGCGGGAAGAGATGCTGGAGCAGGATAATGAATCCAATCCGCTAAAGCACGAAATCCGGGAAGAAATCGCCAAGGTCACGGCCTTGGAGCAAAAGATGACAACTCTTCCGCCCGCGTCGCCCGAGAGCGTTCAACGGAAGATCGCGAAAGACAAGCCGGTGCGGGTGCGCCGCTATTTCCCCGAGACGCTGTTCTACACACCCGAATTGATCACCGACGACCAAGGGCTGGCGATGCTGAATCTGCCCATGGCCGATTCGATCACTACCTGGCGGATGTCGGCGATGGCCAACGCGAAAAACGGGGCGGTGGGCGATTCCACGGCGGCGCTGAAGGTGTTCAAGCCCTTCTTCGTGGATCTGGATCTGCCGGTGGCGTTGATCCAAAACGACGAAGTGACCATCCCCGTGGCGGTGTACAACTACCTGCCGGTCGAGCAGACCGTATCGGTGGAGCTGGAGCGCGCCCCGTGGTTCGATCTGCTGGAAGGCGCGTACGAACGCCGCGTGAGCGTGGCGGCCAACGAAGTGACCTCGGTGTCGTACCGCATCCGCGCCACCCGGTTGGGGAAGAATCCACTGACAGTATACGCCTGGGGAACCGAGGACCGCGACGCCACGGGGCGGGACATCGAGGTGCGGCCCAATGGCGAGGTGCGGTACATCACCTTCAACGGGCGGCTGGACAACGGCGTGAAGCACACGGTGGCGTTTCCCGAAGGCCGGGTGCCGGGCGCGGATAAATTGTTCGTGAAGATTTATCCCGGCATCTTCAGCCAGGTCGTCGAAGGCTTGGACACGATCCTGCAAATGCCCAACGGGTGTTTTGAGCAGACCAGCTCGACCACCTATCCCAACGTGCTGGCGCTGGATTACATGAAGCAAACCGGCAGTATCACGCCGGAAATCGAGATGAAGGCGCGCGAGTATATCAACCTGGGCTACCAGCGGCTGCTGACGTTCGAGATCCCCGGCGGTGGTTTCCAGGTGTTCGGCAATCCCCCGGCCACGCGCGTGTTGACCGCCTACGGGCTGATGGAATTCGCCGACATGAACGAGGTGTACCCGGTGGATGAGAACCTCATCCCCCGTACGGCGAGATGGCTGTTGGAACAGAGGCAGCCGGATGGGACCTGGGACCCGGACGAAAACTACGCACATGCCGAGATGTGGCGAAGCATCCAGGGCAATCCGCTCCTGACCACGGCCTACGTGGCGCTGGCGCTCAGCCGGACGGACGCGCGATCCGAGCTCGGACCCACCACGCAATACCTATTGGAGCACGCCGGAGACGCGGCAGACGCCTACACGCTGGGGATTCTGTGCAACGCCCTGCAAGCCCTCGTCCCCGAAGACGGGACCACCCGCGCGTGCGTGGAGCGGCTGGTGAACCTGGGTGACATCCAGGGCAACGAAATGCACTGGGCGGCCGAGGCAAGCATGAGCTTCGCACGGGGCAACCATGCCTCGGTGGAAGCCACGGCCTGGGCGGCCATGGCACTGATTCAGGACGGGCGGTTCAACACCGAGGCGGGCAAGGCGCTCAACTGGCTCATTCAGCAAAAAGATCCCCAGGGCACCTGGGGCACCACGCACGGGACAGTGCTGGCCCTCAAGGCGATGGTCCTCTCCCTCAAACAGGCGACGCGGGAAGTCAACGCCATGGTCCTGGCGCGGGTGAACGGGCAGGACGCGGCGCGCGTGACGGTCACGCCGGAGGACGCGGACCTGTTCCGGCAGATCGATTTGAGCCCCTACGTTACAGGGAATGAACAAACCATCGAAATCGACCTGGAAGGCGAGGGCAGTCTGCTCTACCAGGTGGTGGGCAAGTACTTCGCTCCGTGGAGCGAAGCGAAGGCCGCGGCCGCGCCGTTCGATATCAAAGTGGATTACGACCGGAAGGAACTGCGGCGCAACGACACGGTGACCTGCCGGATCCACGCGAAGAACCAGCGGCCGGAACGGGTGGAGATGGTGATGATCGACGTGGGCATCCCGCCCGGATTCCGAGTGGAGCGTCCCGCTCTGGACGAGTACGTGGACCAAAAAACCATCGCCCGCTACACCCTGACCGCCCGGCAACTGTTGATCTACCTGGAATCGATGGAGGGTGAGGAAATCCTCGATCTCGAGATTCCCATGAAGGCGACGCTGCCCATGACGGCCAAGGCCCCGGAAGCGGTGATTTACGAATATTACAATCCAGAGCAGAAACAGGCCGCTCCGCCGAGTGAGTTGGAAGTGAAATAAGAGCATCAAAAGGAGTAAGGCAAACCGGGAGGTCGTACCTCCAGTTGAGCCGTTATAAAATCCATCGGATTTGGATTACAAAGCCCAATGCAGGGTGGGCTCAAAGCGCGGCGTAACCCACCAAAGTAACTTCTTCCCTCTCCCCGGGAGAGGGCCAGGGTGAGGGAAAACCTTTGAAAAACCAAAAACGCCCGAAGAGGTCTAAAATCTCTCCGGGCGCTTTTTTTTAATTTAAATCCGGGTCGAATTACCGGGGGGCGGTGTTGTATTGGGGCTGTTGCTGGGTCGTGGACGTATACCCGCGCACCGAGCCCTGGGCCGCGCCCTGATTGTAGCCTTCCTGATATCCTTGCTGCCGGGCGTTGGCTTTCTCGCGCTGGTATTGGTCGTTAATCAACGCGCCGCCCAGCGCGCCCACACCCGCACCGATCAAGGTCCCTTCGGTGTCACCGCCGATGAGTTGCCCCGCGATCGCACCGGCGGCGCCGCCCCACATGGCCCCTTCCTGGGCCGGGGAGGTATAGCAGCCGGCCGCGAAGACCGCCACTCCGGTCATGATGGCTAGTAATTGGAATCGCTTCATGATGGTCCGCTCCTTTCATTCAAGGCGCTCTTCGCCTTCTTGTTTACAGATCCGCTTCGAAGAATGATTCTGACTTTAGTATCGGATGATAGAAGGGAATGGCTAATTTTTTTTTTCATTCGCTGATTTCCTACTTCTTATTGTATCGTAAGGGAAGCCATTCTCCAATTCATTGCGGGTGGTTTTTCAGGGAAAGCAGAGGCAGGAGAACGGCATGGCGTGCCCGGCCGCCGGGATCAACCGCCCACTTGCCGGCGGGCGGCCCGGAGGGTATTGCATAGCAGCATCGCGATGGTCATGGGACCAGGGCCGCCGGGCGAAGGGCTAAGACATCCCGCCACTTCCATTACTTCCCCGGTGTCTACATCGCCGACCTGTTTGATTTTCCCGTTCTCTTCCTCGAAACTGATGCCGACGTCGATAACCGCCGCGCCCGGTTTGACCCAGGAGCCGCGGATCATTTTTTTCTGGCCGGTAGCGGCGATCAGGATATCCGCGCTCCGGCAGACGGCGGGCAAATCGCGGGTGCGGGAGTGGCAGAGGGTGACCGTAGCGTGTTCACGCAGCAACAGCTGGGCGAGTGGTTTCCCCACGATGTTGCTGCGCCCCACGATCACGGCTTGTTGGCCCAGGATGGGCACTTGCGCGTCCTTCAGGATTTCCATCACACCGAGCGGGGTGCACGGGACCAGACCCTCCAGGCCCATGGAGAGATAACCCACGTTGAGGGGGTGAAAGCCGTCCACATCCTTGGCGGGCAGCACCCGTTCCTGCACGGCGAGGGCGTTGATCTGGGGAGGGACGGGCAGCTGCACGAGGATGCCGTGGACACGGGGATCCGCGTTCAGCCGGTCTACCAGCGCGAACAATTCCTCCTGGGTGACGGCCGCGGGAAGAACGTGTTGGAACGAGTTCATGCCGGCTTCCACGCAGGCTTTGCTCTTGTTGCGGACATACACCTGGGAGGCAGGATTCTCCCCCGCGAGAATGACCGCCAACCCCGGTTGAACCGAGGTCTGTTGAACGAAACGGGCGACTTCTTCCTTCAAACGGGTGCGGATGGATTGGGCCAACGCCTTACCGTCCAAAAGCCGTGCAGTCATGGTTCTCTCTTTTTTTATCCAATGGAATTTTGCATGGAATGAACACCAGCCGGGCAAAGAAATCACCCGCCGGGCCTGGGGGACACTGTACCATAGTCCTTGCCATCATCAACTCCCATCTGGAAACGGTCTTTCAGGCAATAGGTGGTCTTCTCGCACCCGGTCCTGTAGTTGAAATGGAACACGAATTAGGCTATAAATGAAGAATAGATATTTATAGAAGATGGGAGCCGTGTGGATTGAGTTTTAGTTGTCGAAAGATTATTTATATTTTTCGAGAATCCATGATGAGTGATTGACTAGTCATTCATCATTGAAACTAATTCAATACAGGGGTGAAAACATGATGAACAAAAAATCCTGCTGGATGATCGGACTCGTCGTGGGAATGTTGATCGTGGGGTATGCCTGCTCGCCGTCGCCCGCGCCCAAGGAGCCCGCGGCCGAACAACCCGCCGTGGAGGAACCCGCGGCCGAAGAGCCTGCAGCCGAACAACCTGCCGCTGAGGAACCTGCCGCTGAAGAGCCCGCGGCCGAACAACCTGCGGCCGAGCAGCCTGCGGCCGAGCAGCCCGCCGCGGAACAACCCGCCGAACCCCAGGTGGAGGAAGCCACCCAGAGCGCCATGGGCGAGATCCAGGTGAACGACTTATTGGCCATGGCGTCGAACCGGGACGGCAAGGCTTTTTTTTAAATTTTTGGGCGACCTGGTGCGCCCCATGCAAGGAAGAGATGCCCGGCATTGTGAAGTTGTATGAGCAGTATGGCCGGGATAAAGCCGATTTCCTGGCGGTGTCGTGCGATGGTTTGACCGGCACCGCCGGGGACGTTCCGGCGGTGATGAAGCAGCTCAACATGACAATGCCCACGCGGATTTTGGTTACGGATGACCAAAACGCCGCCATCCGGGCCATTGATGAGGAATGGAGCGGCGCCTTGCCCATGACCCTGGTATACGATGCCCACGGCAAGAAGGTGCATCGTTTCACCGGCGCTCAGCCCCTGGAAGTGTTTGAAAAAGCCCTCCGGGAAGTCACGGGCGGGTGAGAGGCAACAGCCGCCGGGTGAAATTATGGATTCTGGTTACGGGGCGGGTTGGCTTGAGGTGGATGGAGTTGTTGGATCTGATCGAGATAATGTTGGATTTCCGATGGATCGATCTTGTTTTTAAAAGGCCTTTTCACGTGGAGCCGCAGCGCATCCTGGAAAAGTTGCTCCGCTGTTTGGAATTCTCCCAAATAAAAGTACGCCCGCCCCGCAAAATACCGGTAATCCGGTGAATTAGGATCACTTTCGATCGCTTTTTCCAACCACGCCGCCGCCTCCTGGAGGCAATCCCGTGCCAAGGTAGGAAACCGGATGGCGGTGTGCGTACCCACCAGATCTGCCAGCTTCAGGCAACTAATCCCCAGGTTCAACCGGTTGGTGGTGAAATCCTCCTGCAGTTCTTCCAACGCTGTGAAAGCTTCAATGGCTTGGTGATAATCCATGACCTTGTGATACGCCACGCCCAGATAGAATAGGCTTTCGGGGTGATCCGGAGCGAGGACGCGCGCCTGGTTCAACGCCGTGAACGTCTGCTCCAGACGGGAGCGGTTGTACTCCAAGGACTGATTCTCATCCAGTTCGGAGATCCATTTGATGCCACTTTTGATCATGAAATCGCCCACAAAATACTGAAGGCCTCCCAGAAACAGGAAAGGGACGAACATCACCGAAACCAGATGAAAGAGACCGCGTCCCCAAGGGGATGGTTCTTTCCTGTCCGCACGCAACGCCGCGCTCCGGCCCGCGGCGATCCCGGCAAACGACCAGAGAAGAAACGCGGAGGGAGTGAAGCGCAAGGTGACCGTGAAGAGGTTGTGGATAAGGGCGCCGAGCATGCCGCTCCACAAGCCGAGCAATTCCAGGTTGTCGTGGGAACGGTAGCGGATCAAGGACCGCCAGATATAAACCATCGTGGAAACAACCAAAGCCAAATAGAGGAATAGGCCGATCGCGCCGGTTTCGGCCAAAATCTCCAGGTACTCGTTGTGGGCGTGTTCGACGAAGAATTCCTGGAAGGGCAGGTGAAAAGCGAGCTCCTTGGGCCGGAAAGCCGGGAAATAGAGGGGAAAGGTCCCGAGTCCGGTTCCCAACCATGGGTGATTGAGCCAAATAGCGGCGGCTCCCCGCCAGAAGAAGGGGCGGGTGGCCACCGAAGTGTCTTCTTCCACCTGAGCGAAGCGCAGCACCATGGCCGAGATTTCATCCCAGAGGCCGATGGTCAATCCCACGCCCAGAAGGGCCATCCCCGCCAGAGCGGCCAGCGCCCCCCGGCGGGTGATCCCCGGGCGGAACAAGACCGGATCCCGCACCCAGTTGACATAAGTGAGAGAAGCGGCCAGGAGCATTAAGGTGACGGCGGTGGCAACCCAAGCGCCGCGGCTGAAGGAAAAAATGAGGGCGGCCCCTTGCAGGATGGTAACGATGAAAAAGGCCAGGCGCGCCCACCCGGTCCGCGCCAAGGCCAGGGTTAAGGTCAACGGAAGAAGGGCGGCCAGATATCCCGCCAAGTAGTCGGGATTGCCCAGGCTGCCGGTTACCCGCCGGATGCCCCCGCCGAAGTCGAAAGTCTTCCAGTCGAGGAAAAACTCGATCTCGTAGGCTTGCAGGATGGCGTAGAGGCTGATCGCGGCGGAGACGAGGACCGTGGCGTGGAGGAACATCCGGAAGCGGCGCGGACGGGCAGCGAAAAAAAAGGCGGCCGTGGCGAACAGCATGTACGCCACCCAGCGGAGGAGTTCATGAGCGGAACGGGGATGGCCGGAAACCCCGTACGCGGATGCGACGAGATACGCGCTCAATCCGGCCAGGAGGAAGACAAGGCCTCTCGGCACGATTTGCGCCGGCGGCCGGGCGTCCCGTGATTCCAGCCGCCACGCGAAGGGAAGCAGGAGCAAAAGCGACGCGGCTGTGGCTTGCAACACGGTTTCCTTCATCACAATGGTGTGGGTATTGAACGTGGTGAAGACCGTGGGGACCAAGATCACAGGCAATAAAAACAAGCCCTCCTGAAGAAGGGAAACAAACCGGGTGATTTTATCGGCAATGGAATTACGCACGCCAAAATATCCTAGGCAGAGTTTCGGGCAGCCGGAGCCGGAGAAGATGGCTTGGCAACGGGTAAATGAATGGCGAAGGTACTGCCCTGACCCGGCGTGCTGTCCACCACGATCCTCCCCCTGTGGCTCTCGACGATATGCTTGACCACCGCCAGGCCCAGGCCGGTGCCGCCCGTTTCGCGAACCAGCGGATCGTCCACCCGGTGATATTCTTCGAAAATTTTCGCCCGTTGATCGGACGAGACACCGATGCCCTGATCTTTCACTTCAATAATCACCTCGCCGTTATGGGAATAGGCATTGACCCACACGTTTTTCCCCTCCCCCGAGTATTTCATGGCATTCGAGAGCAGGTTGAAGAGGGCTTGCCGGAGCGCCTCGCCATCGCACCGGACCGGCGGGAGGGCGGGATCGGCCGAGACGTGGAGATTCAGGCCATGCCGCTCGAAATGATACCGCATGGTTTCGGCGGTTTCCAGGACCAGGTTGCCGATGGGGCGTTCGGTCAGGGTGTATTGCTGTTTGTTGGCCTCGATGCGGGAGAAGTTGAGGATGTTGTTGATCATCTGGGCCAGACGTTCGCACTCCTTGGTAAGCGCGCGCAAATATTCCTGGCGTTTTTCCTCGTTTTTAGCGCGGTTGAGTTCCAAGGTTTCCGCGTAGAGGCGGATAAGGCCAAGGGGGGTGCGCAGTTCGTGGGAGACCCGGGCCACGAAGTTGGAGCGCATGTCGGAGAGGGCCAGTTCGTGAGCGATGTTGCGCAGGGCGCTGATCACGGCGGCGATCATGATGACGTTGGCGGCGGCGATGAGGCAGTAATAGACCATTTTCTCATACCGCGCGGACATCATGATGTCTTCGCCGGTTTCATCGGAAAAATGAATCTTGTACCAAGGGAACAGGTCGTTGTGAAAGGATTGAGGCAAATGTTTTTTGCTTTCCGCCATTTCCTTCCCGCCCGCCTCCTCGATGGTGGCGATCCATTCGCCGGTCAAGTGATCCTCGATGGCAATGGGATAGGTCAGTTCGGCCTCCAGCTTGGCGACTTCCCGCTGCCACATTTCATCGAGGATGTTTTGGAAGAATTCCCGGTTGATGTATTGGAAATCGACGGTGAATCCAAAGGCCAAGATCGCGTTGCGCGGCGCGTTGTCTTCGGACCCCAACATCGGATTCACTAGAGTGAATGAGGCCAGTTCGCGCTGATTGTCGGAGGGATAGAGTTCATCGGGATAACGCAAGTATTCGAAATGAATTTTCTCCGGAGTGTACGTATCGGGGTCGAGGAGGGCATGGTACGAATCCACCTTAAAATCAATGGCGCTTTTAAGCCGGGTGGCCAGCGCTTCTTTGTACCGGGTGGTACGCACCCACTCCGATCCATATTTTCCATTGTCCGGCTTCCGTTCAAAAAAATAGATTTGGCGGTCCGAGCCGTATACGAAGAGGAACGCGGCGGCCGGGAATGATTCCTGTAAGTGAATTTCGGCCTCCTCGGGGGGAGGAAAAACGGGAAATAGAGTGTCGATATCCCGCAGAAGGGCATTTTGGAAGGGTTTCTGAATGGTGTAAGTGAATTTTTCTTCGGTGCGGTTACGGAGGCTGCTAATGGTCATTTCCACCCGTTTTTGGGCGAGTTGTTCATAACGGATGTCGACGCTCCCCACGGTTTCCAGGCCCAAATAGGTCAACAAGCCCGCCGGGAGCAGGACGGCGAGAGGGGCGGTAATCAGAAAACGGCGGCGCGGAGTAATAAGCGGCATGGACTTCCTGGATTCGCTGCGTCAAGCCGGAATTCGCGCCACGCCGGTCTTGCCTTTGACCGCTGCGTTTCGGATTCTCAGAAGATACCGGCGCGGCGTGGACGGGGCAATCCTTCAATTACAATTAAATTGTACCTCAATTGTACCCCGTTATTCGATGTTTTGCACTTGTTCGCGCAGTTGTTCGGTGGCGGCCTTCAGTTCGAGGGTCAGGCGGGTGATCGCCAGGGAAGAACTTTTGGAACCGATGGTATTGACCTCGCGGAACATCTCCTGGCAGAGGAAATCCAGACGGCGGCCGATGGCATCATAGGGGGTGTCGTCTTGGCCGTTGGCGTTCAAGATTTCGCGGAACTGTTGGATATGGCTGTCCAAGCGGGCGGTTTCTTCCTGAATGTCGGATCGGTCCGTGTAATACGCCACTTCCTGGAGGACGCGGGCGGGGTCCAGTTCCAAGTTTTGGTTCCATTCCGCGATGCGGGAGAGCATTTTATCCCGGTATTCCTGCAACACGGCGCTCCGGAGGGATTGGATCTGCCGGTTCAATTCCTCCATGCGGTTGAGAATGGATTCCAACTCGCTTTTCAGGCGGGCGCCTTCGTTTTCCTTCATGGCGAGGAGATCCTGAATCGCCCGGTCCACCAAGTCTTTCAGGCGGTCCCACAACTGGCCGGGATCGATTTCCGGTTCCTCGAGTTCCAAGACGCCGGCTTGGGTGAGGAGAATTTCAACCCGAGGCTCGAAGGGGAGATCCAGTTCGCTGGCGATGGTCCGGGCGGCCTGAAGATATTGGCGGGCCACATCCACTTTGGGTTGAACCATTTCCGAGGAGAACAAGGACCCGGCCACCCGGAGGCTGACTTCCACGCGTCCCCGCCGGATCTGTTTCTTCAGGCGCTCGCGGACGGGCATTTCCAGCATAGCGAACAGACGCGGTGAATGGAAATGCACATCATGGTTTTTGTGGTTCAGGGTTTTGATTTCCAGGGTGATCCTGGCGTCATCGATCTGTTCGCGATGGCTCGCGTAGCCTGTCATGCTTCGGATCATGCTTGCACCGCCGCCGAGTTGGAGTCCGGGATGATTTTTCGCGCGGCCGCTTGACCGGCGCGCGGCCGTTTCTTATGGTATCTAAATTCTTATGGTAACTAAATCCCGGCCGGGAAGCAATGATTCAAGCCGAAGATCGGAGGGTATTCAATGACGCAAGCACGGATCGGCATTATCGGTGGTTCGGGCGTATACGACCTGGAAGGGATCGAGTATTTCAGCGAAATGGACATGGATACGCCGTTCGGCTCTCCCTCGGACACCTTGCGGCTGGGGCGGTTCGCGGACCGCGAACTGGTCTTTCTGCCCCGGCACGGGCGCGGGCACCAGTTCAATCCATCCCATGTTCCCTACCAGGCGAACCTGTACGCCATGAAACAGCTGGGCGTGGAGTGGATCGTGGCGGTGAACGCCGTCGGCAGCCTGCGGCTCGAAATGAAGCCGCTCGATTTCGTGGTTCCCGATCAGCTCATCGACCGCACCAAGAGCCGCCCCAACACGTTTTTCGATCCCATCGCCGTGCACGCTGGCTTTGCTGATCCATTCTGCAATCCGTTGCGGGACCTGTTGATCGAAGCGGCACGGGAATGCGGAATCCCCGTGCATCCGAAGGGGACGTATGTCTGCATGGAAGGGCCGCTCTTTTCCACCCGGGCGGAATCGAATCTGTACCGGAGTTGGGGCGCACACCTGATCGGCATGACCGCCCTGCCGGAAGCCAAACTGGCGCGTGAGGCGGAGATCTGTTACGCCATCGTGGCGGCGGTCACCGATTACGATTGCTGGCATGAGGTGGATGTGGACATCGAGACCGTGATCGAGTATCTCACCAAAAACGCCGCGAATCTCAAGAGCCTGATCAAAGCGGTGATCCCCAAAATTCCCCGCTCCCGGGACGCTAGCCGCTGCGGCTGCCCGGAAGCGCTGAAAAACGCGGTTCTCACCCGGCCGTCCGATTTTCCTGAAGACCGCCGCGAAGCCTTTGAGTTTTTAATCCGGAAATACCGGTCCTGAAGGAAGGATGGCCAAGGAGAATGAAACAGGTTTGCCGCTATCTCACCGCCCGCTGGGAACGATATAGGAACCATTGAATCGTCAGCAGAATCGGTAGCAGAAAAACCGCCCCGGGCTTCCGTCCTGGGCGGTTTAGAATTCTCCGATGGAGATCAAAACTTCTCATGGAAACCCGCTAAGGGTTATAAAGAGAATGCGAGCGCTTATTTCTTGCCCATGGCGTCGGAGATACTGAAGATGGGCAGGTACAAGGCCACGACGACGGTTCCGATGATGCCGCCCAGCACGACGATCAGCAACGGCTCGATCAGTTTCGCCAGCCCGTCCACGGCGTCATCCACCTCGCGTTCGTAGGCTTCCGCCACCTTGATGAGCATTTTGTCCAACGCCCCGGTTTCCTCCCCGACCGCGATCATGTGCACCACCAGGGGAGGAAAGATGGAAAAGTTTTTCATCGGCTCTGATACAGTATCTCCGTCGCGGATGGACGCGTGGATGTCCACCATGGCGCGCGCGATCACTTCGTTGCCGGAGGTGTCTTTGACGATGAGTAACGTCTGAAGAATCGGGACACCGGTGTCCAGCAATGTCCCGAAAGTCCGCGCGAACCGGGCGATGGCCGATTTTTGCAGAATTCCGCCGAACACGGGCAGCCGCAGCTTGATCCGGTCTAAGATATACCGCCCTTGGCTGGTTTTAGCGGTTAATTTCAACAGCACGACGATTCCCACAATCACCAGGAGCGGATAATACCAGTAAATTACCAGGTTATCGCTCAAATCCACCAGCTTTTGGGTCAACCACGGCAGTTCCGAGCCCAATCCCGTGAACATGTCGGCGAACTTGGGCACCACGAAAATCAAAATAATGGATGTAGCCACGCACGCGATGGTGATAACCACCAGCGGGTACCACATCGCGCCTTTCACCTTCGACCGCACGGCCTGCGCCTTTTCTTGAAAAAGGGCGAGACGGTCCAAGACCTGCTCCAACGCGCCACCGATCTCCCCTGCTTTGATCATATTCACATACAGGCGGTTGAAGATTTTGGGATACTTGGCCATGGCCTCCGAAAGCGTGCTGCCTCCTTCGACCGATTCCGTGATGCCGATCACCGCTTCCTTCAGGTTTTTGTCTTCCACCTGCTCCTGTAAAATCTGGAGGCTGCGCAACAGAGGCAAGCCCGCGCCAATCAGCGTGGCCAGCTGCCGGGAAAAGGCGGATATATGCTTTAATTTGACTTTCCCGCGGGAGATGACTTTCTGAATCCCCCGGACGATCGGCAAGTCCATGATATCGACCTGGCCGACATTGGTCCGGGAACGGCTCACCTGGGTGACGTAATACCCCATACTCCGCAACCGTTCGACGACCGCCTCTTCCCCTGTGGCCTCGATCGATCCCTTGATTTCTCTCCCCCCTTTGTCCAGCGCTTTATACGAATATGTAGGCATAGGTATGCTCCCGTCCCACCAATAGAACTCAACTCTGAGATTGACTTTATCTAATATTATAAGAAACCAGGGGGCAACGTCAACGTAGCGGCGATAAATAGGCAGGAATCATCCAAAATCTCCTAGAAGAGTACGGACAGAAAAGTATGGAATCGAATTTTCCCTAGAGGTTAGAATGAGTCAACCTTCCGCCTTCCTTTTTCCTAGTAAAATATAAGTATAATGAAATCAAATCGTTATGTTTTGAATCCTTCCCTAATCCATGGCCCACCCCTGGAACCAGGCGCAGTCTGGCGATTTGCTCTTCAAACATCTCGTTTTCCGATTGACCGGTTTCACGGCACGCAATCTACTCAGCCGGAGGATGGTCTATGTCCTTTTTTCGGAAGGAGCGAGCCGCCCATAAGTCTCGGTCAGATCCCGCAGGCGCTCCCGCATGACGTCCGTCAAACGGTCTGGGGTAAATCGCCATTGCCAATTTCCTCCGGGATTGCCCGGCAGATTCATGCGGGCTTCACTGCCATCCCCTAGAATGTCTTGCAAAGGAAAAATGACCGTGTCCGCCACCGAACTCATCAGGACGCGGATGCAATCCCAGTGAATCTCCCCGCCGGTCGTGTTCAAGTACTTTCGGGCATAGGTCCGTTCTTGTTCGACCTGTTCCGGCGTCCGGGTGCTACCCTCGCCGGGCGCCGCCTGCCACCACCCCACCGTGGTGTCGTTGTCGTGTGTCCCCGTGTAAGCCACCAGGTTGTGCGTGAAATTGTGCGGCAGATAGGGATTGGCCGGCCCAGAACCGAACGCGAATTGCAAAATGGCCATGCCCGGAAACTCGAAGTCCAACCGCAACTCTTCCACCTCGGGCGTGATCACGCCCAGGTTCTCGGCGATAATCTTCAATTCCCCCAAGGCGTTCTGCAGCGCGTTGAACAGCGCCCTGCCCGGCCCCGCCACCCAGCGCCCGTTGACCGCCGTGGATTCCGTGGCCGGTACTTCCCAATACGATTCAAATCCCCGGAAATGATCCAGCCGGACGATATCGATCAAGCGCAGCGTCTCCTGGAAGCGCGCGATCCACCACTGAAAGCCCGACTGCTCCAGTTTATCCCAGCGGTAAATGGGATTCCCCCATAACTGGCCGGTCTGACTGAAATAATCCGGCGGCACACCCGCCACCACCAACGGATTCCCGTGTTCATCGAGATGAAAGATTTCCGGCTGTGCCCAGACATCGGCGCTGTCGTGGGCGACATAAATGGGAATGTCCCCGATGATCGAAATCCCTTTTTTGTTGCAATATTCCTTCAACTTACGCCACTGTTTGAAAAACAAAAACTGCCAGAACTTGCGCGTGTCGATCTCCACCGACAGCTTCTTTTCCCAATGCGCGTAGGCGTCTGGCCGACGGCGGGCAATGCCCTCCTCCCATTGGGTCCACACCACGCCGTGGTGGGCTTCTTTCACCGACATGAACACGGCGTAATCGTGCAGCCACCAGCCGTTGTCCCAGCAAAACGAACGGAACTCATCCTCGAGCGTCGAAGGGGGGTGCGCCCGGAAATATTCGTAAGCCTTTTGCAGAATCGATAACTTGTACGAAATCACCTGGCCGTAATCCACGCGGTGAGGATCGAATCCCGGAGCGTTTTCCAGGTCCTTCGGATCGAGCACCTTTTCGTCGATCAAGGTTTCCAGATTGATCAACAACGGATTTCCGGCAAACGCCGAAAAACACTGGTAGGGTGAATCGCCATACCCGGTTGGTCCCAAGGGAAGGACTTGCCATAACCGCTGGCCCGCTCCCGCCAGAAAATCCACAAACCGGTAGGCTTCCGGCCCCAGGTCGCCGATGCCGAATCGTCCTGGCAACGAAGTGGGGTGCAATAAAATTCCACTGGCTCTGGAAAATCTCATCATTCGGCGCTCGCATAGATTTATATAATACGATCCCCATCTTATTTCATTTCCCGCCGGGCAATCAAGCAATCCCGGGGAGTTCAGGGATCGTTCAAGCCGCCCTGAGTGGAAACCTGGGCCATTGCCCTGCCGTGAAGCGGCTTCAAAACTGACTCGAATATAGACAAAGTTGAAAATTCGACATTTCAGGATTCCATCACCCTATTTTGCTCCCGGAGGGAGAGGGAAATGGTAAGCCTTCCCTTCCATGCTCAAACTCGGTATCGAGCAAAGAGAAAAGACGGGATTCGTGCCAATAGTGAATCTGGATGATACGCATTCCATAATGATCCGTTTGAATCGAATTATTTGAAATCCTTGAGATTGAAATCATATTCCCGCAGTTTCCGGTACAATGTCGCCTGACTGATTTGCAGGCCCACGGCCGCCTGCGCGATATTCCCCCGGGTGATCCGCAACGCCTGCTCCACCGCCTTTTTTTCTAATTCCATCAACGGAATGATGCGGCCATCCGGTAAGATGGGCCCCGGTTCCAGGGACTCGGTTTCCAGAGGCTCGGCCCCGGAGGAGGAAACGGTAACCTCGATCCGTTCCCGCGGCGTTTTGATCTCCATGGTCCGCACCGCCTCGGGAAGCATGGGGATTTCCAAGATTTTGCCTGTGTGGAGCAAGACGGCTTGCTGAATGCAATTCTCCAACTCGCGCACGTTTCCCGGCCAGGGATACGACTGCATTGCCCGCAAGGCTCCCGGAGCTATGGCGGTAAAGGCTTTCCCGTATTCGACGGCGTATTTTTTCAAGAAATGATCCGCCAAGGCTGGCAGATCCTCGATCCGTTCCCGGAGCGGGGGCAGGTGGATGTTCACCACATTCAGGCGGTAGTACAGGTCTTCCCGCAAATGCCCCTGGCGGATGGCTTCCTGGGGCGGCCGGTTGGTGGCGGAGAGGATGCGGGTATCCACGTGGATTTTTTCTTCCCCGCCGACCCGGTTAAAGGAAAAATCCTGCAGAAACCGCAGGATTTTGGCTTGGAGGTTGTACTCCATTTCCCCAATTTCATCCAAGAATAAAGTGGATTGATGGGCGCGTTCGCAACACCCGGTATACCGCCGGACCGCGCCGGTAAAGGCGCTTTTTTCATGCCCGAAGAGTTCGCTTTCCAGCAACTCCTTGGGAATGGCGGCACAGTTGACATCCGCCAGTTCGTTGTTCCGGCGGGGAGACAGATTGTGGATAGCGCGCGCCACCAGTTCCTTGCCGGTGCCGCTTTCTCCGGTAATCAGCACGGGCGCTTTGGTGGGCGCCACGGTTTCGATGATGTGATAGACCACCTGCATGGCCGGACTGCCGCCGATCAGGTCACCCAGCCCCGCCCGCCGGGTCTTTTCCAGGGTGGTTACTTTTCGTTTGAGGGCATATTGTTGCAGCGCGTTCTTGACCGATACCTTCAACCGGTTGTCTTCCACGGGTTTGGGGAAAAAATCAAACGCGCCCCGCTGCATTGCCTCGACAACGATTTCAATGCTGCCATGGGCGGTAATCATGATAATCGGCAAATCCGGAACACGTTCTTGGATTTCCGGGATCAGGTCGATGCCGTTCGCGTCCGGCAGCAAGATGTCCAATAACAAGGTATCGAACTGGGCCTCTTCGAACGCTTGGCGCATCCCGGCCGCCGTGGCCTCGCCGCGCACCCGGTATCCGCACTTGGTCAGAGTGACTTCCAGCCGTTGCCGGGTGACATCATCGTCGTCGATTATCAGGATGTTGGGATCCATCGAAGTCCGGTTATTCTCTCTTTAAGTGAACGAATCAGATACCCTTCCTGCGAGCGGTAAATAATAACTTTTCTCATTATACGCCCATTTGGCGTTCGGAGAACGTCCGGGATGGATTATGACCGGGAATCTGGGCTGCTCGTTGGTGTTGGTTTCTGGCATCGATCGACATACAATGGGGAACATCTTTCATTCAACCTGTCGCATGCCAGTTTCAACGGCGAGGTGAGGTGGGTGGCATGGATCGGACGATATTGATTATCGAAGACCACAGAGACAGCCGCGAAATGCTGGCCGATGCCCTGGAGTTTTCCGGATACCACGTCTTGCAGGCTCCCGACGGCCCCGAGGGCGAGGAACTGGCGGCACGCCACCAGCCGGATTTGATTCTCCTCGACATCTCTCTCCCCACCAAGTCCGGCCTGGAGGTGTTGCGATTTCTGCGTAACCAAGAGCCAACCCGCCGGATTCCCGTCATCGCCTTCACGGCCCACGCCCGGCCGGAAGATAAACAGCAAGCCATCCAGGCGGGATGCACCGCCTACCTCCCCAAACCGGTGAAGCCCCGGCAAGTGATTCAAGAAATCGCCCGGTTGTTGAACGAACAGCCGGAATAAATCCGGTGGATCCGGGACGGGAATGTCATCCAACATGCGTACAGATCTCAAACCTCTTGTTCCGCGGTGGCGCTGGTGGGTTACGGGGGGGGTAATCGTTTTCTTCGTAATTCTGGTGGTTGAACAGGCTTGGCGCTATCAGTGGATACGCTCGCAAATCGGCGAATACGCCTATTCATCCCCCTACGCCCTCCGGCAACTGGGGAAGGAAGGCGAGTACATCGGCCAGGTGGTGGACATGCGCTGGAACATCCCGCCGCTCCGCCCCGATGACGTGAAAGGACTGCAACCCCGCTACCTGATCGCGCGCGAAACCGTGCCTGGCGTAACAGAAGAGCAGTGGTGGTGCGCTTATCTCTTCGTTTTATCTCCGGAACCGCCCGCCCAGTACAAGCCCAGCCCTTTCCCCAAGTTGACCCTGCTCCCTCATGCGGTTCAGTGACCGGTCACGGTTTCTTCTTCGGTTGGTTTCCCATGCCAGGACTGCCAGGCCACCAAGGCCAGAAACCACCCGATGAAATTGAGGGCAATGTCGTTGAGATCCAATACCCGGCCGGGCATAAAGGTTTGAGCCCATTCGTCGGCAATGCACACCACCCCGCCAAAAGTCAACGCCAGGGGCAAGTTCCGGGGAAACGCGGCCATGAAGAGCAGGGTGCTGAACAGGAATTGCGGGATATGTACCAGTTCCGTGGTCAACAGCATGGTATTCGAGACAATCCAGGTGGATACCGCGATCCCCATCCCCACAGTGACAATTTCGCCCCATGTGGGATACCGGATCCATAACCGCGAGACCACCAGCGCCAGCACGATAATCAGAACCAAGTAAAGAAAGGGGAAAAATAGGCTATTGAACGTGGACCATCCGTGCTTGCCGATATAGACGCGGATTGCATCGGTAACCAGGGACGCCCCTGTCAGGCAGCCAATGAAATACAGTACGGCCAAAATCAGGAAAATCTTTTCTTTCCTGGACACCCCGTCTGCCTCACTCCGTCAACGGATTGGTTCCGCGGTGGATATTGTGATTGAAATCGGGGGATTCCTGAAGATCAAGGACGAGGGAAGAGAGGGAGGGGGAATGTCCCGGTGTTCCTCAGATCAAAGAAGCATTACGTCCGATACCTATGAAACAGCGCATCGCACAAGCCGCATACCGGCCGTTGGTTGTCAAAAAATTCTTTTTCTTTCCGAGAACGCCACGCTTCCACGAGAGTCATGCCGGGTGTTCCCAACGCACCGATGGCGTAGTCCCGCAGGTTGCAGCAAGGCGTAATGGTCCCCTCGACGGTGATGTACACACTGTCGTCCGTCCGCAGGCAAATCCCATCGAAACGCGTGGCCAGGCGCAGGGGGAGGGATTGCTGATTCAGGGTCCGCACCCTGACGCCTTGTTCCCGGCCCGCGCGCCGCAGCTCCGCGAGCATGGCCTGCTCCCGTTCCCAACTTGGCCGCGGGACGGGATTTTCCGGATATGGCTGCATCCGCGCCAGGTGGACGGCGTGGAGAGAATGCTCGGCCGCGAAGTGAATATACCGCCGGACATCCTCCAAGTTCTCTTCCACCACCAGTGCCTGCAGAATCAACGGCGTTTGGTTCATCAAGTCCTGATCCGCGGCATAATCCACCAGATGGCGGAAGGTCTTGGGCGAGGGCGGATGCAAAATATCCCGCCATTCCCGGGGGATGTCCTGCCGGTCCGGCCATAAGTCTACCGAGACGGTCACGACTTCGACCTGGAGTTCTTTGATCTGTTCACGCCGCTTTTCGTCCAGCAAAATCCCGTTGGTAGTGAAGCGGACTGCCGTATCCGGCCAATGTTGGTTGCTAAGGGCGATTATCGCAAAAAAATTGGGATGCAAGAGCGGCTCGCCCCAGCCGGTCAGTACCAGCCGTTTGGGCGCGGGATTGGTTTGCACCAGATTTTCGAACAGGGGAAGAGGAAAATCGCGCTGGGGGACCGTCCCG
Source organism: Candidatus Omnitrophota bacterium (assembly GCA_013177805.1). Taxonomy (GTDB): domain Bacteria; phylum Hinthialibacterota; class Hinthialibacteria; order Hinthialibacterales; family Hinthialibacteraceae; genus JABLXU01. The sequence goes on from JABLXU010000008.1 coordinate 90,034, forward strand.
TGGGTATGCGGGCACATGGCGCATTGCAGGTTGCAGGCGTTGGTGACCTCGATCTGAATTTCTTCCGGATACGCGCTCCGTTTCCGGGCCAGCAGGCGGAAAAATTTGGCCGCGTTGTCCAAGGAGGAACGCATGGCATTCACCGGGCTGCCCGGCGGGTCTGGTCCCGCCATAAGAGGTGGACGAGCACCCGCAGGTCATTGCGGAGGGAATCCCACGACCGGTACGATTGCAACCGGTACCACATTTGCGATGGACGCAGGTAAAACCGCCGGTAGGCCTGGCGCGTCAGCTGCTGCAGGCGCTCGTGGCTGAGGTTGGGATACGAGACCATGCTTTTGCCGAAAGGATTGATGGAATCGGCGTCGTCGATCAGCGTTCCGTTTTGTTTTGCCTGGTCATAGAAGGGTGTCCCCTTGAAAGGTGTGGCCACGGCGAACATCACATGACGCACCTTGAGCCGCTTCAGTTCGCGGAGAGTATGCCGGATGTCCGCTTCGGTCTCCTCGGCCGATGAACCGAACATGATGTTGATTTTCGGCTCGATCTTGTATTTCTGCAGCAGAGGGACGGCACGGTAGAAGGTTTGCAGGTCCAATTGCTTGTCGATCAGATCCAACAGCCGCTGCGACAGGGTTTCGATGCCGATGTCCACGCTGATGCAGCCCGCCCGGGCCAGCGCCGCGACGACTTCTTCGTCATCCAGAAAATCGGGCCGTGAGAGGCATCCCCAGTCGAGTCCCAAATCCTTCACGCCCTCGCAGATCGCCAAGGTACGCTTTTTGGAGGCCAAAAACTGGTCGTCCATCACCATCAGCGAGGGATACCCGGCTGCCTTCACCGCCTGGAACTCCGCGATTACCCGCTCAGGACCGGCATATACCGCGCGGGGCTTCTTGCCGTGGCCCGCTGTTTGCCGGAACTCCAACTCGCGCGCGAAACTCACCGAGTTGGGCACGCAATACGAACAGGGGAACGGGCATCCCCGCGAGGCCAGCATGGCGGCCACCGGCTGGCGGGGAAACTTGGCGTTGAGAAAATGCCGCGACAGCCGCTTCACCGTGGGGTGCTCGTGGAAATCGAACGGCAGGTCCTCGATGGATAAAAAGTCATGGCCATGGGGGTAGTATTTTTTTTCTTCCCCCTCGTAGAGATGAACCCCCTTTTTCTCGCCGTGCAGCAGGTAGCGCAGCATGTTGTTTTCCGGCTCGCCCGTGAAGACCAGCACCCGTTCATTATGGGCCAGGCGGCCGGCGGCGTCCAGGTATTCCTGGGGGACGCGGGAGGGTTCGGGACCGTGGATCAACACCGGCGCGTCCACGGCTTGTAACAGTTTAGGCAAACAGGCGAGATCGACCGGCTTAGCCAGCACCACCGAATGGAGGATCAACGCCCGGGGCCGCAGATCGCGGATCCGATGGAGAAATTCCGCCTCCGAAAGCCGGTCCAGCACGGCGTTGACGATCTCCGATTCCAAGCCATGCTTTTTGAAATAGGAAAGCATATAGAAGTTGGCGAGATCGGGCAACGGGTAGAGCATGTAACTGCAACCCGCGAAACGCTCCGGAATATGCCGCGGATCCTTCACGAGTGGTTCGATAAACACAAGAAGACCAGATGGTTGGCTCATCAACACACTCCCGTTGCTTTCATTCCGGCCTCGGATTTAGGGGTTTTTTTCATGAATACCGTGCGCGCCAGGGCCGCCCCGCTTTTCAGCAAACCTGTCACATAGCGGGGCGAGGGATTGCGAAGCACCCGGCCGGTATAGTTCAAGATCGTGCGCGGCCGGAAATAGAACGATCGCAGAATCTTGCGCTGCCAGTACCGCAGATCGTCCGCTGTCAATCCGTGCGGCACAAACACCGGCGTCAAGAGGTTCATCTTGGTCCAGTCGTCATCGAACGTTCCATATTCATGGGCGTATTTGCTTAACGGCGAACCGGGGAACGGAGTCATGCAGGTGACAGTGATATCCGAAAAGGGTACGTCCTGAGTCAACCGGTAGGTCGCCGCCAGCGTCTCCCGCGTTTCCCGGGGATGTCCGACGATGAAGAATCCCTTGGAGGCGATCCCCGCCCGGCGGGTGTTCTCGATGCCCTCGTGGATTTGGCTGAGTTTTAACTGCTTGTCCTCGTGGTCCAAAATTTCTTGCGAGCCGCTCTCGATGCCGTAACTGATATGCCAGCACCCCGCCTCTTTCATCCGTTTCAGTAAATCCGGCTTGGCGAGATTGACACGGCTGTTGCAGGCCCAGGTCATGTTCAGACCGCGCTGGAGCAGCAGATCGCAAAACCGTTCGACGTTTTGGCGAAAGACCATGAAGGTATCATCTTCGAAAGTCACGTCGCGGATACCGAACGTTTTATGCAGATAGTCGAACAGGTCCACCATGTATTCGGCCGAGTGCGTCCGGATCTTCCGCCCGAAGACGCTGGTGTCGCAGAACGAGCACTCGAATGGGCAGCCCCGCGAGCTCACGAACGAGACCGAGGGTACCTGCGCCACCTTGAAATACCCGGGCGTGTATTTCGCGGGGAAATCCCGCAGCAGGTCCCACGCGGGGTAAGGCAGAGAATCCAGATCCATGAAAGCCCGCCGGGCGGGTGTTTTGATGAGTTGGCCCGCCCCGTTCCGGCATACGATCCCGCCAATGGATGTAAAATTCCGGCTTCCCTCTTCCAGCGCTTCGAGGATTTCCAAAATGGTCTCCTCTCCCTCATGAACCGCCGCCAAGTCGAATTCCGGACAACGCCGCAGGGTTTCTTCAGGAATCGCGGTGGCGTGGGGGCCGCCGATGGCGATCACCGTCTCCGGCCAGCAAGCCTTGACCGCGCGCGCCAGCCGTTCCGCCGGAATGGTAGTGAGAGTGGTGGTGGTAAAACCGATGAACGCAGGCGGCGTTTCCCGCAGCCGTTCCATGACTTCGTTCAAGGTCAGATTTTCCGCCGCCGCGTCGATAACCGCGGCCTTGTACCCTGCTTTCCGGGCGATGGCCGCCAAAATCACCGAGGCGAGGCATGGCGTGCAATTGCCAGTCGCCGCCAGAGGGCCGTAGCGTTCTTCCATCGAGACCGGCGGGGTCATGAAAACAGCTAGAGGTTTGGAGTTGGATACGATCATGATGAATGATTATGAAGGATCCCCGCAGAAAAATCAATATATGACTTGTTTGGTAAAGATTCAAACATGGCTTTTAAGCCGTAAAACCAGATTGGTAGTGCCGGCAAGGGAATGTTAGTATGATGGTGTGGGAAAAAGTTTTTCAAATTCTTGCTGGAGGGAGAGGGAACCGTATATTGTTCCCTTCAAAGTTTATCTCAAAAATAGAGCAGTGAGAAAGTTCTGCAGCCGAGTACTAACGTTTCCGGATACCGGCACTGAAAAAGTCGAAAACGCTTGGATTCAAATCCTACGGGGTTGGAATTCATCATATGATACCGTAGGCTATCGCTTATGCCTACGGCTATTCACATGAATCCCTTTCGGGGTTTGGAGCAAAAAAAACAACCTGATGCACAATCCACCTTACTCCTTTACTCCCCGGATTTCGTTCATTGTTCCCATGTACAACGCCCGGGAGACAGTCATCGAAACCTTGGAAAGCATCCTCGCGTTAAAAACCGACGGGGCCTTGGAAATCCTGGTGGTGGATGACGGCTCATCGGATGGTTCGCCCGAGGTCGTGGAGGATTGGCTCGCGAGGCAGAAGACACAACCGGAACGGGTTGCAATCCGTGTCTTACGAAGACCCCACGGAGGCGAGGCGGTGGCCATAAACGCCGGACTCGAAAAAGCTGCCGCGCCTTTCATCGCCTGGGTGGAAAGCGACGTGCGTCTGCATCCCGATTGGCTGATCCCGCTGCTCATTGAATTGGAGGATCCCGCCGTGGCCGGGGCGGGAGGCGTGCTCTATCCCTCGCCCAACGATCCCCCCGTGGCCCGGATATTCGGCTATGAAATCGCGCACAAGATCCGGTCTAACCACGGCGACGCGATTCACATCACCAGCGCCAACGCCCTCTACCGGCGTAACATTTTTACACAGCTGGGTCCCTGCCGGGCTGATCTAGGCGAATCGAGTTTCGATTCCGAATACAACCAGCGGATCCGAGAAGCCGGTTACCGGCTGGTATGCAATCAGCGCGCGCGAGCCTGGCATCACTACAAAGGAAGCTTGTTGGAATGCCTGTGCCGCGCGGCCTGGTATGGTTTCCGCCGCCCGATGGTCAAGACCCAAGTGCTCTACCCATTCGACCGCGTGATCGGTCTTTTGGTGGCTTCGTCGATGTTGCTGGTCCCGGCTCTGGCCTTGTGGTGGATTTCACTGGGTTTTTCGCTGGGACTGATCGTGTTCGTTCTGGCGGCGCATGTTGGATATTCGTTCTATTTGTACACCCGTTACCGGGATTGTGCCCTGCTCGCGGCCGGGCCGGTGTTTTTATTGCGCAACGTGGTATTCTTGGCGGCGTATTGGGCCGGATGGATCAACAAGCTCCTGGGAATGAAGCGTAACCGCCCGTGAATATCCTGCACGTGGTCCCCTATTTTCCACCCACACGCCGCCACGGGGGAGTGCCCGAGGCGGTCCTGGCGCTGGTCCGCGCGCAAATCGGACTCGGCCACTCTGTTACAGTGCTCACCAGTGACGCCGGATTGTCCCCGGAAGATTCTCATCCGGAAATCGCCTTGCAGTGGATCAAACAAGGCGGTCTCACCGCATTGGGAATCCTGCGGAGGACGCCGGTTCTTTACGTCAGGAACCGCTTTGCCATACTGGCGGAACGGGGGAAATTCTTCACGCCGCGGCTGACCGCCCCGGAGGTTCTCGCGCGCCTTCCCATGGTTATCGATGCCGCTCATTTTCACGAAGTCCACATTCCCGGATACTGGAGCGCCGCAAGGGAATTCGCGCGGCGGGGGGCGGTGGTTTGTGTGTCTCCCCACGGGTCGCTGAATCCGCCCACGCACCGCGGTGTCAAGCGGATTTTTCATCGATGCCTGGATCCCTGGCTGCGCGCCGGCTGGTTTTCCCAATGCGGTGCGTATTTCGCGCTCGGCCGGGCTGAACGGGAGCAACTGTTGCGCGGTGGGATTCCACCAGAGAGAATTCACATCCTTCCCCATGGCCTGCCTGAGTGGGAACCTTCCCACTCCATCCCTTTGCCCTTTCCGGTTGAGGCCAATCCAGCCGTGGTGACGTTTTTGGTCCTGGGACGATTGCACGAATCCAAGGGAGTTGTTCAAGTTTTCAGGGCATTTCAAGCACTTTGGAAGAACAATCGGCGGCCACGCCTGGTCTTTTGCGGTCCGGATGAAGGCTGCGCCGTATTCATCCGGAATGGGTGCCATCAGCGGGGGATTCCCTTTGAAACAGGCCATATAGGAGCCTCTGCCGGCGTGTACATTCTTTCACCCGTGCCCCATGTCAATCTCCCAGCGCTGTTCGTCTTGGCGGATTGGACCATTTGCCCCTCGCCCTATGAAGCCTTTGGATTGGTTCCCATCGAATCGTTACATTGGGGCATACCGGTGGTGGCCACAACGGGATACGGATGTTTGGAATACATTCCCCAATCGAGTCCCTTGTTAAAAATTATTCCTCCCAGTGATCCGGCCGCGCTGCGAACCGCCTTGGAAGAGTGTCTCGTATCCCCGAGAGGGGAGCGCCCCGCATCCGGTTGGAATCCAGGCTTGCCTTCCTGGCGGGAGGTGGCGGAGCGGGTGGTGGAGGTCTATCAGGGGAGTGTAATGCAGAGATCGGTTGGATATTAATAGATTTTATTGCAGAATATCCCAAAAATTTGGATGAAAATTGTCAAGTATGGATTTTATCTAGGTTTTTGATATATACTGAAATGGTTCCGCGATGAGTGGATTCCGCGGCAATCAACCGCTCGTTAGATTTCTAGAGACATGTACCAAATCTTTTCTCTCTTCCTCTCCCTCCGGGAGAGAGCCGGGGTGAGGGAATGTGCCAGGTTTCGGATCATGTTTCTTTTTGTAATCCATAAGAGCTTCCACAAAACACTATGTCCACTGTGTTGATTATCGTTCCTGTGCATAATGAAGCCCGCCTCCTGCCCGGACTTTTACCGCGCCTCAAGCGGGAAGCCAAAAAAATCAACGCCCATATCCTGGCGATCAACGATGCCTCGACCGATTCCTCCTTGCGCGTCCTGAACAACCATAAGATCCATACCCTTTCTCACTCTACCCAACTGGGGTATGGTTCAACCATTCAAACTGGTTACAAATACGCGATGCGTTTCGGGTACGATTACGTGATCCAATTAGATGGCGACGGCCAGCACGATCCCCGTTGTCTTTCCGCGTTTCTCCAGGAATTGAAAAAGAAAGAAAGCGATATCATTATCGGGTCGCGGTATCTATCCCCCAATGGGTATCCTTTCCCGCCGTTGGGGCCGCTGTACTATGGCACGGTGGTGCGCCGCATCGGCATTCACCTGTTCCGGTGGGTGCTGCTTGTTCTGAGTTTCCGCTGGATCACGGATCCCACCAGCGGGTATATCGGCTTTAACCGCGACGCTCTGCGTTTTGTTTGCGGGAAGAGCTTTCCCTTTGACTATCCGGACGCCGACGCCATCCTCACCTTTCTTAAAAACGGCCTGCGGGTCAAGGAAATTCCGGTATACATGTACCCGGTCCAGAAAGATCATGCCTTGCACCGCGGCTGCGGCCCGATCTGGTATGTGATCAAAGTATTCATCTCACTCTTTATCGCCTTCATCCGCCGAAGGGAGAATAATCACGATGAACGGAGCTGAAATCCCCGCCAATCAGAAAGTTTTCATTATCATCACCGGATTGGTGTTGCTGTGCATCGTGATCGAATTGGTCCGCCGCCGCAAAATGCTTGAGCAGTATTCCGCGCTCTGGATTCTCATCGGTGTGCTTTCTGTCATCTTTGTGTGGCTGTATCCCTTGGTGGAATGGATCACGGCGTTGATCGGCGCGGGCTGGACCACCTCGACCATTTTGTTCGGCGCGACGCTGGCGCTGTTGTTGCTTAACCTGCAGATCTGCGTGAAAATTTCCGAGTTCCAGTACAATATCAAGGACATTGTCCAGGAACTGGCCATGCTGGCTGACCAAGTGCAAAAAATGCAGGAAAATGCCGGGAGGCGGAACCGTAACACACCGGTTTCCGGAACGACTCATGCTTCCGGCGATCCGGATACGCCGTAAGCCAGGGCGGAGGCGGCCGGGAACCGGACAGGACGCCGGTTGACAGTCCCGCCATCCCCTCTACAATAAGGAGCCGGGCGTGATGAAGTCGATTTCCATCACGCCCCTTTTCCATAGCCGGTCTTTTACTGGCGGCGTAGCCAAGTGGTAAGGCAGAGGACTGCAAATTCTCGATCCCCGGTTCGAATCCGGGCGCCGCCTGATTGATTTTTCCCCCGCCGGTGATTCTTGACTAGCCCTCTCGTTTTTCTATTCTAATCCGATACCACCTTCTTCCAGGATCCCATCAACCGCCGGAACTATGAAAAACAAGCCGCTCGCGAAAATGAACCGGACTCTGACCCTGACCACCGCGGAACGGAACGAATACAGAAAACGCTTGATTCGGCTGGACCATCTCGTAACGCCACTGGAGATTCTGAATACCACCATCTGCCAGGACTTGATGGAAGCCTTGCCGTTTCTTCCAGACGGATTTGTGGATCTGCTGTTCCTCGATCCGCCTTACAATCTTGACCGGCGGTTTAACCGCGTGCCGTTCCGGAAAAAATCGATGGACCAGTATGCCGAATGGATGGACGGATGGCTCTCGCGCCTGGTTCCTCTCCTCAAGCCTACTGCGTCGGTTTATATCTGCGCGGATTGGCGTTCTTCTCCGGTGGTGCATGCCGTGGCCTCGCGGTATTTCCAACCACGGAACCGGATCACCTGGGAACGGGAGAAGGGGCGTGGCGCGGCCCGCAACTGGAAAAATTGCTTGGAAGACATCTGGTTTTTCACCCATTCCGGCCGGTACACGTTCAACCTTGAGGCCGTGAAAATGAAACGCCGGGTCATCGCGCCTTACACCCATGCCAATGGAGAACCCAAAGGCTGGGTACGGGAGGCCGGGACGGAGTTCCGCCTCACGCACCCTTCCAATCTGTGGACGGATATCACCGTTCCCTTCTGGTCCATGCCCGAGAACACGATTCATCCTACCCAAAAACCGGAAAAACTGCTGGCCAAAATCATCCTCGCCAGCTCCAATCCGGGAGATGTGGTGCTGGATCCGTTTTTGGGTTCGGGAACCGCATCCGTGACGGCGAAGAAACTGGGACGATATTACGTGGGAATCGAAATTGATGAGACATATTGTTGCCTGGCGGAAAAGCGGCTCCATCTCGCGGAGAGGGAGAAAATGATTCAGGGGTATGAAGACGGGGTATTTTGGGAACGAAACACATTGGTAGAAAGGCTGGCAAAGAGGTCTAGAGGAAAAGGCAGGCCATCACCGTAGGTACGGCTGATTCCTTCACTGTGCCCGCTTCCAGTTGCCCGCCGCAGGCACAAATATGCCCATTCTCTATGCCCATCACTCCAATTCTGGCGCGGAGGGTATTGGGGAAAGGTCAGTAGAATTCCAATTTATGCTATCCAGGCCATCAGGCTTGAAGGATGAGGGAATTAATAGTAGTTTGGAACAATTCTATCCTATGGGGAGCCGGATCCTGCAGCCCTGCGGACCGGGAATGTTCGTCCCGGGGATTTTGATTTCGAATCACACGATGGAAATAAATTTGGTGAGGAAAGGAGTATTACCATGGCGCAAGCGGTATTTCACGCGAGTATCGAGGGAGCGCAACACGGTCCCAAGGGCCTTGAAGGCTTTTTGGATTTCGCCAAGCAATCCGGGGCGGCGGGCGCCCAGCCATCCAGTTTCATGTTGGAAGATGGACGGGGCGGATTAAAGAGTGCTCAGGAAATCAAAAACGCGTTCGATTCCCGCGGGCTGAAATTGGACGGGATTTCCACGCATTGCCACTTCTGGGTTCACACCACCGCCTGGACGGGAAGCCCCACCATTCGTCCCTTTATTCCGAGCAGTCTGCATAACGAATCGCCGGACAAAATCGAGCAGTGGGCGGAATCGTACCTTTTTAAGTTGATGGACTTGGCGGCGGCCCTGGGCGTCAAGATTCTTCCCATGTTCTGGGGGACGGCCTACGGGTGGGAAATGGCGACCGGTTATCCCTGGGGATTTTTTGCTGGACCGGGATATGACCTCCTCCAGCAGGGGGACGAGCGGTTTGTCACCAAGACCGCTAAACTCCGTCAGCATGCCAACTCTCTGGGCATTGTGCTTTGCCATGAGATTCATCCGGGAACCGCCGCCATGTGCGCTGACGATTTTCTAAGGCTGGTGAAGATTTGTGATAACGATGCGTGCCTTGGCGTCAATGTCGATCCGTCCCATTGTTGGGAAGGCGAGGACTGGGAAACCCGTTTCCTGAAAGTGGCCGATTACTGCTATGGTTGCCATGTCAAGAACCATGTGGTCCGTCCCCGTTTCCCCCTCCGCGCCATGGAAGGCGACTGGAAAAAGCGCGCCATGCAGTTCACCGACCTGCCCACCGGCGATATCAACATGACCCGCTTTGTTGAATTGATGCTGGCGGTCGGGTATCCCCAGAAATATCTGAGCAAGATGGGTTCCGGCACGGCACCCCTTGTCGTCGAGGCCGAAAGCGCCCACCGGGATGGAGACGCCACCAGCGCCAACGGGATTCAGTTCGTCCGCGACAACCTCTGCTTCCCTGTCGCCGCCGGCTCCTTCGAAGACGGCATGGGCGCGGAAAAAGCGTAATCACTGCGTCACAGAACGGCGGAAGATCAAGATAACGGGGTACGCGGGACGCTTTTCCCTCGAAAAGCGTCCCGTTTGCTTATTCGATTTGTGAAAAAAAACCATGAACCGTCATCTCCCTCCCCGGCATGATATCCCTTCCTTTTGGCGGCCGCATGAGCCGGGCACCGTATTTTTGCATTTGGGAGAAAATCCCTATCCCCCCTCGGAGCGGGTTCAGCGGGCCCTCGCCGAAGCCGCCCGCCATGCCAACCGGTATCCGGACACCAACGGTCTTGCTCTCCGCGCCCGTTTGGCCGAATACGTGGGGTACGGATTGCGGCCGGAGAACATCCTCCTGGGCAATGGTTCAGATGAATTGATTGATTTGGCCGTGGTCGCGTTCGCTGAACCTTCCCGGCCGGTGGCGGCCTTCAAGCCTTCTTTTTTTGTATACGATTTTGCCGCGCAACGCCATGGAGTTCCGGTTGTGGCTTTGGCGAGGGCGGAGGATTATACGCTCCCGCCGTGTGATACCGCGTTGGCCGGAATGAAGAGCCACTCTGTTTCTCTCACGTTCATCGCCAATCCCAACAATCCCACGGGAACCCTCACGCCTCGGGACCGGATTAGGGAATACCTCAGCCGCTGGCCGGGGATCGTAGTGGTGGATGAATGCTATTACGAGTTCAGTGGCGAAACAGTAGCGGATCAGATCGCGCGGCATGAGAACCTGATCATCCTCCGCAGCCTGTCCAAGAGTTTCGGCCTCTCCGGCCTGCGGCTGGGGTATGCCCTGGCTCATGAACACACCATGAATATCCTGGTCCGGTATGCCATGACTTTTCCCGTCAATGCCCTGGCTCAAGCGGCGGGTCTCGCCGCGCTGGAAGAGGTGGAATTCCACCGGGAGCGGATCCGGCAACTGATCCGGGCGCGAGATGCCTTGAAGCACGACCTGGAATCCCTCGGATTGGAGGTGCTCCCCTCTCACGCCAACTTTCTGCTCACGCTATGGCCGGAAACCCCTCCGGACCAATCCCCCGCCCGCCGGCTGGCGGAACAGGGGATTTGGGTTTCCGATCAATCCCCCGTGTTGAACCTCTCCCGGCCGGCTCTCCGCCTGGCGATCGGCACGCCGGAGGAAACCGCGCGCCTGCGGGAAGCGATTCGAATTTTGTTGGCGCAGGGACGCGCGGGCAGGTAATGGTCCGCCACTCCGCCGTGCCGGGAAAAAATAGCATCAGAAAAAATAGCATCAGTCCTATGGCCAGAGGAAGATCACGCAATACGGCCGTGGACCCAACAATCAGACCTCTTCCATCTGATAGACAACCTCCTGCCCGCCTTGCTACAATCCGAGAAGAAACGCAATGAAGCACTCGAAACGAAGGAACGTGGCGCGATGTCAAAACCGAACGGCACGGCGGTGGAGCAAACCACCCGGGAGCAGCCCCTGCTGGACGCCTCCTTTCTCCGGCATCTCGAGCAGCTGCAATTGTTATCCAAGAAAATCTTTCTAGGCCGGCTGAAAGGCGAGCGGCGTTCGAAAAAAAAAGGGATCTCGATCGAGTTCGCCGATTACCGGGACTACGCCAAGGGGGATGACCTGCGCTTTCTGGATTGGAACATCTATGGGCGGCTGGACCGGCTGTTCACCAAATTGTTCCACGAAGAAGAGGACCTGTATCTCTACATCCTGATCGATACCAGTGCCTCGATGAACACCGGCGAGCCTAACAAATCGTGGTACGCCAAGCGCATAGCGGCGGCCCTGGCCTACATCGCCCTGGCGGGATTGGACCGGGTGTGCCTGGTGGGTTTTAACTCGGAACGCTACCGGTGGCTGCAACCGGCACGGGGCAAATCGCGGATCTGGAGCATCGTCGATTTTCTGGAGCATCTCCCGGTGGAGAATGAAACCCGTCTGGCGGAAAGTTGCCGGCGGTTCGCGTTGCAGCAGTCACGCGGGGGCGTGGTGGTGTTGCTCTCGGACTTGTTCGATCCTTCCGGGTATGAGGATGCCCTCAAGCATTTGATGCAGCATCACAACGACTTGTACGTTCTGCAGATCCTATCCCCGCAGGAGACGCGTCCGGACCTCTACGGCGCGCTGCGGCTGATCGACGTGGAAACCAACGAGCCGGTGGAAATCTCGGTGACGGAGGAGCTGCTGAACGTATACGAACGCCGCCTGCGGGCCTACCAAGCAGAAATCCAGCAGACGGGCAACCGCTACGGATTCCATTACCTGCCGGTCTCCACCGGTGAACCGGTCGAGCGGCTGCTAACCCGCGCGTTCCGGCGCATGGGCCTGGTCGAGTGACGGTCATGAACTTATTAGCCCCCTTGGGATTGTTTTTTGCCTTATTCATCCCCGCGGTCATTTTGTTGTACCTGCTCAAGCTGAAGCGGGTTGATATGCCCATCTCCAGCACGTTGCTGTGGCGGCGCAGCCTGGAGGATCTCAAGGCCAATACGCCGTTTCAAAAGCTGCGGCGCAACCTGTTGCTCTTGTTGCAACTGGCGGTCATTTCTCTCCTGACCCTGGCCCTGGCCCGGCCGGTGCTGAACCTGGGAGGGCTGCAGGGACAGAGTTTCATTGTGCTGATCGACCACTCGGCCAGCATGTCGGCCACGGATGTGAAACCCAGCCGGCTGGAAGCGGCCAAGCGCAAGGCCATCGAACTGGTGAACGATATGAGCCTGGGTGACCGCATGATGGTAGTGAGTTTTTCCAAAGGCGCCCGGGTGCTTTCGCCTTTCGACCAGGATAAGGCGTCCCTGCGCCGGGTGATTCAGGCGATACCCCCCACTGATACGCCCACTGAGGTTGAGGAAGCGTTTCGCATTGCCGCCTCGGCCGCGGAGGTGGCGGTGAATCCCGAAGTGTTCGTGTTCTCGGACGGCCAATTCACCATCCCCTCCGGCGCTTGGTCCGGCCGGATGAATCTGCGCTATGTGCCGGTAGGGGAATCGGGGGAAAACGCCGGTATCGTGGATCTGGTGGTGCGCAAGGATTTTACCCTGGAAGGGCGGTACGAGATCCTGGTAGGGATACAGAACTTCGGGCAACAGGAACGCGAAATCTACCTGGACCTGTGGGGCGAGGGCGAAGCCGCGGGGGCAATCGCCTCCCCCGCGGCAGCGGAACCGGCGGAGCTGCGAACCGAACGAAAACTGATGGATTCGCGCAAATTCACCCTGGGGCCGGGCGCGTTGAACACGATCATCTTCAAGGATCCAGGCACGTTTCCCCGGAAAATCGATCTGCTCCTGGACAGTCCGGACGCTCTCGTCGCCGACAACCAGGCCTGGGCGTTGATTCCCCAGGAAAAAGAAATCCAGATATTGCTCGTTACCAAGGGCAATTATTATTTACAGCGCGTCTTGAACCTGAATCCCCAAGCCCGGCTGTTCGTGACGACCCCGGCGGCTTTCTCGCGGCCCGAGACGTACGATCTCATCGTATTCGATTCGTTCTCTCCTCCCGCCCTGTTCGCGGGGAATTACGTCTTTATCAACCAAATCCCGCCATTGCCGGAGTGGTCGATCGGCGAGGAGATCCGTCTTCCCGCCTTGGTGGACTGGAACCGGACGCACCCCCTGACCCGTTATTTAAATCTCGACAACCTGGTGATCAACCAATGCCGGAACATCGGAATCCCCGCGTGGGCGGAGGTGATCACCGAGAGCCGGGAGACCCCGTTGATCGTGGCGTTCCAGGACCAGGAGATCAAAGGCGTGGTCATTGCTTTCGATATTTATGATTCCGATTGGCCATTGCGGGTTTCATATCCGATCTTCTTTTCCAATCTGGTCAACTGGTTTCACGCGGAGGCGGGCCTGAGTAACGGTATGAAAAAAACCGGCGAAATCCTGGTGCTGGATCCCCCCGAAGACCTTCGCCAGCCGGTCCTCTTGTCGCCGCCCCCGCCTCTGCCGGAACAGACTTTCATGTTCACCGGCACGGCGCCAGTATATTACGACAAAACCACCGCGCGGGGAATTTATGAATACCGGACCGGCACGGGAATACGCAAACTATACGCCGTGAACCTGCTGTCGCCTCAGGAATCGCAAATCGCTCCCCGGCCAAGCCTGGACTTGCAAGGGACCGAAGTGGAGGGAGAAACCGCGGCGGTGGCCGCCAACCGGGAAATCTGGCGCAACCTGGCCCTTGCGGCCTTGCTGGTGTTGGTGATCGAATGGTTCGTGTACGTCAAACGGGCGAAATACGCGTATTGAGTGGCGCGGGAAGCGGGGTATGGATTCATCCAGTGCGGACGGTCCTATTTTCCTAGAGGATTATCTTTTAGAGGATTTTCCACAGACATTATGAAATTTTCACGAGCGGATCAAGAAAAACGGTGGGCGGCCCTCATGTCGGTGATGGCGGCCCTTGGGCTCACCGCATTGAAAATCGTGGTGGGGATCCTGACCGGCAGTTTGGGGATTCTGGCCGAAGCCGCTCATTCGGGATTGGACCTGGTGGCCGCCATGGTGACCTATCTCGCGGTCCGCTATTCGAGCAAGCCGGCCGACAGCGGACATCTCTACGGCCATGGCAAGGTGGAAAGCCTTTCCGCCTTGTTCGAGACGTTGTTGTTGCTGGCCACTTGTTTATGGATCATCCACGAGGCAATTGACCGGTTGTTCGTCAAAGAAGTGGTGGTTACCGCGCCGGTGTGGGCGTTTTTGGTCATGTTCATTTCCATTGTAGTGGACCGTTACCGGTCGCGGAATCTCTACGCGGCTGCGCAAAAGTACAACAGCCAGGCCTTGGAAGCGGACGCCTTGCATTTTCAAACGGATATTTGGAGTTCGTGCGTGGTGATCCTGGGCCTCTTCTGTGTGAAGTTGGGAGAATGGATTCCGGGCATTTCATTCATCCAAAGCGCGGATGCGGTGGCGGCCCTGGGAGTGGCAGTCATTGTTATTTATGTGAGCGTGGAACTCTTGACCCGTTCCGTGCAAGGATTGTTGGACGCCGCCCCGCGGGGCGTGGCTGAAAAAATCCAGAAAGAGGTGGAAAAACTCCCCGGAGTGATTGATTGCCATCGGGTGCGCGTCCGCTATTCCGGTCCACATTTGTTCGTGGACATCCATGTCTTGATGGATGGGAATCTTACCCTGGATGAAGCCCACGCCATCACCGAGCAGGTCGAGGACTCCATCCAGAAAAAATTCACGGACGCGGATGTCTCGGTGCACCCCGAACCCCGGATGACTCCGTAGCGGCTCCGACGCCGGCTGGGCTCAAAGTACGGCGCGGCCAAGGTGGCATGATTGGAAACGAGTAGCTATTGAACCGTTTAATCTATTTGGTATTTTTGCCTACGTATTTGTCTACGGACAGGCAAATCGTTTCACAGAGCCATGCCCAACCTGATCATCTGCCCCCTGGCCCGCCGGTTATTGTTTCAGCAGGGAGGCGGTTCTGACGGCTTTTTACCTAGACGCCATCAATGATCCAATTCTTTATTGCAGTCTCATTATTGCAGTCTCATCGGCATCCCTCCAGCCGGCAGTGCCATGAGGCGGATCGCTGGCTTTCCCATTGGCCGGATCGTTGGAATCCCTCTAGACATCGATGACTTCAAGAGAGGGACCCGGGCCATCTCATTCAGATCAGACATGCAACCCGGATGGCAGGTGCCTATATTTGTTATCGATCAACTTAGAAACAAAGAACCTAGATTGGATGGAGAAGCCGTCTCGCGTGTGAACTGTTCCCCTCATGCTATCCGCTACTCCGGCCTGAGTGAGTTGGTACCGGCCGCGGCAACCGTGTCCCCTCGAACTGGCAGGCCAAAATCGCATCCGGTCTCTTCGTTCGGACAGAAAGCCAGGATGAGGCCGGCAGAATGCGGCGCGCGTTGTCATCTCCGTTTCGGATTACAATGAATACTGCGGAATTTTCATCGTTTCGCCATCCTTCATGGCGGACAGGTGCGCGTAATAGCCGGGAACCGTCATATTCAGCGCGTCGATGATATCCACCCGGGGCTTGCGGCCGCGCAGGATGGCATCGATGAAATCGTCGCCGAGGTAGCCGTGCGACCCGCCATGCCCCCCCGGCTCGACTCCCGGCGGCAAAGCGGGCTTTTTGATCTGCAATCCACTCTGGATGGCTTTGTGGTAGCGCTCTTGGCCGGTTTTATCGCCGACAAACGTCTGATTGAATCCGCCGTATTCGCCCCGGATCCGCCCCGCTTCGAGGTATTCCCCCTGCGAACTGCAGATGATCATCCGGGAAAGCCCTCCTTCCGCGGTACGGAACAGGCCCACCTCCGACTTGAAGATGTTTCCAATCGCGTTGGGAACCTGCATCTCTTTGTCGAAATGGGGAGTGCCCTGGCAGGAGACGTCCAGCAGAGGTTTATGCGTTACGCCGACATAGTAGGCCGTCGCGTGGGTCGGGTACCACATCGGGCATCCTTTTTTCCGCCAATCCTTGTAAGAGTCCAGCGCGGGCGCCCCCAGCGAATGCGGGTGACAATATTCCCCCTCGGAATAAATAATCCGGCCAAACACGCCGCCGGCGTAGAGTTTTTCCATGGCGTAGAGATCGTCATGAAAACATGAGGTTTCGAACATGGCGTAAACCAGATCCTTGTGTTTCCGGCAGCATTCGAGCAGCCGTTCGGCATCTTCGATATCGCCGTAGAACACGGGAACCGCGGTAGCCACATGTTTGCCGTGCTCCAGGCAAAGGATGGCGTGCTTGGCGTGGGAGGGAGCGTCCGTGGCGCAGAAGATGGCTTCGATGGAATCGTCCTTGACCATCTCCTCCAGCGACGGGTAGGTCTTTGAACATTTCGCCTGTCGAGCCATGTCGGCGCAGCGGTCCGGGATTAAATCACTGACCGCCACCAGTTCGACGTTGGGATGATGCTGCAGTCCAAACTGAAGCCCGAATTGGCACACCCCATGGCCGACAATTCCGAGCCGAACCTTGCGGTCGCTGAAGGGTTGCCAGACTTGGGTGGCGTCATAGTCCGTATTGGTCTGGTCAAAACCCGGAATCACTTCGGCCGCTTGGGCGAAACGGTGCATGGAACTTACGGAGGCGGCAGCGGAAACGGTTAAAAATGATCTACGCGAAATTTTCGACATGGCAGCATTCTCCTTGGGGGGTATAAGGATTGGTGCATCGGTTTACCCGATGGCAACGAAAAGATATATTCCGCATATATTCCGCCCTTTCCAGGTCACCCTTGTCCGGGTCTTCTCCCAGAGAAAGAGGGAATGATTAACCATAAACATCGATCTTCCGATGACGAATCGTGCAATAAGAACGTCCAGAATTCCAGTAAATAAAAATTGTTAGTTCGATTCTTCCCTTGGCAGATTACGCCAATCCCATTCTCGGCCGCAGTCCACGCATTCACCGCTTGATTAAATCAATGCCCGCCCGCAGCCACGCCCGCCACGCCCGCCCTTCGTGATTCCATGTTGACTGGGAGATGGGTTTGAATCCATGCGCCAGAAACGAAAGATTCCGCTTTTCAATAAAACTTCTTAGCTTCTCTTCCTGCGCTTTCCAATAATCCCCCAACGCATCATTCATTTCCTGCAGCAACCGGTATCCGTCCTGCAAAGCAATTTTAACAATTCCCTTGGAATTTTTTTTCGTTTCCAACCACGGCTTGGCTGGGCCCGGAATCGCGGGGTGAGAAATATCCAATTTTCCCGTCTGCAGTCCGTAATCCCGGTAGAGCTTGACTTGGGCCAGCAGTTCGGTGGCGCGGTAGAGGCGGGCGATGGCGTCATCAAAGCGATGGCGCAGGGCGCAGCGTTCCGCGTTCTGGACGACATCCTCCACCAATTCATGGCCGGACAGGGTCTCCGGTCTCCATGGTTTCCCCGCCTCCAAGATGTCGTTGATATGTTTTAGTTTCTTATAGAATTTTTCTTGCGAATCCGACATCTGGCTCGCATGAGATATGGCCTCTTTATATTCAAAACGGTCATGAGCGGCCAGCATTTCGATCCGGCACTTCCGAACGGCCAATTGTTCCCGGATGGATTCTGGGAAAGGCACGCGGGTTAATGTGGAATGAAGCAGCACCACAGCGCTTTCGTAATCGGATTTCTCCTCCAACTCATTCAACTCTTCCTCGAGCGACTGGTGATAGAAAGTATGTAATTCCACCGGCAATGCGATGTCGCCCCGCTCGATTTTGATCAGATTGGTTCGTTTCCCGGAGGCGTTAAATTGCACTTCCCACTCCGGGGCTTTCCGCAAAGCATAGATTCCTAATCCAAGGGTCATGGTCTTGGTTCCCCCCGTGTAGTTGGCCACGACCCGGGGCCGGGCGGGGAAACGCGTTGCGATATCAAGGCTGATGGCCTCGCAACGGCGTAACACTTCTCCCAAATCGTCGGGATTGTTCACGGAGTATATGGCGTATTGTTCCGCCGTCAGTCCTGCTTGTTGGGGGATCGGCGGATTGGATCCCCGGGTTTCATAGGCGCGCTTGCAGTAAGGACAATTCCCCTTTTGAACCTGGATCACTTCGTCTGTGATCAGCCGCTGGGAAGCCGCGTCCGTATCCCCCCCGGAACAAAGAAAATAAACAAAATCCGGGCGGTTTTGATCGATGGCATGGACCAGCGGATCCGCGCTTCCTCCCACACTGAGTATGAGAACCGTCGTCATGTTGATCCCTTCCCAGAAAGTCAATCATAAAATCATAATATACTAAAAATCCCCCTTTTTTTTATAGGGTTCCCCGAAGGATCCCTCAAACCGGCTTGCTCCTTCTGAATTAGCCGCATCTCTCTTTGATTAGGTGAGATTTGAGCCCCTCTCACTCAAAGCCGAGTCAAACAAGGACATTCCGCAACAGGAACAACGGAGGAACCGGACACCGGATGGCCTGGCTTGATTCTAGTTTGAGGGTAATTTTTGTTCAAAAATTACCGAAAAAGTTGTATCCTTTTTTACCGAACCAGTCGGCCTGGTTCTTCATTTTCCAATGGGCCGGCATAGCCTTTGAAGGAGGAATGGAATCATGAAGATGGTTGTTGGGAGTTTGGGATTTCTCGTGCTTGTGGTTTTCCCGCTACAGGCCGCGGAACCGGTAGGCATCTTCGATGATCACCTGGACATCGGGGAACCTGGCATACCGGGTTACGTCGAATATGAAGAAGCCTCGGGTACCTACCGGGTAGACGCGGTCGGGGCCACTATTGGCAACCGCCGGTTTACTGATGAAGCCCATTTCGCGTTCAAGCGGATCTCCGGCAGTTTTGCCATCGAAGCCAATCCGTATCCGGTCGAAGACATCGGCCGGGGTGGATTGATGATCCGGCAGTCGATCGATCCGGATTCTATTCACATTTCCCTGCTCATGACCAGCGCGGCAGCTTCGGACGGCAATTCCGACCTGGGTTCGGTGTTTCCGACATTCCGCACGGCGAAAGGCGGCGGGTCAGTGCGGGATGGGGATCCCTACGATGTCCCGGGAGGATTCACCGCCAACCACACGGGTCCGATCCGCCTGGAACGCATCGGGAACAGCGTGCATATGTATACGATGAATGATCAAGGGGCCTGGGTCTGGTTCCAAAGTGAAGCGGCGCCCTTCGAAGAAGAAGTCCTGGCCGGATTGGCGGCCACCGCGGAAAACACCAACAATCTGGGGCTTTTTGAATTCACCGGGGTGCGGATTGAAGAACTGCCCCTCTATGTCGGCCGCGACTTGCCGACAGACGAGTTGACAAAGGGGGCCCGGCTCACCGGAATCAAGCTGACCGCCAAGGCGCGGACCCCGGTCGAAACCGCGACGGTCCGCGAAGTCGTGCCTTTGGGCGCGGTGGCTTCTAATTTCCAGGCCTCGGCGGGGACTGTCACCCCGAATCCTGACGGCAGCATCAGTTGGATTATACCCAACCTCACTGGCGAAGCCACGTTGACATACGATGTGGTTCTCGGTCAGCGGATGACCGCGGCTTGGCGGGGTACGTTTAACGACGGCGTCCACCGCGAAAGTTTTATCGGCGGCGAATCGATCCTTCCGAAAACGATTCAGTTCACTCCAGCGGCCGAACCCATTGAAATCGATCCGATCTTCCCCACTATCATTGAGGCCGAACGGGGCAATTGGATCCGGGCGGAAACCGATTTCGGCATTATGGCCGACCTGAACGCGGCGGGAGGCGTGGTGGTGGTGGCCATGAGCGGTTCCGCGCAAGGGATTTTGGAGTATCCCATCCACATCCAACAAGCGGGAACTTATTATGTCTTCGGCCGGGTTAAAAGTTATGACGGCAACAGCGATTCTTTCCATTTTGAAATCGATGATTATCCCGCGGGAAACGAAACGTCCTATTGGACGGTCAGTTCCCGAAAGACCTTCGCCAATGAATGGGTCAGCGATGAAGCGACACCCCGCTCGGATCCGAGGGCTTTCGAGTTGGACGCGGGAGTGCATTATTTATACCTTGCCAACCGCGAAGACAGCTGCGTTATCGATTGGTTGTGCGTGACGAACAACCGGGGATTGACGATCACGACCTTTTCGGAAAGCACGCAATACTTCATAGCCCGTTCGATTCCCAATCCGCGGTTGGAACCCGGGAAAACCTATTCTGTGACCATTACCCGGGCTGCCGTGTCGGAATTTCAACCGGAAATGGTGGTGACCGAAACTCCCCCGCCCGGTTGGACGGTCAGTGGCCAACAAGTCTCTGGCGGAACGTTGACGACCAACGCGCAAGGCCAGCTGGTCTGGTCCTTGACGGGCGTAGGGGGATCGCAAACCTTGACCTATACGGTGGCGCCTCCCAGTGGGGATGTCAAAGGCGGTTTGTTTGCCGGCCATTACACGTACTTGGGCCAGTCTCTCCCCTTGCCCGGTGACACCACCATCGCCCAAGCCTTCACGTTCGCCAATGTGAACGTTCCCAATCCCACACCGGTGAAGCTGGTCAACGGCGAAGCGAAGATCGAAGCGGAAGACGCCTATCTGGTCAAACCTTCCGCGGAGGCTCCCGATCCCTTCACGATTCGGTATCGCCCGGATGCCAGCGGGGAATTGTATGCTTATGCGGCCCGCGGCGCTTCCGCAATTACCAACGAGGAATTGGTTTTCGTCTTCGAAGTGACCGAACCGGGCGTGTATCGCGCCATCGGCCGCACTTGCACTCCCAGCGGCAGCGATGATTCCTTCTTCCTGGGGATGGATGACGATATTGGCGTGGATTTAAACGCGTACCGCTATCAAGGGACACTTTACACGGACGAAGCGGGGAACCGGGTTTATGACGAAAACTTCCATATCGGCTGGGTGACGGTGGATGGCGACATGAATAAATCCTGGAATCTGACTGCCGGTGTGCATCGGCTGCGGATCCATGTCCGGGAAGATGGCACCATGCTGGATTGGATCCTCATCACCAATAACCTGGATCAAAATCCAGCGGATCTGGAAGAGCCGCCCGCGGCGGTGGAGCAATTTATGTTGTATTGAGTGGATGAGGATTAGATGCCGGCCCGTGCCGCAACCAAAGCCGTGAGGGAATCCGGTTCCTTCACGGCTTTCTTCTGGAGGAATCCTTGCACATCGCTATGCCTCCAAGGCTTCTGGGTATTCTTTTCGCTAATAAACCATCCGCTTCTTCCATTAGATATGACAGAGCAGCACAAGGTCACTGTCTGGTGGTGCGGTCATCTTGTTTGCACAACATATACTTATAGTTGCAGACGGGACGCCTGCACCACCATTACCTCCAGCGCTCTGGATTCCGGCCGCCTACGGTGAGATTATGAAGTTCCTCCAGCATTTCCTTTCGTAGTCATACCACGAATCAAGCACGGAAATAGTTCTGCATTTGGGTGAATAGTTGTTTGGGGAATAGGAATACGTGTTGAAAATCATCACTCCAGCATTGGACTCCTTACCTTTATTGACTCTCCTTCCGGATTCGGTACCATGGAAGACGCTGGCGGAAGCGGCTTTCGGATAGTACCCAGCCAGCAATCCCGCAGGGAAGAGGACCGGACATGAACGGAGAAAACCGAAGATCCTTTTTGAAAAAAACAACCATCGCCTCACTGGCGGCGGCCGGCGCAACGGTCAACCTCAATCCTTCCGCCCAAGGGGCGAACGAGAAAGTCCGCTTGGCGTTGATCGGTTGCCGCAGCCGGGGCTGGCAGGTGGCCGCCGAAGCGCCCCGACTGGGGGCGGAGATCCACACGCTGTGCGACATCGATCCCCAGGTGCTGGAAGACATCGGCGCCCGTGTCGAGAAAGCGCAGGGCAACAAACCCAAAACCTGCATGCGCTATGAAGAAGTGCTGGAGGACAAGAACATTGACGCGGTGATCATCGCCACACCCGACCATTGGCACGCCATCATCACAATCCTGGCCTGCCAGGCGGGGAAGGATGTCTATATCGAGAAACCCCTCTCGCACACCATCCAGGAGGGGCAGCTCATGCGCGACGCCGCCCGCCATTTCAAGCGGGTTATGCAGGTGGGGCTGCAACGCCGCAGCATGAATCATTTCAAGACCGCCATCGAGTTCCTGGCCTCGGGCCAACTCGGGAAACTCTGCCTGGTCAAAGCGTGGATGTGCCAGGTGCGCGGCAGCATCGGTAATCCACCGGACAGCGATCCGCCCGCGGGTGTGGATTACGACCGCTGGCTCGGACCGGCTCCGAAGCGGCCGTTCAATAAGAACCGTTTCCATTACAACTGGCGTTTTTTCTGGGATTACTGCAACAGTGAACTCGGGAATCAGGGCGTGCACATGCTGGATATCGCCCTGTGGGGGATTCAGGCCATCCGCGGCGGTGCTCACCAACTGCCCACCCGGGTCTCATCCCAAGGCGGCATCTACTGGAAACTGGACGATGCCAAGGAAGTGCCCGACACGCAGGTGGTGACCTACGACTTCGGCGATCTGCTGCTCTCGTGGGAACTGCGCAGCTTCCTGAGCCATCACCCCATCGAGGGGACCGAGGCCGGTACGGGATTCTATTCCAACGAAGGGTGCCTGATCGTCGAAGGCAACCGCTGGAAAGTGTACCGGCCTGACGGCTCCAAGGAGATCGAGGAAAAAGCCTCAGGCGGTTCGCATCTCAAGAATTTCCTGGATTGCATCAAGAGCCGCGAAGAGCCGAATTCCGATATTGAACTTGGCCGCCTGAGCACCACGTTATGCCACCTGGGGAACATCTCGCATCATCTGGGGCGGGAAGTAGTCTTCGATCCCGCCACCGAGACTTTCGGGAACGACCGCGAAGCCAACCTGCGGTTGAGCAAGGAGTACCGGGAACCCTATGGGCTCCCGAAGGTGTGAGGGGCGCAATTCGTGGTGGATTCCGCATAGGTCCGAAGGTTAGATCCACGGCGGAGATAGGCGGCCTCTCGGAAATGAGCGCTTAACAATACGGATTGGCCCTTTGTACGACGTTTAGTACAACGTCACATTCATGCCGGTTCCCAGGCTGGCGGGTGTCCTGGGCGGTTGGCCGTCTTTGTTTTGAAAGATGTATACCGCGTCCGGGGTGGGGATCAGCAGGTCGGGGATCCCATCGCCGGTTAGGTCGCCGGACAAAATGCTTTGCTCCGCTTGAATCGCGTTGTCCGGGGGATCGGGCATGGCCAGCGTGGCGATCCGTTCTCCCGTGTGGGTGTAAATCGCGCGGTTGTAGGCTACCGCAATTTCATCACAGCCGTCGCCATTCCAGTCGATCAGGGCGTGATGGCGGCTGTACGCGGTCACGATGCGCCCCAGCCACGCGCCCTGCTCGTCCACAACCCATAGCGGACTTTGGCCCTGAGGTTGATGGTCGATATCCACGAGGATTTGCGTCCCGGACAGCAAAGGAACAATACGTCCTGCTTTGATGGATTCGAAATGGTGTCCTGGAATTTCCCAGAGGACATTTCCCAGGCCGTCGAGCAGGGCCAGGTTGTTCGCGCCGCAGCAGGTCAGGGCGAGACGGAAGTCTTCTGGCGTTTTCCCTTGTCGCACCACCCGGCAGCAATCCAAGTGCCCTTTGGTTAGATCTACCGTGGAGGAGCGGTACACCCACCGGACCGTGCCGTCTGAATTCAGCAGTGCGTAGCCCGCCATGATTTCGTCTTTTCCGTCGCCGTCCAGGTCGATAGGCCGGGGCTGATGCGCGGTGCGGTAGCCGCCGGGATCCTTGATGGTCCACAGCTCGTTCCAATCGTGATCGTAAGCCCAGATTTGATGATAGCGGTCCTTGACCAGCACGTCCGACGGGCGGCCTTTCCCCTGCAGGTCGCAGAAGACCAGGCAGTCCGACGCGTCCGGAGGCAAGGGCAGACGCCGCCGTTCATTCCCGGTGGTTCCGTCCAACTCGATCACGTGGTTTTTCGCGCTCAGGATCACTTCGGCGCGGCCGTCGCCATCCCAGTCGTGGATTTGCAGGGCCACGTCATGGAACCATTCCTTGCGCCCGATGTCCGGTTCACCCCAGCGCCATATCACCGTCCCATCCAGCCGATGAGCCGCCGCCGCGCTGGTGAAATGCGTATCCTCATGGTTGAAATTCTCGGCGGACACGATTTCCACTTCGCCGTTACCGTCCAGATCGCCCGCCACGATCCAAAGTCCGCCGTAATCGGGATCAAGCGGAACCACTTTCCAGGGAGCGATCATCGGCGCGGGGCTTGGGAGTCCACTGGCATCGCGTATGTCGAAGAGTGAAGGCGCGGGGGATTCCGCGAAAACTGCCGTAACCAGGTGCGGCAATGCTATCATACTGAAGAACGATTTCCAGGGCATTAATATTAGTTTCCTTTCTAAGTGTTGGTAATGGGATACGCGCCGAGCGCTTTATCCTACTGTGCTGGTGGTAACCAGCCTGGAGCACATCAAGGACACCGTCTATTTCTCCATCCTGTGCCCGGTGTGAGGAGGGATTATAAAGGCCGGGGGAAGTACATAGTAAACAGAGAAACATCAGGACTCTTTTTATAGTGAAGGAGAGGCAAAAGTTAAAATATAATTATAATTATTGAGATATACCATATATTGTGATGCGAGCATCCTGCCTGTAACTATATATATTGATCAGATAAGATTTCTGCACAACCATGATGAAGCATAGCACAAAACCAACCGGCAGGAAACTACGTACGTGGGCTTCGACGCGCACCAGCAAGAGCATGTGGTCTGCATTTTGTATCCGGGGGATCCCCAAGGAGGCCTGGTACGGATTCCCAAATAGCCCCGGGATGTGCGGCGGCTAGTACAGAAGATCGTGAAGCGGGACACGGGAGCGGTGTGGAGGAATTACGAGGCAGGGCCAACCGGCCTGGGTGATCAACGTGGCAGTGGCGCGGGAGCTGGCCGGCTTTCTGTGGCCGGGGTTGCAAGTCCAGGCCCTGTCCAGGAGAGATCAGCAGGAAAAAAACAAAACACAAAAAAATAATTAGTGTGGTTTTCAATACGGGAGTTCCCCAGACAAAGGTCGTTCCATATCAGGGTGAGTAAAGCTACATTGGTTAGGTCCAAACCGCTTACGTCCACGCCCGAATCTCACGTTCAATGACGGGAGGAATTCGCGGCCGCTTGCCCCTGTTTTTTTTCAATGGTTCTCCTGCTCGGTTATTTCAAACCGTAAGATGAGACCGGTTACCGTTCTCTTCACGGTGTATCACATCACGAGAAAGATGGAGAATCTTTGATCGGCGTTCATCCCTGGTTGGTGAATTCCACCAGTTTTTGCAGAATCTCCAAGGCCTTGCCAGACTGGATGCTTTCCCGCGCCCGGGCGACCCCTTCTTTCAAAGTCGCCGCTTTTCCGGCCACATAAATCGCCGCGCCGGCATTGAGCAGCACCGCGCGTTGTTTAGGGCCGGTATCGCGGCCTTCCAGGATGGCGCGGGTAATGGCTGCGTTATCGTCAGGTGTGCCGCCCTTCAGATCCTCATAGGCGCAACGGTCCAAATCAGCGTCCTCGGGGATCAGGTCGTGGCGGGTGATCGAGGCCGGCGTCACTTCCAGGCATTGGGAGGGGCCGGTGAGGGTCAGTTCGTCCAGGCCGTCGCCGCCGGTCACCACCCAGGCGCGTTGGATGCCCAGTTTTTGCAGGCATTGGGCGTATGTTTCGAGCAACCGCGCGTCGCTGACGCCCACCAGTTGATAATCGGGCAAGGCGGGATTGGTCAAGGGGCCCAAGAAATTGAAGATGGTGCGAAAGCCCAGTTCCGAGCGCACCGGCGCGGCGTGCTTCATGGCCGGATGCGCCAAGCGGGCGAAGAGGACGCCCAGCCCAACCTGGCGGATGCATTCGCCGATGCGCTCCGGAGGGGCCATGACGTTAACCCCCAGTTTTTCGAACAAGTCGATGCTGCCACACAGGCTGGAAGCGGTGCGGTTGCCATGCTTGGCCACCGGCACCCCCGCGCCCGCCACCACGAACGCGCTGGTCGTGGAGATGTTGAAGGATCCGCTGCGGTCGCCCCCCGTGCCGCAGGTATCGATGGTCCCGGGGAGCCGGGGCCGGATCTTCACCGCGTGCGCGCGCATGGCCCGGGCCGCCCCGACGATCTCGTCCGCAGTTTCTCCCTTGCAGCGCAGGGCCGTCAGCAGCGCGGCCACCTGGGCCGCGGTCCATTCACCGGCCATGACCGCCGACATGGCCGCGCCGGCCGCTTCTTCGGTCAAGGAATCCCCCTTGATCAAGGTTTCCAATATTTCAGTGATGCCCATGGTTGGCTCCACTTCCCGGTCCGCCTTTTCGGCCGTCAATCCCGCCGCCGTAAATGAAACAACAACCGGCCGCATCCGTGCAACACCACTCCAAACACGAACAGGCTCAGCGCCAAAAACAGGCTGTCATGCCACCAAAGGGAAAGAAAGCCGATACACGCGATCCCGGTTCCCAGCACCTGAATTCCCGCCCGGTGAAAAAGCACCACCAACATGCACACCACCCATACGCCGGCAGCGAACAGTAAACTCCCGGTACCGGGGCCGGCGGTGGAAGTGAGATGGATGGTCACCATGCACAAGCCTCACTCGGGGAATCGGTTCATCTTACCGTCAGGAGAGGGGCTTGTCTACCAACCGCCGGACAGGAGATCAATACGCTCCCTTGCCGAAAAGAACGACGGGAATGGTTTTCAGAAGAATAATCAGATCGAACAACAGCGATTGGTTCTGGATGTAATAGAAATCGTACTCCAAGTTGGAGTGCAACGGCAGATCCTTGCGGCCGCTGATCTGCCACAGGCCGGTGATGCCCGGCAACACGGTGAGGCGCCGCCGCTGCCAGGGCTCATACGAATTGACAATGAAGGGCATTTCCGGCCGGGGGCCCACCATGCTCATTTCGCCCTTGAGGACGTTGAACAGCTGAGGCAGTTCGTCCAGGCTGGTGCGGCGCAGCCAGCGCCCGATGGGGATCACCCGCGGATCGTCTTTCTGGATGGGCGCTTCCTGGTATTCGTTCACGTCCTTATACATGGTCCGGAACTTGTACATGATGAACGGTTGGCCGTTCAATCCAATGCGCGTGTGCCGGAAAATGGTCCTCCCGGGCGAGCTGAGCCGGATCATCAGGCAGATGATGGGGAAGAAGGGCAGCGTCACGAGCAGCATGGTGGACGCGATGGTTAGATCCAGCGCCCGTTTGCAGGCTTTTTCGAACGGCGAAAGGCCACCCTGCCGCAGAACCTTGAAGGAGATGTCTTCTTCCGAGTTGAAAAAAGCCCGGTCGGTGATCACACCGAACAAATCCGTCAGAATGTTGAACTGCCGCACCGCTGTCTGCTCGCCGCAGGAAGCGACCAGGTTCAATAGCTGACGCTTTTCCAGGGATGGATCGGCGAAGATGATTTCATCCGCGGCCAGGTTCTTGGCCCACTCGGGCAGGTTTTCGACTTTGTCGAGCACCGGCTGGCCATAAACGTTCTCGCCCGGCTCGTGCTGGTTGTCGAGGACGCCGAGGATATCGTATTTTTTTACGGGATCCGTCAACAACCGTTCGATCGCTTGTTGGGCGTGTTGCCCCGTGCCCACGATCAGAGTGCGCACTCGCCCAATGCCCTCCTGGAACATGCTTTTTTCGATCCGCGCCCAGAGCAGCCGCGTCACCACCATGAAAAAGAACGCCAGAATCGAGGAGAGAATCAATACCGACCGGCCTAATTGCAAATCCTTGAGCAAAAAGGCCACCGCCATGGAGGTGATGAGGAATAAGAAACACATCTTGACAATGGCGCCCAGCTCGTCGATGGCTGTCCGCAAGTATTGCCGGCGGTATAGGTCCAGCGAGGCGCAGATGATGATCCAGGTGATGATGATAATCGGCAGGGCCAGGATGTAACTGTGGATGGGATTGATCTGCTTGCGCAGGTATTCGGGCAGGTAAGTCATTTCTTGGATGTAGGCGGACCGGATGCCATAGGCGGTGAACCAGGCAATGGCGGCCGACACCATGTCGGCGATGACCAGGAAACCCACCCGGAAGGTGAAGAGGATATTACCCAGCAGATACCGTTTCCAAAGCCGCCGAGGCTCCAGGCATAACCGCCACAGCCATTCAAGCCCCGCCTGGCGCATCCACTTGGGGGCCCGTTTCAAGCCTTTGGCTGAGTAATCCAAGAGCCCCCCCACGCCCCACGCCACTGGAACACCCAGGTCGTGCAAATGGCGGTGAATCCAGGTCTCTTGCTTGGGAGCGCCCATGCCTACGATCAGAATGTCCGGATGGCTCTCCCGGATTTTCCGGATGATGTCCGGAGTTTCTTCGTCAGAAAAATAACCATGATGGCAACCGGCGATCTGCAACTTGGGATACTTGCTTTTCAAATCGCGCGCGGCTTTTTCCGCCACGCCGTTCTCGCCCCCGAGAAGAAAGATGCGGTGCCCTTTGGCCTCGGCCCGTTGGCAAAATTGCGGTAACAGGTCGTTGGCGTTCAGGCGCTCGGGGAGGGGATGGCCGAACAGGCGGGAGGCCCACACCACACCCATGCCATCCGCGTAGACCAGGTCGCTGGCGGCGATCACTTCGCGGTAAGCGCGGTTGGACCAGCACTGATTGAGGCAATCCGCGTTCAGGTACGCGATCTGGTGGGGACGCCGGGATTGAACATAGGCATCGATGCGGGCCAGAAACTCCTCCGCGGTCAATGAATCAATATCGATGCCAAGCAACCGGCTTCGAACACCTGGACGTTCGCTGGATTCCATGGGATATTTCTTCAAAACAAGGACATTCCGTCGCGTGAAACCGCTAAACACGGTATTATATAGGATCTGAGGCGCCCGGCGAGGGCTCAAAACCCCTGGATGGTAAAATCCTTGACTGCGGCATCCCTCTGAGTATGATTCTAAAGGGCGGGACGGTTGTGTTTTTCTCTTAATTTCCTCCCGCGTGAAGGAGAGTGCGCAATGTGGAATATTGGACCGTGGGAACTCATGATTATTCTGGTGATTGTGATGTTGCTGTTCGGCGCCAAGCGGCTCCCGGAAATGGGTAAATCTCTAGGCAGTGGCATCCGGGAATTTAAAAAATCCATTTCCGCCATTGATGAAGACGTTGATGAAAAACCCGCCCGCAGCGAAAAAATCGAGGATTCCCGGGACAAATAACCTCCGGGGTGAAACCTCCACCCGGACGGGAACCCCGGCGTAGCCGGGAAAAACGTGGACCTCTCGGTTATCCTATCCTGGGGCTTCGGCGGACCGGCTCCGAAGGGTATCCATCATGAAAATCGATTCCAGGATGATCGGTGATGTGATGGTGTTATCCCTCATGGGCGAGATTGACAGCCGGGGGAATCAGCAACTGGACAAGACACTGGCCGAAGCCGCAGACAAAGGACATTACAAGATCATCCTGGATTTGTCCTCCATCCGGTTTCTGGGGAACCAGACGCTCAGCCTGCTGCTGTCGCATCTGAAAGAATTCCGGGGAAACCGGGGAGATATCAAATTCCTGAATCCGCAGCGTGGACTCCTGCAATACCTCAAGCAGAACCGCGTGATCGAACTTTTTTCCATTTTCTCCACCCGTTCGGAGGCCTTGGCGGCGTTCACAGCGGCCCCCGGAAGCGAAACTCCTGCCCCGTCCGCGGAAGAGCGGTTCGCCGCCCTGGGCACTTCACCGGCCGGTCTCCGGACAGAATCCCCAAGCGCCGCCGCGTTGGATAAAAACCTGAAATCACGTTTTGAAACCGGAGAGATCCTGTACGCCAATAGCTGTATGCTGGCCACCCTCATCAAGAGCCTCGAGGCCAAGGGAATCCTGACCGCGGAAGAAGCCAGCGAACTGCTGGACTACGAACGCCTTCCCTTGAAAGGAGTGTAGGCATGATTCCGGTTCAGAGGGACGACATCCAGGATGTGACCATTTTGCGTTTGGAGGGTGATCTCGATTTTGAGAACACGGTCTGGCTGCGGGGGGAATTGAACGATTTGATTAAGCAGAACCGCTGCAAAATCATTTTAGATTTGCAGGGTGTGGCGTTGATTTCCTCCTATACGGTGGGAGTCTTTGTGGCCT
>JABLXU010000080.1 GCA_013177805.1 Candidatus Omnitrophota bacterium
GGGGCGAGGGAAAGCCCTCTCTTCCCGCTTCCACTTCTCGAATAACACATCCCTCCCCCTTCTTCCCTCCGCGCCCCTTTTAAGGGGCCGCCGTACAGCAGCCCAGGGTTTCAACCCTGGGCATAATTCACCCCTGGGCACTGGGCATAATTCACCCCTCGGCATCTGGACATAATTCATCTCTGGGTGATTCAACCCATAATGAATCTCCTTCTTTCCCCCCCGGGGGCCGGCTAACCATCCCCCTCTCCCTCTGGGAGAAGGCCGGGGCGAGGGTCAATAATCCTGAAATGGCTATCCTTCAGCGGGATTCCTCCATCCTTCAACTTCTCACAAGAAATACCGCTCCTTCTTGCGTTTCTCCTCGTACGCGGCACGGGCCTGACGGACGCTCTCCAATCCGGACACCTCGGGCACCGCGACGTCCCACCACGAATCATAGCCGGGCACATAGATCTCGGGATTCACTTCGATGGCAATGAACGTAGTCTTGTCGTAACGCTTGGCCTTCTCGAGGGCTTGCTCCAGTTCGGCGCGCGTGTTGGCCTTCAGCACGCACGCGCCCAGGCTGGCCGCGTTGGCGGCGAAATCGATCGGCAGGTTGTTCCCCGTCAACAAGCCGGTCTGCGGATCGCGGAACTTGAACTGATTCCCGAAACCATGGCTGCCGCATGAAGCCGCCAGGCCGCGGATGCAGTTGAATCCATGGTTGTCCAGAAACACCACGGTCAGCTTGTAGCCTTCCTGGATCGAGGTGACCAGCTCGTTGGACAGCATCAGGTACGAGCCGTCGCCCACCAGGACATAGACCTCACGCGAGGGATCGGCCATTTTCACGCCCAGCCCGCCGGCGATTTCGTATCCCATGCACGAATAGCCGTATTCCAGGTGATAGCCCTTGGGGGCTTTCACGCGCCACAGTTTATGCAAATCCCCGGGCAGGCCGCCCGCCGCGCAGACCATGACGTCGTTCGGACTGGCGAAATTCGTCACGACGCCGATCACCTCGCCCTGGCTGATGGGACTGGCTCCCAGATTGAACAGCCGCTCCGCTTCCTGGTTCCATTCCGCGATCAATTGGCGGATTTCCGCCCGGTACGTCTCCGCTGTTTTGTATCCGGCGGCCTGCAGGCGCTGCGTCAGATCCCGCAGCCCCGCTTTGGCGTCACAGATCAACGGCAACGCGCTGTGCTTCACCGCGTCGAACGCGCCGATGTTCATGCCGATAAAGCGTACGGCGGGATTCTCGAACTGCGTCTTGGACGCGGTGGTGAAATCGCTCAGGCGCGTGCCAAGGTTGATGACCAGGTCGGCGTCCCGCGCGATCCGGTTCGCGGATAACGTCCCCGTCACGCCGATGGCCCCCAGGTTATACGGATGATCCCACGGCAGCGATCCCTTGCCCGCCTGCGTCTCCGAAAAGGGAATCCCCGTGGCTTCGCAAAACGCCGCCAGTTCCGCGCTGGCCTCGGAATACAACACGCCCCCGCCGGCGATGATCATGGGCCGCTGGCTTTCCCGGATCCACTGCAC
Source organism: Candidatus Omnitrophota bacterium (assembly GCA_013177805.1). Lineage (GTDB taxonomy): Bacteria > Hinthialibacterota > Hinthialibacteria > Hinthialibacterales > Hinthialibacteraceae > JABLXU01. The sequence continues at coordinate 1,534 of JABLXU010000080.1, forward strand.
GGCGCGGTCCAGCATCACCTCCTCGGGCCGGGGCCGCGGAATATGATGCACGCGCTTGCGGAAAAACGCCTCCGGATAGTCATACGCCTCCGTCTGCACGTCCTGGGGGATGGCGATGGTCACCGCGCCGGTGTCAGCGGGGCTGGTCAGCACGCGCAGGGCTTCGGGCAGCGAGGTGATGATTTGTTCGGGGCGGTTGATGCGGTCCCAGTAGCGGCTCACCGGCTTGAAGCAGTCGTTCACGGAAATATCCTGGGTTTGCGGCGATTCCAACTGCTGCAGCACGGGTGCCACGTTCCGCCGCGCGAAGATGTCGCCGGGCAAGAGCAGCACGGGGATCCGGTTGATGGTGGCGGTGGCCGCGCCGGTGATCATGTTGGTCGCTCCGGGGCCGATGGAACTGGTGCAGATCATCGCCTGCAGCCGGTTCTTTTCCTTCGCGAAGGCGGTGGCGGTGTGCACCATGCCTTGTTCATTCCGGCATTGATAATACCGGATTTGGTCTTTGTATTCCTCCAGCGCCAGTCCCAGCCCCGCGACCATCCCATGGCCGAAGATGCCGAAAACGCCCTGAAAAAACTGGTGTTCAATCCCGTCCCGCTCCACGTATTGGTTGCATAAAAACTGGAGCATCGCCTGGGCCATCGTCAAACGCCGTGTGCCGCTCATGCTCGCCTCCCCGGTATGGATATGGTCCGACTAAGGATTATTGTTAATGGGATGGGGGTTGTTTCCCTTTGAGTCCGCCACGCCCGCCTAAGCCGCCATCCCTGCGAAAACCGAAATTCCCTGGGTGGGTTCAGCGCGGCGAAACCCACCAACCTGAATACCTCATCCGGCCTCCTTGGCGGGCCCGGACGCCTTCGATCATCCGCGTGAGGTATTCACCTGCCGTTTCCCGCGTCCCGGCTATCAGTGTCTTACCAAAAGATGGTAAGATGATCAAGAGTGGATTCGATCTTGCGATGGAGTTGGATTGATATTCCGGATGGGTGATGCGATTCGCTTCCTACGCTTTGTATCCCGCCTATTCAAACGGAATGGGGGGCCGCTGGCCGGGTTGATTGTCCTCTGCCTGCTGCTTTCGATCGCCACACCCCACTTTTTCACCTCCTCGAACCTGACCAACGTGGCGCAGCAGGCTTCGGTCAACGCCATCGTCTCGATCGGCATGACCTTCGTCATCCTCACCGCGGGCATCGACCTCTCCGTGGGATCGGTGCTGGCCCTGGTAGGCGTGGTGCTGGCCTCGCTGTTGCGCGCCGGCCTGCCCATGCCGCTGGCCGTGGGCATCGCGCTGGCCGGGGGCTTCGGATGCGGCACGGTGAACGGCGTGCTCGTCTGCTGGGGCCGCTTGCCGCCTTTCATCGTGACCCTGGGCATGATGAGCATGGCCCGGGGCGGAGCCTTGGTGTACACCGGCGGACGGCCCATCTCCGGCTTCGAAGAACCATTCCGCCACCTGGCCCAAGGGACTTGGTTCGGTTTGCCCATTCCGGTGTGGATCATGATTGGGCTCTACGGGGCGGCCCACACGCTCCTCAGCCGCACCAGCCTGGGACGCTATACCTACGCCATCGGCGGCAACGAAACCGCCGTGCGCCTTTCCGGCGTCAATGTCCACGTGTACAAGACTCTGATCTACGGCCTCTCCGGCTTCACCACGGCGGCCGCGGCCGTGCTCCTGACCGCCCGGTTGAATTCCGCCAGCCCGTTGGCGGGCATCAACTACGAACTGGACGCCATCGCCGCCACCGTCATCGGCGGGACCAGCCTGATGGGCGGCGAGGGCCATATCATGGGGACACTGATCGGAGCGTTTATCATCCAGGTGCTGCGAAACGGGCTGAACCTGTTGAACATCACCTCCAATTTCCAAAACATCGTCATCGGCGCGGTGATCGTGGCCGCCGCGTTGCTGGACACCTATTTGAAATCACGCCGCAAATCATGAAGGGAGATTCCCATGAAACGATGGCCGGTCATTTGGATATGCCTGTTGGGGCTATGGATCACCGGATGCCACCGCGGAACCCACCCGGCGGGATCCGCGAAACCGCGGATCGGGTTCGTCATGAAAGTCCTGAACAACCCCTTCTTCATCCGCATGGAAGAAGGCGCGCGGCAGGCCGCCCGGGAACTGAACGTGGATCTGATTGTGCAGGCCGCCGACCGGGAAATCGACGTCGACCGGCAAATGCAAATCATCGAGAACCTGATCGAAACCCAGGTCGATGCCCTGTGCGTTACCCCCAGCGGCTCGCGGGAAGTGGTGGCCGCCATCGCCAAGGCCAACCAGGCGGGCATCCCCGTGCTGATCGTGGATACCAAGGTGGATGAACCCACCGCCCGCGAAATGCACGTTCAATACGCCACGTTCATCGGATCGGACAACTACCAGGGCGGGCTGCTGGCCGGGCTGTATTTCGCCCATAAATTCACCCAGCCGGCCTCTCTCGCTATCCTGGAAGGCATCCCCGGCCATGAAACCCACGATTCGCGCCTGAAGGGATTTCTGGACGCCATCCAGGGGGCCCCGCATCTGACCGTCGTGGCCTCCCAACCGGCCAACACCGAGCGGGACCAAGGGTATAATGTCTGCCAAAATATCCTACAATCCCACCCGGATATCCAAGGCCTGTTCGCCACCAACGACATGATGGCCCTGGGCGCCGTGGAGGCGATCGCCGCCGCGGGCCGCAAAGGCCAAGTCGCCATCGTCGGCTTCGACGCCATCGATGAGGCGCGGCAGGCCATCCGGGACGGGATCATGGCCGGCTCGGTCGCCCAGTTCCCCGATGAAATGGGACGGGTGGCCGTGGAAAACGCGGTCAAGGTCAGCCGGGGTGAATCCATTCCGGAAACGATCCCAGTCAAGATCGAATTGATCACCAAGGACAATGTGGATAGCGTTCCGTGATTTCAGACGTATCCCGTAATCGCGTGCCAGAGAGAAAGTATGAACTCGATATCGAGGAGAAAAACGGAGGCATTGAACAAGAAATGACAGAGAAGGGAAATTTCTGTCTCCCTCTCCCTTTGAAAGAGGGCCGGGGTGAGGGAATTTTGTTGTAGGGGCGGACCTTGGTGTCCGCCCTCATCCAGAGGCGGATAAACCGGAATTATTTCATTGACCAGAAGGAGCGCCAATATGCCTTCCATCCGTATCGCCAACGCGCCCTGTTCGTGGGGGGTATTGGAATTCGACCTCGAGGGAAAAGCCGCCGGTTATGCCCAGGTTCTGGACGAAATGGCCGCGTCGGGCTACCAGGGCACCGAACTGGGGGATTGGGGATTCATGCCCACCGATCCCCCCGTCCTGCGCCAGGAACTGGACCGGCGGGGATTGGCCTTGCTGGGCGCGTTCGTCCCTGTGGCGCTGGCGAATCCGGAAGCCCACGATGAAGGCGTGGTCACCGCCCTGCGCGCGGCCCGGTTGCTGGCGGCCGCGGGCGAGTCGCCCTTCCTCGTCCTGGCCGACGACAACGGCAAGGTGGACGAACGCACCCGCAACGCCGGCCGCGTCCGCCCCGAACAAGGCTTGAACTCCGAACAATGGAAAACCTTCGCCCGGGGCGCCAACCATATCGCCCGCGCCGTCTACGATGAAACCGGTCTGCGGACCGTGTTTCACCACCACTGCGCCGGATACGTGGAAACACCCGCGGAAATCGAACGCTTCCTGGAACTCACCGATCCGGACCGGATCGGCCTCTGTTTCGACACCGGGCACTACACCTACGGAGGCGGCGGCGCGTTGGAAGGCTTGAAAACCCATTGGGACCGGATCTGGCACGTGCACTTCAAGGATTGCCATCCTCTAGTGGCCGCCGAAGCCCGCGCTCAAGAATGGGACTACTTCGCCGCCGTCCAACACGGTGTGTTTTGCGAATTGGGGAAAGGATCCGTCGATTTCCCCGCCATCGTCCAGGAACTTCGCGCGCGGAATTACGAGGGCTGGATCGTGGTCGAACAGGACGTGCTGCCCGGCATGGGCACGCCCCTCGACAGCGCTCGACGCAACCGCGCCTATCTGCAATCGCTAGGATTGTGATTTGGAATCCGATTTGATTTTTGGGGCCCTTTTGATGCCTAACGCGATATCTAGGAGCAGGTTCCTGCAATGATTGAATGAAAAGTAACCAATCCCCTCTCCCTCTGGGAGAGGGCCGGGGTGAGGGCAAGATTTTCATCAGCCGGGCAGGCTGGGCTCAAATCGCGGCGTAGCCTGCCAAATGACTTGAGTCCCCTTCAGGGGACGGCCTTGCAGCAGCCCGGGGTTTCAACCCTGGGCAAAAGATCTGGATCCCCGCTTTCGCGGGGAGGACATCCGTGATGGGATCTAGTGAAGATCAGCCAAGTAGAATGGGCTCAAATCGAATCATAGCCCGCCAAAATCCTGACTGGATTTCCTTCCAGGAGAACGAACCATGACTTCGTCCACACTCATCCACGTCGGCGTGATCGGAGCCGGACGGATCGGCAAGGTCCACGCGGAACACCTGGCCTGCCGGATTTCAAACGCCCGCCTGGCGGCGGTTTCGGATATTGACCGGGCCGCGGCCAAAGCCTGCGCGGACCGCTTCCACGTAACCAAGGTCTATTCCGATGCCGAACCGGTTTTAGCGGATTCGAGCATCGATGCCGTCGCCATCTGCTCCTCCACCAACACCCACGCGCCGCTGATCGAAGCCGCGGCGGCGGCCGGCAAACACATCTTTTGCGAAAAGCCGGTCGACTTCGACCTGGAGCGCATCGACCGCTGCCTGCGGGCGGTGGACAAAGCCGGCGTCAAGTTTCAAGTCGGTTTCAACCGCCGCTTCGATCCCAATTTTTGGGAAGTGCGGCGGAAAATCACCGAAGGCCGCGTCGGGGATGTCCAGATCGTGCGCATCACCAGCCGCGATCCCGCCCCTCCGCCAATCGACTATATCCGTGTGTCCGGTGGGATGTTTCTCGATATGACCATCCACGATTTCGACATGGCCCGCTACCTTGTGGACAGCGAGGTAGAGACCGTCTACGCGGCCGGCGGCGTCCTGGTGGATCCCGCCATCGGCCAGGCGGGGGACATCGACACGGCCTTGATCACCCTGCATTTCGCGAACGGCGCGCTGGCCTCCATCGACAACTGCCGCCGGGCGGTCTACGGGTACGATCAGCGGGTGGAAGTCTTCGGCTCCAAGGGCATGGTCCGCGCCGAAAACAACACCCCCACCCGCACGCAACTCTGCGACGAGGCCGGCATCCATTCCCCCTTGCCGCTGCACTTCTTCATGGACCGCTACATCGATTCCTACGTCATGGAAATGAAATTGTTCATCGAGGCCATCGTCAACGACACACCCCCGCCGGTCTCAGGTCTAGACGGCCTCGCTCCGGTGGTCATCGGCTTGGCGGCGAAACGTTCCCTGGCCGAAAACCGCCCGGTGAACGTGGCGGAAATCCGGTAAGCCCGGCTCGGTGGGATCAAGCAGGGTGGATTGAGCATAGCGAAATCCACCAAAGTAACTTCCCTCTCCCCTTGGGAGAGGGCCGGGGTGAGGGGAAGCCCATTTGTTACGTTGTCACTTCACAAAATGCGCAATTGGTCTTGATAGCCAATCTTGGAAATCCTCTACGAAACAGAGGCAGGGTGGATTGAGCACGGCGAAATCCGCCATAATAAACACAGCCGGTTAATGATCGTGGGGGGTGACGCGCTTCGCGCAATCCCCCCCTGCGGCTACTTGTAGCGCGGGCTTCCAGCCTGCAAGAGAATGGAAGGTTCATCATGAAAGATCTGAAAAACTATATCGCTGGAAAATGGGTCGACGCGGATAACGAAGGCTGGCTGGAAGTCGAAAATCCCAGCACCGGCGAAATCTTGGCCCGCAATCCCTTGTCCACCGCTGCGGAAGCGGATCGCGCCATCGCCGCCGCCGCGGAAGCATATCCGGCCTGGAGCCAAACACCCGTCTCCCGCCGCGTGCAACCGCTGTACAAACTGACGGAACAGATCCGCGCCCGGGAAGAAGAAATCGCCCGCGTCCTGGTGGCCGAAATGGGCAAATCCATGACCGACGCGCGCGCGGAAATGAAACGCACGCTGGAAAATTGCGAGACCGCCTGCGGCATGCCGGTCCTGCAGCAAGGGGACAAACTGATCGGCTGCTCGTTTGGCATCGACGGCGAAGTGATCCGCGTGCCCCTCGGTGTCTTCACCCTCATCGCCCCCTTCAACTTCCCCGCCATGGTCCCCTTCTGGTTCATCCCCTACGCCCTGGCCACCGGCAATACCTTCGTCGCCAAGCCCTCACCCCGCGTCCCCATGACCATGCAACTCCTGACGGAACTGATCGCTCAGTCCGGCTTCCCCCCCGGCGTTTTCAACCTGGTGAACGGCGACCGGAGTGTGGCCGACGCCTTCATGGACAATCCCCAGGTCAAGGGCGTCTCGATGGTCGGCTCCACGGCCACCTGCCGGATCATCGCCGGACGCTGCGCCAAATCCAACAAGCGCTTCCAGGCGATGGGCAGCGCCAAGAACCACCTGGTGGTCATGCCCGACGCCCGCATGGAAGAAGTGGTCCGGAACATGGTGACTTCCTGCTTCGGCTGTGCCGGCCAGCGCTGCATGGCCTCCTCGGCGATCATCGCCGTGGGGGACAACACATATAAGACCATTGGTGATTTGTTCATCGAAGATTCCAAGAAGGTGATTCTGGGCAATCCCCTGGATCCCCGCTTCATCGACGAACCCATGCTCATGGGACCGGTGATCTCCGCGAAAGCCAAAGAATTCATCCACCGCATGATCGACACCGGCGTCCGCGAAGGCGCGGTCCTCGCCCTCGACGGCCGCGGCGTGACCGTGCCCGGCTGCGAGAAAGGTTACTTCGTCGGCCCGACGGTGTTTATCGACGTCAAGCCGGGGATGGAAATCCACAAAACCGAGATCTTCGGCCCGGTGGTGGTGATCCTCAAGGCGGATTCGCTGGACGAGGCGATCGGGATCATCAACGCCCATCAGTATGGCAACGGGGCATCCATTTACACCCAAAACGGCTTCTACGCGCGGGAATTCAAACTGAAGACCGAATGCGGCATGATCGGCATCAACGTGGGTATCCCCGCCCCGGTGGCCTGCCTGCCCTTCGGCGGCATGAAGGCCTCGCAGTTTTCGCACATCAAGGCCCAGGGCAAGGCGGTTATCAACTTCTTCACGGAAGACCGCGTCATCACCGAACGCTATTGGCCGGATGCGTGAGGCGTTTCGGGAATAGCAGAATGCCACAGAATGGCGGCCGGCTCCCCTAATTCAATATCCCCGCCTCAATGTGGCTCGCGCTCTCCGGCGTGTGATAAATCCGGTTGGTCACGGGGATGAAATCGTCCTCGTCCGCCTCGAAAATATTCGGCACGTACGTTTGGGGATTGCGGTCGATGAACGGAAACCACGTGCTTTGTACCTGCACCATGATCCGGTGGCCGCTTTGGAATGTGTGCAGCACATCGGACATCTCGAAGGAGACCGGAGTGATCTCTCCCGGCGTGAACGGCTCCGGAAATTCATAACTGTTCCGGTAACGCCCCCGGAACGCTTGCGCCCGCACCAGCAGCTGCTGCCCTCCTTTCTCCGGATCGTCATAGGGCACCACATCGATCAATTTCACCACCCAGTCCGAATCCGTGCCGGTGGTCGACACGTACAGGTTCGCCCGCAACGGCCCCGCGAAAGTAAGGTCTTCGGCCAATGGTTCACTCGTGTACACCAGGACATCGGGCCGCGAGGCGGCGAAACGCTGATCCTCCCCGAAAAATTGCTGCGCCCGGTAACGCCGGGCCCAATCCGGAAGGATCTTCCCTGAATGGGGAACCGGTTTCGCCGGATCGCTGATATAGGCGTCAAACGCGGCGCCGGCATCCCCGGGTGGGGCAAACGAGAGCATGCCCCCGCCGTGGAGATACAGATTCCGCCGTTCCGCCGCCGGCGGCCACGCGGCAAACTTCCGCCACCGGTTCGCGCCCGTCTCGAACACGAACGCCTCGGGCAAATCCAGTTCGCCTTCACCATCCTTTAAGTAGTGTTTCATGAACTTCACGAAAATGTGCTCGATATAATACTCTCCCGTTTTGAAGCCGAAATCCAAGTCG
>JABLXU010000081.1 GCA_013177805.1 Candidatus Omnitrophota bacterium
GTCGATAAGGTCAAAAAGGCTACCGAAATCGTGAAAAAGAAAAAGCCGGACCTGAAAGTGGACGGCGAGCTGCAGGCCGACGCGGCCTTGATCGAGGCTATAGGCCAGAAGAAAGCGCCCGGCAGTCCCGTCGCGGGTAAAGCCAACACCTTGATCTTTCCGGATTTGAACGCGGGAAACATCGCTTACAAACTCACCGAGCGGCTGGCCAAGGCCGAGGCGTATGGGCCGCTTCTCCAGGGACTCGCGCTTCCCGTGAACGACTTGTCCCGGGGATGCAATGCCCGGGATATATTCAATACCATCGCTATCACCAGTGTGGAAGCTCAAGCCGTCAAGGCCCGGCGGCCGTGAGCGCGGGAGGACTATGCGGCGGATCATCCAAGGATCAGCGAAAGGGATTAATCAACATGAAAATCTTCGTGCTCAACTGTGGCAGTTCCTCCGTAAAATTTCAATTGATCGAGACCGACCTGGAGCGGATTAGCAAGGAAGATGAAATTGTGCTGGCGCGGGGTATAGTCGAAAAAATCGGCCTGTCCCCCGCGATCATGCGTTACCAGGTGGTGAACAAAAATCCCCTGTTCTTGGCGGAGAAAAAGGACGAATTACCCCCGGAAGAAAAAACCCCCATGGAAATCCAGGATCATGGGGAGGCGATAACCTCCGCCCTGAAGGCCTTGACCGATCCGAAGAAGGGGGTGGTTTCCTCGCCGGACGAGATCGCCGCCGTCGGCCACCGGGTGGTGCATGGAGGCGAGCGGTTTAAAGAATCGGTGGTAATCAATGAAGAGGTGTTGAAGAGCATCACGGCGTGCGTGGAATTCGCCCCGTTGCACAATCCCCACAACCTCCGGGGGTATTATGCCTGCAAGGAGCTGTTGCCCCATTGCCCGCATGTGGCCATTTTCGACACCGCGTTTCACCAGAGCATGCCCCGCCGGGCGTTTTTGTACGGATTGCCTTACCAGATCTATCAAAAATATGGCATCCGGCGGTATGGTTTCCATGGCGTGTCGCACCGCTATGTTTCCTACCGGCTGGGGCAATTGTGCGGCACCCACCGCGATTATATGAAAGTCATCACCTGCCATTTGGGCAATGGTTGCAGTTGTGCCGCGATCGACCACGGCAAATCCATCGACACCTCCATGGGATTTACCCCGCTGGAAGGCTTGTTGATGGGCACCCGCACCGGCGATCTCGATCCCTCCATCATTCTGACGCTGATCGCCAAGGAAGAACTAACCCTCGGCGAGGCCAACAATCTGATGAACAAGCATTCCGGCCTTCTGGGAATTTCGGGCGTCTCCAGCGACATGCGGGAAATTCAAAAGGCGGCCGAGGAGGGCAACGAGCGCGCCCAGCTCGCGATCGACATGTTTTGCTACCGGATGCGCAAATACATTGCCGCGTACGCCGCCAGCATGGGGGGGGTAGACCATGTGGTCTTCACGGGCGGCATCGGAGAAAATTCGCCTCTCATCCGCAAGCAATCCTGCGAGGGGCTTCAATTCATGGGGATTGAGATCGACGACGAGAAGAACGAGGCCTGCGCGGGGCGGGAAGGGAAAATTTCCTTGGAGACCGCCAACGTGGGCGTCTGGGCGATTCCCACCAACGAAGAACTGGTCTACGCGCGCGACACGGTCCGCTGCATCAGCGGGCAGATCAAGGAAGAACCGCGCCCCACGGCCGTGAAACGGTAAGGAGTGTTTTTCTTGGCTGCTAACCGCTGGATAATTTAATTGGATATTCTAAAAACCGAACCGGGGCCCAAAGCATCATGCCCCGGTTCTTCTTTACCGCCCTAAAAGAGTGTCCATTCCGCCTCTCCGCGCACGGTTTCATGACTTCCATTCAAAATACGAATTCTTGACTTGAAGGAAGCGTTCCCGGTACACCTCCCGGGCGATGCAGGCGATGTCGTAGGTTATTTTTTGGTTGATCGTCCCGCCCGCGAGCGAGCCCAGGATGGGGACAAATTGCGCCGCTTTGCGCCCGCCCATGCGAATGCCGATTTTTTGGGCGGCCTTGGCGAATCCCTGGACGAAGAGGCGTTTCTGCAGGAGGCGGAACGGGGTTTGGCCGGTCAACAGGGAAGCGGCGGTGCGCATTTCGTTCATGAGCGATTGCCGTTCCTTTTTGGCGGGATGCTGGTAGGCCTCGGTCAGCAACTTGGCGGCGAAGAGCTTTTCCTCCGGCCGCGAAACATCGAAGCCGTAACAGTAACCGACTTGCTGAATGGTGCGCAGCTGCAAGGCGAGAAGCGAAACAGCATCAGCGGAAAGCAGGAAGATACCGCCGAAACCGGTAGCCGCCCCCTCGGCCGCCGACAGCCAGCGGCCTTTACGGATGTATTCCTCGGCCACGCTGTCCACAAGGTCCACATCCAGAAGGCGGATGTCGGAAAGGCACTGGACCTCGGGATTCTCTTGCCGAAACCGGGCGATGATTTTCTCGGGATTGACTATTTTTTCCCACAAGGTCATGGAGCCTTCAATAAAAGCGGCCAGCAGGCGGGTAATGGACATCCCGCGGGAGGTAGATTCGGATGACGGAGTGTCTTCGTTCATAGGATCGGATCCGGCCGGGTCATCGGATTGGGAACCGGAAGTTGAATCCGGAGATTCCTCAACCAAGGCAAGGGCATAAGATTCCTGGGTTGGTTCAGTTTGCCCAAGTTTGATATCGGTGGTGGCTTGGGCTCCGTCAGCGGCCGGAGGTTCAGGCGAGGCGGCGGAAGGTTCAGAAGTGATCTCCGGCTCGGGCGCATCTGCTTCGGATTCCAGTTCCACCAAGTCGGCGGGGGAGACTTTTTCAGCAATAGCCGAGCGGTAGATCTGGATGGCCTCGTTCCCCACGATGCGGTAGGTGGAGGTAAGGATGGTGCGTCCCACGACTTCGGAAACGCCTTTAAAAACGGCGCGGCGGATCCAGTAATCCGGCTGCATCAGGTTGAGAGCGGCCCAGACCCGGCTGGCGAAGCGGCGGCTGGTTTGGATGCCCTTACGATCGATGGTTTTCTTGGTTTGCTCGATCAGGGCCTTGGCTTCCAGGATGTTTTGAACGGAGATTTTCCGAAAGGTGGGGAACTCGGCGAGCAGGGAACTGATATTGAACGCGATTCGTTCTGTCAGTTTAAGCAGGTCAAGGAGGGTGACCTCAAACTCGGGGCGTTTGGAATCTGGGTAATAGACGGCCGCGATTCGGGTGATCAGTTCTTGGCATTGGATTTGAATGGCCTTGAAGTTGAGCCATTCGACCGGGGAGAAGGTGTACCAGACTTTTTGGATCGTCTGATCCAGCAATTCCTGCGCCCGGCGGTCCGCTTCGTTCAGGCCATCACGGAGAAGTTCCTGTTGTTCTTTTTGGTATTGGCGGAAGCTCCATTTCCGGAGAACGAATACGATCCGGAACAATTCGGCGCTCCGGCGGATCAGAGTGATCAGGCCAAAGCCCGCCAGCAGCGCGATCAGAACCGCCAGGGACCAGGGGATTTGCAGGGTCAAGGAACGCATCGATCTTCAAACTCCTGGGCAATACCTCATTAAAGAAGTATTCTCGATTTCATGATACCCCAAAATGAAGCAGGCGCATGGGGCGTTATTGGCTACAATCCCGGTTGCCGGTTTGATTTTTCTTCTTTTTTGTGATATATACAATACGATCTGGGTTGTTATTTACCCGATGGGGTTCTATTTCAGGGCTTTATTCATAGTATGCGCGTCCTTGGGAACGCCTTAACGATTCCCTCCCCTGCGGGGGAGGGTTCGGGTTCGGGAAGCCTTGATAAACCGAAATTCATCCTTTCTTTTCACTCGAGTAAATAGTTACTGTTAAATAGTTACTGTTCTTTCCAGGCGAATCCAGTCATTTCATGGGAAAATCCGATTCCCAGGATTACCGGTTATCGTACCGATCCGGATTTCTTTTCATGATCCAGGTTGAAAATCTCCAGAAAAGTTATGGCAATCTCCGGGCGGTGGATGGGATTTCGTTCGAAGTCCAGGAGGGGGAGTTATTCGGTTTCTTGGGGCCGAACGGGGCGGGGAAAACCACCACTATCTCTATGATCTCCGGTTTGCTCAAACCCGACGCTGGCAGTATCCGGATCGGCGACATCGATGTCTGGCACACGCCCAAGGCCGCCAAGCGGATGGTGGGGCTGGTTCCCCAGGATGTTTCCTTGTACGAAGAACTGACCGGTTGGGAAAATCTGCAGTTTTGGGGCAGCCTCTACGATCTGCCGCGCGCCGAATTGAAGGCGAACATCGAAGAATGGCTGGAGCGGGTGGGATTGTCCGACCGCGCGCGTGATCCGGTTGCGAAATACTCCGGTGGCATGAAGCGGCGGCTCAACCTGGCCGTGGGATTGGTACACAAGCCGAAAGTGGTCCTGCTGGACGAACCCACCGTGGGCATCGATCCCCAGGCACGTAACAACATCATGGAGATCATCCGCGAGATCGCCCGGTCGGGTGTGACCATCTTGTTCACCACGCATCACCTGGAAGAGGCGGAAAGTCTGTGCCAGCGGATCGCCATTATGGATCACGGCAAAATCCTGGTAACCGGCTCGGTGAATGAACTGGCGAAAGGGGTGGGTGACGGCGACATCGTCACCGTGCGCGGCCCCTTCACCTCCGCGCAGTTCAAGACGGTGTTTACGAATGACTCCATCCACTTTTTGAGCCTGGCGGATGGGGAGGCGGTAATCAGTACGCCCGCCGTGGGCAGCGGTTTGGCCTTGATCACCCAGCGGCTCAGCGGGGCGGGCATCGAGATCACCAATCTGTCCATCCAGAAACCCACCTTGGAAAGCGTATTTCTCAAACTGACCGGAAGAGAGTTGCGCGATTGAACACCATCTGGATCCTGGTGAAAAAGGATTTGCTGCGGGACTTGAAACGGCCGTGGGGGCTGCTGGTGCTGCTTTGCATCCCGGTGATCACGGGCTGGTTCATGGCCCTGGCCTTCGGAGGCGGGGAGGGATCCGAATCCGCGGTCGTGATCCACGTCGCGGTTCTCGATCAGGACGGGAATTTCATTGGCGGCATGATGCGGTCCCTGGGTTCGCAGGGAGATGCCCAGCGGAATCTGCAGATTCATCCCGTCAAAACCGTGGAGGAAGGCATCCGCCTGTTGGAGCGCCGCAAGGCCTCGGCCTTTCTGGTTCTGCCCGAAAACCTGACAAACGATTTAATCGACGGGGTGACTGCCTCAGTTCAATTGTATAAAAATCCCGCGGAAGCCATGCTGCCCAAGGTGGTGGAGCAGGGAACCAGCCTTCTGGCGGTGGGCATTTCCGAGTTTATGGACCTCCTCGGGCCGCAGGTGAAAGAAGTGGTGGACTTGCTGGAAAGCGGCACCGCGCCGTCCAACTGGCTGCTGGCCATGCGGTTCTATCAAGGCCTGCAGAAATTGGATACGGTCCGTGATTATGTGTTCCCGCCGCTGATCCGGTTCGAGACGGTGGCCGCCAAGGAGTATATCCCCAGCGCTTCACGGATTGCGTCCGGCACGGGAGGCGCGTCATGAACGATATATTCAACTATATGTTTCCTGGCTTGATGATGATGTGGATGATCTTCATTGGGCAGAACTTGATGGCCGATGTGTATACGGAATCGGAGAGGAAAACGCTGCCCCGGATGCTTGGGACTCCAGTCAATTTGAATCAATTCCTGGTGTCCAAGATCATTCGTTGCGTGATCGTGTGCTTGATGGCCGAGGGGCTGTTGATGCTCTTCACCGCCGTGGTTTTTCGTGTGCGCTGGGGCAATCCCTTCTGGTTGATCCTGGTGATCGTGGCGGCCAATCTCTCGATTACCGGTCTTCTGGCGGTTGTGTACGGCCTGGCGAAAACCAAGATTCTGGCGGACGCCATAACCGTGGTGGTGGGGTTGCTGACCGCCTTTCTGGGAGGCGGCATGATCCCTTTTGATGAAATGCCCTTCCTCATGAAGGCGATCGGATCCTGGACGTTCAACCGCTGGAGCGTGCAGGGGCTGCAAGCGGTCATGAACGCCCGGCCGCTAGGGGAGATAACCATTCCGGTGATGAAATTGCTGCTGTTCGGATTCGTCACGACAGGGCTGGGGATGTACTGGATGAGAAGACGTTTTCAGGCGGGCCGCCTTTCATGAATAGTCTCCGCATTGCCTTGTGTGACACGCGCCGGGTTCTCAAAGACCGGCAGATTCTCTTCTGGTGGGTGGCCATGCCCCTGGGATTCACCTTGCTGTTCGGCTCGATCGTGGGCAATCCCATGCAACGGCAAGTCTGGATTCCCATCGTGAATCAGGACGGGCATGAGTTGTCCCGGATGTTTTGTGAGCAACTCCGGGCGGAAGGTTTCAACGTGGAAATCCGGGCTGCCACGGAGGAGGCTTCCGTGAAAAGCTGGTCCCGCGCCATCGTGTTGCCGGCGACTTTTTCGGCGGATATTCTGAGCGGCACGCCGGCGGGTTTCACGTTCCTGAAGGGCCCGGGGGACATGGAACAAACCCTCACGGCCCAAGCGCGGGTGTGGCACACCATCGTGAAATTCACCGGCGCGATGGCCGCCGCGGACGTTATTCGCAACAAATGGAACGAAGCCACGAAGGAGAAACTCCTGGCTGAATTGAGCAAGCCCCAGTTGCTTTCCGTGGAGACGCCAAGTCATCCGTCCTTGCGTCCCCCGCCTTCCGGCCGGGCTTTCACTTTACCGGCCTATCTGATCATGTTCGTCCTCGTGAATACCCTCATGTTCGGGGGAGTGACGCTGGCCAACGAGCGCGCTCAAAAGCAATTGATCCGGCTGATGGCTGCGCCTAATTCGGCCGTGGACATCTTCCTGGGCAAAATTCTGGGCCGCCTGCTGCAGCCAATGCTCCAGATTTTGATCTTGCTGCTGTCCGGGAATTTCCTTATGCAGGTTTCCTTGGGGGATCATCCCTTGGCTTTGCTCCCCGTGATTCTCTGTTTTGCCCTGTGTTGCGGAAGCCTCAGCGTCTTGCTGGGATCGGTTTGCACGACCGAACAACAGATCAGCAGCATCGGTTTGTTGCTGACCATGGTCCTGGCGGCGTTGGGGGGGTGCTGGTGGCCCATGGAGCTGGTCCCCCCGTTTTTACAAACCATTGCGATGTTCACGCCCACGTATTGGGGATTGCATGGGTTTCACCAAGTCATGTATTTCGGCAAATCGGTTCCTGACATCCTTGTGGATTGCGCCATCCTGCTCGGATACGCGGCCGTTTTCATTCTTCTCGCCATCCCGCTGTTCCGGTTAGAAAAGAAATGATTACAGTAACTCCGCCATTATGACCGGAATCCATTCTAATCCTATAATCATTTTCCCCTGCTTGCTGGGAATTCTGGCGTGCAGTCCCCCGAATCCCGCGCGGGACGGCGGCCCTCCGGCCATGTCCGTTTCGGAGGTAGAAATCCCCTTGGAGCCGGTGGGGACGGTTCCCGCGATCGACCCCGCCGTCCAGCAGCAACTCGAGGCCATCGGTTACACGGCCTCCGCGCATCCCGCCCCTCCGCAAGCCCATGTCACCATATACGATCCCACGCGGGCCTGGAATGGATTGAACCTGTACGCCTCCTGGCACGCCCCGGAAGCCATTCTCATGGACATGAAAGGGCAAGTGCTGCATACCTGGCGGTACGCCTTCGAGGATGTCTGGCCCCCGCCTGCAAGCCGCGCGGAGATCGACCATCCCGATTTCTGGCGGCGCGTCCGCCTGCTCGGGAACGGACATCTGCTGGCCCTATACGAAGGGTATGGCCTGATCCGCGTGGACGCCGCGTCGCGTCTTGTCTGGGCGTATCCCGGTAAATGCCATCACGATCTGGAGGTAACGGAGGAAGGGACGGTCTATGTCTTGACCCGCGAAGCCAAGTTATTGCCGCGCGTCCATCCCAGCGAACCGGTTTTGGAGGATGGCATTGCGGTATTGGATTGGAATGGGCGGGAACTCGCGAAGTACTCCATCCTCGAATGCTTTGAAAATTCGAATTACGCGCCCCTGTTGCGCAATCTGCCTAAACGGGAAGGGGATATTTTCCATACCAACACCATCCGGGTGTTCGATGGTTCGCTGGAACACCGTTCGCCCTTGTTCAAAAAAGGCAACCTGCTGATTTCCATCCTCCACACCGATACGATCGCCATTCTAGATCTGGAAAAACGAAGCGTGGTCTGGGCGCTTTCGGGGATGTGGGACGCGCAGCATGATCCCTCTCTGCTGCCCAACGGCCGCATGTTGATTTTGGATAACCTGGGCCATGGGGGCCGATCGCGGGTGCTGGAGTTCGATCCGTTCACCCAGGTTGTGGAATGGATGTACGTGGGTGAGCCGGACAAGCCGTTCTTCACCCAAGGCTGCGGGACCTGCGCGCGGCTGCCCAACGGCAACACCTTGATTACTGAAACCGATTTCGGCCGGGCCTTCGAGGTGGCGCCGGACAAAACGATTGTC
The DNA here is from genome assembly GCA_013177805.1 of Candidatus Omnitrophota bacterium. Taxonomy (GTDB): domain Bacteria; phylum Hinthialibacterota; class Hinthialibacteria; order Hinthialibacterales; family Hinthialibacteraceae; genus JABLXU01. The sequence goes on from JABLXU010000081.1 coordinate 8,475, forward strand.
TGGGAATTCATCAATCCCCACCGGACCGGCCCCGGCCAGGATCAAATCGCCAAGATCGCCGAAATGATCCGGTTGGATCGATCCCTGCCGTTGGATTGGATCCCGGAGTGAATCCCAACCAAACGAGAAGCAGAGATCCCTTGCAGGAAGTTGTATTGATTCAAACTGTAATTTCTGGGATAACTAATTTTCTTAAAGAATATAGAAAATAAAGATGCATAGGGGAGGCACACCATGCGCCGCGCATGTGTTCCACATGGCTTGTTCACCGGGATGGACTCTAGAAGCATCCTGCTCTGGTTCGTAATCGGGATCTGGGTATGGGGCGGAAGTCTCGCCGATGCGGGAGACTCCATCCACCTGGAGAGCCGGTATTTGCGGGTGGTGATCGATTCCGGGACCGGGAATTGGTCGCTTTTGGATAAACAGTCCGGTGTGTCCTGGCCGGGGGAAGGAAATGCCGCGCCGGGAAAAATAGGGGGAACTGTACCGGAGTTCCATCGGGTCAAACACTCAAACCGGGTGGCGCGTTTCGAGACGGACCAGGGATTCGGAGTGACTTACACGCTTGCCGGCGGGGGGCGCGCGTTGGAGATCACGTTCGATGGGGAGATTCCGGGAGAGGGCATTCAATTTCTAGGGGACGCTTTGACGGTCCAAGGCAACGAGAACGGCGCGGTGATCGTGCCCAGCCGGGAGGGATTGCTGATCCCGGCGAATAGCGGGGTGGCGTTCCAGCGGGAATTCGGGACATCGGATTATGAAGGCTGCCACATGAACATGCTGGGCTTCCTGAAGAGCGGGGCCGCGCTGGTCTTGACCTGGGACGACGCCTATACGTGGCCGCGGGTGGAGAGTGTCCTGCCGGAGGGGCCGGACGCGTTCCAACGGCTTGTCACTACCGTGACGCTGCGGAAAACGGCGCGGTCTGTTAAGTTGGTTCCCTTGGGAAAAGGCGATTGGAACACGGTGGCCGAAAGGTATCGGGAAATCGCGGAGAAGAAAGGCCTGGTCCAGACCCTGCGGGCGAAGATCCGCCGCAACCGGCATGAAGAACTGTTGGTGGGGGCGGCCAATGTGAAATTGTGGATGTGCCTGGCGCGGCGGATGAACGAGGAAAGCACCAAGGAAGAGAGCGTCGAGGTGAACTGGACG
>JABLXU010000082.1 GCA_013177805.1 Candidatus Omnitrophota bacterium
CTCTTTTCCTCAAAAATCCCGCCCCGCAAAAAAATAAATTACACCTAGAGTTACTTTCCGGCCGGTTTCGAAGTTTAAATGAATATGGAAAAGCACCGGTCCGCCATCGTCGCGCAAATTTTGCGCGAAATCCTGCGCTTGGATCCCACGCTGGGAGATGAGCAGACTCGTCTCTTGTCGCAACGATTCCTGGCCGGAGGCGAAGAGGCCCTCCTGTTTCTTTTCCTGGAAATCCTCCGGCGGGTGAATAAATCAACGCCTTCCCCTTCCACCCCGTCCGGGATGATTCCCCCGCACCTCAAAGCGTCCAAACCAACCGGGAAGAAACCCCGGAAGAAAAAGAAAGCGGGCGGCCAACTGGGCCACCCCGACCACCATCGCTCCCAGCCCGATCACATCGACCGCCGGGAAGAACACCGGTTGGACCGCTGCCCCAACTGCGGCGGTCCGCTGCCACGGTGCAACGGTCCAAAGAGCGTCCGCATCCGGATCATCGAAGACCTTCCCGCCGAGGCGGGGCCGGAAATAACGGAACATCTCATCCACCGCGACTATTGCCCCCGCTGCCGGAAACTCGTGGAACCCCCGGTGGCCGACGCCCTCACCCACTCCCGCATCGGCCACCGCCTGCTGGTGCTGACCGCTTATTGGCATTACGCGTTGGGGATGACCCTCGCGCAAATCCTCGAGACTCTCAACTATCATCTGCACTTTCCCTGGTCGAAAGGCGGGATGATCCGGCCATGGCACGCGCTGCGCCAGATTCTGCTGCTCTGGTATGAAACCCTGATCGCCGAGATCCGGCACTCGGCGGTCCTGCACGCGGACGAGACCGGGTGGCGGGTGAACGGGGTGACCCACTGGTTGTGGTGTTTCACCACCGAGTAACTGATTACTCAATCGCAGAGAAAGGATGAATTCCGCCCTTTCAGGGATTCCCTCACCCTAACCCTCTCCCAGAGGGAGAGGGAATCGTTTTGCGAATCCCTCCATGCTCATACTATGAATAAAGCACGGATAACGTTCCGCGTACGGGAAATAGTCACTCATCCCATTTCCCCCCTCGTATCCGCCCTGCGGGAATACGTCCGCACCAGGCATCGGTCGCCTTTCCCGCCGGTTATCAATTAAGAAGAGTGACCTGTTACGATTTTTTTATTATGCCAATACATTTAATGACATCTTTGAACACATTGATCGATATATTTTATTTTTGAAAATAATGTTGACAATCAATTTTTGCACTGCTATGATATATTCGATTTAAGTATTGATTAAAAAGGAGAAGTTTTTGAAAAAGTGTTTTGGGGGCTCAGATATTGATTGTTTCGGTCATGCGAATATTTGAAAAGCGAGGTGGCAATATGAAGGGAAAATACACCATTTTTTCTTTTGCGCTGCTGATGGGAATTTTTTTTATTGGAAATAGTTTTTCGTATAATCCGCATTTCGGATCCTTCATTCAATCCACCGGCTATTTTCCAACCGGAGATCCAATTTTTAATACAAGTTTTTATTGGATTCCATTTTCTGAATTGTTTGCGCGACGATGCGATCTCTCCTGGATTGATCCACAATATGGTGCTTGTTGTGAGTATAGAGGCTATATTCAAGATCAAAACGGTTACAATTGGAACAGCTATGTCTGGGGTTGAGCATTTGATTCCGTTCTATCCGCAAGTGATCAGGAAGGATATAATATCCTGAATGGGGATCCGCGAAATATAGCACAAGTTCGATGGACTATTTTCAGGCATAAGGAATGGAGACCAGATGGCTCTGTTGCATACGAATTGCATAGTGATAATTGGGTAGTCGATGGAGGGATCAAGTATCCAGATCAAATGGCCTACATTGACAACCAATATATACCTGATCCTCCATCAAGATTGTCTTATAGGAATTGGCATTTCCGTCTATATGATCATCCAGGAATTATTGATGCAAGCTATCATTATCATATAAGTGGAAATTATGTAGAAGTGGGTTTATTTTACGCTCAATTTGAACATACGTATCACGACACGAATGGGGAAGTGGCACCCAATCGAGGATATACAATTAAAGTATTGTTGAGACAACCCCAATCGGATTGCTTTTTGGATGATAACATCGAACTGGTGTGGGAAACGACTTGTCAACCCATACCCGATTGGCAAAATCCCCCAGCTGGTTTGGAATTTCCTGATTAAATTAACCTGCAGAAATATTGGAGGATAAGGCACATGAATATCCTGCACATCTCACAGCATTCAATCAGAAAATTGATTTTTCTTTTGTGTCTATGTGGAGCAGTCACACCTGCCATTTCCCAAGACTATAGGATTCGCGAATTCGAAGAATGTGAAGAGATCGCAAATGTTTGTACTCGTGTAGGCATTGGATTTCCATTCAATCAACCATACCGATTGAAATATAACGGCTATACTTTTGTCATTGGGAAAAGAATTCAGGAATTGTCAACTAACCGTTTTTGGGAAGACACCAATTATCGGAAAGGGATGCTCCGGGACATAATCCATGATTCCTGGAAAAAGGCGAATAATCTGCCTATTGAAGGTTTTATAAATTACGGAGCGTTGCAGGAAAAACAACCAGACATTGATGTTTCATTATTATTGGCTGCCATGGTCATAGCAGGTCATACAGGGGATATTATGGACATCGAACCGTTTCTGGAATTTGCCCCTGTATTTTACGGTACTCCCGGTGAGTCGAAATTGCAAAGGACTTTTATTTCGTATACCGATGAAGAAATCAATAGGGATTTGTCACCCAATCAGGCACATGCGTTTTGGCCTGCGGCTAATGCCATAAACTCGAATACAGAAATTGTAAAACCTTTATTAATGCAAGCCATTAAAAATGAAAGTTTGAATGATGTTTTACGATGGCGCGCTGCGGCATTTTTGCATGAAATGGATTCAATGGCGATTACTCCCAATTACGTTAATACGATTGAAAATCGGCAAACCGCGAAAATCATCCAACTCATTGTAAGCAACAACTACAGATGGAAAACCATTTACCCTGGACTGGGTAATCCTCATCCCGAAAGGATGAAATTGATCGAGCGCGATCGGAAATATCGCGAACTTATAAATGAGAGATACAAGCCACTCCCATCGAATAATTGATCTTCATTCGAAAATCATATACATTCGCGTTATCATGAATTCAAATAGGAAGAAAAACTGCTAACAATATTCCTTGCATATTGAAGAAAAGAAATTTAGGTTCATCCGGCACGTGCATACCTGATCAAGAAAACGGTATTCTATCCACTCCATCTATTGGGGCGGACACCAGGGTCTGCCCCTACAAAAATTCCCTCACCCTGGCCCTCTCCCAGAGGGAGAGGGAATTTAATGTGGTTCTCTCACACCCGTCGAATCGATGTCCAGCCACGCTCCCGGAAAAATGTACGCGCTTATCGGATGGACCATACTCATTATGCCTTGCGGGAAAAATAGACCCATGGCGTCCGCGGAAAAATAGGGAAAAAAACTCCGGGTCTCCTCCCGAACCGCCGGGTATCGATACACAATGACCGCAGGAGACGGAGGCATCATGGAATCGTCAACCCCGAATACCCCATCCATGCGCGTCGCCGTGATCGGCGGGGGCGTGGCGGGCATCGTGGCCGCTCATATTCTCCAGCGCCGCCACGAGGTCACCCTGTTCGAACAAAACGATTACCTCGGCGGGCATACCCGCACAATCGTTTTGACCGAGGGGCCGGACGCCGGTACAGCGGTGGATACGGGATTCATCGTACTGAACGATCACACGTATCCTACATTCCACCGTTTCTTGGCTCAATTGGAGGTCCCGGTGCGGTTCGCGGACATGTCGTTCGGTTTTCACAGCGAACCGGATAACCTGCAATACGCGGGGACCAGCCTCAACGGCCTCTTCGCTCAGCGGAGCAATTTGCTGCGGCCCGCGTTTTGGCGCATGTTATGGGACATTCGCGGTTTCTGCCAGAATGCCCGCCGGGATCTGCGCGAAGGCCGGTTGGCTGGCGAAACGCTGGGGGAATACGTCCGCCGGGGCGGCTATTCGAGGGCTTTTCTGGATCATTACCTGCTCCCCATGGGGGGCGCGATCTGGTCGGCCTCGTCCGGGAAAATGCTGGAGTTCCCGGCCCCCGCGTTGATCCGCTTTTTCGAAAATCACGGCCTCCTGTCGCTGAAGGACCGGCCGCGCTGGCAAACCGTCGTGAATGGCAGCCATACCTACGTGCGCAAGTTCCTCGAAGGTTTCCGGGGGACGGTCCACCTCGCCTGTCCCGTCTTGGGGATCCGGCGCGAAGCCGACGGCGTCCAGGTGCGGCTGCGGGATGGATCGGTTCAACATTTCGATAAAGCCGTCGTCGCCGCCCACGCCGACCAGGCGTTGCGGATGCTGGAAGACCCATCCCCCGAGGAGCAGCGGCTGCTAGGTGTCTGGAGTTACTCCGTCAACCATACCGTGCTGCACACCGATCCCCGGGTGATGCCGTCCAACCGGCGCGCCTGGACTTCGTGGAATTACACGCGCGAGCGCCCCGGCGGTTCGGAAACACCGGTTTCGGTGACGTATCATATGAACCGGCTGCAGGGGCTGACCACCCGGCGGGATTATTTCGTTACTCTGAATAGGCACCAGGCCATCGCGGAAAACCTCATTCTTCAGGAAATGGAATACACGCATCCGCAATTCACCGCCGCGTCGATGGCCACGCAGGCTGAATTGCCTTCCCTGAACGGACCGCGGAACACGTATTTTTGCGGCAGCTATTTCGGGTTTGGATTTCACGAGGACGCCGTGAAGTCGGGCGTGGCGGTGGCCCGGGCGTTTGGATTGGAACTATGAGATCGCGCGTTTATTTCGGGAAGGTCTCGCATACCCGGATGGAGCCGGTTCAGCATGGATTCTCATATCCCATATACATGTATTGCCTCGATCTCGACGAATTGCCGGAACTGGACCGCCGCTTGGGGTGGTTCGGGTACAACCGCGTCCAGCCGGTGGCGGTGCATGACCGGGATTACCTGGACCGTGGACCCGGTTCCCTCCGTGAAAAGTTGATGCGGTTCTTGGAACGCCAGGGCTGCGAGGACGGAATCGCCCGGATCGAGCTGCTCACCGCGGCCCGGTTTTTCCATTACGTCTTCAATCCCGTGAGCTTCTATTATTGCTACCGGACGGACCAGTCGCTCCACTGCGCCGTGGCTGAAGTCAACAACACCTTTGGCGAACGCCACCTTTATATTCTGCATGACGGCGAGAATGAAGCCTCCCCTTCGCCTGCGCGGTATATGGCCAGGAAGGAATTTCACGTATCCCCATTCAATGACTTGCATGGCCGGTATGAATTTTCCTTCTCGGAGTTGACGGACGTAATGGACATCCGGATCAACCTGCTCCGCGAAGACCGAATAGTGTTTTCCTCCCGCCTACAGGGGAATGCCATTCCTTTCAGTGCCCTGAATCTATCCCGAATTCTGGGGCGGCATCCCTTTACTGCTTGGCTCACCCTGCCGCGCATCTACCGGGAAGCCGCTGTACTTTATTTTGGAAAGAAACTGCCCGTGATCCCGAAGCCCCATCCCACCAGTCCCATGACCATCCGTGGAGCCGCGCCCGGCCGGATCCAACGCCTTTTCCTGGCCCCGGTACAGCGCTACCTGACGTCACTCCGGAACGGGTGGTTGACAGTTACTTTCCCCGACCGTTCGATCCAGGTGTACGGCAATCCTGCGTCGGAACCAAAAGCCGATCTCACGATTCACGCGTATTCGTTTTTCCGCAAAGTGGCCATGCGTGGTGACATCGGATTCGGGGCATCGTTCATGGATGGCGATTGGACCACGAGCCATTTAACCAGCCTGCTCGAATGGTTTATCGCCAACCGGGATGAACTTAACCAACTGCCGGCGCGGTCCCCCTGGCCAGGGCGGATTCTCTACCGGCTGTGGCGTTATCTCCGGCGGAATACTTTGCGGGGCAGCCGGAGAAACATCCAGGACCACTACGATTTGAGCAATGAATTCTTTCAAACGTTTCTTGATCCCACCCTAACCTATTCCTGCGCGTTATTCCGCCGTCCCGAGGAAACGCTGGAGCAGGCCCAGTTAAACAAACTCCACGCGATTCTCAATAAAGCGCGAATCAAGCCGGATGACCATGTATTGGAAATTGGATCCGGCTGGGGCAGTTTCGCGATCACTGCCGCCCGAACCACGGGGTGCCGGATCACCGCCATCACCCTCTCCCAAAAACAATGGGAACTGGCCCGGCAACGCGTACGCGAAGCGGGATTGGAAGACCGGATCGATGTCCAACTCCGTGACTACCGCTCCGTGACGGGCCAATATGATGCGATCGTCTCCATTGAAATGATCGAAGCGGTGGGGCATGAATATTTCGGGACATTCTTCGCGGCGTTGGATCGGCTGCTGAAACCCGGCGGCCGGGTGGTGATGCAGGCCATCCTCATCCCCGATGAGCGGTATGAAACATACCGCCGGGAGGGGGATTGGATTCAAAAATACATTTTCCCCGGCGGCTTGGTCCCTTCCCTGGGCGCGTTATCGGAAGCCATGGGGAAACATTCGCGGCTGGCGGTCGAATCGACAGAATCCATCGGTCTCCACTACGCACGCACGTTGCGCCTGTGGCATGACAATCTGATCGCGGCCCGGGACCGGGTGCGAGCGTTGGGATTCGATGACCGGTTTTTCCGCATGTGGGAATATTACTTTTCCTACTGCGAGGCGGGCTTCTCCACCCGGATCCTGGATGTGCAACAGATGGTGCTGACACGCCTATAGGATTGAGCCAATGGCTTCAAAACGCATGAAAACCATACCGGGTGTTCCTGACCGCAATTTCTCCTTGTCTCTTCTATCCAGTTTATCGAGGAGCGCCAATCCATGAACGCGATCCAACTGCTGCTGTGGGGCTGGCTGCTGGCGGCCGTCATCATGTTCCTCCTTTACCTTCTGCAACGGGCCTGGCAGGACGCCAGCATCGTAGATGTAGGTTGGGCGGCCAACCTGGGAATCCTGGCGCTCCTCTATGGACTGCTGGGCGATGGTTACGGTCCCCGCCAGGCGCTGGTGACGGCCGGCGCGTGCCTATGGAGTTTCCGGTTGTCGGCCTATCTGCTCTTCAACCGGGTGATCGGCAAGGAAGAAGACGGGCGGTATCAAACTATCCGGAGAAACAAAGGTGACCAGGCCCAGGCGTTTTTCTTTTGGTTTTTTCAGGTCCAGGGAGCGTTGGATGTGCTCTTCTCGCTTTCCTTTCTCACGGCGGCGCTCAATCCCCGGCCGGGGCTTAGCGTGTGGGACTATCTGGGTCTATCGATCATCCTGGTTTCCGTGGGCGGCGAGACACTGGCCGACCGGCAACTCGCCCGGTTCCGGGCCGATCCTCAAAACAAGGGGAAAACCTGCCGGGCGGGCTTGTGGCGGTATTCGCGCCATCCCAATTATTTCTTCGAATGGCTGCATTGGTGGGCGTATCTCTTTTTCGCGGTGGGTTCACTGTACCTCTGGATCACTTTGCTCTCCCCGGCCCTGATGCTGTATTTCCTCCTGCGCGTGACGGGCATCCCCGCGACCGAGGCCCAAGCCCTGGCCAGCCGGGGCGAAGACTACCGCGAGTATCAACGCACCACCAGCGCGTTCATCCCCTGGTTTCCTAAGGAGAACGCCAAATGAACCAACTGATCGATTGGATGGAAAGGGGCCTTTTGCCCGATCCACTGGTGGCGTGGGGCATCCGGCGCTTGTGCCGGCAGCGGCTGCGGGGAGAACAGCGGGCGACCTTGACCGAGCAATTGGAAGCCCAACAGCGATTGGTCCAAGAACTGCGGCAAAGCCCCATCGCCCTGGCCACGGAGAAAGCCAATGAGCAACACTACGACGTACCGGCGGAATTCTTTCAATATGTTCTAGGAAAACACCGGAAATACAGCGCGTGTTACTGGCCGGAAGGCGTGAATACCTTGGACGAAGCCGAGGCGGCGATGCTGCGGCTGACCTGGGCCCGGGCCGGGCTGGCGGACGGGATGGAGATCCTGGAACTGGGCTGTGGCTGGGGTTCATTAACGTTATGGATGGCGGAACAGATTCCCCACGGCCGGATCCTGGCGGTCTCGAATTCGCATTCGCAGCGGACCTTCATCGAAAGCGAATGCCAACGCCGGGGATTAGCCAATGTCGTGGTTCACACGGCGGACATCAACGATTTCGCGACAGACCGGACATTCGACCGGGTGGTGTCGGTGGAGATGTTCGAACATCTGCGCAACTACCAGGAAATCCTGAAACGGATCGCGGGATGGTTGCGAAACGAGGGGAAACTCTTTGTTCATATCTTCACCCATCGTGAATTCACGTATCCCTTCGAGACAGAAGGCGCGGCGAATTGGATGGGACGGTATTTTTTCACCGGGGGATTGATGCCTGCGGACGATCTCTTGCTGTATTTTCAGGATGACCTGGTGTTAGAAAAGCATTGGCGGGTGGACGGCCGGCATTATTGGCGCACCGCGTACGCCTGGCTGGAAAATCTCGACCGGAACCGGGCCCGCGTCCTGCCCATCCTGGAATCCGTGTATGGAAAAGCCGAAAGCGAACGGTGGCTGAATCGCTGGCGGGTGTTTTTCATGGCTTGCGCGGAGTTGTTTGGATTCCGCCGCGGGCAGGAATGGATGGTATCGCATTACCTGTTCCGGAAGCGGGTAACGTAGAGGCAAATGGCTTCTCCTCAACCTCGATCCCGCCGCCAGCGCGCCGGGTGCCGGATCGCCCGCCGTAGTCACCGGAGCCAACAACCAGCCAGGTATCCGGCGCAACTGACCGCCGCCGTCAGTAACGTGCCCCAGGCCATGTCCACAACCGTCACCATCCAGGGCCAGTTTTTTACTGTGGCCAGGTTGGTCAGGTCATAGGTCGCGTAAGTGATCAGACCGAAGAATCCCCCCAGCAACACGGACTTGCGCAACGAGTTGGCCTTGAGTCCCGGCTCAACCGCGAACACCAGCACTCCACCTACGAAAAGCAGGTAAAAGACGGCGGCCGCGTACCAATTGGGCTGGCCGCTCAGCAGAAATCCCAAGTGCTTCCGGTAGAACTCGCGGGCCACGATGAGCAACCAGACCATGTCGATTACCAAGAATGCGGCCAACGCGGACAGATAGACTTTCACATAGTACGTCATCATAGGCGGTCCTCTCTTTTAATCTGACAGTTTATCCATGATTTCCTGAGGTACCCTGTTCTTGTGGCGAAAAGAAAAAAACAACGTTTCGACCCCCTCCGCCTAGACAACAGATAGTTCGAATCATCCGGGAGGTGGAAAAGCGGCTTGAACGCGTGTTGCGTATTACTTCCCCGCATCCGGGGGTGATGGTTTATTCTTAAATTTTCGCTGGACTTTTATTAATCCTTACGTAAGTATCCCGACATTACATTGTAATATAGCTTAGTTTAGGATGCCGGAAAAAACTTTGAATCAAATGAGGCAGTTTTTGCATCGTGTGCAGTAAGGAAACTACATGGCCTTT
>JABLXU010000083.1 GCA_013177805.1 Candidatus Omnitrophota bacterium
TCCTACCGTAGCGCCAAGCAGTTCGGTGAACACATGGGCGTATGTATCGACGTGGTCCATACGGTGCGCTTGGGATTGAACGAGGTCGAGGCGGTCCATGCCGTGCACGACCGGCTGTATGACTTCCATATCAAGGACGTAACCTCCCGTGACGCCAAGGGCGGGGCCACGGAAGTGGGCCGCGGCGTAATCGACATTCCCGGTGTGCTTCAAGCCTTGTTAGAGGTGGGATTCACGGGGCATGTGGCCTTGGAGTACGAGAAAAACGCCGACCATCCCCTGCCAGGGATGATTGAATCGTTTGCCTATATCCGGGGCGCGCTGGCGGCATTATATAAATAACCCGGTTCTACTAACCCTGTTCTACGCGGATTTTAAGGGCTTGAATTGTCTTCCGGTGATTTATTCTCCCTGGTGAGGAACTAACTCTTCGGTGGTGGAAAGGGAGGTGTGGACTTCCGCGCGAGGCAGCAGGGCTTCGATCACTCCAATGCGGAATTTGTGGGTTTGTTTGAGAGCCAATAGAAAACTCAATCCAAAAATCAAAGTAACTGTGAGCATCAATATGGTAAAAATCTTTGTAAAATACTGTTTTTCACGAACCCGCATTTCCTTGGCGTGATCAAGTAACGGTTTCGCGTGGTATTCCCGGCTTGCCTGGATTTGATGGGTGATTTGGAGCAATTCGGGGGGCACTTCTCCGGGAACCAGGGGAGGGAGATAGCCGGATTCTAAGATTTTCAAGCGCCAAAGCAACCATGGATTTCTTGACGCCAGCAGATATGCTTCCCGGCGAATGTCTTGTTCTTTTGCCAATGCCGGATCCTTCATGATCCACCTGAATGCCGTTACTTGCAGCAGAACTTTTTTTACCGTCAAAGGGTTACGAGTGAAAAGACCGTTTCTCCCTTGAATAAGATATGAATTTTTATTCTGCCGGAGAAAACCTCCGTGTTTTCCCCGACAGCCGCTCGCCGGCGAAGACGCGGTATCCTTATATTTGGCCGATCCAGTATTTGGCCGATTCAGGAATTACGCAATCGATGTTCCAATCCGCCGGGAATATGCATTCGAAGGTGTAACTTGTTTCATTTTATGGAGTTGCTAGGATTAAAGCGGGAAATAATCCATAATCATTTCGAGGGGTTACGGGAAAATTTTTCCCTTCCATGGAGAAGACGGTTCAAAACTTCCCTGTTTTCCGTCCAAATCACGAATTACCGCGAGGTATAACCGGGCAAAAGGCCGGAATCTATCTTCATCTCCCGTTTTGCCGCGCCAAATGCAATTACTGCGCGTTTATCTCGGGCCCCCCCGCCTCGGAATCGGCAATGGACCGCTATCTCGAAGCGCTTTTGATTCATCTGCGGATGGGGGCGGAAGCGGCCGCCGAACAGACTTTTTCCACCATTTTTTTGGGTGGGGGGACGCCCAGCCTGATGGGACCTTCCCGCCTGGCCCGGCTTCTCGAGGCGGTGTTTGCACATTATTTCATTGCTTCGGACGCGGAAATTACCTTAGAGGCCAATCCCGAAAGCGCCACGCGGGAACTGTTCGAGACGCTGAGTCCATTGGGTCTCAACCGGGTCAGTTTGGGAGCGCAGTCGTTTGACGGAGAGGAATTGGCGCGCATCGGCCGAGTCCATTCCCGGGAACAGATATTCCAGGCCGTGGATAACGTGCGCCGGGCTGGAATCGACAACCTGTCGCTCGATTTGATCTTCGCCCTGCCGGGGCAAACCGTGGCGAATTGGACCTCTCACCTCCGGCAAGCCTTGGCCTGTGGTGTAGATCACCTCGCTGCTTATGCCCTGACTTACGAGGAAGGCACTCTTCTCGACCGGTTGCGGCGGGAAGAGAAAATAACGCCCGTGCTGGATGAAACGTACATTACGATGTATGATGAAGCACGGGATATTTTATCCCAGGCAGGTTGGACTCACTACGAGATCTCCAACTGGTGCCGTCCGGGGTATGAGTGCCGCCATAACCGGCTTTACTGGAACCGGGACGAATACCTTGCCTTCGGGGTGTCCGCGCATGGGATGTTCCGAGGCATCCGGTACGGTCTGATTACGGGAATAGACCAGTACGAGCGGACATTGCTTTCAGGCGGGTGGAGGAATCTTGCCGACCGGCAAAGCGCTTTTCTCCATCCGGATTTGTTGGCGGAATGGGTGGCGATAACCCCAAGGGAGATGGCATCCGATGTGATGATTTTTGGTTTGCGCCAAACGGAAGGGGTTTCGCTTCTCCATTTTAAAGAGCGCTTCGGCTATAATTTAATGGAACGGTGGGGTAAGGCAATCCAGGATTTGCTAGAACGGGGACTCTTGGAACAAAATGGGGAAATGATTCGACTTACTCCCAGGGCGTACATGCTCAGCAATGAGGTGTTCGTTCATTTCCTGGATTAATCAAAGCAAACTCGGGTCGAGACAGGCATGAGACGCTTATATCGTTTAGTGGCGGACAAACTGCGGTATTTCACGTGGGGGCGGGCCGTCGTCAATCATATCGGCCGCCACCAGCGTTTTTACGAGAACTTCGAAGCCCTATATACGGCGCTCATATTGGCGTTGATCATCAAATCCTTCATTCTCGAGGCCTATAAAATCCCCTCTACCTCCATGCTCGACACCCTGCAGATCGGCGACCGCATTTTCGTCAATAAGTTCATTTACAACTTCCGGGATATCCAAGTAGGCGACATCATCGTTTTCAAGACGGAAAACATCCCCAATCTCGATTCGGACCTAAAACCGTATTACATCAAACGGGTAGTGGGACTGCCAGGTGACCGCATTGATATCAATAACGGGCATATCTACCGCAACGGCCAGATGGTCACCGAACCGGAGTTTTTCCTGGAGAACGAATATTATCCCCTGCGCCGCAACGATGAAACCCATTTCGTGGTTCCAGAAGGGGAAGTATTCGTGTTCGGCGACAACAGCCGCAACAGTTGGGACAGCCGGGCGTGGGGCGGCGTCCCCATCGAAAACGTCATGGGCAAGGCCTTTTTCCGCTATTGGCCGTTATCCCGCATTGGGGCAATCTACGACATGCCTCCCGAACCGGTGCGCGAAAAAATCGCCCGCGAACGGGGTTCGACCAACAGCCGGCTGTATTCGCCCGGCAGCGCCCAAGCCTCCGAGCAGTGATTCTCCATGTCTTCCACCCGCTTGTTGGCCGTCGATATCGGAAACACATCGACCGATATCGCCCTCTTTGAACACACCCAGCTGCGCAAACATGTGTTTCTGCCTTCCACCCCCTCAACCTTTGACCGCCTGGGACCGGTGTTGAATCCCTGGCAGGTAGAAGGAAAATTGGATCACGCTATCCTTGCTTCCGTCGTTCCCCCGTTAACCCCGTTGGTGGTGAACCAGATCGAGTACCGCCTGGGAATCACTCCCATCCTGGTGGAAGACTTCAAGACCCGTCTCCTGCCGTTGCGGGTTGATAATCCCGAAACCGTGGGTGTGGACCGGGTGGTGAACTGCTTCGCCGCCATCCACCTGTTCGAACTCCCAGCGATCGTGGTCAGCCTGGGAACCGCCACCACCTTCGAGGCGATCTCCGCCGCGGGAGAATACCTGGGAGGGGCCATCGCGCCGGGCGTGAAGATCTCCCTGGAGGCGCTCACCTCCCGCGCCGCCCTCTTACCCCAAATTCATTTGGAAAAACCCAGCCATTTGATCGCCACCAATTCCATCGAGCAGATCCAATCCGGCGTCTATTACGGCGCCCTGGGTATGATCGAAGGCATGATCGGGCGGATGAAATCATGGATAGGCGCCCGGGCGCGGGTGATCGGCACAGGGGGCATCAGCGGCTTGTTCGCGGGAGAAACGCTCTTCGATTATCATGAACCGATGTTGACTTTGAAAGGTCTGGAACTGATCCATCGCCTGTATTGCGGAAAACCGGGTAATCCGGCGCCGGCGGCGCGGTGATGCACACCATGGACTCTTTCCGTCCCTGGATCCTCAACCTTCTTCTTGTCTGTGGAACCATATTGGTCTGCCTGGGGGGGATCGAACTCGCCTTCCGCCTGCGTCCGCTCTTCACACAATCCAGCGCCGCGGATAAACAGCGGGAATTTATTGATTTGCTGACCATTCCGTATTCCTATGGCGTTGTACGCCCTCACGCCCGGATTGAGGATCTGCGAGAGTATTTCCCTACCGGCCGGAATATCCCCTACTCCGTGCCCATCACGACCAACGCGTACGGTCTGCGGATGCGGGAAATCACCGTAACCAAGCCGCCGGAGACGATCCGTGTAGCGGTGATGGGGGATTCGTGCACCTTCGGGTGGATGATTCGGGAAGAAGACGCCTATCCCCGCGTGTTGGAGACGTTGCTGAACGAAAATTCCCCGGCCCATTATGAAGTGCTGAACTTCGGCGTGCCCGGCTACACCTCTTATCATGGCTTGCAACAATACTACCGGCTGGTGAAGCAGTTCAGGCCGGATATCCTGATCCTGGCTTATGGCTTCAACGACTCGTACGAAAGCCGCTTTCCCGAAAGTGAATTTCATGCCTTGCTGATGGAGAACCACCTGGATTCGGGGCTGTCCGGTTTTCCCTTGATCGTATACGACTACAGCCGCTTCGGGGCATGGCTTGTTGACCGCCTCCTGTCCCGCCCCAAAAACACGGTGGACGCGCTCTGCCACCAACGCGCGGTGGACCGCATCTGGCATCCTCGGGTGAGCCGCGAGGAATACCAGCGGAACCTCTCGGCCATCGCCCAAGACGCCGCGCAATACGGAACGCGTCCAATCTTCGTCAACCTGGATCTGCCCAACTCGTGGGTACGGGAGATCATTCCCGGCCTCGCTCAGTCCCTGGAATCCCCCTGGGTGGATCTCCGGAAGCGGTTCGAGCCGCTCGGAGGAGATGAAGAAGAGCGAAAGCGTCTAGAATTGAACCTGAGCCGCCCAGGCTCCAGCCCGGCGGCCAATCCCCAACTGCCGGAGTGGCTTTTCCGGGTGTGGATTCCGGACACGGTCCGGATTAATCAGGGCGTATACCTGGTGTTCCATCACCAGGACCCCTCGAACTGGCCCCGGTATATATCTCTGTACGATGACGCCACGCATGGGGACGAACAGGCCGGCGACCAGGTTTGGTCCCGGGCGCTGACCTTAGTGGAACTCGAGGCGGGAGAGAATCCCTCGCTGGATTACACGTTCCTCAACGGCCGTCTGCCCGGTGAGCCGCCTGTGTACGAAAACACGCCCAAGGCCATCCGCTTTTATCACCGCGTGGACTTGATGAGCATTCCTCCGGGCTCGGATTGGGCATCCCCCGTGCATCTTCTTGATCACATCCCCTTCGGGCATCTCCTGATCCCCGGCGACCCTATCCATCCCAACGAGGAAGGCCATCGGACCATCGCGGAAATTCTGGCGGCGGTGGTGAGGGAAATACAATGAATCCCGAACAAGTTGCGGATGTCGAGGAGGAGTAGAAGAGGGATTGGAAGAGCAAGGAGTAGTACTTTTTTTTGCAGTTTAATTCTAAAACATGCAATTATTTACTTGATAGCAATGAGTGATTTTTCATCCAGTATGGACTTCCCTTACCCTGGCTGGAAGTTCTTCTCCACCTCCCGGTCGAAGCGCGCCGGATCGTATTGTGTGCCCAGGATTTCCCGTGCGAACCGGTAAGCCCGTTCCTCTAAGGTTTCCAAACGGTGGAAACAGCGGTGATGCCATTTCCGCTCAATTTCGTACAGTCCGTTCAGCTCCAGGTGAAAATACAACCGGAATGCGGCATGCAGGTAATACCAAGGGCCATAGTACCCCGCATGGCGCTGGCACATCAGGTTCAGCCATTCTTCCAAGGGCTTGTAGCGGTAGATTATGATGGCGGGCGGCGTCAGGCGGTACTCGGAAAAGACCAGCGGCCGCGCGGGCATAGCGTCCAACTCCCGCAAGTCGAGGTGGATCCCCAACTGCCGGATCCACGCAGTCAGGCTTTCGGGAGTTAGTAAATCCTCGTCCAGCTGCAGGTCCATCTCAACTCGAACCCATGGGCGGGGGAGGGGCTGCGGGCGTTTCGGGAGGAATCTCTTCCTGGACGCGAGCAATCTCCTTGAATGACACCCCCATAATCAGTAAGGATATGAATCCCAGCAGGATCACCGGAGGCACTTGGGAGAGCCACATGATCCACGCCGCCGCCGTGGCCTGCCCCGAATCGACCCGGAAGGTCTTGGCCAGAATCAGCTGCACGGCGAACTGGTACGGGCCCAGGTAACCGGGAGCCTGAGGAAACATGACCGCGAAACACAACCCTACCATCAAGAACAACGCGCCCGCCATGCCCACTTCGGTGATGCCCATGGCCCAAAGGATCACAAGCTCGCTGAAAGCGATGGAGAGCCACAGGATCATGGTCCACGTCAGGCAGTATAAAAAAGCCTTGGGTTTCCGAAACGTGTTCGCGCCTTGTTCGAACGATTCCACCGCCTTCAACAGTTTGCCGGAAACCGCCTGGGGCAAGGGCTGGAAAACGGTCCGGGCTGCCCTTAGACTCCACGCGGGCGCGTAGGTCATCACGGCAATGGCGCCAAAGAGGACCAGGAACACCATCACGCCCAATTTGGCCAGGTATTGGATGGTTGCCTGGGGATCGCCTCCAGCGGAATCCCCCACCGAGGGAAACGGAAAGACATAAAACACATAAGCCAGGATCAACAGCAGGCCTAGGAGATCGTAAATCCGTTCGACCACGATGGTGGCCAGCGCGGTCGGGAACGTATGCGGCGTGGAACGCCAGACCAGGAATGGCCGGATTAATTCTCCCATCCGGGCGGGGAAAACGCCGTTGCCCATGAACCCGATATTGGCGATCAGAAACAACCGGTGGACCGGCACATACGGCTCGCCCAACAGCCATTGCCAACGGAAAGCGCGGATCAGGATGGAATTGGCGCTGAGCAGCACGGCCAAGGCGAAATACCCATAGTGCGTCTGCAGCATGGCCGCCCATACTTCCGGCCAGTTTTCCACTTTCCGGGCGAATAAATATAAGCAAACGGCCCCGATCGCGAAGGCAGTCAGCACCTGAATTTTTCTGGACTTCATGCCCGTGGTTCCTTGTTGTGGTTTCGCGGTTGCTCCCGGATCCCCTGCCCTCCGCTCAGTGGGGAGCCATAGGATGCCAATACCCTTGTACAGCTTCCTGATAAACGGCCGCCAGCGGGATCTGGAATTCCTGATGAATCCGGCGGCAATCCTCAAACTCGGGAGTGAAGCGCTTGGAGACGCCCGGCCCCCAACACACCTTGCCGCGCACCAATCCCCACGGTGTTTGGACTTCCACTGCCTCGCGTTGCAACACCCGCCGTTCGCAATCGTGCATGCGCAGGCCGATGGACGAGCTGTTCGACAAGATCACCCGCGCCAAGGTTTCCCGGAGCGCGGGGGGGGCGATCACACTCAGCAGCGTGCCGGGCCGGTTTTTTTTCATCATCTGGGGCGTGAGGCTCACATCCAGGGCGCCCGCCTGGAACAGCGCGTCCATTAGCGGCTCGTAGAACTCGGGATTCATGTCATCGATGTTAGTTTCGATGACCGTCACGGTATCCGTGACCGCAAATCCCGTGCTTCCGAGAAACACGCGCAACATATTGGGCAGATCGTCCGCTTCGCGTGAACCGGCGCCATACCCGATTCGCTCCACGGTCATGGAGGGCAGGGAAGACGATCCCCCCGCCAGCACGCGTAACAGAGCCGCCCCGGTGGGAGTCACCATCTCCACGGGCCGGCCTGTGGAATAAATGCTGAAACCCTCCAGCAAAGCCGCCGACGCGGGAACCGGAAGCGGCAACTTGCCATGCCGGGTTTCAACGAACCCTTCTCCCACGTGGATTTTGGAGGCGGCGCACCGTTCCACGCCCAGGAGGTGAACGGCCAGCAAGGTTCCACAAATGTCCACGATAGCATCGAAACTGCCCACTTCGTGAAAATGGATTTGGTCGTAGGGTTTCCCGTGAATCCGTCCTTCCGCCTGGGCCAGCGCGGTAAAAACCTTCTCGATCTGTTCCCGCACGGTCCCCGGCCATGCCGTCCGGTCCACGATGGAGAGCACATCCGCCAAAGTGCGGTGGACGTGATGCTCTTCTTGCACGGTGACATGCGCTTGGAGGCCGGTTAACGGACCGCGGCGCGCCGGTTCCCAATGGAGATCGAAACCCGGGATTTCCAAATCCTGGAGCGCCGCACGGATTTCCCCGGCGGGACATCCCAGGTCCACCAGCGCCCCCAGGCACATGTCACCACTGATGCCGGCGAATACGTCAAAGTAGAGGATCTTCATAATTTTTTATGGTTGGAACCGTGAAGCGGCTCCGGGATTTCCGGAAATCCAGCCTCGAGAAATCACACGCTCATTCTGTACATCCAGCCGGTTGATCGGGTATTTAACTTGAAGAGCGGGGGAAGATCAAGCAGATGAAGGAAGGGAAGAGCGGGGATGCGCCGGATCGTTCCCCGGCGCATCCCCGCCGAGTGTGGGCTTACCGGGTCACTCCCAGCAGTTCCGCTGGGTAGCACAAGCCAGGCTGCAGGTGATAAACCTCGATATTATCAATGTACACCTCGCTGCCCGCCGCGCCGCCGGCCACCTGCACGAAGGGTTTCACGTAGCCTGTTTGCGATTCGTGCAGGGCGGTGACCACCCGCCAGCTCTTGGTCAACACGGGAGTGGAAGTCAACTGGTTCATCCCCAGGTCCGTTCCCACCAGATTGCCCGCGGCATCGGTATCGATGATCCCGGCAAATACCTGCGCGGCCGGATTGCTGGTCCATGCCGTGATCCGCACCAGCGCTTTCCCGGGAACCGCCTGCGGCTGGGCATTGCTGAAGAGGTACAACGAGCCGGATCCCGGCTGCACGGTTATCCGCAGGGTGTTGCCCTGAACCCCCAGGCTCTCTCCGCCGGCGGGAACCACGTCGGTCACGAGCCAGGAAGCAGGCGTCAGGCCGGAGAAGGTCCCGGCGATTTCTAACGCGTCATTGGATGTCAGATCTGCCCCCTCCAGGCTGTTGCGGTACAGCGGCTGGATAGTCCCCGCCGGCAGCGTGGGTGTAGGACCGGCGGGAGCCGTGGGCGTGTTCGTAGGCGGAATCACAGGCGTCTTCGTCGGCGGGGTAATAGGGGTATGGGTCGGCGGA
>JABLXU010000084.1 GCA_013177805.1 Candidatus Omnitrophota bacterium
TTTCATCGAACGCGTGCGGGAAGTATTGAAAGACCTGGGACAGGATAACGTGGAAGCCTTGGCCAATGAATTGTGGGAGGCTCATGCCAACGACCGGAGCCGCCAACGAGAGATCAAGCAGATCACCGAGCGGGTGATTCAACAATTATTCCCCGGGGAAATCCGGCCACGGAATGAAAGGACCGCTCCGCCGGCCGGCTGGTCCCCCAACGAACCATGAGTGATTATCGCATGGAACGCTGTCCTTGTGCCTTGCGCTGGCCGGTCAATCCAGAGACCGACTACTACTGCGGTTTTTGCGGGCGGCGGATGCGCGCCCTGGAGGCCATTCCCCTTCCCAATATCCAGGCTCCCTGGATCATGGGAAGCGAATGTCTGCCCGTCGATCTCGAGATCCGCAATACGGGCATTGTTCCCTTGACCATCACCGGTTTGGAATGGATTTCTCCCCGGCCCCCGGAACGCGAGGCCTTGGCTGCCGAGTTGGCTCATCCCCTGACACTGCCCCCCCAAACGGAGGCCAGGGTTTCCTTCCAAGTGGCCATGATTCCCGAAGCCAAAACCCGCGCGAAGATTGTGCTGCAAATCCACCCGGAGGGGGAAGAGGCCAGCCGGGGCCGCATTCAACTCAATGCCATCGAAATCCCCCTCATGCCGCCGCCCCGAGTTGAAACGGCCCATTTTCAGGAGGGGCGGATTCACATCGTGGAACGCGTGGAAGAACCGTTCACCATTTCCCTGGTGGCCGTGGATCAGGATGTGATGCTGTCGGACGAAAACCACGTCGTGGTAAAAACCCGCGATGGGAAAGAAGAGGTTCCCCTGGACAAAACAGTGCCGGTCTCCCACCGCCTCTTACGGAGCCAACAACCGGTGGCGTTCCAATTCGAATCGCCGGAGGCCCTCTTTCCAGGTGAGACGCGGGAACGGGTGGTATTCATCGAACTGAAGGTCCAGGGATTAGCGGCTCCCTTGCGGACCGACTCCTTCACTCTGCGGAAGCAGGTCCCCGCCGCATTCACCCTCCAGGTGGATTTGCCCGAGGAGATCCTCCCGCGGGTCCTCAAAGGGTATCAACGTTCGTTCGGCCTCATCATGCTGAACCGGAGCCCGCGGATCTTCTCCGTCACGAAGTTAGACATCGAGGTTCCGGAGCATTTGCGAAAGCAGGGATTTTTGGCATACCTGCAACCCGCGCGGACTCCGCCATTCTTCGTTGAAAAACAAGCCAAGCGGATCGAAATCGGAACGTTGGTGCTGAACGCCGAGCGCTGGTCGGGGGAAAGCACGCAAAGCGAAATCCGGTTGGTGGCTTCCGTGGAAAACAGCGCGCCGGTTCATACACCCCTGCCGATCCACATCGTGGTTTCCAAACCCGACTACAACCGGCCCTTGGGCATCGATTTCGGCAACACCAACACTTCGGCGGCGCATTTCGACGACCGCGATCTGCCGCAGGTGATTCCTCTCACCCCGCTGGTTCACTGGCCTAACCGGAAGATACAACCTATCAATCCGCATGTAGTGGCTACCCTCGTGCAATACGCTCCCGCCGGGGACAGCGAAAGCGACTGGACCGCGAAAAGCGTCCGGGTGGCCGGCGTGGGGGATCCGGTCCGCGCCCGGATGAAGCAAAATCCCATCCACGGGCGGCGCGTGGTCAGTTTTTTCAAACCGCGGATCGGCTTCGGCGAGATCTACCGCTTCCCCCTCATGCCGGATGTGCGGAACAAAACATTGGATTCCATTGCCGCTGATTACCTGCAACGGATCCTGCTGGCCGTGGAAGAAGAAACCGGGCTCAGCCACCGCCGTTTGGTGCTCACCCATCCCGTGCGGTTCTGGACCCGGCAACGCGAAGCCTTGCGGGCGGCGCTGTTCCACGCCATCCGGGAACGCAAGGAGGATCCAGACGAGTGGACGGTCACGTTTCTCGATGAGGCCACCGCCGTCATCCTCTACCATACCATCGGTCGTTACGTGCTTGACCATGCCGCGCCGGAAGAAGAACCGGTGGAACAGGAAACCGTGCTGGTCTTCGACTTCGGGGGCGGGACCATTGATATGACCCTCTGCGAAGTTCTCTATGATCCCAATACCTATCACTGCGTCATCCGCCATTTGGATTTCGACGGCACGACGGATTACGGGGGCGAGAAGATCACCGAATTGATCGCCCAACGGCTCTATGAGCGGGCCTGCGAAGCCGCCAATGGCCAGGCGCGTAAGAATCAAGAAGCGGTACAGATCCCCTACCGCCGCTGGGACGCGTATTCCACGGCTTGGGACCGTTTCACGGACACTGCGATTGAAAACTATGTCAATTTGTATTACGACGCTGAAAATCTTAAGATTGGCTATCTCGATTTGCAGGAAACCCATACGGGTGATCCAATTGTATTTGAACCAATTGTTCCACAATTTAATGTCAAAACTGTGCCGGCCGATGGGAAAAGCACAAAGGATTCGGAATTGACTTTTCCGTACAAAATCAATAACGAACGGGACGAGTTGAAGCAAGAAATATTGGCGGGGCTGACGGGGGCGCTGGACATGGTTCGTCACATGATCGCCCGCTTCCGGGAGCGTGCCCGGCGGGAGGGGAATCCTCATGCCCGTCTTTCCCGCGTGTTGATGAGCGGGCAATCGAGCCAACTTCCTTTCATCCGGGAAGCCCTCCGGCAAGCCGTGCGAGAAGCCAACGAGGGAGAGCCGGTCGAGGTGCGGCTTTTACAACCGCTCAAGGAAGCCGTGGCGCTGGGAGCCGCCATCTATGGCAAGTTGGATGACTTGGCGCAGGTCGAGATGAACCGCTGCAGCCGGGTGTCCATTTTTCTCCAAAAGCCCACGGGGGCGATCGGAGCCGGCGCGTTCGTTCCGGTTATCCGCCGCTTGTCTCCCCTGCCCGCGGAAGTGATCTGCACCTCTAAAAAACAAGAGGGAGGCATTCATTACCCCTTATATTACGGATTGCGAATCCGGGTGATCGAATCGTTTGTGGATCTATCGGACCGGCGGGAACTCAACCAAGCCGTGCTCGACCAGGATTACCGGGAGTTGGCCGAGGTCCCCGTGACACCCCCAGGATGGAATCACGGGGAAATCCGTGAAGCGCGATTGCAAATCAAATTTTCAGAGGATGAGCAACTCACCCTGACGCTCCTCCCCGGCGGCTCCGGATCTTCGCACAATGAACCTTTCCAGCTTTGGCCCAGGCCCGATATGGACTGAAGGAGGCTCCCGCCGATGGGTGTTTTGGCCATTGATTTCTGCCGGATTCCACCTCATTGGGCGGATCATGAAGGCCGCACGGGTCAAGCGCAAGATGGCTGGTGGGGAATCCCCCGGGATAGGGGTATCGCCTGGGATCAGGATGAGGGCATGGCACCCGATAGGGAATCCAGCGAGGATCGGCCGTACATCGCCCATCCGGCGCAGGCAGTGGATTCCATGCCGCCCACGAGCGCCGGGACGGCCCTGTTTCCGCTCTTCCGGCGTGTTTTTACGGAGCGGCCGGGTCACAGGAACGAATGGTTGATTTTATTGCTCCCGGCGGGCACTCCGCCCCGGGCTGGAGCTTTCTTGCGAAGCGCGGCGCGCAGAGCCGGGTGGCCGGGTCCCGTGTTTCTCGTGGATGGGGCGGTGGCGCTGGCCTTGGGGCAAACGTGGAAAGACTCCCCAACGGCAGCCATCTACACCGTGCTACGGGACCGGGTGCTGGGAGTGGAAGGCTCCTTGATAACCATCCACGCGAGTGGAAACACGGTGGCGGCGGAGTTGGTGTATCAATGCCGGCGGGAGGAGAAGAACGAAACCATCCGTGCGATCCGGGAAGCCGGGCGGGATATTGGAGCCTTAATCGATTGTACAACCTTGGAGTCCTTGGATGACAGGTTGAGTAATGTGCCCCGTATGGTAGAAGAAATCCTGAACCGGAAATGGGCCGTAGAAATTTCCCGCCGAGGCGTCTTGGGATTGCGGGTGCTGCAATGGGGATTGCGCCCCCTAATCCGCGAAGACGCTGCCATCACAACGGCGCTGGAATATGAAATCCGGGGGCGGAAAGAAAAACCAGCCGTGTTGGAATTTTGGTATGGTTACAATACAACGGCCCTGCACCCGTTGGCCTGGTTCCGATTGACACAAGGCCGGTCGGAATCCACGCCGGACAAGGCGGTTTGCCGGTTGGCCCGCCAGCTGAACGGCGAAATCCATATCACTGTTGAATGGGCCACCGGAAATGAAAGCCAGGAAATATCATTTCCAATACTCTGGACGTAAGGAGGGGAATCTTGCGCGGCGATTATTCATCCGGTCCGGGTTCCAGCGGTTGGTCTTCGTACTTTAAACAGATAGCCGGGAATCAATATATCGTAGAGTACAGCGCCACTCCTAAGGCGTCCAATTATCCCAACCTTATGTGGAAAGGATTTCGAATCCTGATCGAGGAACGGGAGAATCATGTGATCGAGTGCGCGCTTTCGGTGCCACGGCTCATCAACAACCTCAAGGTCAAAGACGTCTATTTCGAGCATCCATCCGTACCGGCGCAAGGCCGCTCCTTTTGGGAGGATCCGGAACGCAACGCCTTCATCTCCTCCCATTCGCTGATCTTGCATGCCATAGACCAACCGGAGGCCGAGGGCAAACTTTACATTCGTTTAGAGGACAATAATCAATTTGATTATCAGTTCCGCGTTGTATGTCAAACAAAGAAGGTATCTCCCACCGCTTTCCCTGCTCCGCACCCTTCGGAGTCATATCCAGGCTCCTCCCGGAATGTGGTTTCCCCTGCTTCGCCGGGCGCTGCAGGAATCCGGCTGGAATCCAAACCGGCAATGCCGGCGATTGAGCCGAAAATCCTGGATCAATTCGATACTCTGAAACGGAAAATAGAAGATCTGGCTGAGATTGTGAAAAAAACGAACAGTCAAATTCAAGAAACGAACCAATCGCTCATAGACATCCACGGGCAACTGGAAGCAATTCAAAAAGAAATCCGCGCCTACCATCCGGAAACCGCCTTCGAGGAGTATAAGGAGACTCTGCGCAAAACCTTCGCGAACCTGGCCAAGAAGCGATGCGGAGAAATTCTGGCCGCCCGCAAACCTGCGCTCGCCGGCAACCGCTATTTCCAAATGCTGGACAATTTTACCGCCCTTCTGGAATCCGCTCATACCGCCCGCCTCAATCTGGAGAAAGTAAATCCGGATTTCCACAACGAAATCCACCGGTTCGTGACGGAATGCGATAAAATCTTAGAATGGCTGACTGGCCCTGATGTTCTCAGTTATTTCGCGAAGGTTGAGATTCCCTCTTACGCGAAATTTCAAAAAATTCTCCTGCAAAATCAAACAGAAAAATGGCTGTCGAATCCAGACGTGCCTCCGGTTTCGGATTTTGACCTGGATTCCACTAGCCGGCGTTATGCGTTCCAACTATTGCGGCGCGCCTATCAAAACTTGTTGGATGGCCTGACCGCTTTTTCTGCGAGCGAGGATTCGATAGTCCAGACGTACGCGAAAATTGTAAACGAATTTCTTCCCCGGCACTTGGACGAAATTGAGTCCTTGGAAGCCCAATGGAAATCGCGGCATGAAAACGTGCCCGAAATTGTCACCTTATATTTTTCCAGCTTATTGAATCCGTTGGGCCTGGAGTTGTTCCCCGTGGAGCCGGGCGATCCCTTCGATCCCCAACTGCATAATAACGAGAATCATCTCAGCGCTTCGGGCTCGACGGTCCGGCTCGTGAAAAAACGCGGCTACCGGACCGCGGCCGGGCAAATCGTGCGCAAACCATCGATTTACGCCTAATCTATCCGAAAGAAATTCCGAAAAGTTCCGTATTGATAACATCCGTATTGATAACATATGATGCCTGGTAATCCTCCTTGTCCTGCGTCGTATTTCCAATCCCTGGGCGATACTTCCCTTCTCCGGCCGGAGGTGGATTTAATTCCCTCGCACGTGCTATCCCAAATCAATCCGCCTTCTCCTCCCGCTGCTCAAATCGAAGTCGAAGTGGAGTTAAAATCCAGCGAGCCACCCCGCGTGCCTGTGCCTGGACCGATCCGCCTGCATCCGCGGGCAGGGCAACGGGAAACCGAGTTGCGGATAGGAGAAGCCGGTTCGGTTTGCCTGGGCGCGCCGTGCCTGGAAGAACCGGCATTCTACACGTTCCAACGCAAGACCTTGTCTAACCTAATCGAGACCGGCCGGATTGTACCGGATTGGGACAGCCGGGAAGGGATTTGGGTGCTTCCCACGGTTTCCAGGGAATCGCCGCGGGAGGAAATTTGGTTCTGCGGCATCCGTGATCTTGGCCGGGACGGGCTGCATCCCCTGCCCGCGCATGGTCATCATGTCCGGGTAGATCCCGAGGGAGCACAGAGCGTAATTTCTCATGCTCCTGCCATATGGATCGCCAATCCGGACGGCTATTCCGTGCGATCGATGGCCAAGAGGCTCAAACCTTGGGAACTATCCGCCTCCGAGGGATGGCTCGTGCTACGGCCTGAGCCAAACTACTTTGCTTCCCTTCCCGAAGAAGCGGTGATCAAACTTGGGCGTCTGAAACTGCGCCTCCGGCTCAAAAAACATGCCTGGTTCGCGGCGCTTACACCGGAGTTGATCACCTCGCCGGCTGATCCGCAATCCGCCACCGTGCATGTCCAAGGGCAGGGAACACGGCCGATGCGGGTGATGTTGCGGAGTGAAGGATTGGACCCGTTCCCGCCTCAGACGGCCGTGTTATCGCACGACGCACCCGAGCGATTCCTGGTTATTCCGCCGGCGGCCTGTGCCGGACCCCGCCAGGGAAACGTGGTAGTGGACTCCGATGAGACTCTCATCACCCGGCGCACGCGGATTCTGCCACTCCCACCGCAAAACCGGCTAGCCTGTTATCCACCTTTAATCGTATGGGGTGAGGGAGACCGGACGCTCAACGCGGGAGTGATCTTCCCGCCGGACGCCCCCGCGGATTTCCGCGTTATCCCGCCGCCGGAGATGGGATCGTTCACCTGGGAGATGGAGAGTGAAAAACCAGGCGCGTTTCGATTTCATCTCGCCGGCCCCTGTCCCGAACCACCGTGGGCGGGGTGTATTGCCGTGATCGATCAAATTTCGGGGGCGCGGGGATTTATCCCCATCCTCTGTGCATCAAAAACAACCGGCCGGGAGAATCCATGCTGACCCAAGAAATTCTCTATCTTTTATCGACTCCCGCCCTGAGCGAATACCTGGACTCGTTGTCCGGCATCGCTTGGACTCTGATCGAGGTGATCGCCTGGATTCTGCTGTCGGGTGTGACCGCCATGAGCTTCCATGCCGTGAAACGCCTGATGCTGTTGCTGGGATTGCGGAACGTGGCTCGTGCCATCCAAAAGACGGATTGGCAACCGCTGACCATCCCCCAACGCTTCGCGCGGCTGCGGGAAATCTCCAAACCGGCCCCGGGTCTGCGCTGGGCCGTCGAGACCATGGAACGGCTTTCCTCCCGGCATTTTTCCCACCGGATGGACGATGTCATCGATCTTTGTGTGGCGCGCTACCGGCCGCCGGAATTTTTTACCCTGTTGCCCCGTTTGACTATCTTGATCGGTCTGATGGGCACTCTGATCGGCCTGCTGATCGCGGTGCAAGACGTCTATCTCAAGGTGGAATCGCTCGATAGCATTGACAGCCTGCGCGCTCCCCTGCACTCCACCCTGAGCGGCCTGAGCACGGCTTTCGTGACCACCCTCGCCGGGGTGTTCGCCGCCGCCGTCCTCAGCCCTCTCTTGGTTCTGACCCGCTGGAGCTCGTTCCGGGTCCATCGGCCG
The DNA here is from genome assembly GCA_013177805.1 of Candidatus Omnitrophota bacterium. Lineage (GTDB taxonomy): Bacteria > Hinthialibacterota > Hinthialibacteria > Hinthialibacterales > Hinthialibacteraceae > JABLXU01. The sequence continues at coordinate 7,826 of JABLXU010000084.1, forward strand.
CCTGGACACCCTGCTGTCCACTGAAATACTCCCCCTGATCGCGCCGCCCCAACGCGCGCGGAAACGGACTATAGGCCAGATGGTCGAGAAAGTCAGCCGCGCGGTGGTGGAGAACGTGATGGGCGGCCTTGTGCGCGAAACCGCCGCTGGTTTAAACGAATTGAGCATCCGTTTGGCCGAAGCGGTCCGCTCAGCCGTCGGACACCAGGCCGACATGCACGGCGTCATCTTCAAACTGGAACAGGCGGGCGAAGGCTTGCAACGCGCCGCCGGCAAAACCCATGATGTTCTGGGGCAATTGAGTGAAACCCTGTTGTCTCTGGCGCAAACCATCGGCAAGCTGACTCCCGAGGCGGAAATCCGCGAACAATCCGCCCGGCTCCTGGGGACGATCGTCAAAGAAGAATTGGCGGACTTGAGCGCCGAGTTGCGCCGGTTCAACGCCGATTGGTCCGACCGGATGCGGCCATTTCCCGAAGTTCTGGTGCAGTTGGGCGTCCAGATCGACAAGGCGGCGAAAGATCTGAGGGATGATCTGGCTACCCTGCAATCCCGCGGCGTAACTCAATTGCAGCCCATCGGCGAGCGACTCAAGGATTTGAACGCCCTCGCCCAAGCCGAACGAGATTGGTGGCGAAGCCAGGCCGGGAGGACTGCCAGCGATTGGTCCCAGGCTCTCGCCCGGCTTCTCGAGCCTCTCCAGGGCGCTGTCACGGAGTCGATGAAAACACAGACCGCGCGTTTGGAAGAGATCCAACGGGTGCTCAAAAACTTCCACGAGGTGATGCAACGTATCCTTCAGCGGATCGAAGAAGGCTATCTCTCGCTGCCCTCAGGTCCCCTGCCCGTTCCGGCGGGAGAACCTTCCGATACCAGCCCTTCACCCGCGGGAATCGGGGAAGAGATCAAGGCGGGATTATGGCAACTGAGCCAGCAATCCTTGCGGACGCTGACCGCCGTGCGCGAGTCGGCTGAGGAATACCGGCTCATGCGCCAGGATTTACGGCAACTCATTGAAGTGATCCGCCCGGACCGCCGCCCTTTGTGGCATCGGATGCGGTCGTGGATCCAGGGAGACCGGAACAAGCCATCATGACTGGGAGAAAACACGCCCACCGCCGCGATAGGCTCTACTCCGGCCTGGCTCTCGAAAACCTGGATGACATCTGGCCGGTGTTTTCGGACATTGCCATCTCTATCATCCTGTTTTTGATCTTCATGCTGGTGGCGCAGTTTCTCGAACTCTCGCAGGTATTCGACACGCTCGCGCGCAAACGCCTGCAGCAAGATCTGTGGTTGTCCCTGGACCGCAATCCTTATTTTCATGACCTGATCCAGGGAGGCAACCTCACCATGACCGTCCATGGGACGTTGCAGCGCTTCGGTTTCGCTTCCGACATCGTCTTCGTCTTGGGAGAGGCTGATCTGCAACCCCGGGGACGGGAGGTCCTCACCCAGTTCGCCCGCTTCCTCAGCGCCCAAGGCCCACCGGACCTTTACATCGAGGTTGAGGGGCACACCGACCGCATTCCTGTCACCAGCGGCCGCTACCGGGACAACTGGGAACTCTCTGCCGAGCGCGCCTTGACCGTGGTCCGCCTGTTTCAGCAACTGTCCGCCGATCCCGCCTCGGGGGTGACCTTCAATCCGCAAAACATCTCCGCGATCGGCTACGGCGAATTCCGCCCCCTCGAGGACCGCAAGGAATCCTTCCTCAACCGGCGGATCGAAATCCGGCTGGATTACAGCAAGATACCGGTGCGGTGAATCACCGGAGGCCGGCAAAGAGAAGGTGTTTGCATTGATCATCGTTCAGTGACGCGCAATCCAGAAAAAAAGGATATCTGACCGGTGAAAGCACAGGCTTTTACCCAACCGGACAACCGGGCCCAAGCGCCTCGTCCGTAGAAATTGGGAGAAGGTAGTCCCTCCGACGGCCCGAATGTTACGATCATCCCGTCGCATCCACGACATGTTGCCATGGCAATCCTCCTCCAGTAGAATGGATGGGCTTTGGAACCGAAAATCATCCGGTGATCGCTGATCCGGAGAAATTGAGGGAATCACCCATGATCAAGAATTGCTCAATCATTCTGTCGATCTGTCTGCTTCTGGGAGGAACAGCCGGCTGGAGTGAAGAAGCGCCGGTCAAGCCGCACGTCGTGTTTGTCACGGGAGACGACGAATACCGGTCGGAAATCACCATGCCCATGATCGCCAAAATCTTGGAAGAACGGCATGGTTTTCGCTGCTCCATCGCCTACGCCGTGGACCCGGAGACCAAACAACGAAATCCGAAATATCAGAAGAATATCGAAGGGCTGGAGGCGCTCAAGACGGCTGACTTGATGGTGATCTATACCCGCTTCCGGGCTTTACCGGATGAACAATTAAACTTGATCCTCGATTATGTGAATTCCGGACGGCCCGTGATCGGCCTGCGTACCAGCACCCACGCGTTTCTGTATCCAGAAGGTCCCAACCAAAAATGGAATGACCAGTTCGGCATCCAGGTGCTCGGCCAGAAGTGGATCACCCATCACGGGCATCAATCCTCGACGGACGTTTCGGTCATTCCCGAAATGGCTTCGCATCCCATCCTCCGCGGCATCGCCGAACCGTTCCATTGCGCCTCGTGGCTGTATCATGTCGAACCGATGGCGGGTGATTGCCAACCCCTGTTGACGGGTAAAAGCATCAACTCGGACAAGGTGGGCAAGGAAGATCAGTATCCCCTCACCCAGCCGGTGGCTTGGACCAAGACCTTTACCGGCACAAGCGGAAAGGCCGCGCGGGTTTTTTATACCTCGTTGGGACATCCGAAGGATTTCGAAAATGAAGCCATGCGCCGTCTGCTGATCAACGCGGTTTTCTGGGCCTTAGGCCTGGAAGATCAAATCCCCGCAGAGGGATCGGACGCGCGGCCGGTGGGCGAATTCAAAGCGCCGGACACGCATTGAGACCGGACCCACACAAAAGAAAGGAGAAAAGGCTATGAAACGGCATGAGCTTACACGGCGGGGCTTTATCCGGGCGTCGGCCGCCGCGGCGCTGCCCTTCATCATCCCCGCCTCGGTCTTGGGAGACAACGCACCCAGCCAGCGCATCACCATGGGATTCATCGGCACCGGCAACAACGGGACCGATTGGATGCGCGATTTCATGCGAGACGAGCGCGTCCAAGTCGTGGCGGTCTGCGACGTCAACACGGAAGGTCCTGGTTATTGGGACGGAACGATCCGGGGACGCGAGCCGGCCCGCCGGATCGTAGAGGAATTCTACGGCGGGCGAAGCTGCGCGGCTTACGAGGATTTCCGGGATGTCATCGAGCGGAAAGACATCGACGCGGTGTACATCGCCACGCCGGATCACTGGCACGCGATCATCGCCATCGCGGCGGCCAACGCCAAGAAGGATATCTTTTGCCAGAAACCCTTATCGTTGACCATCGCCGAAGGCCGGGCCATGTCCAACGCGGTCAAGCGGAACAAGGTGGTCTTCCAAACCGGCAGCCAGCAGCGGTCGGACGTGAACTTCCGCCGGGCGTGCGAATTGGTGCGCAACGGACGGATCGGCAAACTGCATACCGTTCGTTGCGGACTCCCGGGCGGATGGCCGGATTTCGGACATACGGCCCATCAGACGGAGCCCGTGCCGGTTCCGGAGGGATTTAATTACGACATGTGGCTGGGGCCCGCGCCCTGGGATTACTACTGCCCGGCGCGAGTCGGCGTGAATTTCCGTTGGAATTTGAACTATTCCGGCGGGCAGCTTACCGACTGGGGCGGGCATCATCCGGATATCGCCCAGTGGGGCATGGATACCGAATATACCGGCCCCATCGCGGTCAAAAACGCGAAGGGGGTCTTTCCCACGGATCACCCGGTCTATAACACGGCTACGGAATATTATTTCGAGTGCGTTTATAAAAACGGCGTTACGTTGATCATTTCCAACAAAGAACGCGGCGGGGTGACATTCGAAGGCAGTGAGGGGTGGGTCTGGGCGGACCGGGGACGCCATGACGCCAGTTCGAAGGAAATCCTCGAATCACCAATCGGGGAAAACGAAATCCATCTCTACAAGAGCGACGATCACATCAAGAATTTCATCGATTGCGTTTTTTCACGTCAGGAACCGATCGCTCCCGTGGAGGTCGCGCACCGGTCCATCACCTTAGCCCACTTGGGGAACATCGCCATGATTCTGGGGCGGGACCTCCGTTGGGATCCGGAGAAAGAGAAAATCCTCGGCGATCCCGGCGCGAATTTCCTGCTGAACCGGGCCTACCGCGCACCCTGGGTGTTGGAGACGTGAGACTATACAGAAAGAGCGTAAAAGTTACCCGGGCAGACGCCAAGGTCTGCCCTGACGAATTTCCCTCACCCTAATCCTCTCCCAGAGGGAGAGGGAATTTGCAGAGTGGTTCGCATCGATCAACTAGAAGTGAGATCTACAAACCATCCGAAAAAAGTACTCACTTATCGGATGGATCCTTCTAAAAAATGGTTCTTCCGGTAAGTGCGTACATGGTGGTGAAATAGTATTCCATACCCTCGATGGCAGGGGCGGACACCGAGGTCCGCCCCTACAAAAATTCCCTCACCCTGGCCCTCTTCCAGAGGGAGAGGGAATTCGGGGAGTGGTTCTAATCGATCAACTCGAAGATATATCACCAAGCCATCTGGAAAAAAAGTACGCACTTGCCGGATGAGCCTAAAAAATCAACTGAACCTTGGAATCCAGGCATATTATTTACTAGAATCAGGCAACACATTCATTAGGCAGGAGGAACATCTGATGGTAACAAGATTTCAGGCTATGGCGGCCGGCCTCGCGCTGGCCTTGGTCATGCTGGGCGCGGGAATCGGGCAGGGGGCGGAGTTCAACGGCCTCAACATGAACATGGGGAACCTCTACCGGCTGTCAGACGCCAAGACCCGGTCGATCAGCCCGGAAAATTTCACGGGTGAAAAAGGCAAGGGCGGGATGGCCACAGAAGGGACCGGGAAGAACGCGGCGCGGGATCTGGGCCAAGGGTGGAAGGTTTCACCCTCGATCGACGTGAAAG
>JABLXU010000085.1 GCA_013177805.1 Candidatus Omnitrophota bacterium
GAAGCCTCCGCGCGGCTGGGCGACAGGCTGCGGGCCGCGCCGGGAGTGCTTGTGGACGGCGTTTCGTCGCGGCTGGGGCTGGTGGCCCGGGGAGCCACGGACGAAGGCGCGGCGGTTTCCGGCCGGTCCGTATTGGTACGGTCTTGAATCAATGCCCGCCGTTCCGACAACGACGCCCGCTGTTCTGTCTGAGGCGAAGTGCCAGAAGCCTCCGCGCGGCTGGGCGACAGGCTGCGGGCCGCGCCGGGAGTGCTTGTGGATGGTGTTTCGTCGCGGCTGGGGCTGGTGGCCCGGGGAGCCGCGGACGAAGGCGCGGCGGTTTCCGGCCGGGCTTCGTTACCTTGTTCCTGAGTCATCACCCGCCGCTGGCTGAGCGACATTCTTCCAGGAGTCGGCGAACCGGAACTATCCGGTTTCCCCTCCTCGCGCACGGTTGCCGTTTCCCGGCCTGGTTGTGCCGCCCGTCCGCTTGCATAGGGCTGATCCGCACCTGTTCGTGCTGGAGAGAGCGATGCGGAAGATTGAACAGCGGTCCCTTCATCCCGGGGCGCCCGGCTTCCTAGGCCGCGGCTGGGTTCAACCGAGGTGGGAGCAGCGCCACCTTCGGGCACAACCGCATTGGCCCGCGAAGGAGAGAGGTCACGCCCGGTTTCACTTGGACGCGCTGTCTGCGCCGGCATAGAACCGGCAGGACCCGCCAAAGAGCCGCCATCCCCTCCTCGTTCTGGTTTGGATTCAAGGACGCGCCGGGGGGAAATCTGAACCGCGGCTTCCGGCCCTACGGTGACGTTCCGGATTTCCGAGGGATTCAAACTGGCGATGGCTTTCTTGCTGAAATCGCCGTTGTCGAAATCGCGTTTGTTCATCACGGTCACCGCGTTGGGAGCGTTAATGTTCTGGTAATTGTGCGTTGAATAATCATAATAATTAACAGAGTTGTCCGTATAGGAATTGTCGATATAGGTAATGTTGTTTTCGTACTTGATGCGCCGGTATCCGAAATGATAGTAATGGGGATATGGATCGCGCGGACCCAGCGGGAACCATCCCACGCACGGATAATCATGGTAATAGCCGCCGTAGCCCCACGCGAAACTGTAGTAGCGGCCATGACGGGAATAGGAGAATGAAACCAGCGCCGGCCACCACAAAGGCCGGTGATAGTGATGATGGTGCACCACATAGACATCCGGTCCCGGCACCCAGCACCAGTTATAGCGCTTCACATAAACCCAGCGGCCGTAATGGTAGGGTACCCAGCCCCAGGGTTCGTACGAGACCCAAGTCCATCCGCAATCCTCCCGCCACACCCAGCGGCCGTCCCGGTACGGAGCCCAAGTCTCCACCACCGCGGCCGGACGCCAGACCCGGCCGTATTCGGGAATTTCCACCCACGTGCCATAGCGGTCGAGATCGCTGTACCCGGCCACGCGGGGATTGATGTATTGGCCGCTCTGGCTGGCCGCCATCATCGCGTCCCGCATGTGGCACCATTGATCGAAGTCGTCTTCCTGGCGGATTTTCTCAACGATCAGGTTGCCGGGATCGCTGGCATTGATGCGCGCCTGCTGGCCGCGTTGCAAGTTGAGCAAGTCTTTTGCCCCCTTGGCGATGTCGACGCTGCCCCGCTTCACCATAATGACCGTGTTCCCGGCTTCATCGGCGTCAAACCGGACATGTCCCCATTCGTAAATACCCGCTTGGAAGGTCTTCGATTGAACTTCAACGGGGGTCCGCGTATAAGAAACCTTGGCGGCGTTGACGTCCAGAGAGCCTTTGAGCAGTCCCACGCGGATCATAGTGTCTTCCAGATTGGCGAAATGGATATACGTATCACCGTTCAACCGGAGGGTGATGCCGTCTTCCAGTTGCACTTCGGTCCGGCCTCCGACTCCTGTGTACAGCTTATCCCCCACCAGGAGCGGGAGATTTAAAGTGGCATCCACCCACTGATCATCGGTCGTGCGTTGCGTGGTGACCGGCCCTTCGAGATACGAAATCCGCGCCACGCGGGGTTTGAACTCACGTTCATTCGAGGTTTGCGTAAAAGCAGGGGCACCGGCCGCGCCGAAAAGCACTGCAGCCAGGAATAGGTGGATTATTCGAGGAAACGGATACATGGTCCTACCCTCATCACTCCGAGAGATATCGTGACTTACACCTTGATAATCGAATCCAAACGCGACACGGCTAATGGGTTTTTTCCTCTATTGTACTTTTTCTGTTTTCCCTCCGTATCTTCTCACGGATTTGTTTATCCGTATCTAGGCACAATGATATCTCGTTTTAGCCGGATGGATTGGTGTCCGGCAATATATATCCAATAAAACTGGTTCCCCCAGACAAACTCTCGCTGTCCATCCCACCGCAGTCCCACAACCACTATACTCTCATGGAGGGGGAAGTAAAATGAGCATGTTTTACGATTGTTTTCCATGAAAAGAGACGATGGTGGGTGGACTTTGGTGGAGTTTCGGTGAGCCGCGCCAGGTAAACGGGGAAATTGTCACCGATTTCTACTATCAAATCGGAAAACATATCGAATTGCGTTTGCCCTGGCCGTCCCGCACTTTCGATGGCGCGGGCGGTCTGCCCCTGCAATTGGATGACGGAGAAAAGAATGAAGTCCGCCTGACCGCGGATTTACTCTCCAACCGGCAAGAAACCGGCCGGAGACTCTATGAACTGCTGGGAAAAGAAGCGCAAGCCTCTCTTATCCGCACGTTTGCCCAGCCTGGCATGGAATCTTTCGAACGAATTCTGTACTTGCATTTTCCTTCTCCCACCCCGGATAGCAAGGAACTTTGCTTGACATTGGAAGACCTGCCCTGGGAGTTGCTCCACGACGGAGAGGATTACATCACCTGGCGGTATTCCCTGCAAATTATCCGGGCGCATTCCCTTGAAGCGTTCCCGCAACCTGCCAAGCAGATCGAGGTTTCGTATTGGGGCATTCTATTGGTCACTCCGTTTGTGTTCGCGGATGGGGAACGCCTCCAAAACTTGGGATTGGCGGCTTTGCCGCATGGGAAAGAAGAGGCCTGGCTGCTCCGCACCCTGGAGAAGCAAACGCACGGGTTGATCCGGATCAGCCCTCATAAACCCAAGACGCATCCCGGGGGGGTGGCCACCCTGCGGGAATTGGTAACGCTTCTCCGGGGCGGGTACGCGAAACACTATCCCTTGCTCCACTTCATTGGTCATGGCGTGATCTACAATGACGAACCTTGTTTGTGTTTTGAGAGTGACAAAAAAGACCGGATTGATTATGTCTCCGCGGGCCGGCTGCGGAAACTATTCATGGAGACCCGGGACACCCCCCCCCATCCCCCCCTGCCCTCCGTGATATTTCTGAACGCTTGCAGTTCGTCCAGCCGGGGGAGGCATTCCTCCGGCCTCGCCTCGGGATTGCACGATCTAGGGATGTGCGTGATCGGGTACAATGCGGAAATTCATGATGACAAACCATTGTTGGTGGCGGAAGGTTTTTACAAGTCGTTGTGTCTCGATCAATCCGTGCAGAATCCCCAATGGAATCCCAACGTGGTGACCGCCATCGGCTCCGCCCGGCGGCGGTTGCGCGATCTTCGCGACGACCCCCCCACCGCGTGGGGAAGTTTACGGGCGTATGTTCCGGTGGATATTTCCTTCACCGTCTATGGGCGGAGCCTGGTGGAGCGGTTCACGCAAAAGGTTTATTCCCATTTTTCCCAATGGATGAATCCCGGCGAGTACACGGACCATCTGTCCATCGGATTCCAGTTTGCCGTGTTGTTCGGGATGCTCATGGGACTGGGCAACCTGCTTTTCGTGTTTCCTGAATCGGTTTTGGCCCGGCATTTGACGTACCAGGAAATCGCCAGTGAGATGATCCGGATCTTCCTGGTCGGCCCTCTATCGTTCCTGGCGGCGGCGATTTTCGTGGCCATGCTGACCTATCGGAACCACCAGTTCTTGACCCTCCTGACCGGATCCGTGCCTTGGTCCAAGCTGATCCGGTACGGGATTCAATCCTTTCCCATGGCCGTGGGATCCGGTTTGGCGTTCGGCACTCTCTTCTTTTACTCGTTTTCGCGTCTTGATCTGCTGACGGCACAGCTCACGTCGTTCGCCTCGCTGGCGCGGATTCCCATCGCCTGGTTCTGGTATGGATTCGCGGGGCTCCTGGGACTCATGGTGTGCTGGTCCTTGACGGTGGCCACCTTGTTCAGTCTGCGGAGAAAAGAAACTCTGCATTCATACCGCACTTTTTATTTCGTGTTCGTCATGTACGTGTTGCTGGGGGGAAGCCATCTCTACCAAGCGCTTCACGGGATTCAAGGGAACCAAGCCCGGACAATCAGTTGGATTTCGTTTGTCTTGTTCACCATCCTCGCGTACGCGCTGACCATAATCAAAATCCTCAAGGAAACCTCCTGGCGGGCGTTGCAAAAAAGCACTCAAAACCTCTATCTATCCTGGCGGAAATTGATTCCGCTGATGGGCGGCGCCATTCTCCTGGTTTTCTGTTACTACTTGCTGGAAGAAAGTGTCCGTTTTGAGCCTCGCGCCATCCAAACCGCCTTGCTGGCCCGCAAGGCTTTGATTGAAGAGGATGAAGCCCCGGCCGGCCCGGTTGCCCAGGGTAATTTCGATCAGCAAGTGTTATTTACGTTGGAAAGGGCCTTGCAGCAGCGCGCCATCCAGGATATCCCCGACGGGATTCTGCAAGCCGCCTCTCGAGACTGGCTGTTAAGCGTGGTCAGCGCCGATTATCTGATCTATACCGCCTTGCGGGAGCGCCAGCCCGGAAAAGCCCGCGAATGGTTGCGGCAAAGCCAGACCTGCCTGGAACAAGCGGCCGCGTTGAACCAGGAAGTGATGTTTAAGGATTATTACCGCAACATCGCCGCCATGCAGATGATTCTCTTCGCCGGATCGGTCGATAATCCGGAAGAAAGACGGAAGTTGTACCAGGACGCGATTGAAAATGCCACGTTCGCGGTCCGCAAGGATGGCCGGAACTTCGCGTATCTCGATACGCTGGCCCGCGCCGAGTTTGAACTGGCCTTGCTGGATCACGATCCGGATCTCTTCCGGAAAGCGGCGGCCCATGTCCGGGAAGCGGAACTCCGGGCCTTTTTCCTGCGCAGCCCCCGGGCCGGTGAGGTGCGCCAGTCGATCGACGAAATGGCGGAGAAGATCCGGCAACAAATGAAAATCCTGGGAAAATCAGATTGATCCGCGGCCTTGGATTACGAAATCCTCCGCAGATTACCGTTTCCTTGGGAAAATGGCCGGCCACCACCGGGGAACGCGCTGGCAATATTCGACATACGCGTCGCCGAAGGTGCGGCGCAAGACCGGTTCTTCATACCAGATCGTGAATAGATGAAATCCAGCCAGCAGTAAAATGGCATAAAACAGCAGCACGGCCGATTCAAAAACGAAAAACTCCCCCACAACCATCAGCAGTACACCCCAATACATGGGATTCCGGACATATCGATAGGGCCCTTGCACCACCAATTGTTTGGGTGGATCAATAGGAGCCGGCGTGCCATGCCCATGAATCACGAAGTGCGAGGCGCACCAGCCGGCCAACAACGCCCCCGCCAAAAAAAGGGGCAGTCCCAGCCAAGCCCATAGGCCCAATTCCATCTCAGACGCGGTATGTTGGGTCGACATCACCAACCAATATGGGATCCCCGCCACCACGGTTCCCATCGCCACCACTCCAAAACAGAGGGTTTTAATCCAAATCATGGCGGCTCATTTCTCTTCCGGCGTTCCGCGTTTCAAATACAGCACCGCGTCGGCTTGTTCGAAGGGGGAGACCAGCCTTTGGGAAGCCCCGCCCTGAATGGAACGGCCCGGCCGCGTTTCTTCCGTACCCGGATTGAACCATTCCACGCTGAACGCGCCTTCCACCTTCACAAGATCCACCGTCACCTCGCCGCCCTCCGGCAAATAGACCAGGTATTCATTTCCCGGATCGGCGAGACAATACGCGCTGGAAACCAGATCCCCGCGAGGCGTCATGGCCGCGAGATTCATCCGTTCCGCGTAACGGCGGGTGTAACCCAAACTGCGCCGGACGGGATCCCATCGCGGATCGAAGGGTTGGCCCAACGTTACGCCATCGTAGGGATCCATGAAAATGGGATTGAGCCCCCGGGTGAAACTTTTCCATACCCAAACTTGATTGCCGCCGATGCCCCAGAGGTGGTCAGTGTCATTCAGAATGACTTTGCGGCCGTCATTGGCCGGCGGATTATCCCGGTAGCCTCCGTCGGGATTAGGCGAAATCCAATCGGCTGGGCTGTCGAACAGGGTTTGATTGCTGCCGCCCTTGTACTGGAATGTCATGCCCACGGGATGTTGCAGGGGTTTGCTTTTCTCGTACTCATGAATCAAATTGATCATATGATATTGCCATTCGGTAGAGGGTGGGTGGTTCTCGTTGGAAATTTCGTACAGCACATTCTCCAGGCGGTTGACTGTGTCGATCACCTGCTTGACATAGGCCTCCTGGATGGCCGTAACGGCAGGATTTGTTAGCGTGTGGATTTCCAGCCCCTGGCCGTCACCGTTCCAATCGCCGTCAACGCCGTTCACATTGTTTTCCTTGTTAAAGGGATGGCCTTTCCAGGCATCGGGGGCGAACTGCACTCCCCAGCCCTCGAACAGCATGATGGAAACGTAAATTCCCCGGTCCCGCGCCGCCGTAATCCGGGTTGTGAGCCGGTCAAAGAATTCGGGATTCCAGCGCGTGAGATCGAATTTTGGCTTGCCATCCAGGGCCTGGCCCGGGCCGGTACGCGCCCAGGGATGGGGCGTGGCGTGATGCAAAGTGATGTCCGTATGCTGGCTGTTGGCTTCCGTGTTCCACCATACCAGTTCCCACATCCACAGACGGATAAAATTATGGTTGAGCTTTTGCATCCAATCGAGATAGGCGTGGTAATCGAACGGCTTGGGAGGATCATCCGGCCCCATGTCTACCAGGTTGTACCAAACATGCGAGCCGGTGAGATAGACCGCCTTGCCGCTGCTATCGGTGAAATAGCGGGGATTATTTTCCAGAACCCGCAACGGCCCTTTCGCCGTCTCTCCGGCGGTGAGGCTCAATGGAAGCAGGAACATTAATCCAATACCCCATACAGTAGTGATGAACCATTTTTTCATCATGACGCTCCGGATGGATGATAGGTAGACACAAGCAACGGAATCCACGTTGGAACCGCAATACTGTATCACATAAAAATAGGGATGGGATAGCAGCCTGTGGCAAAAGGCGAAAAACTGTCTATCGTCCTTCAAAATCCTTAGGAAAAAAGCTTGTTTGGGATCGACAAAAGCACTTTGACCACGGGCTGATAGGAGTAAGAGATGACTTCTCCCCCCACTCCCCCTGGAAAAAGGCCAGGTAAGGGCAAACCCCTTCTTCTCGCTTCCACCTCTCGAAATACACATCCCTCCCCCCCTTCCTCCCCCTGCGCAACCTGACACATAACCAACAACCT
>JABLXU010000086.1 GCA_013177805.1 Candidatus Omnitrophota bacterium
CCAAGGTGTGGAAGCGGATGTCCGAGGAAGCCCATCTCCTGGTGAAACATTGGAGCACACCCCGGGGCGGCTTGATCATTTTCAACTACGGGGATCCCACCGCGCTGGGCATCAGCCACCGGATCACGGACGTCATGTTCGAGGAATTTTTGAATATTTCCAACCGCTGGCCGGAATATCATTCCGCCGGCTGATGTTGAACAAGGAGATTGTTCACCTCTTGGCCTTAGCGGTTAGTTGTATATTTCATCGACACGATCCAGTATATATTGGCAATTGATGGCCTTTTCCATTAAATCCACCGGAACGTAGAAATAATGGTTGGAGGCCTCGAAGCCGATGCACGAATCCCGGCGGGTTAAGATAAACAGATCTTTTGCGAATTGGATTTCATCCCGCAGGATTTTTCGCATCGCTTCCCGCATTTCCCGGCGTTTTCCCTCCGGAAGAGAATGATTCTTGTCCAGCAAGGTGTCGCGGAGCGTGGTGAATCGGACCTGGTTGGCCACCGACGAAAAATACATCTGCGCGGCGGCGGCGTAACGCAACTGCGCCTGGGCCTCGGTTTGCTTGTCCGCGGGCGCCTTTTTCGCGGCCTGTTCCAGATCGCCGAGTCCCTCGGCCCAGCCCCGGGCCACCTTGGCGAATTGCTCCGCGAAGATGTCCGCGGGATACGGCCCGCGCCAGCCGTTCACGTCATCATACGGAATCCCCACCATGGTGGCGGAGTAGCCGGTGGGAAGGGGATACAGCAGATTTGCCGGTCCCAACTGCACGGGGGCGTTATATACCACTGCGCCGTGGTAGGGATATTCCTGAAACGCGCGGCTGAACTTCGTCCACGCCTGCCGGGCCAGCGGCGCGCCCTCGGGACCGAAGCCAGAACGGGCCAGCGTATCCAGCGACGCGTTTTTATCCGGTGGCGGAGTCTGGTCAAACATATGTACCAATTCCAGGTTGGGTGAAGGATACCCGCCGAGCGACCAGCTGAGTTGACAACCGTCCACCTGTTGCGTGAGAAGGTTTTGGCAATGTTCGGCCACCAGGTCCATGACCGGCAGGTAGGGCAGGGAAGAAAGCTCCCACGTGCAGTTGATTTGCAATTTGGCCATGGTCTTGAGACCGGCCCGGCGCGCGGCAGCCCAATGCCTGACCGCTCTTGGACCTGGTCCGACGGCGGAGAGGGAATATTCGCCCACCGTGGTCTGGATTCCGCCCCGCTCGATAGGCTTTGCCCATTCGCTGACTGACATGAACAGAACGGATTTGGGAAGTTTTTGGATGGCTTCTTCAACCCAATTGTCGTTCCAGCCCCAATCCCAGACAATCACCTGGGCGTTGGGATTGCCGCGATGAACTCCTTCCTCGATGATGGCGTTGGCCTCGGCGGTGATTTCGGCCGGGGAGCGGCTTTTGCAGCGTGGGCATTGATCGGAACGGCCGTGCGAAGCACAATGCGTCAGATTTTCCGAACCGCTGATCGTAAACACCCCCGCCAGCTCCGGAACTTGCTCGAACACATAGGCCAACGAATCGCTGATCCATTGCCGTACCACGGGGACGCTGGTGCACATCGTGTAATAGTCCCCTTCCCGCACGCCCTGGATTTCTTCCCGGTTCTTGAAGAAATCTGCCGGCATGGCCCGCGGTTCGTTCATGTAGAGATAAATCCCCATGCCGTATTTTCGGGCTTTCTTCGCCAGAGCCCGCAGGTTTTTTATGCGGATTTCATGATCTTGGCCGAATTCGGGAAACGGACCGCCAGGCGCCAGTTGGCGCAGCACGGTGTGCATCCATACGCCATCAACGCCCCGGGAAGCCAATTTTTGCAGTAGGCCGTCCGGGTAGGGATCGAGCTCGGGCGTCATCAGGGGATCGCCGTAGAGGGCGAAATACGAATAGATATAGCGGGGCGAAAAGCGTTTCACAGGAGATAAATCCAGTTTGAAATCCGGATCAGGGCGGCTGAGTTCCTCCACGAATTGGAAGCGTTTGACCTCGGGATTCTTCAGTTCCTGGCCAAACAATTCCTGGACGGTCCGTCTGATTTCGGCGCACCGCTTTTGCTCGGCCTCGCTAGGCGGCGCGTACACCAACCGTTCGCATTCCGGCTTCAAGTTTCCGAGTTTCACGTACAGAAAGTCATCCTCCCGTAGAATATAGGCCAGCTTTTCGCTTGACATATCCAATAAGGTCAACAATTGCTCATACGGCAGCAGGTGCCAGTTCCGGCGGATCAGGGTGATGTAGATGCGGTCCCTGTCCTTCCCCGTGATCGGATGCTGCTCCGGCAAACCCATGGATTCCGCCAGGGCGCGGACCTGCTCCGGTGTGGTTTCGAGAACCTGGGCCAGGCGCTCTGCTTCGACCAGCGGCCAGTTACGCCAAATGAAAACATGCAGGCGGCTGGGAAAATGCTTGAAGGCCACGGGCGCTGGCGCACTGCCCATGGGCAGCGATTCTCCGGCTGGAACCGGGGTTGCCGTTAGAGTGAATGACAGAAGAATGGTGGATAAATAAACGGTGCTGTGTGAGTAAACACGTTGCCAGTTCGTCATGAGTACCCTCGTGGGATTGTAATAAAGTTACAACATGACTTTGAGTATAAAAGATAATGGAGGGTGTTTTGAACCCATACGCTCTGGAGTTACCTGGTTTGCCACCAAATGATCCGGATTTGTCGGCTGGCTGGGAGGGAGTTGAATGCCATGGATTGAGCCACGGAGATTCCGATGCATACGCACGGATTTCTCAAAGGAAATTTTTCTATCATCCGGCAGCGTTTCTACGAGGGATTTTTCAAGTTCCCCGAAGTTATAGGCCCGGGAAATCCTGGAAGATTCCGCGTATTATGATTCTGCAAGAAATCATACTTCCGCCTTGACTTTTTCTCCTCCATTCTCCATAGTATTATTTATGCAACATTCGTAATACAGAATCGGAGGAGAAATATGCAACGTAGACATCTAGCACTTATCCTCGGGGGTTTGGGTTGGATCGCCACCGGCATGGGAGCGGCGGCCCAGGAAAACATAGTATCCATCGCCGAGATCAACCAGGTGGACGCGCAGGGCAATCCCACCTTTCCCGGCTTACAGACCATGGACAGATACACCATCCAAGGCCGCGTGCTGAACGAACCGCACGTCTTCAATGGGCTGAATGCCAACGGGGAGTTGGATACATCGTTCATCCTGTTTGTCCAGGACGGAACCGGAGGGATTCAGGTTTACTCGGGGGCGTGGTACGGCGGAGGGATCAATTCGTATCCAGATAAACTAGTGCCGGGTCATCTGGTCATGGTGACCGGTTTGACGGGGCATTTCGGGGGGAAAACCAACATCAATGAGCGCCATAACCCCGATCAGAAATTTGAAATCACCGTTGCCACCACTCCTCCGGAAGAGCCGGAGCCGTTGGCGATCGAAAGCCTGGCCGGACTGAACAGCTTTGACGCCACCCGTCAGACCGGCGGCGAGTATTACCAAGGGCGGTTGGTCGTGCTGAAGAATGTCCGCATCGTGGAAGGTGACTGGGTGCCAGGAACTACGTTGACGGTGGCGGACGTGGCTGGGCATACCTTCGCGGTGGAACTGCGGCATGGAACAAAAATCGGCGAATCACCCCAACCGCAAGGATGGCTGGATATTGTGGGGGTGTTCAATCAAGAAGATCCGGAACCGCCGTTCACGGAAGGCTACCGGCTATGGCCGCGTTCCATTGCCGATTTTAAGCCTTCCAGCAGCCCCAGCGCGGCGCAAGGTTGGCATGATTACCAGTAACATTCACCTGTGGAAGGGATTCACGTTGATCGAATTGCTCATCGTGGTGGCGGTCATCGCCATTTTGGCGGCCATCGCCGTGCCGAACATGCTCAATGCTATGGTCAAGAGCAAGATCGCGGCCGCCAAGAGCCAGATCGACGCGTGCTACAAGGCGCTGGAATCCTATCGTCTTGATCGGCAGGGATTGCCCCCGACCCGGTATTACTGCCTGGCCTGGGGTGAAGAAAAAGCCAAGAAATATTTTGAACTGCCCTGGGAACTGACCACGCCGGTGGCCTATTTGACCAGCCGTCCACTGGATCCGTTCAACACCTTTCCAGGCGCGTCGGAGGAAGCACCGGGGCAAACGATCAAATACCGCCATCCGGGATTTGGCTATTTCAACGAGATGCCCACGGAAGAAGGCATCTGGGTGCCGCGCGGTTTTCCCGTGGACGACGGCGATTACATTTTTTATAACAACGCCTCGGCGGCCTACCCTGCCACGAAAAGCCCAGTGCAATACGGCCTGTGGAGCGCAGGCCCGATTCCCAAGGTGGATATCGGACTTCACACGCTGGAGCCGGTGCCCTCGCATACCTGGTACGAACCCAGCAATGGGATCATCAGTTCAGGCATCGTGGTCCGCCTCGACACCGGCCACTATTCACCATAATTCCACCAGGAGATAATAAAGATGACCAAAAAACGAATTTATTTATCCATCCCTCTGATGCCTATATTTTTGGCCGGTTGGGTATCCATGAGTTCCACTGATACGGATCATATGCACTCCAAATATCCTTTTCGTCCGTTGACGATGGAGGAGTTGGCCCGCTTTCATGGCCATTTGGGACCATTCATCGTGCTCGGCACACGCATTGGCGAGCACGCGGTGACCGCGCATCAATTCCCCCGCCATTTTGGATTGACGGTGAACGTGGAATGCCCGGACCAGCCGCCGCCTTCGTGCCTGATCGACGGTTTGCAGCTTTCCACCGGGGCGACCATGGGCAAACGGAACATTACTCATGTGGTAGCGGATGAGATCCGGGTCACCCTTCGGGAAAACGACAGCGGCCATACTCTGGTCTATACCTTCAAGGATTCCACCAAAGCCCTCCTCAAAAAATGGGAGGAAGAAAAAGTGGATGTGGAAAAACGGGGAGAACAACTTTACGGCATGAAAGCGGAGGACCTTTTCAACATCGAATCATCCGGGGAAGAGGACCATTGAGGAACGTGGATCATTGACCGCGCTAGGTTGGGCTCACAGCGAAGTGTGGCCTATCAACGATCACTTGACTTCATCACCTCTCTCTCCTTCGGGAGAGGGCCGTGGTGGGGAGCATACAAAGCAGGGGCACGTGGCCACGTGCCCCTTTTTATAAATCGAATAGAAATGCAAATCGGTTAGGAATACTTTCGCAACAAAAAAATCTTCCGCTCAATACAACGATGAATTCACTACGGCCGTCACGTCTTCCATGCCCATGGCCCAACGGCAGGCGCGGATGAACAACGTCCGGCCGGTTGCGTTAAGCGCCAGGAAATTGCGGTGCGGGCCTCCGGAGCCTTCTTCATTGCTCATCCAATGCACCATGCGCGCTGGCGCCGGAGTGCCGTCCGCCAGCAAGGCGCCTTTCTCGATGACCGCCAGGCACGCTCTCATACTTTCCGAAGGCGCATATTCAATCGGAATTTCCGCCAGGATCACGGTTCCCGCAGCCTTGTCCGTTACGGAACCGAGGGCCAGCCGGTTTTCGTAGAGGCCGTCCCGGGCGATGATTTGCTTGGGTACGGTGTTAAACCAACCGGTGAAAAGGCCTTCGGAAGGATAGGGATCACGAAAAACTTGCACAAATCCTTCCGCGTCGGTGGCAATCCCCTGGGTGATGGGGTGCTCCTTGTTGACGATCTTGATCTGGCGAATTTCATTGTTGCGCAGTTCCCCGTGCCCGGTACTGGTGCCTTGATACATTTTGATGCTTCCCGGCCGCCCTTCCTCCGCCAGACACACATGTTCGCCCATCATGATGGGAATTTCCTGCTGGAAAAGTGGTTGCACATCGGGGACATCGCTCGATCCGCTGCTGCCGGAAAGGATCACCAGGTCGACTGTATGCGTTTCCCCCGTATCCATGTCCTCCCAGATGTCGCCTAAAACCGCAGGGTCGTAGAATGACTTGTCGGGAACCACACGGGCACTGATCCCGTTGTCCTGGAGCAGAATTTGCATGGCGATGTCGCCCGGCGCGGCTCCCTGGGTGTTCGCGGCAAAGTCCAGGGCAAATTCACTGGCGGCCCGGGTGGTGATGGTGACATGCTTGCCCGTCGTTCCTTGCGTCCAGCCGGACGACGCCATGAGCGCCAATACGGCAATGATCAAAATCCCTTGCGTGGCTTTTCGAGTCATGATCCATTCTCCCTTTGAGTAAAAAAAGGATATTTTTTCTAATCATTTATAGATTGATTTTTCATGGTATGCAACGCTGGGTCGGGAAATGGTAACTATTTGCTTACCCGAATGCAGAAATTTCCCGGTACTTTATGCATTGTATGAGTATGGATGAAGTGTCTCCCTCTGGGAGAGGGTAAGGGTGAGGGAAGCCTGGAAAGGGCGAAGGAACGGCTCTCCGCGCAACCAGGGAATCGGTTACATATAGTATTTTGACTTAGGTTGAATAGCGAGACAGAATCTAGATACAGAATCTAGATATCGGCCCAATTATGCATCAACCGGTTTCACGGAGCGCACGAGATCCCCGATCATGATAAGCGAATTGAGCAAACTAAGGCCACTGATCTGGTCTTTTTTAACAGGCAGCCGGTCACGGTAGATATCAGAGCTGGTGGTGGAATACGTCTGCGCCAGGGTTGCGGATAACACGGTGGATTGTGTGGTGGTTTGTTTCAAAATGGGCATGAGAAGGGACATCTTTTCCTGGACGTGCACGGCTTCCACCTGGGCCTTGATCAGTTCGAGCTTGCCCAGGGATTGCTGCGTCGAGGGATCGGTGATTTCTCCGCCTTCTTCGTAAACTACAAACCGGTCACCCATCGATACCCCATGTTCCATTCCCAGGTTCACAATTAAGCGTTGATCGTCCAGGATGGAAACCACTTTTCCCCGGAGAAATTGTCTGCCCATGGTTTACTCCTCGATTTATTTATTGGAATATTTCTTGGTTTCATCTTCCCTTGAGTATAGAATTCGTTCATTCAAGGCTTGAAGCATCATCCGGTCTCATCCTTCCATGAAACCGTAATTCGGCTGATTTTAAGATCCGACCCATATCCCTCTCCCTTTTGAAGAAAGCTCTCTTTCTCTTTGGGAGATGGCCAGGGTGATGATTTTTACCCGGGTCAAATCCTTCTCTCCTCCTCCATACGGAGTGGCCGGCATGCTTCAATCACGCGCGCGTTTCCCGTAAGCCCATTGATTCACCGCACCCGTTCCCAAATGGGCGGATAAAATTCGTTTTTAAGATTCCCGAGCACCACGGGAGTAATCCCCGCGATCTCGCAGAAATACACCAGCGCCCGCGTTTGATCGCCGATGACACCTAAGGCGTGGTTGCAGGGGAAGACGCTGAGGAATTCCTCGAAATCGCATTCCACCCGGGCATGGACATGCGGCCACGTGGGATCGGTCATGGCGTTGAGGCGCTTGCGTTCCTCGGCGGGGAGATCGGCCGACTCGCCGCGGACGATGACCATGTAGGGCTTTTCGTCCCATAAGCCGAGCCGGGCGAAAGTCATTAGGCCCGGCGCGGCGTCGAATTCCACGGAGGCGCCACCGGCTTTGAAGTAAAACTCCAAGGCGGGGTGGAACGTGATTTTCTTGAAATTCTCGGCTGGGTCGTTGCTCTGGGCGGCGTACCAGCTGGCGTGATTGCCGGAGTTGCACCAGTCCCACAGGTCTAAATCGGGATGATACAAACGCACGTCCATGAACAACGTGGGCAGCCCGCCGGAAATGTATTTCATGATCTGCATGGTGAGGGCGGCGTAGAAATCGGCTTCGGTGGCGCAGACCACGGATTCCTTGGGTCCGTTCCAGTCGTAGGGATCGTTCATGAGCATTTCGGGCACGTCACCCAGGCACACATGTTCGGTGAGTTCGCGCTGGCCTTTGAGGCCGCAGAAATCGAAGCCTTTTTCCTGGTTCACCTGTTTCATGGCCAGGTAGAGGCGGATTTGGGTTTCCAAGGTGGTTTCGTTGAGCACTTTGCCATCATACAGGAGGCGGTTGCCGAGCAACTTCTCGAACCACTGGCGGCCTTTTTTAACCTCGGCTTCATCGACGGTTTCCATCACCTTGACCAACAATAATTGATCGATTTGCCGGACGGTGCACCCAAACGCTTTCAAGGTCGGGGTGAGGTGGGCGAAGCCAGTTTCCATGCCCATGGAGTGGCCGCCGTACAGCCCGAAAACCTCGTTCTGGATGGTGGTGCGGGCCTGGCTGGCGCGAATCCAGGCGAGAACCTTCTGCTGCGTTTTCGTGTCCTCCAGATCCCCGATGATGCGGTGCGTCCGCTTGCCGGCCTGGCGCAGTGCTCCATCGGTGGCGAGCAAGCCCACGTTGCCCGGGAATTTTCCATTGTTATTGGAAAGGCTGAGGATGGGGACATCCCCCACGCTGTTGACCAGGGGCCAGCACAAGAAGGGGAAGTTCCAGACGTTATACAGCATGATCAGCTGCTTGCAATTGGCGCGGGCAAGCTCCTCCCCCACTTTTTGAGCCGAACGGGCGCTGACGATGATTTCACTGCCGGTGACGATTTCCGGGGCGGAACCGTCCACGTTCTTCAGATTTTTCCGGATAAAGTCGGCCCACGCCTCCACCACCGCCTGGTTTTCCGCGTTATTCTTGGTGTAAACATGTTCCCGCTCGTCATTGAGCATGGCGATGCCAATCGGGGTGCTTCGCATAATCAACCTCCATCCGCCGTACCGGCCGGAAATCGCTGGAAAAAAAATCGCTGAAAAAAGCTGAAAAAAATTATGTCATGAACCGCGCCTCCATTCTCTCCACAATCGGGAGATTTGTGAAGAGACAGGCACTGGTTGAGAAAAAGAGGGAAGAGTACTGACAACTTACCACGGATGGAGAAATTCGTGAAATGGAGAGATCCGGGGGAATCAGCCTTGAGATGCCCACCGGGGCCAATTTTGGTTATTCAGATTGCTTATACTCTCCGGCTTTTATAAACCACCGTTACGTGGTCATTTGTTCGGTCACGGATTGGATGATCTGGTGCACCGATACCTGGTCGGCTTCCGCCCGGTAGTTGGTGATGATGCGGTGGCGCAGGACCGGCAGGGCCACGGCCCGCACATCCTCTTCGGACACCGAATGGCGCCCCTCCAAGATCGCCCGCACTTTGCCCGCCAGGATTAAATACTGCGACGCGCGCGGACCCGCCCCCCAAGAAACGTATTTCTTCACCAATTCATTCTGGGTGGGATGGCCGTTGTTCCCAGGCCGGGTCTCTTTCACGATGCGCACCGCGAACTGAATCACCGGCTCGGCCACGGGCACCCGGCGCACCAGGTTCTGGATGTTCAGAATATCGGCGCGGGACACGACTTTTTCCGGTTTGCCCTGGTACGCAGAAGTCGTGTTTTTGACGATCTCGATTTCTTCCTGCTCCGAGGGGTATTCGATATTGATCTGAAACATGAAACGGTCCAGCTGGGCCTCGGGCAGCGGGTAGGTCCCTTCCTGTTCGATGGGATTCTGCGTGGCCAGGACGAAGAACGGCGGCGTGAGGGAATGATCGATTCCCCCCACGGTCACCCGGTGTTCCTGCATGGCTTCCAACAAGGCCGCCTGGGTCTTGGGCGGAGTGCGGTTGATCTCGTCGGCGAGGATGATATTGGCGAACAGCGGTCCCTGGATGAACCGGAACGAACGCTCGCCCGTGCCGCGGTCCTCCTGAAGGATTTCGCTGCCGGTGATGTCGGACGGCATCAGGTCGGGCGTGAACTGAATGCGCCGGAACTTGAGATCCAGTATATTGGCGAACGTGCGGATCAACGTGGTTTTGGCGAGTCCCGGAACTCCCACCAGCAAAGCGTGCCCCCCCGCGAAGAGGGCGATCAACAACTCCTCGATCACCGATTTCTGCCCGATGATCTCCTTGGCGATCTCGTGGAGGATCTTGTTCCGGGTTTCGTGCAGCGATTCAATGGTTTTGACGTCACTTACCGGTTCGGTTTGGATCATTTCCATGGTCATACAGGCCCGATAGTCCTTTCCTCAACACTGGGTTTCTGAGGGAATTGTAACCGGACTCTCCACCAGGTACAGGTATGACGACTCATCTGCCTTTCTTCTACTCTTGACAACAGGGTCCCAGGAACTAAAAACTATCGATAGTCTGACTTCCGAATCCCGGCCGGCGCGCCGAGGCGGCCTCACTTTTGGCCCAAGGAACTTAGCCCAAGGAACTCGTCACTTGAGCGGAATCCTCAAGAAAAAATCCCTGCAAACCATCATCTGGTCCGCCCTGCAAGCCATCACCCTGTCTTTGTTCGCCCTTTTCATGTGGTTTCATTCGCTCTCCCAAGCGGAGATCTTTCATTCCCCCTGGATGTTGATCGCGCTGGGGCTGGGGCTGTACGCCGCCTATGCCGCGCTGACCTATCATATCATCGGCGCGTTCCTGAAATCCCGGATTCAAGCCATCTCCCAAGCCTTGCAGGATATCGCCAAGGGCCATAGCCGCGCCCCGCTCCGGGACGACGCGGGAGATGAAATCGGCCAACTGGCCCAGCAGTTCACCGCCCTGGTCACGGAAATCGCCGAAAAACGGGAAGCGGAAGAAAAACGCCACCGCGAAGAAATCACCCACATCGACCGTCTGGCCACCATCGGCGAATTGCTCAGCGGCCTGGCGCATGAAATCCGTAATCCGATCGCCGGAATCAGCGCGGCCATCCAATCCCTCTCCCGCGGCGTGCCCGCCGGCGATCCTCTGCTTCCCGTCTACCAGGAAATCCGCAACAACATCGACCGCCTCGACACGCTGGTCAAAAGCCTGCTGGCCTACGCGCGCATGGAAACCCCCAAGAAGATCCCCGTCGATATCAACGGCATAATCGCCCAATCCCTGATCATCTTCCAAAGCCAAACGGCCAACGGGGTCACGATCCGCCAGAACCTGGCCGATGGTCTCCCCTGGATCGATGGTGATCCCAAGCTGCTCCAGCAGGTTCTGCTGAACGTGTTCATTAACGCCTACCAGGCCAAGGGACCCGGCCTGGAACTGGACATCACGACCTGCTATATCCCCAAGAACCTGATTGTGCGGGAGATGCCCGATGTGCTGGAGAACAATCCCTTCCGTTGCCAGTATGGGGTGATCCAGGTGCGGATAGCCGACAACGGCCCGGGGATTGCCCCCCACCTGCTGCGGGATATCTTCCGCCCCTTTGTCACCACCAAGCCGAGCGGGACGGGATTGGGGCTGTCGATTTCCACCCGCATTGTGCGCGAACACAGCGGCTGCCTCTTCGCCAAAAACAATCCCACGCAGGGCACGACGATCGTCATGTGCCTCCCCGCCGAACAACCGACGGATACCCAACCGTAAGGCAGCGAAAATGATTGGGCTCGTGGGGATAGATTAAAAGCCTTCCCTCACCCCAACCCTCTCCCGAGGGGAGAGGGAGCGGAAGAGAGAGGGGGTTTAGTTGTAGAAATATTGTATTGTATGAAGATGGGATATCGTATAAATTTATAATAAAGGTATAACTTTGCTTTATTAACTCCCCACCAACCATCCCCCCCGCAAAACCATCCCCTCTCCCCTCGGGAGAAGGATAGGGTGAGGGAGGCCCTGAAAGTACGAGATTTATCATTCCTCCGCAATCGTTTCAACCATCACTCTTCGGAAAATCCGGTCAACCCATAAAAATCCCCCCATGCTCCGCCAATCGGACCCGCAACGAAGCATGGGGGGCGCACTGACTATAGCAGGGACTTACCAGTTCTCATGCATCATCTGTTGTTTGTGGATTCCATTCATCATTCGTACACGCCACAAACCACTGCATGCCAGATGATGTAAATGTCACCAGTCAAGTTAGGTTGAATGTAATATTGTCCCGGCGCGACGGTGGGCACGGAGCCGCTCTTGCCCTTCTTCACCATAGGTAACTGCGTTGTGCCTGCGTATTGATGGATTTCAGTTTCCCAATAAGGTATGACGTTTGTAAATAAAACTGGTTCACTAAACGTCACCGTGGTGCCATCATACGTCACTGTGACATCACCCACATATGTGCCCTTGTTGATGTCGCATTGACCCGCAGCCGCGTAAATGGGGAAGGTATATTCGCCTGGATCCGTAATCTTAATAGTCCAGCCCCAACGGTTGGCATTGAAGCCGGAGATATCAAGGAAGCAGGTTGCATCAGGACTGTACGCGAAAGCCGTCTCGCAGGAGTAACCAACGTAGTTGGCGGGATCCGAATCAGTAACGTCCTCACCGGCCGGAGGTGTACCTGTGGCGGTTCCAACATTGGTGTGCTGACCGGGAGCGGCCGGAACATCTTTGGTCAACGTAACAGATGCACCCGGCGCCAGTGAATCAATGGTGCCAATGTATCCATACACGTCATCAGTCACGATGACGGGTTCAAGTACCACTATACCGGTGTTGGTCACAACAAAGTCGAACTTCACCATGCTGCCCACCATGACCAGGGGCCCCGTGGGATCGTCCGCGTCCTCTCCGTTGACGTATTTCTCGATGTCAATGGAGGCCACCACGCCGAAGTAGTTGGCGGGATCATTGTCACTTACATCCGGACCACACGGAGGCGTGCCGGTGGCGGTGCCGAGGTTGGTGTACTGACCCGCCGTGGCGGTCTGGTTGCTCGTCAATGTCTCGGAGGCACCCACCGCCAGTAACGGGATGGTGCCGATTAAACCAAGAATATCGTCCGTAACCATGACGTTGGTGAGATCCACGTTGCCGGTGTTGGTCACCACAAATGTGAACTCCACTGGATCACCCATTAAGATGTAAGGCCCGGTGGGAGCGTCCGCGTCCTCTCCGTTGACCAGTTTCTCCAGGTCTATGGCCGGATCCGCGACGAAATAGGACGCGGTATCGCTATCAGTCACTGTGCCCGCCTCGCCGCAGATGTAGGAGCCCGTGGCGGTGACGGTGTTTTCGTGGGTGCCCGCTTCCGCTGCCGCTTCCCCTTCTACCGTGAACTCATGCGAAGCGCCAGCCGCCAAGGCGAAGTCGTCCAGCAGGACGCCGAGAA
>JABLXU010000087.1 GCA_013177805.1 Candidatus Omnitrophota bacterium
TAGAGGCCGGTTGCCTCGTCCAGGTACTTGCCCGTCTGGTGCTGGCGGATATTCTGCGTGGTGGAGAAAGATCCGTTGAGGTCATTGCCCCACGCGTCCTGCTCGAAATGCTTGATCAGCCCGCCGTTCTTATCCGTGATCAGGATCACGTTGCCGGCTTCGTCGTAGTGGTAAAACCAGCCGCTGTCGAAAGCGTCGAGGGTGTTGCTGGTCCCCAGGTCGAAGCGCGCCAGCGCGCCTCCCAGGGCGGAAGGCTGGTTGATATACGTCCGCTTGGGAACCCACGCGCTGCCGCTCCACTCCTCCTCCAGGTAGAGATTCAGGCCTTCCCAATGGAAGCGGGTCTTGGTTCCGCCGGCGACTTCCCGCTCGCGCAACAGGCCGCCGCCGGATCCGTATGTGTAGCTGATGGTAGTCAACATATTCCCATCACATGCCGCTTCACCAGCAGGGTGGACGACGTGCTCCCGTTTTGGGTGACGGCCTGCCGGGGGCGCAGCAAGGCGTCGTAGGTGAACGTGGTGGCCGTCTCTGGCCAAAATTCATCCACTATTTTTCAATGGGTCACAAAGATAAATCGATAAGCATTAATAACCTGCGTATCCCTGTTTATGCTTTGATCTGAAATAACGAATTACCATATATAAATTTTCACATGATTAATTAGCAGGTTATCTTTTCCTTGTTTCTCGTTTGTTAATTCATTTCCCCCCCAGGTATCAGTCATCAAATGTAAATGATCTTTATATTTACTTTTTAAATTTTCAAGATAGGCAATCAAATCATTCAATCCCTCCTGATTCAAATGAATCTCTAAACGCTCATCCTTGTTATTCAATTCAAAAGTAAGTAATTTATTGCTAATCATATAGTTTATCTCCTAATGGGAATTTTTTCTTATTACCGGTTTCAGGTCTAAATACATCAACATGAGGGTATTCATATCCCTTAGGATAAGATCCTCCTGGATCAATATAATATCTCCGCCCTGTTATTGGATTAAAATAATCTCCCCTTCCTGCAACAGGATTGGGCCCCCTTGGGATAAAGCCTTTTTCTCGGAACATTTTATCAATTTGTGCTGGTGTTTTACCATAAAATACATTTCTTCCAAGTCTTCTATTAAAAAGTCTTCCTATTAAAGGAACTTTTCGTAGAAACCGGCCAACAGGGCGGATCAATCTGGATATTAAACTTACTTCATCCGGGCCGGGTGATGCAACCAATATTAGACATTCGGCACCTTCTTCGATACCACCTATAAGTGTTTTGGCTTCTTCAGGCGATGCACCAGATGCTACATCTGGGAAATATTTCCGTAGTGGCTCCTGATTATTGTAAATAATATCCACTACTTCATCAAATAATCCGTCTCCATCAAACCGGTTTACCGGATCGTTGCCGCAAAAAGCATATTCTTCCTCGTTGGGCATTAACGGGCTGACGCTGATGAACCTCCCGATATTGGGATCGTACCACCGCGCGCCGAAGAAGTAGAGGCCGGTTGCCTCATCCAGGTACTTGCCCGTCTGGTGCTGGCGGATATTCTGCGTGGTGGCAAACGTCCCGTTGAGGTCATTGCCCCACGCGTCCTGCTCGAAATGCTTGATCAGCCCGCCGTTCTTGTCCGTGATCAGGATCACGTTGCCGGCTTCGTCGTAGTGGTAGAACCAGCCGTTGTCGGAGGAATCGAGGGTGTTGCTGGTCCCCAGATCGAAGCGCGCCAGCGCGCCCCCCAGGACGGAAGGCTGATTGATATACGTCCGCTTGGGAACCCACGCGCTGCCGCTCCACTCCTCCTCCATATAGAGATTCAGGCCTTCCCAATGGAAGCGTATCCTCGTTCCGCCAACGACTTCCCGTTCCCGCAACAGCCCGCCGCCCGACTCGTCGTACTTGTAGTTGAGGGTGGTCAGCATATCCCCACCAAATCCCTCTTCACCAGCCGGGTGGACGACGCGCTCCCGTTTTGGGTGACGGCCTGCCGGGGCCGCAGCAGGGCGTCGTAGGTGAACGTGGTGGGCATTTTACTAAGCCCAAATTCACTTGCAGACTTTTGGAATTTCTTTTTTCCATGAAAGTGATAGCAGGTCTTTTTTCATGTAAGCACGGTATTCACCATTTTCAAGTACTTCCATAAACCTTCTTCCTGTTGAATAATATCTTGCTCCACATGTACATCGTAGAATAACTCCATCCAAAACCATCTCGACAAAAACATAGTTACTATTTGATTTACATTCTGGATTCTTGCATTTCGGTCGAGATGGGAAATAATATTCAAGTAAATCAATAAAACGCAGAAATAGCACATATGCTATAACTACCAAAATACATCCCAATATTAATCCAATAATCCAACCGGTAATGCCAAAATAGAAACCAAGGAATTTCCCCCCAAAATAGCCTCCAGAGATTATAATGATAACAATTAGCAATTCGGGAAGGTTCATAAGCCGGTTTTATCTCCTTGTCCAATAATCAAGAGCTGAAAAAACTCCCAGAAGAAATAGCCGAGCACCAGGAGTTCCACCTGTTCCAATAGTTTTACCAAATT
Source organism: Candidatus Omnitrophota bacterium (assembly GCA_013177805.1). Classification (GTDB taxonomy): domain Bacteria; phylum Hinthialibacterota; class Hinthialibacteria; order Hinthialibacterales; family Hinthialibacteraceae; genus JABLXU01. Next base: position 2,558 of record JABLXU010000087.1, read on the forward strand.
GATCCCATGCTGAACGACTGAATAGTGCTTTACGAGTATTTCCTTTATATACATTTTCGAAAAGCCATCTCCCCTTCTCTACTGCATCTAAATGTGCAATCTTGGCATATAATTCAGCACTAATTGTTTTTGATCCAATTTCATACAAAATCGGATGCCTAATCCAATTGCTTAAGTTTGGAATGAAAGCAATACTTCCTATATCTCTGGAAAACCCAGCGATATGTCGACTCAGCTTATAAAATGGTTCAATGTTGCCGCATTCATCCGAATAATATTTTTCAAACGGATCAAAAAGGGGAATGATTCCATCGATTGTAGAAGCAAGACTTTTCCGAAAATCTTTCCATGAGTAACGATCAAACAGAAAAGTCGGATCACCCAAACCAAAGTTCCATTCACCGATTTGGATACCCCACACTCCATCCACATCGGCAATATTCACAGGGTTTTCGGAGCAATACACATACTCCTCTTCCCCCAACGGCGACAACGGACTGACGCTGATAAACCTCCCTATCGCCGGATCGTACCACCGCGCGCCGAAGAAGTAGAGGCCGGTTGTCTCGTCCAGGTACTTGCCCGTCTGGTGCTGGCGGATATTCTGCGCGGTGGCAAACGTCCCGTTGAGATCGTTCCCCCACGCGTCCTGTTCGAAATGCTTGATCAGCCCGCCGTTCTTGTCGGTGATCAGGATCACGTTGCCGGCTTCGTCATAGTGGTAAAACCAGCCGCTGTCGGAGGTATCGAGGGTGTTGCTGGTCCCCAGGTCGAAGCGCGCCAGCGCGCCGCCCAAGGCCGTGGGCTGATTGATGTAAGTCCGCTTGGGAACCCAGGCGCTGCCGCTCCACTCTTCCTCCATGTACAAATTTAGACCTTCCCAGTGAAAACGGGTCTTGATTCCACCTACCACTTCCCGCTCGCGCAACAGCCCGCCGCCGGATCCGTATGTGTAGTTGATGGTGGTCAACATATTCACATCACATGCCGCTTCACCAGCCGGGTGGACGATGTGCTTCCGTTTTGAGTGACGGCCTGCCGGGGCCGCAGCAAGGCGTCGTAGGTGAAGGTGGTGGCCGTCCCTATGGGGTAAGTGATGTTGTTCATCCATTCCGCATAAATGGTTTATATCCGTCATCATTTTTTGAATACCAATCTCCTTTCATTTTGTTAACAAGTATTATGTCATAAGGGCCGAATATCAAAAAATATATCATTAATATCGATGATATAAAAATTATTTTTATCATCTATTAATAAAACATATCCAAATGGTGCCATTTCCGAATACTTATTACCATCCCAATAAACAAAACGATCATACTTTAATTTATTGACATGTATATCTACCAAAGATACCTTATCTTGTATTGGTTTATCATTCCTGGGAATACAATAGATTTCATGAGTGGCGGATTTGTCTGGGAATAGCACGCGCGAGGAATAGCCATTGCAATCGGCTCCATCCCCATATACTTCTAAAAAAACACCTGTATTTTTGTCATTTAGCACAGATTCAACTAAGATTTCCCAATTGGCCTGTAACCAATCGTTTTTCAAATATTCGTTAGAATATTCAGTAATTAAAAACATACTAGATTTTAAAAATTCATGAAACCTTCTAACAAGTTTATCAATATTCATATCATTTTCCCTGCGTTAGATATTCTAATAAATATAATTCCTCTGTAGTGGGAACTCTTTTCTTCCCCTTTGAACCTGGAATTGGATTAGCAAACAGAACTGGTCTCAAACCACTTGCAGCACGATATTCCGGAATAAACATTTTTACTCTTTGTGGAGTGATGTCCAACACTGATCCATCTTTCATTTTAATCATCACTCCTGGAAAATTGTTTCTAGTAATTCGAGTGGTATATGATGAAATATTCTTGTATAAGTGAGGCTTTAAAAAAGATTTAAGTAATGGTATTCTTCTTAAAAATCTATAAGTTGGACCTATTGATTTTAAGACCGCAGTCCACTTATCTAGTGGATTCGAAACTGATGTTAAAATAAGACATTCCGCTCCAACTTCGATACCGCCAACAAGCGCTTTGGCTTTTTCAGGCGATCCCTTGGATGCAACATCTGGGGCAAACATCCGGAGTTGCTCATTCCAAGTAACAACATAATCCACTACCTCATCAAGTAATCCATCGCCATCATACCGGTTTACCGGATCATTGCCGCAAAAAGCATATTCTTCCTCGTTGGGCATTAACGGACTGACGCTGATGAACCTCCCGATCGCCGGATCGTACCACCGCGCGCCGAAGAAGTAGAGGCCGGTTGTCTCGTCCAGGTACTTGCCCGTCTGGTGCTGGCGGATATTCTGGGTAGTGGCAAACGTCCCGTTGAGGTCGTTCCCCCACGCGTCCTGCTCGAAATGCTTGATCAGCCCGCCGTTCTTGTCCGTGATCAGGATCACGTTGCCGACTTCGTCATAGTGGTAAAACCAGCCGCTGTCGGAAGCGTCGAGGGTGTTGCTGGTCCCCAGGTCGAAGCGCGCCAGCGCGCCCCCCAGGGCCGAGGGCTGGTTGATGTACGCCCGCTTGGGGACCCAGGCGCTGCCGTTCCACTCCTCCTCTAGGTACAGATTCAAGCCTTCCCAATGGAAGCGGGTTTTGGTGCCGCCGGCGACTTCCCGCTCGCGCAACAGCCCGCCGCCCGACTCGTCGTACTTGTAGTTCAGAGTGGTCAGCGTGGCCCCAGCCGGAAGAATTATGCATCATTCATATTCCTTAATTTCTTCATATGTTGTATATAAATTTTCAATTTTTGTCCTCCAAAGCAAACTATATCGTTTAGGAATTTTTATTTCAATTATAATATCACCATTATCCAGTTTTGTTACTTCATAACTGTCGACGCATTCAATTACCATCTGGTACTTTTCAGTATTATCAGTATTATTCATCATAGAAAATCCTTTTATCACTTAATATTTTTTTGCCATTTTTCTCATATTCCCATTCAATAATGTGAATATGGGGCTTATCATGAGGAATGTAATTATTAAAATCAAACCTTACTTGCCGCAAACCATCTGCTGATTCTATTATTAAATCCCCGGATTTATTTCTGAAAGATCTCGTATTACTTCCAAGAAAATCCTCTAATGATTGCATTGCTCGTGCAATTTTCGATTCGTTTCGTAGCAATTTAGAAGGTAATCTTATATGACTGAGTCCCCCCGTTATGATGGCCCAACCCATCTCGGTACCAATCGTATCACTTGCTAATTGGCATGCTTGATTTAAATCACTATAACCATTATTTGGCGCTCCGCTATAATAACCGATTCTATTTGAATTAGAAATGTAATCATTTATTCCGAGACGAGTTAAGAGCCAATTGTTAATTTTATTCCCTAGCCATTCTTTAAATTCAGGGAGATAGGGAATCCAATTTAACTTATCCCAATCATTGCCGTTAAAATCTGAAGCATTTATAGGATTATCCCCACAATACACATATTCTTCTTCCCCCAATGGCGACAGCGGGCTGACGCTGATGAACCTCCCGATGTTGGGATCATACCACCGCGCGCCGAAGAAATAGAGGCCGGTTGCCTCATCCAGATACTTGCCCGTCTGATGCTGGCGGATATTCTGCGTGGTGGAGAAAGATCCGTTGAGGTCATTGCCCCACGCATCCTGCTCGAAATGCTTGATCAGCCCGCCGTTCTTGTCCGTGATCAGGATCACGTTGCCGGCTTCGTCGTAGTGGTAAAACCAGCCGCTGTCGGAGGAATCGAGGGTGTTGCTGGTCCCCAGGTCGA
>JABLXU010000088.1 GCA_013177805.1 Candidatus Omnitrophota bacterium
TGGGCAGCCAGCCCAGGAGATGGAACCGCTTCTCGTAGGGACTTTTGGCGACCCGTTCCTGGAAGCGGCGGTAGCCGTCTTCGTGATGCCCGCTGATGGCCCCGCCGGAGACCACCCAATGGACGCGGCGGTTGAGGCCGATGGCGCGTTCCACGCCCTCAAAGAGCGTATCGACATCCGTCCAGGTGTTGAATCCCCCGCTGCACAGGACCAAAAAATCGCCGGTTTCCACCTGTTTTCCGCGTAAGAGGGGACGGCGGCGCACAGGCGCGATCTTGCCGTTCATGGCGCAGGGGATGGTCCACACCAGTTCTTCGCCCAGGGTATATTCGTTCAGGCGGCCCATCAGACCCAGTTGGCCGATGGCCGCGCCCCGTTGCATCTCGGAGACGACTGAAAACCGGTCGCCCCGCCACAGGACGCGGGCCAGCACCTGGTGAAAGAACTCGATTTCTTCTCCTGCCTTGGTGAAGGGCAGCTTGGCTTGCACCTCGGCGAAGAGATCGCCGAACATGTCCATCCACATGGGCAAGGACGTGTTCAAATGGGCGGCCAGGTTAGTGGCGATGGTGGACCCGGCGGCGATGATGCCGTCAGGCCGCGCGTTTCTCACAATTTCATCAAGCCGCGACAGGAGAAGATTGAAATTGCGGGGATTGGGCTGCGGCAGGGGGAGATGCTCCAGATCCGCCCATTGCGCGGGATTGGAACGGTACTTGATCAGGATTTCGCTTTCCCGTTCGATCCCGAATTCGCAGGTTACCAGGGTGACACGGTGGCCGGCGTCGAGCAAGGGCAGGGCGAACTGCCAGGCCCGAATCCCGAATCCGTAAAGGCGGTCGGACTGGTAAAAGGGCAAAGGACCCACGCCGATCAGGAGGAGATGGCTCAAGGCAGACTCCCGGTTCAAGATCAGAGAATACTCTTCCAGAGACACCCTACTACTCTACCAATAAATCGCGTGGCGTGAAACCCCATACCGGAAATCGACCGGGCGGATCGTACGGGGGTGGGTTTTTTCCCGCGGGGCAATCCGGTATGATGCGGAAGAAGCAACAAGGGGATTGCATGAAAGCGAACGCCATGATGACCGAACCGAATCAATTTCCCACGCAAATCGAAACGGTGGATGAATTAGAAGAGTGGCTTTCCAAACCTGCTCCCGGCGTGAGCGAGACCCTGGCGCGGCGGGAGGGGGATATCCTTATTTTGGGCGTGGGTGGGAAGATGGGACCCACGCTGGCGCGCATGGCGAAACGGGCGTCCGAGGCGGCGGGCGTCCCCCGTAAGGTAATCGGTGTGGCGCGCTTTTCGGAACCTGGCCTGCGGGAGAAACTGGAACGGCACGGTGTGGAAACCATCGCCGCCGACCTGCTGAACCGCGCGGTCCTGGACCAGTTGCCGGACGCGCCCAACGTCATCTTCATGGCCGGACGCAAGTTCGGCTCCACCGGCCAGGAATGGCTGACCTGGGCCATGAATGTTTACTTGCCCGGTCTGGTGGCGGAACGGTTCCGGAACGCGCGGATCGTGGTCTTCTCCACAGGCAATGTATATCCGTTGGTTCCGGTCGAGTCGGGGGGCGCGCAGGAGAGCGATCCGCCCGGCCCGGTGGGCGAGTACGCGCAATCGTGCCTGGGCCGCGAACGGATATTCGAGCATTTCTCTCATCAGTATGGCACGCCGGTGCTGATCGCGCGGCTCAACTACGCCGTGGAGACGCGGTACGGCATCCTGCTGGACGTCGCCCAAAAAGTATGGGCGGGAATCCCGATCCCTCTGGCCATGGGCTATGTGAATGTGATTTGGCAGGGCGACGCAAACGGCTGGATGCTGCGGTGTCTCGATCACTGCCAATGCCCGCCGGCCGTTTTGAACATCACCGGAAATCAGACCCTTTCCATCCGCCTCCTGGCCAAAGCCTTTGGCGAACGGTTCGGGAGAGAGCCGGTGTTCGCAGGAGAAGAAAGCCCCACCGCTCTTCTCAGTAACGCCTCGTGCGCGGCCGGCCTGTTCGGTCCACCTCAGGTGACGGTCGAGCAGGTAGCCGAATGGGTGGCCCATTGGATCGAGCGCGGCGGCCCCACCTACAACAAACCCACCCATTATGAAGCGCGGGATGGGAGGTTTTAGCCGCCCCCCTTAGCTCTTTTCCAGAGGAAAGGGGAATGGTTTCGCGGCCCCTCCACGCGCATTCCAAGAACAAAGCACAGAGAAAGACGGAGCGGCAAAAAGTGCAATTAATCCTCCCATGTTCTATTCGGAGCAGCACAGGCATCCTGCCTGCATTGCATTAAAGTAAAGAATGTGCAGACAAGATGCCGCGTCCCAATGGAGTGACTTTCTGCCATTGCCTCAAGAAACATCAACATTTTCCAACATATATTCCTGGCTCCCAAGGCCGATTTTCTCGGCGTGATCCAGAACATGAATTCCGTTTCGGGATTCGATGCGTTCCCGTAAAGACGCATTTTTTTGTTTATCCGCGGCCAATACCAAATCAACGCATGCTTTGTCCAACGCCACCGGATCCAAGGAAGCCAGAATGCCTATATCATCGAGTTCCGGCGGGGCGGGTCTGTTACTGCAGTCACAGTCGACGGAGAGATGATTCATTACATTGATATACAACAAGTTATTATCCAGCGCATGGATCACCGAGCCGGCGGCTTCGGCCATCGATTCAAGAAATAGTTCCTGTTTCGTCCTAAAGGCATCAAAGAAATTATTCAGATTCTTGGTGGATCCAGCCGTGTGAATCCATAATTTCCCTTCAGCGGAAGCGATTCCGATCGACATGTTTTTAATCGCGCCGCCGAAACCCGCCATGGCGTGACCCTTGAAATGGGACAGGATAAGGAATGAATCGTATTTCGAGAAATGAGACCCGACAAAATTCTCCTGAATATTCTGACCCTTCGGAATTGGCAAACTGATTGATCCCTCTTCATCCAAAATCTCCACCGGCGCGATTTCCGTAAACCCATGGTCTTGCATTACCTTTTTATGACTCGCTGTTTCGTAGCGCTTGCCGCGGTAAGCGGTATTGCATTCGACGATCGTGCCGTTTAACGATCGGACCAATTCCTGGATCAGATTGGCGGAAAGAAAATGTTGACCGCCTGGTTCACCGGAATGAATTTTGACCGCGGTTTTTCCAGACAATTTCCGGCTTTGCTCCAATTTGGAATAAATATTCAGCAATCCCTTCGCGCTGATATGGCTTGTAAAGAATACCGGGATTTTACGCTCAGCCGCCGGGACAGGATTACCGGGAATTACCCAGCTGTTTAAGGCAACTGTCCCCAAAGCGATACCGCTGGTTTTTATGAAATGCCGCCGGGTTTGCTTATTATTCATGGTTGCTCCTTTCGATTCGAGGACTCTTTGCAACTGGTAACTCGATTGCAGAGAGAGGATGAATTACACACTTTCAGGACTATTCTCACCTTACCCCTCTCCCAGAAGGAGAGAGGCTGGCTGCCTATTCTTTTATCCTTTCTTTTCCAGGGCTTCCGCCCCGGACGACACTCAGCCGCGCCATTCATGCTCGAAAATTTTACTGCAGTCTGGCAAACAGGCACTTCTGTTGCCGTTACTATTATTAAAAAATTAAGAAGTTATTAGTTGCCTTATCCCCAGGGGATATCAGTTTAGCCTGGAAATTGATTGGCCGTTTGGTTCCCGACCCATCCTCCCTTTTTCAACCATTTAGGGAATATAATATATCTTAAAAAAGTTATTATAGAATCTTTTGTGATGATTTGCATTTTGGAGGGATGAATTGCCAATTGCCGGGTTGAATTTTGCCGGGTTGAATTTTTCGCCAAGGGCCATATCTCGGAGCTGAAACGATAGCCGCCGGGAAGAGCGGCAGCGGACCGGTGCGGACGAATCCGCGGAGGGTGGCCGCAAGGATCGCAAGGAAATGATTTTCGCTTCGGGACGTATCCCGGAAATTGGGGGGGGACAGGTTTCACACCCGGGGGGGCTATTACGGCCATCCAACCCTGGCTCTTATACCACGCGATCCTAATGAATAACGTTTTCATCATTTGAAGGTTTAACTATGCTCGTTTCTATCTTGACAATCCAGAAATCCATCGGGTACGATTAATCAAATGTATTTTCCCGACCGAAAGGAAACCCGCATAATGAACCGCTACGTTTTCTTCATCCCCGCGTTGTTGTTTTTTCCTTTCTCTGTCCATGGCGATTTGTTTGCCCCTGGGAATATTATCTTCGCGGATCCCTTCTACGCTCCTGATGGCCAAATTGTCGAATTAAAGGTCACCGGCAATGAGGCCGCCATCATTAATGTTGTGCGCTGGGACCTGGGCGATACGGACCGGCGGCGGGCGCTGGGGCTCGATATCGATCCGGCGGGCACCGTGTTTGTCGGCATCACCGCCGCGTTTGATCCGGCACCCGACAACCCCTATCCTGAAGGCATCGGCGAAGTTTTGCGAATCGACAAACAAGGCAAACAAACCTTTTATATCACCGATATCATCAAAGTCACCTTTTTGGCGGCCATCGGAACGGACGAAGTGATCGTCAACAGCAACGCGGCGGACGGGAACTTGGCCTATGGCTACCAACTGGGGGAGACAGATATCACCCGCTGGACAGAATTCCAGAAAACCAGCTATGGCGAAGCGTTGAAACTCCCCGACGGCCGCATCGTGATGGGCGACAACGGGGCGCCCGGAATCCATATCTATGATCCCGCCGGCGGCCCCCCCACCGGCCTTTTCTCGCTGGCCGCCGGCGCTGACGGCAACGGCCGCACCGTGCGCTCGCTGACTTACAATGACCACATGGGCGCGGTAGTCGCGCTGTTGCAGAATCAGCATACCCTCTTGCGGATCAACCTGGATGGTGAAATCGAGGAAGAATACGATGCCAGCCTCGATGGTTTCACCAACCTCTGGGGAGTCGCCCAAATCCCCGGAACCACGCAATTCCTCGTCGGCAATCACGATGTAGCGGCTATGGCTAACACGTTCGGAATTTATGATGCCTTGAACTTGGCCGCCGGCGCGCGCTTGATCACCATTACCTCGGGTTTCGAACAGGCTGGCCTCGCAGCCAATACCTCATTCCGCTCGTTCTTCAACATGGCAGTGGTTCCCGGGGCGGAAATCCCCGTATCCGTCACGGAGTGGGAACTTCATGAATAAAACCGGCTCCTTTTCTTGACTGAACCCGTTCTTGACTGAACCCGCTGTTGGTTCCACGGCCACGGGACAATCCGGGAACCGACAGGAGAGGAGCGTTATCCCATTTCCTCTCCTTCATTGAGAACGATAAACCATTTCTTCTCCCCTGGGGAGAGAGAATCTTGAAGGCGGCTTTCATCGGCCTGATTAAAGAGATTTCGAACCCGTGGTCTGAAAAAAGATACGCACTTGCCGGATGCGTTGAATAACTTAGGATTTTTCAGCGATTGGGTCCGTATGATATAAGTCCGTTTCGCATCGATGAGATTTCTTTTGCCCACTCTCCCCGGATAACCATTCTTATTGCCCTTCGCCGAACTAGGAGGAAAATCGTTCATTCTCCAGTATGGAGATCACGGGACTGGACCGGGTCCACGGGCAGCGGCGGTCAATCACTCCAACAAGCGGATCATGAAGAACCGCATCCTCCCGGCAACCGGCTTGGCGTGACGCTTCCGGAGGGCTACCATCTCCTAACAACCAAGAGGAATAGGATCGCGTTACTTCTGGGTA
>JABLXU010000089.1 GCA_013177805.1 Candidatus Omnitrophota bacterium
GATGCGGAGCGCCTCGCGGGCCTGGCGGTTCAGTTTGCGGCCGTCCAGTTTTATCATGCGCTTACATTCTCCCAGGAAGTTTTTTTATAGTATAGCGCATGTCGTGATATTTTTGAAGGTCTCAATATTATCACCGATGGAATTATGACAATGGTGCGGTATTGGAACATAAATTGTTGGAGGATGCAAGGCAATATGTTGCCACTTCCACTCGAGATCGGCGAAATATTCAATTCATGAAATCAATGTACACGGCAGAAGAAATTATTGGTGTTGTAACAGTGATGGTTTCTGCCAATGTCGGCGATATACTCTATTTATGGAATACGCTTACAGGAAAGGTGGTACGGCGCAGTACGGATGAAAAGCTTTTGTACTACGGAACCCCTCTGGAAATATCAACAGATGGACAATGGCTTTTGAATTATGGTTACCCAACCTGGATCATTTCCATGCCTGCGATTCAACAAACCGGTTTCTTCGCGTATGATGATCAATTTAGTATGATAGACTTGGTTTATGACCCCCCCAATAAACTGTTGTATTTGCATGGACGTACGAATGAATTTATTGGTATCGCTATTTATCGTATTAAAGATAAACAATATATGACCAAATTTCCTATATTAATCAGTCCTTTGAATCAAATTGAAGCCGTTTTTGCATTCACCAACCGGCTCATCACCTCCTCTCCTCCTGGATTCGTGTATCAATGGGACTTTGAAAATCGGTCTGCCATTTACCTTCCGCTGCCTGCCCTTTCGATCTCTCCCGGTCTCGATCGTATCCGCCGCATTGCCTGCTTCTCCCCCGGTGACGCCCTGGCCGTGGGGATCGCGGATCAATCAATCAAGATCCTGAACGGCGCGCTGGATACGATAATTCACTCCCTTACCGTTTCCGAAACCGATGACTTCTATCATGCCACCTTCAGCCCGGACGGCTCGCGGCTGCTGGCGGCCACGGGCCGGGAAAGCGATCCAGGGACCGATAATCTCATCCGGATCTATGAGACGAAGAATTTCGACGCACTGCGCGATATCCACGGCCACACGGACAGTGTCTGGTATGCCGATTTTTCCCCCGACGGCCGGCGGATCGTCAGCGCCAGCCGGGATGGAACGGCCAAGGTATGGAACACGGATACCGGCGAAATGGTGTCCGAATTTGTCGGCCACGCCACGGGAGTAATCTATGCCCGGTTCTTCCCGGATGGCCGCCGGGTGCTCAGCGCGGATAACGATCACCGCGCATATATCTGGGATGCCCAAACCGCGCGGATCGAACAGACGTTCGATTCCATCCATCTCCCCGCGCGCCTCTCGCCGGACGGGCATTATCTCTTCGCGGGCACCGAGGTGTGGGATATCGCGGCGGGGCAAATCATCAAAACCCTTGACGGTATCGCCAAGGATTTACTCTGCCTGGCGTTATCGCCAGACGGTTCCCTGCTTCTCACCAGCGAAAGCGAGGGTTTGACCAAGGTTTGGAAGGTACGGGAGCATATCCTCAAGCCCGCAGGGATCGAGGACTTTGAGATGTATTGAGAAAGAAACAATCAGGGCAGTGATGTAGCAGAACGGATACGGATGTCAGTCCATCCAATTTTCTTCACTCTGACTCTCTCCCAGAGGGAGAGGGAATTCTTTCTTTGGGCATCTTATTCCCAGGGCTTACGTCTTGGGCTATACTCATGCCGCGCCGTTGGCGCTCACAAGCAGCACTGCAAACTGGTAACCAGTTACGATGAGGCAAGCAACCGGGTATTCTATTCCATTCAAGGGAGCCCACGATGAGAGGTATAGCCAAAACACTTCTCCTCCTTTTCTTCGTGCCGGGAAGCGCAATAATCCTCATGGCGCAATATGAAATCCCAAACCACTCCGATCCCGCCAAACCGTTCCCCTGGCCGGAGGGCAAGCGGTGCGCGGTCAGTTTGACCTTCGACGACGCCCGTCCGAGCCAGATCGACAAGGGCATTCCCCTGCTGAACCAGTATGGGGTGAAGGCGACGTTTTACCTCTCGCCGGGCAACCTGGAAAAACGGTTGGAAGGTTGGAAGGCCGCGGCCGCCCAGGGGCATGAAATCGGGAACCACACCATGAGCCACCCTTGCTCGGGCAATTTCGCGTTCGCCCGGGACAATCCCCTGGAAGAATTCACGTTGGACCGCATCGCCAAAGAAATGGACGACGCGAACCGCGTGCTGTTCGAAAAACTGCGAATCCAACCGGTCAGTTTCGCTTATCCCTGCGGGCAGAAATTCGTGGGACGCGGCGTGAATCTCAAAAGCTATGTGCCTGTCGTGGCGCAAAAATTCCTGACGGGGCGCGGCTGGCTCGATGAGGATTCCAATGATCCCTGGTTTTGCGATTTGGCGCATTTGATGGGCATGGAAAGCGACCGCCGGACGTTCGAGGAGTTGAAGCAGTGGGTGGACAAAGCCGCCGCCCACGGCCGCTGGCTGGTACTGGCGGGACACGATATCGGCGAGAGCGGCCACCAAACCACGCGAATCTCCGCCCTGGAGCCATTATGCCGATACGCGCAGGATCCCGCCAACGGCATTTGGATCGCTCCCGTCGCGGCCGTGGCGGAATATATCCAACAGGCGCGGGAAGGCCTGCGCACACCGTAACAACAATCCGATCCGTTATTCCCAAAGCAAATTGTTGCTCGAATGCGGAGACTCGAATGCCGAGAAAGGATTCATGTTACGCGCCGGATCCGCGCATCGTATCGATTTCATTTCCGGGATTCTCGATCAGCCAGCGCGGGGAACGGAACGGGAGGCAATAAGAAAACAGAATCAGCACGCCGAAGAGGATGATCAACGCGGGAATCAGGGTTTCCGTGGAGATCCGGCCTGTTTGTTTCATGAAAATGAAACCCGCGAGACAGATGAGATAGGGGCCTGCCACGATGCTGAACTTGTCGATTCCGCCCATGGTGAGAATCAGCAAGCCCACTACAGACAATCCCAACACCCAGAACCAGTCCACGCCGGGAATCACGTCATGGTTGTTGAGATACAATCCTACACCGAAGGTGATGATCAGAATGGATATCACAACCGTCATCCGGCTGCGCGATGGATTACGGGGTCCAGATGGATCCAGCGGAACCTCATTCATTGACTCCTCCACACCGTTCGACGAATAGTGCACCCGCCAATACACACCCTATCATACAATCCAGGCAGGTCCAAAAGCAACCGGCCCCTACTCCCGGGACTGGCGAATCTGCGCCAGGCTGCTCAACGCGACCAATCCGCCCATCATATACAAGGTATTCGATAAACCCGCCAGAGGAACCAGAATCACTCCCGTGAGCCATGCGCCCACCGCTCCCCCGGCGCAATCCCCGGCATCGGTCCACCCTGCCGTCCATGCTAAATCCAAACCCGCGTGCCGCACGGCTCCCGCCACCCGCGTGAAAATCATTCCCGTCAAGGCGGCAAGGAGAACCAACCAGAGCAAGAGCATCCCTTCCACCAGGAAGAGGGATACGCTGGATACGCGGGTCAGTTCAAGCCAGGCGGGAGTCAGCATCAACATTCCGGCAAACAGGGCGGCCGTTCCCGGCAAGAGACTTTGCTGCGCATCATTCCCACGCGGCCCGTGCCGCAAGGCCCACGCGGATCCGGCCGCCAGCCCCCCCATATACACGCCGAAAAACAAGCCGGCATGCACGTATAAATAGCCGACGCGGCTTTGAAAATAGAGGAGAATACACAATTCCGCCCCCATTGAAGTCAAGCCGGTCATGAAAAGCAGCACCCAGGCCGGAAACGCCGCACGGCCCCGCCGGGGAAACACGAAACGCAAAATCCCATAGCCTGTCCCAAACAGGCACAAGGTGATGATGACACATCCGATGGTCAGCGGGATACCCGTATGAATGAATTCTGAGATTGATAAATCTTTAAGATACCCATACTGTTTCGACCAGGCGATCAGGTTGTATAAATAACATAACGGCCAATCATCCCGGTTTCTCGGAAGATGGTGGAATGTTTCCAGGGCTTCCTGCGCTTGTTGGATACGGGCCGGGTCATAAAAGGAATAATAGATTTCCGGGGGAAAGGAGAGGGCTTCGCCGCCCCGTTCCTGAAATTGCTGGACGACCGCGCCGGGATCGGACATCAGGTTCCGTCCCGGGCTGGCGAAGAACCACCACGTGGTTCCCGGAACCACCAGCACGTGGGGAAACACATCCCGGAGGGTCCAATACAAGGTTCCGCAATACAGCCCGGTATCTCCCCGTTCGTAATTCGGGGTTCCCGTGGCGGTGATGGCCAGCACTCCGTCCTCCCGCAGGCGTCCCCACGCCTGTTCGAAAAATTCGCGGGTGTAATAGCGGTTGAGCAGACCGTTGAGAGGATCCGGTTGATTGACGGCAATCAAATCATACCGCAGGTCTTCTTGGGGAACCGCGAAAAACCGGCGGGCGTCCTCCACGATCCATTCCGGGGAAGGCAGGCCATCCAGCGCCTCATCCCGATTGCCCAATGCTTGCACGGTGGAAACGATATCCGGGCTGATTTCCAATACCTGGAACCGTTCTGGACGCATATGAGCAAAAACCCGGTACAAGTCCGGTCCTCCACTGCCCACCAATAGGATCCGGCGCGCGCCGGGAGTCTGAGACACGCTCATGGCGCCCCAATAGGTCATGCCATACTCATCGGGAAACGAGAACAGGGGGCTGCCATTTCCGAACACGGTGTACTGTTCCTCGCGCAGACCGGCTTCCAAACGTTGATAGGGTGTCTCCTTGGTCAGGATCAACTCGTAGCCGGGATGCCGGGTCTGCCAGCGCGCCGCCGCGCTCCATCGATCCAGGTCTTCAGCCCACCGGGCGAACCATCCGGTGATCAGGAGGAACACTATTCCAAGGATCCCCCCCATTTGCCACCGGCGGCTATCGGCCCAGGCAATGTACATCACGGCCAGGATCGAGCCGGCCATCCAGGCGATTTCGGCCGGCGACCACCGGGGGATGATTTGCATCACCAAGAGCAGACCCGCTCCCAGGCTGCCCAATGATTCCCACAGAAACACCCGGCCCACCAGCCGGGCACCGGTTGGATCGGGAGGATTCACGGCCGCATCCGTGGCCATTCGCAAGGACATGGTCAACAAGGGAAACAGAAATCCAGTGAACAGGCCGGGCGGAAATACGACCATCCAAGAAAGGATTCCAATTTGCCACGGGGACAGTTTTTCCTCCACCGGGAGAGACAACCATCCGGGAGACAAACGGGCGAGCAGAACACAACCCATCATCAACAACGGAAATCCGAATACCAGAAGCGGAAGGCCATGGGGAAGAAAGCGTTCCCCCCATCTTCCCCGGGGTACCAAAGCACCTATCGTGATTCCCCCCAGCCACCAGACCAGCAGCAGCGACAAGACCAGTTCATTTCCTTCCAGAATGACCATCAGTTCCCGGAAGAGAATCACCTGGGTCAGGGTGGCCA
>JABLXU010000009.1 GCA_013177805.1 Candidatus Omnitrophota bacterium
GTTATAAACGCAACCTGACCGCGGGGGAGATCATCACCCAGGTGATGGGATTCATCCGGGCCGGCAAACCGGTTTCGCGGGTGGTGTTCATGGGCACCGGCGAGCCGTTGCACAATCTGGACGCGGATCGCAAAACGATTGTCATCCTCCATGCCCAGGAGGGCTTGAACCTCTCCCCCCGGCGCGTCACGGTGTCCACTGTGGGGCTGGTCCCCGAAATGTACCGGATCGCCAAGGAGGGGTGGAAAGTGAAACTGGCGCTCTCGCTGCACGCGACGTCCGATGTCAAGCGGGCGGAACTGATGCCTCTGGCCCGCGCTTACGGGCTCGACCAGGTGAAAGACGCCGCGCGGTATTATCAGCGCTGCAACGGCCGGAGAATCTCGCTGGAGTATCTCATGATGCAGGGCGTGAATGATTCGCCCAAGGATGCCGAGCGGTTGGCGAAGTTCTGCGACGGCCTGGAATGTCACGTTAACTTGATCCCCTACAACGCCATCCCCCGCGGGCCGTTCCGGCCATCCGCGCCGGAGCGGATCCAAGAATTCAAAGCCCATCTGCTCCGTCACAAAATCGACGTGACGGTCCGCTACAGCCGGGGCCGGTCGATTGACGCGGCTTGCGGGCAATTGCGCTTGCGCCATGAACAATCACGGGCCGGTTGATCCCCGCTTCCCTCCCCCGCCCTGGGTATTGCGCGGCCACGGGATGATGATCCTGAAAGCAATGCCGCGCCGGGCGAATGCTAGCGCCTTGCCCGCGGGATTTCTCCTCCAATCCCTCATTGGCGGACTTTCGTTCCGGGGATATTACCTAGCAGAATATGAAACTGCCTTGCCGCCGGATCTGCACGCTCCTTGGCACGAGTGGGGCAATGTGGCGGGCTATGTCCGCACCGCCGCCGGCAATGGTTTCTTCATCAGCGGCATGGCCGCGGACAACGAGGCGGCGGTTAGGGGTGGCAGGGAAATCTGGGGGCTGAAGAAATTCCTGGCGGATATCCAAATGGAAGCGGCGGGCCGGACCGGTAAAGCCGCCCTTACAGCCTCGGAGGGCCAAATAGATTTGAGTTGGAAGGGGATCGGGCCGGGAATGCGTCTATCACCGGTCTTTCGGTTCGTCACATCCCGCCTTGGCGAAATTTTGTTTTATTCGGTCACCATCCAAGGCCGTTTTCATCTGGCCCGCGCCCGGATTACTTGCCGGACTTCGCCTTCCTTCCCGGCCTTGGCCGAAGGGTCTTTTTGGGCGGTGCGGTTCGAGGAAGGGATAGTAGAAATCAAAGGCCCGGCCGATGGATGCATATGCTAAGGATTCGCTTTAAGGATTCGTCACCGATTCCACAGGCTGGGTCACCCCGGGCGCGGCAGACTCTGGCATGGCCGGCGCCGCCTCTTCAGAAACAGCCCGTGCGGCGGCAGCTTCGGGTTGGGCTTCGGCTGGGAGTTCCGCGGCGGCCGGCTGGTCCGCGGTTTGTTGCGCCGCCTGGGCATCGAGCCGCGCCTGCTTGAGGTCATTCTTCATTTTCACATGATCCTCGAGCGTGGCAAAGAATTTGGTTTCCCCCGTGGGCAGGGAGATGAAATAGAGGTACGTCGTGTCTGGCGGCATGAAGGCGGCTTCCAACGCCGCGCGGCCCGGATTGCAAATGGCCGCGGGAGGCAGGCCCTTGTGCTTGTAGGTGTTGTAAGGGGATTCGATCGCTTTGTCCTCGGCCGTGAGGGGACGGGACCAATCGTTAAGGATGTAGTGAATGGTGCTGTCCATTTGCAGGGGCATCTCTTTTTTTAGCCGGTTGACGATCACGGAGGCCACCAGCGGACGGTCCTCCGGGCGCTTGGCTTCTTTCTCCACAATGGAAGCCATCACGACCACCTGGTGGATTTGGCGGTCTTCGATTAGATTATCATCCTGCCACCACCAGGGCGCGCCCCGTTCTTTTTGTTTTTCCACCGCGGTGTCAAATAATTCATTGATCACCGCGGAAAACCGGCGGGAAAACCGTTCGAAGATTTTAATGGGCGGGGTGTTTTTTTGGAGATAATACGTGTCCGGAAACAGCGCTCCTTCTGAAGCGGCATTGGCCCCGCCGGGAGCTTGCGCAACAACGAACCGGAACACGGGATTATTCTGGGCAAACTGGAGAAAGTCCTCCTTGGGGCAGATTTTCATCTCATCGCAGCGCTGGGCGATTTGCAGCTGCGTGAAGCCTTCCGGAATAGTTAAGGCGTGCAGATATTTCTGCCCGGTGGCTAAGATATCCAGGACTTCATATGGGCTTTGGGTACCCTTGAATTCATACTCGCCCGCCTGGAGTTTGGCGGTGATCCCGCGCAGATCCGCCATGATGAGAAAGACCTGAACATTGGGAACAATCCCTTTTTCATGGAGCAGATGGGCGATTTGCGTGGCATTTTTCCCTTCCTCGATCTCGATCAGAAACCGGTCCTGCTCGGTTCCCCAAGGAGAGGTGAAATCGCGGTAGATACAATAGAGTTCCCATCCGGCTGCGGCCACGAGAATCGCGAGAATTATCACAATACTCCATAGAATTTTCTTTTTCATGATCACGCCTTCCCCTTTTTGGATTCCATCCTCAATCCACAGAAATAGCCCACCGGCCCAATCAATGACTCGCGTTCAGCCCTGGGCGCAGCGTCATTTGGTGGTTACTATAAATCCTACCATAAAATTGAGTTAGATCAGAAGGTATCTAACCGGCTCCGTGCGCCGGCCGTGGACCCTGGAGCAGAATCAGGCGCCGGAAAGATTTTACAAATAAATAGAAATCAGGGAGAACGTGGAACGATCGCAAGATTACTCTCCAATCACCCCGCTGTCCCGGCCGGGATCCGGAGAGAATCGATGAGGAACCGGGAGATGAAATCCGCCATCGTAGCGCATCTAATATAAATATAAAAAAGGAATTAAATAGAACCATGGATCCGGTAAAGAAATACGTTCAAGAACAAAAAGACCGCTTTGTGAAAGAATTGGCCGGCTTTCTGCGTATTCCCAGCGTCAGCGCCAAAAGCGAGAGACGGGAGGCTTGCCGGCAAGCCGCGGACTTCTTACTCCAGGAACTAGGCCGGTTGGGATTCTCTACCTCGCTCCACGAGACACCCGGCCATCCCATCGTCACCGCGTCCCGGATGGACGATCCGGCTCAACCAACAGTGCTGATTTACGGCCATTATGACGTGCAGCCGGAAGAACCGCTTGACTTGTGGACCTCGCCGCCTTTTGAGCCCCGGATCGTAAACGGGAATCTCTATGCCCGGGGCGCCTCGGATGACAAAGGCCAACTGTACGCCCATATCAAGGCGGTGGAGACCCTGATCCGGACCGAAGGAAAACTGCCGGTGAACGTGACTTTTTTGCTCGAGGGGGAAGAAGAAATCGCCAGCACCCATTTGGAAGCCTTCATCGAAGAAAACCGGGAAATCCTGCAGGGCGACGTGGCCGTGATCAGCGATTCGAGCCAATACGGACCCGGCATGCCGGCCATCTGTTACGGCTTGCGGGGAATCTGCGCGGATGAAATCCGGGTGCAAGGCGCGAATCGGGATTTGCACTCCGGCTCGTACGGGGGAGCGGTGCCCAATCCCTGTAACGTGCTGTGTGAAATCATCGCGAAATTAAAGGACGAAACAGGACGGATCCAAATCCCGGGTTTTTATGAGGATGTGCTGGAACTGGAAGCGTGGGAGCGGGAAGCCTTCGCCGCCTTGGCCGGGGACGATGAAGATTTCCGGCGGCAACTTGGTGTAGCCGGATTGCATGGGGAGGAAGGCTATACCACCCTGGAGAGAAAATGGGCGCGGCCGACGCTGGATGTGAATGGCCTGTTCGGAGGCTACAGCGGTGAAGGCGCGAAAACCATCATTCCCGCCTGGGCGGGTGCCAAGATTACCATGCGGCTGGTTCCTAATCAACAACCGGACAAAATCCGGCATTTGTTCCGGGAGTATGTGCGACGCGTCGCGCCGGCCTACGTCACCGTCTCGTTCGTGGACCACTCCGGCGGCGGTCCGGTGCGGATCCCCCGGGACGCACCGTTCATGAACACAGCCGTCCAAGCGCTGGAATATGGTTTCGGGCGGAAGCCGGTGTTCATCCGGGAAGGGGGATCGATCCCCGTGGTGTCAACTCTGGAGAGAAAATTAGGCCTGAAAACATTGCTGCTTGGCTTCGGCTTGCCCGACGATAACGCCCACGCTCCAGATGAAAAATTTTCTTTGGCGGATTATGAGCGGGGGATTTTGACTTCCGCACGATTTTTGCAACTGTGCGCAAAAACGGCCGGTGCAGAAACGCGATAAACAACCTTATTTCCTGGTCAAACAGAAAGCAAAACGCAGCCGGAGAACGGAAAGGCGCGGTTCCCGCCGGGCCGCATTGTCCCGATACCCACCATGCCGGTTTCCAGCGCTTCGCCTGAAGGCCGTTCTACTCGATAAATTTGGTCCGGATCGGCTGGCCCCCCAGCATGCGGTGTATCCGCTCCTTCACATAGTTCAACCGGTATTTTTTGGGAAAATAGGGCAGAAAATGATCCCGGCTTTCGGTCAGGATTCGGCGCGTCACCATCCATACCCCGAGGGGTGGAACCGCGGGCAACGGCTTTTCCCCTGGGGAAATCCGGCGCAATTGGATTTCGATTTTGCCGGGTCCCGAAGTTGGAATCGATGACGACCAGCCACACTTAAACGGATCGGCCGGGCCGTCCGCGGCCACATAGGGAAAAGGATAGACCTGGTCCCCGCAACCAATCATTTCATCTTGCGTTTGGCCATGCACCCGCGGCGTCATGACCTCGATCGTCTGGATGCCTTCTGGAATCATCACCCGCGCCCGCCGCGAAAACAGCCGGATTTGCAGGGTGTCCCCCCGCCGGCGGAACGCATAGTTGGTCCGGGCGATATCCGCCGGTGACATCCACCGCACGGACCCCAATGCGTTGACCTGGCCGGCGCGTTCTTCCAGGATATCCAGGCCCCAGGCCAAATCCCATTGGTGACCGGCGAAAATCAGGGGCAAATTCAAAAAACCCCGCAATACGATTTCCTCATTGGGATAGCTCAGCAGACAAAACCGGGGGACGATGGGAAATCCACCCACGACCATTTCAGCCGGCTCCCATCGGGCGGTCGGCATTTCCGGCGGATTGCGGGAATCAACGGGCCGCCAAGGATGGGGCGAATCGCTGATCATGGCTTCAATACCACTCCCCAGCATGGCACGGAGCATTTCCTGCGAACTGCGGCCATGCGGTGCCACCATCACCCGGCCCACGCCGACCCCCGTACGGCTCTCGAATTTCTCGATCCGGCTCAGGGCTTGATGGATATATGCTTCACATACATTCGCCGGCATCGGCTGCATGAATTCCTCGTAGGTGTGATTGTTGCCATGCATGATCAGGGAAATCCGGTCCGCGTGTTCGCGGAATAAGCGGCACGCGCCTGGATGAGCGAACCAGCCGTCGAAGGGAATCATGGCCATGGAGATATGATAGTTATGGGCTTCCGCGTGACGGACCAGATCCGCGTACTGGACGAACCCATAGGAGCGCCAGTGCAGATTGGGATCGTCCAGAATCACGGATCCCCGCAGGGGAGGATATTGCCAGGCTCCCTCACCGGCGAGTTCCCGGAGGTAGTGCACCAAAGGAAGCAACGCCATGAATTCGTTTTCCGTGATCTGATCGCGCAAGCACTCGCCCTCCGCGGGATTCCGGGGCGCGTGGGTCACAAAATCCAGGCGGATCGCTCCTTTCCGCCGCGCGGTCCACACCGGCCGGCCCTCCACGGTGGCCCGCACGGCGTCGCCTTCCTCCATGGGAAGGGGAGGAAATTCCCTGGATTTTCTCTCCGTCAAGACTTGATTGCGCAAGCGCGAATCCAATCCTTCGCTCGCGGTGAAATGAATCTCGTGCGAACGGCCAGTCTCCGGATGGGTCCCCCCGGCGATCACGTAACAAAAAAGTCCTTGCCGGGCGGCTTCTTGGACTGGGACTGGCTGATCCGAAAACCAAATCCCTCCATCGAGTCCGGACCACATTCCTGAAGAACGGCTTTCGAATTTCACAGGAAAAACCTTTTCGAGGGTATCGAACAACGATTCCCTCGATTCATAATCCTCCGGAGGGAAAACACCAATCTTCTTGTCGGCCATGGCTCGTTCCTTTCCATCCTCAAGGTCAATCTACTTGATTTCCACGCTCCACTGGTCATTTGCACGAACAAACAGAAACATCCCCCTCCCTGGAGTTTCAATCCCCACGGATTATGCCGGAATTCCACGATTCGGATTTCACTCCAGCGGCTGCAATTCCCGGTTGAAGACATAGAGCGGCGTGCGGCCGGTCAAGGGCACTCCGCAACGCGCCACGGGCTTGGCGGGATTGCCCTGGACCACCGTCATCGGCGGAACCGATGCAGTCACCACGCTTCCCGCTGTCACCACCGCTCCCCGGCCGATGGTCACATTGGGGAGAATGATCGCGCCGGGACCCACGAACACTTCATCTTCGATCTTGACGGAAATCTTGCCCCGCTGAATATCCATGTCGCGGAAATGGGCAATAATCGTGGCCCGGATCCCGATTTCCGACTTGTCCCCGATTGAGACGAGATAGGGAAAGGATGTTTCGATGATGGCATCGTATCCAATCCACACATCCGAACCGATTTGAACCCCCCGCCATCGGTGCATCCGAATCCGGGATTTATTACTGGGCGTAAACCGCGCCGTGAGTTGCAATACCCGGTTGAGTAATCCTTGTACCAGACCCTCACCCATTAGCCGCTTGTCTTTCTATCTTGGTCGATGCGCATAATTCATTGTATCGGATTTTATGATTTCCTGAAAAAATCTATGAAATGATGGCTTACTTTTCACGGAAACAGCGGGAAAGGCACTCTTCCCTCCTCCCGCGAACCATGAAGAAATTATTTATCCGGCTCATCCGGTAACGGGATAATTCTCTTCGGGACAGCCGTTTGCGTCTCTTCAATATGATCGATGTCCCCCAAATTCCCTCTCCCTCCGGGTGAGGGCTGGGGTGAGGGGGCTTTTGTAGAAGAAACCTTAAGTTTCCGCCCTTATCCTAGAGTGAATCGAATCGATTTTTACCATATTCAGTACGCACTTTCCGGATGATCTTTTTTCTGATGCCCTGCATTTCCCTCCCACAGATCTGTTTCGTGGGCCGTTGGTTCACCGGCATAGACCAAAGTCCATTCCCATCCTTCCACCGCCAGTGTACCCGTGTAGCCAGGATCGAGAGCCAAATCCTCCAACCGCCAGCGGTCCGGAGCCTGGGAATCCCAGCCGGTCCAGCGGAGAGCAGCCGGTTCACCCGGATGGAAGGACACTTCGAACTGGTCCAAGGGAACGCTCAATCCCTCGCCCAACGCTTTCACGAACGCTTCCTTGCGCGTCCACCACAAGAAAAAGGCGGTCATGCGCTCCTCCGGGAGCAGCTTTGCGTATGCGCTCTTTTCACCTGGGGAAAAAAATTCATCGGCAATGGGTAGAACCGCCCGCGCGTCCATGTACTCCAAATCCACACCCACCCGCCGGTTCCAGGTTACCGCGATTACCGCCTGCCGATACGAATGCGCCACGTTGAACTGGATGCCGCCGGTTTCCTGGCCGCTGGCCAATGCCGGCTTCCCTGTGGGAGAATACCGGAAGCGGATTCCGGCCGGATCCCGATTCAGATAGAAACTCAGTATTTCCCGCAACCGGCCCCGCGCCACGACGTACGCGTCGCGGTCCCGGCTCAACCGGAAACGGGACGCCCGTTCCCGTTCATCCGGAGACAACAACGAATACAGCTTAATCCGTTCGGCATCCGGCCGGTCCAACTGCTCCCGCCAGACATGGACTTCGGAATCCAAACGATCGCGCAGTGAAGCATCCACTGATTCGTCCCTGGATACCAATGGCTTCATGATCCACCTAGGCCAATGGGTGTTTGAATGCATCCGTTCGCGCCATCAAATCCCGTAACTCCTTATCCCACCAAGGCGATTTTTGAATCTCCCGGATCACTTCAGGCGGAAACCGGAATTGAACTTTACCCGGTGATTCGCGGCAAACGATGGCAAACGGGGGGACATCCTGACTCACCACGGTTCCCGCCTCGATCACCGCGCCGTCCCCGATCTTCCCGGCCTCCGGCAGGATGATGACGTTCGGGCCGATCCAGACATCATTGCCGATCAGCAGCCAGTGGCTCGGATCGGGTTCCGTGGGATTAAGGCTGCGAATCAAATCACAGGTGGACAGTGTATTCAACCGGTGCCGCATAGGCAAAACCCAAACCGGGCCTGCGAATGTCGTGTACCGTTCGATGCGGGTCCGCCGCCCGAAGCGTTTCCCATTGAAACATCCCTGGCTGTACGATCCCACATGGACATCATGCCAGTGGGCGTAAAGGTTGCGTAAGGTGATGGAAAACGCTTCTCCGCCCTCGCTCCGGGTGATCGCTTGTTGAATCCAAACCCGCAGCGCCGGGTGCTTGTAGAAACGCGCCAGAACCGTGGATGCCCACCAGGTTTTCCGCATCCGGGGACCGGAAGAATCGCCGGACGCCTCCCGCAACCGGTCCAGCGTTTCACGCACTTCTTTGAGATCCACCGCGTCATGGATGGCCGGGAACTGGGCAGCCGGAATGCTAACCGGAGTGGTGCCCGGTTCGTGAACCCCCGGGAGACTGGTACGGGAAGGCGCCGGGGAGGCAACCGGAATGGAAGAGGCTCCCCCTGCTGGCGGGATTAACCGGCTGAGCTGCTCGATGGTTGGATTTTCAAACAGAACCGCGCCGGTCAATTGCGTGCCGAAGCGTTTGTTGATTTTCGAAGCGACACGCAAGGCCGAGAGTGAATCCGCTCCCAACTCAAAGAAATTGTCGCGCGGTCCCACGGCTTCCAGCCCCAGGCTTTCCATCCAGATTTGCGTGAGGGCGTCCACTACCCCTGCCGATGACGGAGAAGAAAGTCCAGCAGGCGTTATGTCCGGTTCGTGGAGTGTCCTCTGTTCCGGAACATCCGGAACCGCGGCGGGTTCCACGCAAGCAACCGTTTCGGCCGCCGGGACGGATTCCACGGCGGGTTTTCGCCGGACCCACTGATCCAGCCTCGTGCCGGGATCCCCGGGCGACACCACAATCTGCCTCAAGGCCGGCGAGGTGTGCGCCACGATGCGGCGGAAAGCTTCCACCGATTCTTCCGGCCGCATGGCGAACCGGTTGATGCTGGTTTGCAACGCTGGATTCTGCCGCTCCACGTCCGGGATAATCCATTCATCCCAATTGATACTGATCCATGGGCTCGCGCACTCTTCACGGGCCGAACGGGCATACCCATCCAGGCACTGGTTGGCGGCCGCGTAAGCCGCCATGCCCACGCCGCCCAACACGGCCGCGTTGGAGGAAAAGAGCAAAGCAAAATCCAACTTTTCGCCGCGCAGCACCCGGTCCAAAACCATCCAGCCTTTCACTTTGGCCTGGAACTGGGCATCCGCCGTATCGCGGTTCATATCCCGGATCAGATTGAGGAACGCATCGCCGCTGACGAGGCCCGCCGCGTGCAGGACGCCATGAATCGCGCCCCAGCGTTGGCGAATTTGGTCCACCACCGCCCTCATTTGAGTCTCATCGGATACATTGGCCGCCAGCGTCATCACCTCCGCGCCTGCGGCCCGCAACTCCCGGATCTTACGGATCCGAATACTGGTCTTATCCCGCACGGCATGCATCGACAGCCAGGCGTCCCACTCGGATTCCGGCGGCAGTCCGGCACGCCCGGTCAATACCAGGTTGGCTTGATAATTCCGGGCCAAGAAATCGGCCAGCAATAAGCCGATATCTCCCAGCCCCCCGGTGATCAGGTATACTCCCCCTTGCCGCAAACGATCCAGCGTGGACGGGGCGTCCAGGCGCACCGCCTCGTAATCCAACACCCACCGCCGGCGGTGGCGGAAGGCAATCTCCGGATCATTCCAAGATCCATTCGCTTCCCTGAAGAGATCATCCGCCAGACGGTTCATTCCACCGTTTTTCAATTCGGAACCCAGAACATCAACCGATTGGCAGTGGAGGTTGGAATACTCTTGGGGGATTACTTTGCACAAGCCCAGGAGGGCCGATTGTTCCGGGGAGGTCAAATCATCCCCGGTGACGTCCCGCGCGTTCGCGGTCAGGGCGATAATCCGGGCGGGATGCTCTTCCTGCGTTTCCCCCAAGGCCCGCGCCAGGAAGAGCAGACTGTAGAAGCCCCGCTCCTGCGCCCGCGCGAATTTTTCTTCTTCGCTCGAGTTATTGCCTTCCGCCGATAAGCTCCAGGCATGGACGATCCGGTCCACTGGCCTGGCGGATTCTTTCAGCAAGGATAGGTAGTCTTCCCAGCATCCTGGATGGAGGGTGAATTCGCCTTCGGAAATCTTGGCGAACGTCCCGCCAGGGGATACCCGGATCACTTCGTGATTGGAGGCTTCCAACCTCCGGGACAATTCGATGCCCAAGCCGGTTTCATCCACAAAAACCAGCCAGCGCAATTTGGGCCGCTCCGAACCATTGGCCCCGCCCAACCCGGGAAGGACAGATTGCCTCCAGACCGGGGCATAAAACCAATCGGCGATATCGCTCCGCCGGGCGAAGCGATCGGTCGCTGTCCGTGTGGCGAGTGCCGCCGGGCTTTCCATTTCATGAGATTTGGCGTCAATCCAATAGCGGCGGCGTTCGAAAGGATACGTGGGCAATGAAATCCGCTGGCGGCGCTCGTTCGCGTAGAAGCGGGACCAATCGGGAATCAAGCCTTCCATCCACATCCGGCCCAGGCTGGCGAGCATTATGGCCAGGTCCGGCGTGTTTTCCTTGGGATGCCGCAGGCTGGTCAATATGGCATGGCCCGGGCCTTTGGCGGTATGCTGCTTGGCTAAAGTGGCCAACGTGTTCCCCGGGCCCACTTCAAGCAGGATGCGCTCCGGCTCCTGCAACAAGGTGTTCAGTCCGTCGGCAAACCGCACCGTCTGGCGCAAGTGTGTCACCCAGTATTGCGGATCCCGGGCCTGCGCCGGCGTGATCCAGGTCCCCGTGACGTTGGAGACATAAGGAATCGCGGGATCCTGGAGTGAAATCTTACTCACCGCTTCGGCGAAAGGCTCTAGAACCGGGTCCATCATTGCCGAGTGGAACGCGTGCGAGGTGACCAGCCGCCGGCAATCCACCTCCTGCCCCGTGAGATGCCTTTCCAATTCTTCCACGAGGGGCGAAGGTCCCGACAAGACACAGAACGAGGGGCCGTTCACCGCCGCCAATGACAAGCCCCACTCCAAGTAACGTTCGATTTCTTTTTCCGGCAACCGGACGGCGAGCATCGCGCCGCGGGGCATCTCTTGCATCAGGCGGCCCCGCAAGGCCACCAGCGGCAGGGCATCCTCCAGGGAGAACACGCCCGCCAGGCAAGCCGCCACGTATTCCCCAATGCTATGGCCGGTCATCGCCGCCGGGCGGATGCCCCAATCCATCCACACGTGCGCCAGCGCGTATTCGACGACGAACAACGCGGGCTGAGTTACCCCCGTCTGGGTGAACCGTTCCGTGGCCGCGTCTATTGCTTCCGCCGGAGGATACAGCACGTCCCGCAGGTCAAAGCCCAGATAGGGCCGCAGGATGTCACAACACCGGTCCATGGGCTCGCGAAACCGCGGCTCGGAATCATACAGATCCTTCGCCATGCCAACGTATTGCGAACCCTGCCCGGTGAATAAGAATATCACCGATGGTTTTCGGCCTTCGTACTTTTTCGTAAACACGCGCTCGGGCGGCCGATGCTCCAGGACGGCCTGGGCATCGGGAACATCTTGGGCGATTATCACCCTCCGGTTGTCGAAGGCCCGCCGGCCGGTTTGCAGCGTATAGGCGGCGTCGGCGAGGTTGGTTTCGGGATGGCGCGCTAAAAATTCCTTGAGATTGACAGTGGATTGTTCCAGCGCCTCCGGTGTCTTGGCCGAGAGGAACAACGCCTGCCACGGGCGGGACGCGCTCGGGGGCGCAGCGGCCGGAGCTTCCTCCAACACCACGTGGCAGTTGGTGCCGCCCATGCCGAAGGAACTCACTCCCGCGCGCCGGGGTCCGTTTTCCGACCGCCATTCCGCCAGTCCCGCGTTGACATAAAACGGGCTGGAATCGAAATCGATGGCGGGATTGGGCTTGCGGAAATGCAGGCTGGGCGGGATCTGGCGGTTCTCCATGGCCAGGACGGTTTTGATAAGGCCCGCGATGCCGGCCGCCGCGGCGGTATGGCCGAAATTCGATTTGACCGAACCGATGGGGCAATATCCCCTTTTGCTGGTAGTGGCCCGGAACGCCTGAGTCAATGCCGCGATTTCAATGGGATCTCCCAATCCTGTGGCCGTGCCGTGCGCTTCGACGTACTGGATGGTATCCGCGCTGACTCCGGCGATCGCCAGGGCTTCCGCGATCACTCCGGCCAGGCCGTCCACGCTGGGCGCGGTAAAACCCACCTTGGCGGAGCCATCGTTGTTGACCGCCGATCCCCGGATAACGGCGCGGATCCGGTCCCCGTCCCGCAACGCGTCTTCCAGCCGTTTGAGCACCACCACGCCAGCCCCGCTTCCGAAAATCGTCCCCTTGGCGTCGGCGTCAAAAGTGCGGCAATGGCCATCGGGCGAGGCAATCCCCCCCTCCGTGTATAAATAGCCGCGTTGTTGCGGAACCGCGATCGACACACCTCCCGCCAAGGCCATATCGCACTGTCCGTTCAGCAGGCTCTCGCACGCCAAGTGCACCGCCACCAGCGAAGTCGAACAAGCCGTCTTCACGCATACGCTGGGGCCCTTGAGGTTAAACTTGTACGAAACCCGCATGGGGAGATAATCCCATTCGGTGCCCAATTACACCTCAATGCGGTCAAATGCCTTCACTGGCTCGGGATGGGAATAGATCTGATTCACCAAGTAGCCGTTGGTGCCCGCGCCCGCGAACACCCCCGTCACCCCCTGCGCCACTTCGGGATCGATCCCCGCGTCCTCGAACGCCTCCCAAGCACACTCCATAAAAATCCGCTGCTGGGGATCCATCACCCGCGCTTCCCGGGGCGTGTAGCCGAAAAACGGGGCGTCGAACATCTCCACCTCGTCCAACACCGCGCCCGCCTTCACATAATGAGGATCCCGCGCGGTCTCCGGGTCCACCCCGGCGGCGATCACCTCCTCCTCAGTGAAAAATGTGATGGATTCCACCCCGTCCCGCAGGTTGCGCCAATATTGCTCCGCGTTCCGCACGCCCGGAAACCGGCAACTCAAGCCGATGATCGCGATGCCGTCTCCTGGATTTTCATTCATGCTCGTCTCCTGGTCCCGTTGCGCTCCGCTTTTCCCGGATTCCCCGTCTGAGGTGCTACCGGGCCGGCTGCCGGCGGTTCCGCAGCGCCCGGCGGGTATCCGCACGGCTCACGCTGCCCGACATCTCCGGGCGCAAATCTTCCCCCTGGGAAAGAAACGCGCTCAAAGCCCGGATGGTGGGAAACCGGAACAAATCCACCAGCGCCAAGTCTTTCTGAATCCGCTCCCGCAGTTTCATATGAACCTGGATGATGCGCAGCGAGTTGCCGCCCAGATCGAAGAAATTGTCATCAATCCCCACCCGCTCCGTGTCCAACGCCTCTCTCCATACGGCGGCGATGGTTTGCTCGATTTCCGTTTCCGGCCGGACGAACGCCACGCCGCTCTCCGCGGGCAGGCCCTCCGGTTCGGGCAACGCGCGGCGGTCCACTTTCCCGTTGGACGAAAGCGGCAACGCCTCGAGCCGCACGAAAGCCGCGGGGATCATGTAATCCGGCAACTTCTCCGCCAGATAGGCGCGCAGATTTTCCGGGCGAAGCTCGTCCACGCCGGACCGCGCCGAAGCCGGCAGCGTCATCATCATGGACGAAGCGGTGGATTCATCCAGGAACGAGAAGACACGCTTTTGCGCCGGATCGATCGCCCCGCCGCAAAGGCAATGCAGGTATTCATGCCCTTCGTCCAGGCCGAACGCCTCCCGCACCCGGTCAAAAATCACGCCACCGATCGGGCACAAGCCGATATCCCACTCCGCCGCCGCTTCCATCAGCAGCTGGCTCATGTACCCCGCCTCCAAGAGGCAAAAGTCACGCGATGCCTCACCATATAACGGCGCGATGGCGTTCATCCGCCCTACCAGGAAAATTGAAAACGCCGACGATTCAAAAATATCGAAATTGTTCGGGGTGTGGATGTCATGCGGAATCGGCGCTTCCGCTGAAATCTGGACCAGCCGGTGTTGTTCGGGATGATAGTAATAGGTCCCGCCCGGTACGCCCGCGACGCGCCCAGGTTTCACATATAGATAAACCTGGACGGGATACAGCCCGCCCGCCGAGGGATAGCGGTATTTCGGCAGCGGTGAGTGCTCGATCTCCAACTTGGACAAGCAATCCAGAAAACGGCCGAACCGTTCCAGCAGCAAAGGCGACTCCAAAAACCGGCGGTAACTTTGCCGTGCCAGGTAGGCCTCACGCGCTCGTTCGCTGGCCAGGTGTTTCGGCAGGGCGTACGTGGGTTTATCTTCATCTTGGCGGATCGCGTGGTGTTGCAGTTTGAATTCCAACCGCTTCAGCGGATCCGTCAGCACCGCGGCCGATCCATCCGGGCGGCCGTTGCCGCCCTTCGCGATCCGAGTATCCAGCGGAGCGCCCTCAGTCTGCGATGCGCCCTCCGGCACGATGTACGCCACCAGGCGCTTGTCTTTCTGCGACTGGCCCACCGCCGTCACCACCGCCTCGCGCACGGCGGGATGCTGGGTGAGGATGTTCTCGATCTCGCCCAACTCGATCCGGTACCCCCGGATCTTCACCTGAAAGTCCGCCCGCCCGATGAACTCGATGTTCCCATCCGGCAGGAAACGCCCCAAGTCGCCGGTGCGGTACAAGCGTTCCCCCGTCCGCGGGTGGGTGATGAAGCGGGCGTTGGTTTTCTCCTCGTCCCGCCAATACCCCCGCGCGAGGCCAATCCCCCCGATGTAGAGTTCCCCCGCCACCCAGACGGGGCACGGTTCGAGCGCCTCGTTCAAGACATAAAACCGCTGGTTGACCATGGGCCGGCCGTAGGGAATGCTCTTCCACGCCGGGTCGACACGCTCGATGGGATACAAGATCGACCAAATTGACGCCTCAGTCGCGCCGCCCAGGCTGATCACCCGCGGGCCGTTCCCCAGGGACCGGATTTGATCCGGCAGGTTCACGGGTATCCAATCGCCGCTGAGGAGCACTAACCGCAGAGTGGGCGTCAGGCGCTGGCCTTGGCTGGAAATGTAATCCACCAGCAATTGCATCAAGGCCGGCACCGTGTTCCAGATCGTCACTCCGTGCCGTTCGATTTGCTCCGCCCAGTGCGCCGGATCCCGCACTCCAGCCGGATCCGGGAACACAATAGTCCCCCCTGCCGACAATAAACCGAAAATATCATACACGGATAGATCGAAGCCCAGCGACGACAGCAGAAATCCCCGGTCCGCGTGCGTCACGCCGAAGCGTTCGTTAATGTCTATCACGGTGTTGAGCACGCCTTCGTGCTCTTCCATGACACCCTTGGGAAGCCCCGTCGATCCCGAGGTGTAAATCACGTAAGCCAGGTCGCGGGGATTTTGGACCGGCGCCAGGCGGCTATCGGCAATGCCCGCCCAGGCGTTCTCCTCGTCCACACTCATTACCTGGACGGACTCGGGCCACTCCAGTTTTTTCTGAATCCAGGATTGCGTCAACACGAAACGGACCTGGCCATGCTCCAACAGATGCCAGATCCGGTCCTTGGGGAATTCGGGATCAATGGGCAAATAGGCCGCGCCGGAATGAATCACGCCCAGCACGCCCGCGGCCTGCTCCCAGCCTTTCTCCATGATGATGGCGACCAACTGATTGGGCTTCGCTCCCTCGTCCCGCAACCGCCTCCCAATCCGGTTCGCCCGCCGGTACAGTTCCTGATAGGACAGCACGTGGTTGCCCGCGATCACCGCCGGGTGATCCGGCCGCTGATGGACTTGTTCTTCGATCCGGTCTTGCAGCAGGCCGTGAGGCACCGGCGCGCCGGTGGCGTTGTATTGTTTCTGCATTTCCGCCTGCGCGGGGGGCAGCAGATCCCGCTCCACCCGGTGCCAAGCCGCTTCCTCGCCGGCCAGCCGCCGGATCAGGCGGACGAAGGCCTCGAGCATCTCGTCCATCACACCCGGCGGGAAAAGTTCGTCCACGGCGTCCCATTTGACGATCAAGTCGCCGTCCTGCTCGTCCACATGCAGGTCCAGCCACACTTGCGACGTG
Organism: Candidatus Omnitrophota bacterium; assembly: GCA_013177805.1. GTDB lineage: Bacteria > Hinthialibacterota > Hinthialibacteria > Hinthialibacterales > Hinthialibacteraceae > JABLXU01. The sequence continues at coordinate 16,368 of JABLXU010000009.1, forward strand.
GGATTGACGCCCCGGGCGATCTTGCCGAATTGCGAAACCACGGTGTCGAATTTCTCGTCGATCACGCTGGTGAAGACCACCGGCATCCGCGCCTCGCTTTGGCTGCCTTTCATAGCCGCCAATTCGCGCAGCACTTCCACCCCGTCCATGTACCGGTGTTCAAGATCCGACCAGATTTGCGCCTGCGCCCGCTTGGCCCGCGCTTCGAAGGTCTCATCCGGGGCGGGATCGAAACCCAGCAGCAGGAGCGTATCGAAATACCCCACGATGTCGTTGATTTGGGGATGCAAGTTCAGCCGGTTGAATAAGGGAATATTGACGGTCAGGCGGGGGCTTTTGCTCCAGGTGGCCAGCACGTCGGCAAAAATGGTCAGCAATACTCCCGTGGGCGTTACATCCACCAGGGCCGCGCGCTTCTTCAAACGGCTCCAGGTATCGGCATCCACCCGGGCGCGCCGCCGGGAAAACCGGGGCTTTTCCACCGCCCCGGGGCTTTTCGCCAACGGCAGGTCCGGGGCGGGGGGCAACGTGGCCAGGCGGTTCATCCAATACTCCCGCGACTTTTTATACAGCGGGGAATCCAGGATTTTCCGCGCGGCCAGGACATAATCCCGGTAGGTGATCTCCAGCGGTTTCAATTCCGCAGCGGGATTGTCATAAAGAATCGTCAATTCCCGGAACAGTTTGGTGATGCTGGCGGCGTCGAAAACTAACAGGTCGAAGCGGAAATGCAGGCGCGTGCGGTCTCCATCCAACCGCGCCGCGCGGATGTCATACAACGGCCACTCGTCCGCCGGGCGCAGGTCATCCAGGATGGCCTGGCTGATCTCCTTCAACCGCGCTTCCGCCGCATCCGCCGGCAGGCCCCGCAAATCGAGCACTTCGACCCGGTACGGCGGCACGGTTTCCAGCACTTGCTGCCGGCCATCCGGCAACACCACCGCGCGCAGCATGTCATGCCGGGCCGTCAACCGTTCCCAGGCTTGCTCAAAGCGATGCAAGTCCAGGCCGGCGCGTTCCACCTCCACGTACGCGCACGAGACCACGGCCCCCATCTCGAAAGCCGAGGTGCGCCCAAACCAATACGCCTGTTGCAATTCCGTCAAGGGAAATGGGGCATACCGGCCAGCCGGATCCGGAACGATTTCCGGCAGACCGGGTTCCATCCGCCTCATGCCCCCCTCTTGTTCCATGGCCTTTTTCCGCAACAGTTGCGCGAGCAAGGCGCGCCGCTCCGGAGACAGTTCCTCCAATTTTTTCCGAGCTTCATCCACATTCAGGGGGGACTCAGATTTCACCATTTTTTCGCTCCTTGCCGAAATCCACTTTGTTCACCCGTTTCCAGCAACCGCGGGACGCCCCGGCTGCCGCCCCAGACGAAAACCGCTGGCCTATTCATTTTTGAATCCGGCTTTCCAGGCGCCAGAGTATATAAAACTTCCCTTCGCGGATTTTGGCCATGAATTGGTCACGAATCCTTTCATCCGCGGCAGGCATTCCCTTGGATGGAAACCAAAGGAATGAGGATTTGACATCGCAGGGATGATGAGCGTGGATGAGTGTCCGTTTATATCGCTTTGGCATTCCGCGCTGAGATAAGCTGGTTTGCTGCCGCCATCAGCGGTGATTCCGGCGCGCGTGCTGAAATGAAAGATCCATTATAATTACGTTAGTAAATTTGTCAATATTCTAAAGATCGCCGCCCTTGAGTCCATTGATATAAACCAAAAGATTTCTCCATCCGGGCGTTCATTGGCTTGAAATCAGTAGCGGAATCCCGTCGTAACGATTGTCCAGAATGCAGCACATTCTCAATACATCATCCATGGTCTGACGATGAATTGGATCGCTAACCGATTCCCTCCCCTTCAGGGAAAAGGCCGGGGGGAGGAGAATCCTGGAAGGGCGATATTCAACCATTCTCGGCAATCGGATAAACCGAAGTCACCACCGCGCCTTTTCCCGGTCCGTCAGGATTTCCTGATAAATCCGGATGGTTTTCTGGGCGATGGTATCCCAGGACAAGGCTTCCTCACAATATTGTTTGACGTACGCACTCATTGTACGGTACCGGTCTTCGTCTTCCAATATTTTGACAATCGCTTCGCCCAGGGCTTGGGGATTGCGGGGCTCGACCAGATAACCCGTTTTCCCTTCCTCCACTACTTCCGGAATGGCCCCGACCCGCGAAGCCACCACCGGTTTGCCGAACGAATAGGCCAGGGGGATGATTCCCGTCTGCGTGGCGGAAATGTACGGCAGCACCACCACGGCCGCGTTCTCGAAATAACGGGGAACCTCATGGTTAGGGATGAACCGGTTGATGACCCGGATCTTGGAATCGGACATAAAAAACGGCTGGTAATCATCAAACCGGTCGCAATGCCCCGCGATCACAATTTCATATTCCGGCAGCCGGGCGCGAATCACCGGTTCGGCCTGGATCAAATATTCCAATCCCTTGTTCGCCCGGACGGATCCAAAGAACAGGATGGTCCGGCCGGCGGGAGATCGGCATTCCGCGGAGCCGGCAGGAGGGGATTCCCACCGGCGCAGGATCGACAAATCGCCATGGGGTAGGATCGCGATATGCCCGGCCGGCAAGCCAGGGTAGCGTTCTCGCATTTGTTGTTTGAGCAGCTCGCCATGCACGATGATCTTCCATGCCTTGCGGACATACAGTTTCTGCATCGCTTCGTTGTAGAAGTGATCCCAAAGCGAAAGCCCCTCGTGCTGGTAGGGATCATGCACGGTCAGCACCAGGGGAGTGGAGCGGATCATCCACCAGAACAACGCCATCCATGGCGCCGCGCTGGATTGGATGTGCAGCACATCGTAGCGTTCGGCTCGGATTTTTTGGCATAGACGGTAATAAACGCCCAGATTGCGGGGATCCCGGATGCGGTAACCGCCATAAGGAAAACTCCGGACTTTGGAATCTAATATTTCAAGTATCGAGGCATCCGCCTGGTTGAGATGATAACGGCTCGCGTAGAAATCGACGTCCACATGGCGGGCCAACGCGTCGGTCAAGGCGGCGCTGTAATGCACGGCTCCGAAACAAAGCATCCCAACCTTCATAAATTATCGGATTCCTTTTCCTTCGCCCGGCCCCGCGGCCGCGCATCGATCACGAAGAGGCATTGCTCCGGGCATAGTGGGCAAACCGCAACAAGGCCCGCGACCAGATCGCCAAACTGGCGAGCAGAAACAAGAAGATGCTGATGAAATTGTGCTGCGGTAATATTTGAATCACCGCCAATCCCGCGGTAATGGTCAACGCCGCGGGCACGAGCATACGGATGGAACTGGTAAAGCCATACATTTCGTTCTTGTACGCGTACAGCACGAAAAACAGGAAATTACAGAAATTCACCAACAGCATCGCGTAGCTGATGCCCACCACGCCGTTGGATTTGATCATAAAGAATCCCACGGTGACCATGATCAGGGTCACGAAAAATTGCATGAGATTCTTGACAAACATCCGGTCGCCGGCCGTCAGGGCCACGTCCACCGGCAGGGTCCCGTAACTGAACACCACGATCCAGCACAAGGTCCGCATGATTTCGACCGCGGGGCGGTACTGTTCCCCTTGCAGAAGAATGATCAAGGATTCCGCGCTGACATACATCCCCAGGCCGATCACCATGCCGGCCGGCAAAAACAGGCTTTGCATGGACGAACAAACTTGGCGGAACTTGCCGGAATGGGCCTTGAACAATCCAAACAAGGTCGGCAAAAACGCTTGGTTGGCCGCGGTCGTCCCCGCCAGCAGCGCCAAATAAATGAACCGGAATGCCACGGCAAAATGCCCTACATCCTCTTCCGGGCTGTAACGCGACAGCATGAGGATTGGTGTTTCTGTATAGATGATGTAAAGGAGGATGGAAATGCCGAAGACGAATGAATCTTTCACCTGCCGTCCGATCCGGGATAGGTCCAGGGATATGGACACAACGGACAACAGGGTGAAAAACATGGCGATCAGGGACGTCAAATACAAAATCCCCTGGTACCACGCGAACGCCTCAATCCCGCCCCGCGCGGCCATGATGGCCACTGTGCCGGCCAGGAACAACAAGCCCCGGGCGATATTGAAATACGAAACGACTTTCTGTTTCCCTTCCACGTGCAAGGCCGCGATGACCGTGTCGGAACAAAGGTTGGCGAACGAAGCCATCGCCAAGGGCAAAAAGATCAGTTCACTGACATGCATGACGCCGGCGTCCGGCGATGGGGGAATGAAAAACGGCATCAGGAAATACGCGCCGGTCAACAAGAGAATGCCCAGCACCGACTTCACGGCCAGCACATTGCCCAGCAGGATGGGCAACAACCGGGGCGTCCGGGCCCCTTCCCGGACAAGGCCGTATGTCAATCCGGTCTCGGTGAACGCGACGGCCACCGTGACCAAGGCGAACACCGAAACATATACGCCGAACGGGCCTGGCCCCACGGCCCGCGCGATCAGGATCCCGGTGATGGCCGTGGCCACCCGGGACGCTATGGTTCCCGTCGAGGCGTAGGTGGCGCGCTTGAGAATGCCCAGAAAAATATTCGATGAGGTCTCTCTCTCCCCCGCGCCGGCGGCTCCAGCCAGCGCGCCGGACGATGCCGCCTCCCCGCCTTCCGGCAGGGCTTCTTCCACCCGGGACCGATTGTCCGCCGGGTGGTTAAAGGAGGGTTTTCGGACGGAATCCATCGGGCCGCCATCCGGGCCGGGGATTTTTTGCCCTGCGGCGCCCGGATGATTCCCTTCGAACGTTTCTCGCATTCCTTTTCCCTTTTCTTCAAGTCCCTGGATCGCTATCCTTCGCCGGATCCACTGGCTTCCGCTCGGGATATCCCGCCGGAGCTGAAGCGGCGGAAATGCTCTCCTGAGGGGAAGATCTGCCGTCATCATGATTGGAACGCCCGGTATCCGTTCCGGCCCGCCGGCGGGCTCAGGTTCGACGGAGCGGGATAAACCAGCACGGCCAACAAAAACAAAAACCACAACGGATTGTTCAACTTGCATAAACTGGTTTCCGTCAGGTTATGCAGCAAAATCACGATCAGCAAAGAAAACCGGAAACTGCCATAAACCGGATCGGCCGAATAGGCCCGCACGATTTTTTTATACCCGCTGACGATCACCGCCCCTAGCAACAAGAGGCCCACGGCGCCCAGTTCCAAATACACGTCCAGGTAGCCATTGTGCGCCTCGTTGGCGTGCCACTGCTCATGCGCGTAATAAATGTGCGGCCCCGCGATCCAAAAACTGCCGTACCCGTACCCCAAAACCAGAAAATACCCCGCGATCCTCAAGATGTAGTGCCATAGATCCCAGCGGCCGCTAAAGGTCAAATCCCTCCCGAGATACTCAAATAACATCGATATCGCGGATCCGCGCAGAAACAGTTCCTGAAATAGGTTCAACAACGCGACGGCCATTACCGCCGCGTAGGCGGTGAAAAACAATTTCTTGTTGAGGTTGGTGGCGGAGAGGCTCAGCAGCGTCAACATGACCACAAATGCGGCATACGAAAACAAGGCGGTGACGCTGTTGGAAATCAGCAAGGTGTACACCGCTACACCCAGAATGAGCCCATCGCTTTTGCGAACTTCCCCGGCACGCCAGGCACTCCAGATTTCCCATGTGAAATAGATAGCGGCGATCATCGCCAGAATCCCCAGGCTGTTTTTGCCCTGCGTGATCCCGATCATTTCAACCCCCCCGCCGGGCAGGCTCCGCCACCCCAAAGAAGGGACGGCATAGATCAGCACCACCGAAAGCGGCAACGTCAAATAAGCAAACCGGTGGAGGATGACACGCATCGCCTCCTTCGGATTGTCCTCGGTCAACACCAGCAACGCCATCACCAACGTCCCAAAGGTCTTGATCCACCGCTTGAACGAGACACCGGGATATGCCGACCATACAACGCTGGCGGCCATGTACAAAAAGAGAAGAATGACCCACGGATTGTTCCGGAACAGACTCCGGAGGGAAACACCCCGCTGAAACAAAACCACCAGGCCGAAGAATATCAGGGCGCTCAAGATGTCCCGCAACAACGTGGAACCTTCATTTAACATCTCCAATTCCAACGGATCCGTGTTGATCCTCCACCGGACAATGGATAACAGGAACCACAGCAACGGAAGGTTGACAAAGATCGAGACGTCACGGCGGAAAGCAATTTTCATAATTTTGTGTCGGCCTGGGATTTCCAGAAGATCCGGTTGTTCTTGTCGCGTGCCTCGCGCGGCCGCCTCCCCCCGGGGATGGGCCGGAACGCCGGTTTCACGCCGTGGTTGTAACACCAAAGAACAGTCTGTACCGGGAAACTTCCCGGAACATCCGTCCTGTTTTTCTTGGATGCAGGGATATCACGCTTTTCTCAATCGTTCACCAGGACCTTGTGACCATCATGGCGCAAGGATTGGCAGGCCGCTTCCACAATGCGCACCACCTGAATCCCTTCCCGGCCGCCCGAATCCGGTTCCTGGCCGCTTTGGATGCAATCCAGGAAATGCTGGCATTCAATCTTCAGCGGCTCGTCTTGCTTGATGTAGGGCGAATAGACATCCCCGTAATGATACGAATACTGAAATTCGGCAAAGGTATCGTAGTGGGGCGGCGTGCTGACGCGTTGGTCATAAATCTTGATTTTCTCCAGCGGCTCCAGATCATCGTAAACCAACATCCGGTTTTTTCCCACGAACATGGTCTTCCGGATTTTGTTGGGATTCAGCCAGCTGTTCTGGATGGTGGCGAAAACCCCATTGTCGAAATGGATGGACATGTTGGTGACATCCTCGACCCCTGGGGTGACATGCGCCTTGCCCTGGCAGTTCACCGAAACGGGATTGGCTTTGGTGATGAAGAGGATGATGGAAATGTCATGAGGCGCCAAATCCCAGGCCACATTGATGTCGCGTTGAAATAAACCCAGATTCAACCGCCACGAACTGATATACAACAACTCCCCCAAGTCGCCGGAAGCAATAATCTCCCGGATCCGGCGCACGGGCGGCGAATAGATGAACGTGTGGCCCACCATCAGGGTGAGTTGCTTGTCCCGGGCCAAACGGTCCAGTTCGACGCATTCCGCTACCGATGAAGCCATCGGCTTTTCGATGAACACATGCTTGCCGGCCTCCAGGCATTGTTTGGCCATCGTATAGTGAAAACGGACCGGTGTGGCCACCGCCACCGCGTCGATGCCCTCGTCCTCCATGACCTCCTGAAAACGGGCCGTCACCTCCACGCCCGGATACAAGCTTTTGATGTGAGCCAACCGTTTGGGATCGGTGTCGCAGACGGTTTTCAATTTGCAACAGTTGTTTTTGGATCCATGTTCCGCCAAGGAATGGAAATTGCGGATCAGGTTGGGCCCCCAATAACCACATCCAACGACCGCGATATTAATCATGTGTGAATTCAATCCCCCTTCTGTTCCTTTCTGTTTTTCCAATTTTCCAATCGGCTTGTATTTGGAAACCCGCCTTGGCCCGGCCCCTTCAGGCTGGCTTCGGCAATGGCCGTTTGCCTTCCGCCCCCGTCAATACCCGGCCGCGTCCCGGATCTGTTGGACAATCGCCGCGGGAGTCTTGAACAAAATCTTCAAATCCGTCCAAACGTTCGCCTTATTCATGTACCGGATATCCAGGCGCAACATCTCCGTGAACGAAAGGCGGTTCTTGCCGCTCACCTGCCACAACCCGGTCATGCCGGGCACGATGTCCAACCGCTCCTTGTGCCACATGGCGTATTCCTGCACCTCGTAGGGGATCGGCGGGCGGGGCCCCACCAGGGACATCTCCCCCCGCAGCACGTTGATCAATTGGGGCAATTCGTCCAGGCAGGATTTGCGAAGATATTTGCCGAGCGGAATCACCCGGGGATCGTTCTCCAGTTTGTTCATGGGCTTACCCGGGCCACCGCTGCTCTCGGAACTTTTGATCAATTCCGCCAGGTATTTTTGATGGACGTGGGTGTCGGCGTTCACCCGCATGGTCCGGAATTTCCAGAACAAAAACGGTTTCCCGCCGGCGCCGATCCGCTGCTGCTTGAAGAACACCGGCCCCGGCGAAACGGTCTTGATGAAAAGGGCGATCAGCAAAAACAAGGGAGACAACACAATCAAACCCACCGACGCTCCCACGATGTCCAACAACCGCTTGCCCGGGGATAGGGGCTGAACCAACAACGGATTTAACGGCAAGGTATTGATTTTGGCCATCAGATCACATTCCTCTCTTCGGTTATTTTTGATGTGGACAAATTGGCCATGACAGGCAATTCCGGAGCGGAATGAGCCACGCCATTGTGCGAATGCCCGGATGGTTTTTCCTCGAAGACCGGCGATTCTTTCCGTTCGGGATAGGCATAGATATCGCAAAGGAGTTCCGGCGCTTCCCGGCCGGGCATCCCCCGGGTATCCATGACGTGATTGGCAAACCGTTCTTCGATTGCCTGCACAAGGATCAACGCGTTCTCGAAACGGGTATTGGGCAACAACACTCCCACCCGTACTCCGGGACCGATATGAAATCCTTTGACATCACTGCGGCGGATCCGGTCCCGAATCACGGTGGCGAGCTGAACCACCAAACGGCGGCAGGCTTCCTCCGGCAATCCTTTGGCGGAGATCCCGAACAATATCAGGGTGAAATGCGACCCCGTGCGGTCGGCGCGGAGCCTTTCCTGCTGTAACCGTTCGAGGAATTCCTCCGGCGGCAACAATCCCGCCACTGCCGGAATACGGCCGTCATCCCCCGCCAATCCCAGCCATCGGAAAAGGCTTTGCAGAAACGTTTTTTTTCGACTCATGGAGTTTGGGAAATACCCCCTCTTCAGATTCGGCGATTCCGCAGGCGGCTTAACATATCACTTAAGTTAAATCTTGGGCGCCCATCACCTGCGCTTTATCCCAGCCAGCTGATTCCGAAACACAACAAACACCCCGGTGTCCCAGAAGCCGATGGTGAGGTTCCAGAATGCGAATCAATCTCTATGAAAAACAAGTTGAACAGCCGCCGGATGGAAAACCCGATCTGAAAAACCCCGCAAACCGTTATCCCCTGATGATTGGTTTTTCAGATAGACCCCTTGATTTGTTCCTATCGGTTTACCGCCCTCTGTTGCCTGACGGATTCCCCTCTGCCCGGCTGCCGTGATTAGGATGGGAGAATCAATTATGCTAAACCGAAAATCTGTTCTAACAAGCCAGGAAAAAATTCCGTGTTTCCATCTCTTGAAGCAGCCTGCATGGGAATCGCCGCTCATCGAGATGTTCAATACTCAAGCCGGAAAAAATGGATCACACCCGGCCAGGAACACTTCTTACAACCGCGTTGTTGTCTTCATCCAAACGGAAAAGAGCTAAAAATTCTCCTAAACAATTACAACAGCTTACTTATTTGACATAATCATTAGCAATTATTGAACCATATCGAAATCCGGAATCCATTCACTACTTTTCGTTACGACACTTCAGAACTTGGTAACAAAACGGATCTTTTTTTAGATTTCCACCTGCCACGCCGGAATTCCCTTTGTCACGGCACATCTCATTTTGAATGAACCAAAGATGTCCCCGTCCCATTTTCGGATCGAATCCCTTCCCCGCACGCCCAATCAATCTTCTCCCGCCCGCATTCCCATGGAAAGCCAATACTTTTTTCCGGTCGCCGGTTCCCGTCTCTTCGTAATGACCGAGGAAAAGAATTTTTCAAAATTCCCTCTCCCTCCGGGAGAGAAGGTGGATGAGGTTAACCCCGCAAGGGTTGAACCCTTCCTTTCTCTGCAAACGAGTAATTCGTTGCCTTTCTCTTATTAACCCTCTTTTGTTATTTAGTCCTCTTCTGCGACTCGCTCATCCTATGCCGGTGCCTGAATCATCGGCCGGTCACAAATAAACTTACTGGTCATCCTGTGATTCCAACGTGACATTGTGCCCGTCTCTTACGTGAGATTTTTTTCTCCATTACACGTTTCATCTTATAGTTGACAATTTCAGTCAAGAAAAGACTTCACCTTTTTGCGCAAAACCTGATCAATTTATGTAAATATTCCTGTATGTCTCTCTGGCCGAATCCCGGCTGAAGAAACCGCAATCGTACTAGGAAAATTTATCATAGATCATTTTGGGGATGATGTTACGCCGTTTGTTCAGCACCACGCCCAAAATGTGACCGTCCTGTTTGAGAATGCGGTCCCGCAGGTTGGCGGCCACTTGCCACCGCGTCCGCTCCGCTTCGATGATGATCACCACGCCATCCACCTTGCGGGACAAGACCATTCCGTCTTGCGAACTCTCCGCGGGGGGGGCGTCGATCAGGATGAAATCGTAGCCGCTCATCAATCCCCGCAGGATGGTGTCGAATTGCATGGTGTCGAAAAACGTCAACGGCGAGGGATTCAGCACAATTTGGCTTACATATAGATTGGTATTTGCCACCTGGACCACCGCGTGATCCAACTCCATGCCCTTCTCCAGCACATCCTTCAACCCATACCGGGGCGTAATACCAAAGGCGCGGCTTTGAGCCGGTTGATGCGTGTCGGCATCCAACAGCAATACCTTTTTGTTGGACCGCTTGGCGAGAAACTTGGCGAATTCCCGGATCAGGGTAGAGGTGCCCTCACCCCGCAGCGAACCGATGAACTCCACCACGATCCCCCGTTCTTTCGGGAGCATCGATAAGATGTTGAGATACAAATTGTGGAGTTTTTCCTCGATCAGTTTGGGGGCTTCCCGCGCGGGAGAGGGTGCCACGATGTCGGTTTTCACACCCGACAGGGCTTTTCCGGACAGTTCCAATGCTTCGAAGATTTTGGCCATAACAAAAACCCCTTCCCATCCCATGGTGTCTTACGGCATGCCGTCTGGATTCAAGGGAGGAAAAATCACCTGATCTCCTACCTGAATGATGTTGGCGTTCTGAATATGCGGATTGCTCTCCATGATCCTCTGGATGATTTGGTTGTTGGATTTTCCATACACTTCCAACGCCAATTTGGTCAACACATCCCCGGGTTTCACCATCCGCAAGGCACCCGTGGTTCCGGTGACCGCCGGCGCCGGATCGGACCGCCGGATTTCGAGTTCCGGATTGTTATTTTGCGGGATCGATTCCGGGACGGCCCGAACGGCATTGGCGCGCGGTTCAGCCCATGTCATCGCAGCCGGCGGCACTTCGGGAGGTGGATTATCCTGCAAGAGCGGTGGGCTTGCTTCCGAATCCACCACGGGAGTTGCTGGATCAATTTCCGCTCGGCTTTCTGTTTTGGCCGGATCATCCGCAATGGCGGTGGGTTGCACCGGGATCGGGGAAGGCACCGCCGCGGCTTCCGGAGAACGGCCGGCGGCTTGTCCGCCGCCGCGGTTCCCAGAACCGGAGGGCGTCATCGAAGCCTCCCGCGTTGACTCCGTGGATTTGGGCTGTTCCGTGGTCATACCCGGCTCACGAGGACCCATCTGCCCCGCTTCCTGAACGGTGGTATTGTCGGATTGATACGGAAGCGCCCCGGCGATGCGGTCCCATTGCCAAACTGCCAAGGCCAGAAACACCACGGCCGCCAAAGCCGCGGCATACCGCCAGACAAAGCGTTTCGGCTGATCCAGGCCTTCGAACTCGGCGATGACTTGTTTGGCGATCCAAGCGGGAACCGGATTCTTCTGGGCGCCGTAACCGGCGATCAGGGCGTTGTCGCACAGGATATTGAGCGAACGCGGGATGCCGCGGGCGTGGCGCACGATATGTTTCAAGGCCCCTTTGGAAAAAATCTTGTCATCCCGCAACGTGACCTGCGCCAAGCGGTGATGGATGTATTGATAACTCTCCTTCACGCTTAGGGGATTGATTTTGGCCTGGATGGAAATCCGCTGTTTCAGCTGGCGCAGTTTGTGTAAATTCAACTTGTGCGCGAATTCCGGCTGCCCCACCAGGACGATTTGGATGAGCTTGTCGTTGGTCGTTTCCAGGTTGGACAATACCCGCAACTGCTCCAGCGTCTCAATGGGCATGTTTTGGGCTTCGTCCACAATCAACACAATGACATTCTCTTTCCGGTACTCCTCGATGAGCACTTCGTGCACTTGGCGGAAGAGGTCGTCTAACTTATCGCTCCGGGGCGCGATTTCCATCTCCTGAAAAAATGTTTTCAGCAATTCCTTGATGGAGACGTTGGAATTAAACACGTAGACCGGCTTGATTTTGGTCCGGTCAATCCGCTCCAAATACGAGCGGATGATGGTGGTTTTGCCCGTTCCCACCTCGCCGATAATGGAAATGAAGCCCTTGCGCTGCTCGATTCCATAGATGATCGAGGCGAGCGCTTCCTTGTGGGTCGGGCTCAAGAAAAGAAACGAGGGGTCGGGCGTGACGTGAAACGGCTCCCGGATCATATTGTAGAAATTCAAATACATGGCGGCTTCTCACTTACAAACACGACTTGAATTCCCGGTCGGATATCGCGGTGATCACCGGCAATCCCAGTTGCCGCTCGACGTCGGCGTTCTTTTTCAGGGAATCGTCCATGAACTCCCGCAAATAAGCCAAGGCGATTCCCCCAAACAAGCCCAGAAACATGCCCAACATCACGATCATCCGTTTGCGGGGAAATGTGGGTTTGATGGGATAGGTGGGCGGCTGAACGATGCTGACATTGGAGATCTTGTCCAAATCCTGGGCCTCCGAAATCTTGGCCCGCAGGAGGCTGTCCCGGTACTGGGAATATTCTTCCTCAAGCAGTTGCAGATCCCGGTTCAAACTGGCGAGCATGATTTCGCGGTTGGATAGTTCCGTGAGCTGTTGTTTGCGTTTTTCCAATTCGGCGGTGTAATAGGCCAGCCGTTCCTGCTGCGCTTTGATTTGCGACTGTTCCGTGACCAGCTGGAGTTGCAGATCCCGGTAGTGGGTGTCAAGGCCGGTGGTGACCTCGGTCAGGGTATCGCTTTCGCGGGCCAGCATTGATTCGACCACGGCGATTTGCTCACGCACGTCCACCAGCTGGCGGTTATCGTCGGGGTAACGGGCCGCCAGTTCCGCCTCCCGGATTTTGAGAGTGGTCAGCTGTTCTTTCATGGCGTCGGCGGCGTAATTGGTTTTGCCCGTCACCCGGTTCAGCTCGGTGACTTCCCGGTAATTTTTCTGGAGATCGTTGCGGAGCGATTGAATCCGTGCCTGGGTGGCTTGAATGGTGCTGGCGGCATCGTCCACCTGACTTTGAAGCATGCCGATTTGACGGATCAACTCGGCTTCCTGTTCCTGAATCGACGCGATGCCATACTGGGCGCGGAAATCTTCCAGTTCTTTCTCCTTGGCCTTCAACTGCTGCAAGATCTGATCCATCTGCACCTGGAAAAATTGCGGCGAGGCTTGTGATTTATGGATTTCAATGTGCTCCTCGCGGTAGAAATCCAAGAGGAACGTCAAGGTTTTCTGCGCCAACTCGGGCGACCGGGCCTGGAAAGTCAGATTGATGATTTCGCTTTTGGGCTCCACCTCGGCCCGCAACTGCTGCATGACCAGTTGAATGGCTTCATCCCGCAGGGTCATTTTCCCGCCCGTCAACCGCTGGGTCAGTGAATCCCGGCCCTCCGGCCGAGGGCTCCCGATGATGGCGGGCACATCCTTGGATTCTCCTTCCCCACCGCCGAAGTCCATCAGGCTGAACTCAGACGACGAGGCAACGAAGGCATCTTCTCCCAACTTGTCCACTACCTTTTCCGCGATGGACCGGCTCCGGAGAATGGATAGTTCGGAGTTCACTTGGTTTTCCCGGTCTTGCACCAATTGGAGGGCCGGCCCCACCACGCCGGGATCCAACGCCATGTTTTCACGCCCCAGCCGGATCAGGATTTTGGCGTACGATTCATACGTCTTGGGCAACAGCAACGCCGCCGCCACCGAGGCGGTCACCATGAAAAGAAAACATGCGATGATTTTCCATTTATGACGGAACAAGACGCTTAAAACATCCAACAGGGACAATTTCTCTTCCGCCACGGAATTGTTATTCATCGGATTGTACGCATTCGGATAGTTCATAGGTTCTTCCCGCCGTTCAGATTTGGGTCATGCGATCCATGACCCGCAAAATATTGACTGCTTGATCCCTCAGGGGACTTCGCCCTCCTTCACGCGGTTGCGCCGGGGATTCTCAATTCCGGAGAGTGGCGTAAATCAAGGCGCTGGTAGCCGCGTTGTAACCCGGGATCAACCGGACAATATGCTGGTCGACCCACTGGTTGGCTTGATCGATTCCCAGCCGGCCCACGTAAATAATGTCGTTAGGGGCAAGGAGAATCCGTTCCGATTCGGGCCGCTCCATCAGTTCCCGCAAATTGATTGACGCGGCGTAGCGTTTGTTGTCCACCTGGCGGAATATCACGACGTTCTCCTTGTCGGCGCTCATGTTGTCGAATCCCCCCGAAGCGATGATCGCGCTGAGCAAATCCAGATCCCCTTGGATGGGTTGTTCCCCGGGTGTGCGCACCTCGCCGCCCACATAAACACGCTGGCTCACGTAAGAACGGACAATCACCGTGATCTCCGGATCCTTAAGATGCTGGGCGTACATCTCGGTCAACTTTTGATCCAACTCTCCCGGAGTCAAACCCGCCACGTCGATATCATCCACGATTTGCAAGGAGATTTTGCCATCCGGCCGGACGGTTTGAGTCTCGTCCAATTCCGGCCAATACCGGAAGCGGATGTTGACCGTGTCTCCCGGCCCCAGGCGGATCTGCTGATCCGCGGGAGGAAACGGTAACTGCGCGGAGGCCGGTAGATTGGGAAACGTGGCGCATGCCATCCAAAAGGCCATACCGGCCGTAATCCCGGGCAGGATCCATTGGGCGGACCACGTCATCCTCCGCTCTTCTCTGAACCGTGGGGCGGCCCGCTCTCCTCCCTTCGCTTCCATCGGACAAAGATTATCCATGCTTTCTTTCCCCTCCGATTTTTCCAATCTCATATAGATTTTACCTTATGTAATTTTTGAAATAAAACCTTACTTTCTTTCCTCGGCTGGCGGTACGGTTCTCCGGGGATGGACACCACGAATCAGTCCCATGGGATCCCCCCCTTTTTCCCGGTCTTCAACACCCTGCTGGGATGACTCGCCTTATTTATTTTTCTCCTAAAACATTAAAAACGGCGTCCCTAACCGGCTAGAATCACCGGAGATGCGTATTCCCGCTTAAGACCATGCTGGAGTTCACCGGACCATGGCAATGCGGACGCTATCTGCTGGATGAACTGGCAATCTGCTTGTCCGCGTTACCCGGTATCTCTCCATCCAATTGTCTTGAGTGAAGAAAGCCCGGATCAAAGAGGAGCCCATCTGAGGGAGACATGCTGAATTCACTGGCGAGATGATGAGACAACTATGGATGAAGAGTTGATCAATATATCTACCCCCCGGTCAGGAAAGCTCAGGATGTCTATCATTCATCATGACTTTCCAAACCCTTCTCACTGCTTCCCCCTTTGCCTGGTTTATGGACCTTTGAAGCCATTGCCATTTTTTTCTCCGGTCCCACCCCCGGCCAGACGCCTCGGCCTTCCTATCCATGCCATTGCCAAGGAATGACGCATAACGCAGTTTCATTTTACTCAAAAAATGAAATCATGCCAAAAAATACCCGCAAAAAAACATTCTTTTCCAGATCTTGAATCAACCAAACGATTTTGCACCCTCGATGTTTTATTTCCTCGAATGGCCCCAAACCATAATTTGGTTCGTATTATAACCGAAAAAAATGGAATGGACCTCTCCTGACCAAATAATTTCGTCAAGGCACCCCCCTGTTCTGCCCCTACCCCTCTGACACCCTGGTCCATTATAATGACCACCAAATCCGGCGAACCGCCGTACTGAGGCTCATGATGTTCCTGATTCGTATCTGCCGATGGCTCCCCGCCGTGTGGCTGATCGCCGCGCCGTTGACCGGCGGAGCCGCCGAACAACCCGTCCAGGTCCGTATCTATGTCGCCCCGGACGGCAGCGATCAATGGAGCGGGCAACGGCCCGATCCGAATTCCGATCACACGGACGGCCCCTTCGCCACGCTCTCCCGCGCCCGGAACGCCATCCGGTATTTGAGAGAAACCGGTCTTCCTGCCCATGCCGATGTGACCGTGTTCATCCGGGGGGGCGTCTATCTCCTCCCCGAAACATTTGAATTGACCGAAATCGACAGCGGATCCGAAAACCACCCCATCACCTACTGCAACTATCAAAACGAAACAGTGCGAATCACCGGGGGGAAGGAGGTAAAGGGGTGGAAGCCACTGAAAAATCCAGAAATCCTGGCCCGCCTGGAGGAATCCGCCCGGGATCATGTCCTCGTTACCGACCTCAAAATATCCAACATTACCGAGTATGGCCGCTTCAGCCCATGGGGTTTTAGCGGTATCAAAGATCCCGTCTCCCTGGAGTTGTTCTTTCAAAACCAACCCATGCCCCTCGCCCGCTGGCCCAACGAGGGGTGGGCGAAAATCGCCGGGGTTCCCGCCGGCCCCACGGGCGGACGGTTTACCTACGAAGGCGACCGTCCTTCCCGATGGCTGAACGCGGAGGATATTTGGCTTCATGGGTATTGGAGTTGGGATTGGGCCGACTCCTACGTGCAGGTGAAATCCATTGATCCCGGCCAACGGGAAATCATCACCGCGGAACCGCACGGCATCTATGGATATACCGAAGGAAAACGGTATTATGCCCTTAATTTACTGGAGGAACTGGATCAGCCTGGCGAATGGTATCTGGACCGGTCTCTCGGCCTGCTGTATTTTTGGCCGCCCGCTCCCCTAGAGGACAATCCCGTATACATTTCTCTGTTAGAAGAACCCCTGTTCGCCTTTCGAAACGCGTCGCACATCGTTCTGAGTTGGTTGGAATTCCAACACACCCGGGGGAACGCGGTGGTTATCGAAGGGGGGGCTCACAACCGCTTGATTCACTGTACTTTGCAAAACATTGGCCAATACGCCGTCCAAATCACCGGCGGGCAGGACCATGGCGTGCAGGACTGCGAGATCGGATATACCGGCGGCGGAGGATTGATTCTCAACGGGGGAGACCGGTTGACCCTCACGCCCGGCAACCATTACGCCGCCAATAATCACATCCACCATTTTGGGCGGTGGGTTCACACCTACCGGCCTGCCATTCAGGTGGATGGCGTGGGCCAGCGCATATCCCACAATCTCATTCATGACGCGCCGCATACCGCTCTCGCTCTGGCCGGCAACGAACACATCATCGAGTTCAACGAAATTCACCACGTTTGCCTGGAAACCAGCGACGCCGGCGCGCTGTACATCGGGCGCGACTGGACGCAACGCGGCATGATTATCCGCCACAATTATTTCCATGATCTCGGCGGCGGGGATGTCAACGCGGTGTATCTCAACGACTGGACCAGCGCCGCGAAGGTATTCGGCAATATCTTTTATAAAGCCAAAAGGGGAGTGTTGATCGGCGGCGGGCGGGACAATCTCATCGAAAATAACATTTTCGTGGATTGCGAACCGGCGGTACACGTCGACGCCCGGGGATTGAGCTGGGCCAAGCATTTTTTCGACGGAACCGACACCACGCTCACCGACCGCATGAACGAAGTCCACTATTCACAACCACCCTACAGCGAGCGGTACCCCGAACTGTTGACGCTATACAGCGACGAACCCGCCATCCCCAAGGGCAATGTCATCCGGCGGAACATATGTATCGGAGGCCGCTGGATCGACCTGCTCGATGGCCTGACGGACGCGGTGGTCACGATTCAGGATAATTGGACCGGTTCGGATCCGGGTTTTATGGATTTGGATAACCAAGATTTCCGGTTAAAACCCGATTCCCCCGTTTTACAGGCCGGATTTCAACCAATCCCCATTGACCAAATCGGGCCCATCAAGCAAGCGGAATGATTCGGGCGCTTGAAAAAAGAGGCGGAATAAAGGGAGATCAATTAATCCCGCCCGGCAGGAAAAAATGGATTCCTCCCCGCCGGGCGGGAACGTTTTCATTCAGCGGCCGAAAGCTGGCAAGCGCCTAGCCGCGGGCGTCGAGGACGGCCTTCAGTTCGTCCTTCATCGCGCCGGAGGCGTTTTCGAACAGGGTTTTCAAGGTGGCGTTCACTTGATCCCCCTTCATTTCCTTCAAGCAGTTCGCGGCGGTTTTGCGCACAATGTAGGACGGCTCGTAGGTCAGCCGGGAAGCGATTTTTTCCACCGCTCCGGCGTTGCCGATCTTGGACATGACCACGATGGCCGCGCAATGGTAATGCTCCTCGATTTGTTCCGGCTGATCCGCTGAGAGGATGAAATTGTACAAATTAAACGCATCCTCCTGATTGCCGTTTTTCACCTGGGCATCGGCATAGAGCAACACGCTGTCCACGAAGGCGGCTTTCTGCCGCGGGCTGAGGGAGTCGAATTCAGGCGCATTCACATCCTCAGGAACCTTCTTCCCGATGCGGGCCAGGGCTTTCATGGCGTCAATAGCCAGATCCGTATCGGAACCGCCCATAATGACGCACAGCGGCCCGACCGCCTCCTCGATCTTCCGGTGGCCCAGGGCGGCGATGATCCGGGGCTTGAAATCGCGCGGGGACTGGGACAAGGCATCCACCAACGCTTTGGCGGATACCGGGCCGGGAATGCGTTCCAAGGCGTAAACCGCCTCCTCGCGCATTTCCTCTTTCTCCAGCCACGGTGCGATCACGGGAACCACATCATCATCCCCGATCAGCGAGAAGGCGCGCAAGGCATAAACCCGCAACGAATCAGGGCCTTCGTCCAGCAATTTCTGGAGTTGCTGCGACACGGCCTTGCGCTTCGGATCGCTTTTGTCTTTCCCTACGGAATGAACGATTTTGTTCAGGCATTCTTCCGCCGCCTTGGCCACCGACGGATCCTCCCCGATGGCCAGTTTACTCAACGGCCCGATTACGGAAGGATCCTGCTGACCGGCCACTTTCCAGGCCGCGAATTTCACGTCGTTACTGGGATTTTGAACGCGGGCCAAAAACTCATCCTGGCTTTCCGAGGCCCGGCTTTCACTAGCCGAGGCCAGCACCGCCGCGGCGATGATCCCCCGGCCCGTTAGGGTTGCGATCGATTTGGACATGCTCTCGTACTCCCTTCTTCCCATTTTTGTGCGATATCGGTTTAGATATGAAACTCGCCCCGGCCGGGCCGGCTTAACAAGCGGTTGGCTTCGTCGTCGTTCTTGACTACCTCGTGGACCGGATCCCACTCCAATTTCCGCCCCAGAATGTACGACAAGTTTCCCAGGATGCAAAGGATCGCCACTTTGTAGCCGGCTTGAATGTCCATGATGGGTTTTTCCCGGCTGCGGATACAATCCTCGAAATTCTCGCGGTGGCCGGGGCTGTGGAAGACCTGAACTCCATCCGCGGGCGGCTCGTACTTTTTGGCTTTTTCCTCCGTATCGGTTTCGGCGGTGTCGCCGTAGGTGATAATCAGATTATCTTTATCGCCGATGTAGCGCGCGCCGTACGATTCGCGCGGCCACTTGAACTTGGGATCCTTGTATCCTTCCCCCGGCTGCGCCCAGACGAGCGTCCAGTCGGGATTCTTGAATTCATAAACGATGGTCAAATTCTGCGGCACGTCATAGAGGCCCTCAAACTGGGGATTGCCGCTGGTAGCCTCGATCGTCACGGGCCCGGTGTTATCGGCGTCCATGCACCACAGGGCCACGCTCATCACATGCGCGCCGCGGTCGCGGATCTGTCCTCCGCCGTAATCCAGCATCCAGCGGAACGCGCCGTGTGTCCGCGTGGGATTGTACGGAATCATCCGGTTGGGACCGACCCAGCGGTCGTAATCCAAATACTCGGGCGGCCGGCGGTTTGGCGTCCAATCACCCTTGGGATTCTCATAATGCCAGCACGCTACCGTGTGAACCCGGCCCAGCTGCCCGTTCCGGATATACCGGCAGCCATAATAAGCCCCTTCCTGCGAGCGGCCTTGCGATCCGACCTGCACCACCCGCGCGTACCGCCGGGCCGCGCGCACCATCGCCTGGCCTTCCTCGATCGTGTTGCAGGCCGGTTTTTCCACATACACATCCTTCCCCGCCTCACACGCGTGGATGGTCATCAACGCGTGCCAGTGATCCGGCGAAGTGACGAAGACCGCGTCAATATCCTTTTGCTCAAGCAACTCCCGGTAATCCTTATAAAGCCGTGGATTACCGCCCACCCGTTTGACTGCTTCCGCCAGCCGTCTCTCGTCCACATCGCACAAGGCGATGGAAGTGCCGGGCCGCACGAAACCCATCCCCCGGCCGCCCACTCCAATGTTGCCGAACAACAACTGATCGCTCGGCGCCGGACGGTTAGGCGCCGCGAAGACCGTGTTCGGCACCACCATGATGCCCAGCAGACTCCCCGCGGCCGCGGAAGCCGATCCCGCCAGGAATTTTCTCCGGGAAAATGTCTGTTTTTTGTCCGCCATGGTTTTCTCCCATTCGTTCCAGGTAATACCGCGAATAAGGGCCGGCCGGGAACCGCCAACCCAATTCCCGCAAGGAATCGGACACTCCATGCCGCCTCTTCCCGCGCTGGTTGAACTCGTTTCCGATTCCCACCGGTTCATCGCTAATACTGCCATAACCCTCGGGGACCTGTAAATGTCTCAAACCGTTTCTCGGGGAGGATTCTACAATGGGCAACGATTCACACGGCGGGAAAAAACATGCTCACAGCTTTATCCGAAGTAGGAATAGGGATGCGAACGCAAATCAATCCCCTCTCCTACTGGGGGAGGGCCGGCGCATGGGTACACTTATGGGTATACTTAAAAGAACGGCGCCGGATTCCGTCTATTCCGACAAGCTGACCGGACGGGCTGCCTGTTCCGCCACGGCCTCGATACCGCACAGGACCGGTTCCCCGGCATGCCCGGGGCCGTCGGCGTCGAACGTGATCTTCAACTCGTGCAATACCGGAACATTGTGGAATTCCTTGATGATCCCGCGGCGGGTGCCCCCGGTTTCTTTCGCGATATCGAAGTTCACCAGCATCTTCTTGCCTTGAATCGCAACATCGAACACGCGCTCGCCCGGATGCTTCTTCTCCGGCTCTAAAAACATCAACCGCACGGTGAACAACCGGCCGGTCCGGGGAATTTTCGCCAGCGTGAGATTGATCTCCCGCACCCCCACAACTCCCGAGGCCATCACCCAACGCGGTTCCATACCATGGACCCGGGAGGAATGAAACTGAAACGTTTTGTACGACGCGGGCACGATCCCGAGAGGAATCTCCGGCGAAGGTCCGCCGGTGATGGGATACTCCAGCCACAGGGTGCCGTTCTCCGCCCGGCGGTCACCCGGCGCGCCCAGATTGATCCCCATGCGCTGGATAGGGCCATCGCCCAAAGGCAGTGAATTGAACGTCCACAGTTCCACATTCGGATTGTGGATCAACGCCAGCGAGGTTTGATTCTGATAACTGCATGAACAGGTGCGGGTGTAGTCGGGGGCGTTCAATACCCCGTCGGCGGCCACCAGGTTCGACGTGCAACCGCTTTTGAAGCCCCCGAAATTGCCCGTGCCGCCGTCGTGGCTCAAATCGAAAAATCCCGCCGCGGCCGAACGGAACGACAACAGATATTCGCTGGCGATCGAATAATTGCATCCGTAATTGCGGCTGTATTCCCAGGGCGTCTCTTCCCCGGTAAGGGGATGGCGGCGCGTCACTTGTTCGCCGGTCAGCAGGCTGTAGGCATGAGGATCGGCGATGATCATCTCCCCATGCAGGATGCACGGGCCATTGTATTCCGCGCTGTTTTTCCACACCACATCCCCCGTGCTTCCCCGGAAAGCAATCATCCCCTCATTGATTTCTCCCGCGATCATATCGCGCGAAGGACGCCCGGCATGCAACAGGATGTCGTATTCCCCGGAATACCCCAGCCAGGTCCCGAAGACGTCTTCCGAGGTGCTCCACAAAAGGCGGCCGGTTGAAATGTCAAAAACCAGCAGCCGGGGCGTGCCGTGATACCGCATCCCGCGGCGCTTAAGCATCCCGGCCACTTCCTCGGGCATGCGGTCCAGGCAGTAGAGCCGGCCGTTCCCGGCCACGATGCCGTTATGCCAGAATCCGAGATCCGAATGGAAAGTCCACCGCACTTCGCCCGTGTGCCGGTTCATGACCACCAGGCGGCGGCTGGAAGAGATATCAAAATTGTAAAACGGCCGTTTTTTTGCTTCGATGCTGTCGTTGATTTTAACAAAATCGCTGTACCGGACAAAATCCGCCCCGGCAATGAGATAGTCCTCGTACACGCCGATGTAGCCCCAATCCGGCGGCTCACTGGCTCCGGCCGCCCAGGGCAACGGGATCTCCGAAAGAGTATCCCCGGTGGCTGGATCGAGCACCAGGCATTCCTTTCCATGGATGATGTAGATTTTGTCCTGAGTAGCCACAAAGTTGGTTCCCCGGATGTTCGCTCCAGGAATATGGATTTGGTTATAAGCGGGATCCAACGGCGCGTCGCGGTAGGTATCGTCGAAATAAACGCCATAATTCCCCAGATTGGGCAGGGGCTTTTTCCACAACACCCGGCCGGTGTACACATCGCGCGCGCTGAGGTTGTCCATCCCCTCGATGAACAACCGGCCGCCCACCACCTGTTCCGGCGGACCATGGCCGTGACGGGGCAGGACATCCAGATTCGAACTGCCGCCGAACCACAACAGGCCAAGAGGCAACTTGACCAGGCGGTCATCCGATTTCACCGTGTTGGCTATATCCCCATACTGGTGCGTCCATTCCGCCGCGCCCGGCAACGGCCCTTCCCGGCGCAGCAGCAAAAATCTCCCGGATTCAACCAATTCGGCCCCGGGAAGATCCATTTCTTGAATGGTTTTAATCAGGGGAATATTGGCCTCCCCCCCATTTTCCAAACAAAGCGTCCCGCCATACGGCCGCAGGCTGTGGTACATGGCCGCGGTCCAATCTTTCCCCAGGCTTCCCTGCCCTTCCCGGTTCTCTAACACCATCACACTGGCCAGGTAAGGCGGCAATTGTAATGAGAGAGGATCCCCCGGCAGCACACTGAGCCGCTTGCCATACAATCCAGCCGCCCCGAACCGGCGGCGCAGGCCGTCCACCCGGGCGGGATCGGAATCGGCGGCGATGATCCGCAGGTCCGAATGACGCGCCAGCGCTTCCACCAGATCTCCGTTGGTCACGCCGAAGACCAGGGCATACCCATCGCGGATTTGAGTGGCTTCCAAAATCGCTTTCGCCTTGCGCACGGCCGCTTCGGGCAAGGGATCGTCCGTAACTTCAAGGCGATGAACCACAGGAGCCTCCGGTTCCTTCCCAAAAGCATGAATTTGGCCTTCGAGCGTTACCACAAATAGTTTGCCATCCGCCGCGAGGAGCCGGGACACGGTTCCCTCGATCGGGAGTTGCCAGGCGATTTCAGCCCCCGAAGAGGCCGTGAGATCGATGGCGGTGACGCGGTTCTTGCCCCCGGCGTACAGGCGGCGGCCTGCCTTGATCAAATCGCCCGTGGCGTCCACTTTCAGATCCCAAAGCGTATCCATGTCCCACTTGACGGCAGTGCTGACCTTGACCTTGCCGGTTTTCGAATCTTTTTCGATCTTCTCGTACTCCACCTTCCGCAGATGGGCGATATCGAAGGCTTGGACTGTTTCCCCACGGCCATAGATCACCCCGGGAGTCAGTACAGGCATTTGGCCGAAGCGGTCAATCAGGCGGTCCCCGGTAACCAGGTCGAACAGATTCACAACCTGATCCCGGTGATAGTTGACAAAATGCGGACCGACAGCGGCCACGAACGATCCGCCGGTCTTTTGATTTTCCGCCAGCCGGTAATAGAGAAACTCGCCGGTTTTCAAATCAAAACATGCGGGAGCCGAGCGGCCGCCAGGGACCAGCAACTTGTCCCCTGCGATCACCAGACTGCCCTGGGGCGCGATGCCCGCGAAGGCCGGTGAATTGTGCGGCTGTTTGATGAAGACAGATCCGCTGCTGTCATTCACCCAGATCTCTTCCCCGGTATGGGCGTCGAGGGCGCAGATGAACACACCCATGAACGGCCAGATCCCGGAGGCGAAGTAAACTACACCGTCCTTTACCACCGGGCCGCCGCGCGCCGGCCAAGTCGAGATCAGCCGTTCATTGCCCAGGATCTTCTCGTTCGAGGGCACTCCGCTGTATTGCCAGACCAGGGTTCCCGTCTCCGCGTCCAGACAATAAAGCCTGCCGTCGTCGCTGGTGAAATAGACCTTCCCCCCTGCCGCCACGGGCGGTAACCGCACCGGCCCGTCTGCGTGGAATATCCATTTTTCCCCCCCCGTCTCGGTGTCGAGGGCGGTCATCCGGTCATACGCGTTCGAGCCGAGGAACAGGATCTTGCCCGACACCACCGGCTCGTACACGGTATCGAATGGCATCAGGTCCTGGTTGAGCGGATCATCCCATACCGGTTCCAAACGGGGATACTCCCGTGTCCATAGGAGATGCAACGTTTCGGGAAGATCCTCCGGCGACGCGGCGGTGCGGCTTGCGTCATAACGCCACATCGGCCAATCCCCCGCGATCCCGGTCAGCGTGGAGCAACTGAAAAACACGATCCCTATCCAATATATCATTCGCTTCAGCATCGATATCCTCTAGGATCCCGTATTGGCTGCGCGCCCTTGGCAACGGATTATCAATCAACCGGCGATGTTAGAATGCTGGAACATCCCATTTTCACGATCGGATCGATGGGAATTACCCATAAATTTAGAATGATTCTCACCATTCCACAAGTTTATACGATGAAGAAACGAAGATTGGAATCTTGGCCAGATGCGTTGGACTCTGGATCGGAGTGCTGAGGGGAATGGGGGTAAACAGGCTATGCAAGACTTAATAACACGGCAAACACTCATCCCCCCGGCGCGCGGAAAAAGGACCGGTGGGGAGAAACAAAAGGCCGTGGGGAAGAAATTCTCCCCCGGGGAAAGGCTTTACAAATCAGACCATTCTTGCACCGGGACAGGTCCACTATCTCCCGTAACCTTCACGTTATCAATCGCCCAGAAGGAAAGAGTATCGTTAATCCGGATGACAAAACGAAACTGCACTTCCGGTTGGCCTGCGGCGGCGGGGACGGGAACGATATGTTGCGTATAACAAGGCATATTGTCACTTCGGCGGCCAATCCCTTGATATGTCCAGACTTCCGACCAGGTTTGGCCTCCATCGGAGGTCATTTCCACGACTTTTTTATCCAGCGGCCGGCGGGCGATGCTGTCAATCCGCGCTTCCGAATCGAAATGCAAATACACCATTTGTTTCGCGCGGGTGCAGTCGATCACGGGGGTGATAAGGTAATCTTCTTGTTCATCGTAATATTTAATGTTCTCATCGGGTAACGTACCATTCACCACGAAATGCTCATCCAGGCGGTTTACACACAGCGGATCGACCTCATCCGTTCCCCGGGAATAGGTCCGGTGAAAAAACGGATCGGCGGCCCAGGGATGAACTCCATTGTTATCGATAGCGGACCAGCCAGCCGGCAAAGTATCCCCAGCCGCGGTATCGAACGTTTCCCTGGGAAACAGTTCCACGTCTCCTTTTCCATACTCCACGTCATCGATCACAATTTCGTCGATGATGACGTTATAATCGAAGATACAACCGCGGTGCATGAACCGCAGGCCCACATTGCTCTTTCCCTGCAAGCCGAATCGCGAAATATCCAAATCCACCACGCCGAAAAGCCCTGTGCAGTTGGCCGGCGTGGCGTACGGTTCCAAGCGGTTGCGCGAAGCCAGCCGGGCGGTGCAAATCCGTTGCATGGCCAGCACCCACGTGGCGGGATTGGTGTTGTCAGGATTCACCCAGAGTTCGAAAATCGGAGTCCCGTTATCGTCGTTGAGCACGATCTGACCTTGAAAATGAAGCCAGAGCGGACTGCCGGGCGCCACCCGGGACAAATCGATGGCCCCGTCGGGAGAACTGATATAGTACCCCTCTTCGTATCGGCCCGATCCTCTTTGCTTGTCAGGAGAACGGGTAGGATCATGACCCGTGACCCAATCCGAATCGCTGTTGATATACCGGTCGTCGCCTGCGCCGGGAACTCCTGCCAGCTTGCGGAGATAATGCGTCAGACCGTTGCGGTCAGGGGCTCCCCGGCGGAATCGCTGGGATGGGTTGTCCGCCCAGTTGCCGGGATTCTCATCCCCGATGGGAGCGGCTCCTGGATCTCCATGGACTTCGCCGTCCTGGGCCCACAGCATCCAATAAGCCGCGTCCAAATGGGGTTCCCCGGGGTGGGCGTTGGGATCTCCCGCCGGAAGTTGAGAAAGATCCCCGGATGGCCAAGCCGCATATAGCGCCGCTGTATCCGCATACCCATTGAAATCCTCGTGGTAATACACGGTGGCTTGAGCGGAAACCTCCCCGTAGATCATAGCGAAAAGTAACAGCACTACGGACTGAAATCGCAAAACATGGTTCATTGGAATTCTCCCTTGAATCAAAGAGGACAGGATGTTGATCGTGCAATGATTGAGGAGCAAAAAAACAATCGAGTTTGATTATGGCACCGTTCCACTCTACTGCTTCCCTGGAATGCATTAAAGAGTGCTTCCAGATAACGGAATTATTAATTTAAATGCAGAACTTTCCCAGTACTTGATCCGCGGTATGTGTATGCATGGAAACGCTAAACTATTTTCTCTGCCATCGAATAAACCGTTTCAGTGATTTTTTTTGAAAAAAGTATTGGAATTGGGTTGAAATTCTTGTATACTACCATTAGATCCAAAGAGGATCAGTTTGAGAACCGGCGAATTTCTCGAACAAAAAGGATTTGGTAGAGCAGGCCATCCATTGAGATGGCCTGCTCTATTTTCTTCCGGATCTCCCTTCTAAGCCCCTGAAATCCAGCTCACCATATCCACGAGGATTCAGATTTTTCAGATTTTTTGAAATAGGCTCGACCCGTTCCGGATATACCGGGAACAGATGTTGAATCCTGAATCCTTTCTGGCATGGATTGGATGAAGACCAAGGAGGTTGTTTTCATGGTTTCAAAGTACAAATGGATAGTGGCGGGGATGGCGGTACTCATCGGTTTGGGTTCATTCGTCCGGCCGGCCCTGGCGGCTGAACCGGTGGTCAATAATTACCCGTTTCCCTTTTATGACGCGAAAGTCAGCGTGTTTCCCGAACAACCCCGGCCAGGGCAAGAGATCCGGGTAGTGATCCAAGGTTTTCTGCCCGGCACCGCCTATGGCATTGAGTTTCCGGAGAACGGCGCGGTGGCCGTGAGCTTCGACGGCCAAATAACTCGAATCCACATCATGGCCCAGGTCGAACGGACCGCGGACGTGGGATTGGAAGTCCTGGTGGACGTCACGCACGGCATCGTCTTGGGTCCGTTTTCGGAAGGACCGTATGAAGTGGTTCTGGCCATCAACGGTGACCCATGGGCGGGGACCAAATTTGTCGTCGAGGCGGATGCCGGCGATCCTCCCATCCCTCCCGATTCTCAGCCGTCCTTCTATGCGCGGATCGAATTCGAACCGGCCCGTCCCAAGGCCTATGAGGACGTGGCTGTGTACGTAACCGGTATGTTTCCCTCCAGTGATTGGCACATCATCGATAAACAGCTGCACATCCTGGAATCGTATCCCGAACAACTTTCGGTCCATCTGACCGTCGAAGCGCCCGCCAGCCCGGCTTTAACCGTCATGGTTCCGTTCCGGGAAAAGGTGGGATCCGTGGCCTTGGGAGAAGGCAAACATCCCGTCCGGGGATATATCAACGAGATCCTGTTCCAGGAGACGGTTCTGGTGATCGGGGATCATGGTGAAGAATATACGCCGAAAGCGCTACCCTGGCTCTTGTTCGAACGCAGCGGCGGATTCATTGGCCGGACGCAGACCATCCAGGTGGAACGTGGCGGCCGGATCACATACCAAACCACGCTGGACATAGGTGACCGCGCGCCTGTCGCCCAATTGGAAGAGAAAACCTTGAGCCGGTTGCGCGATCTCCTGGCGTCGATGGATTTTACACAATTGGATCCGCTTTATATGCCCGATCACACCATCGCGGATGGATACATGTACAGATTGGTATACGCGGGATATGAAATCGTGATCGGCCAGGAAGCAGCACTCCCCAACGATCTGGCGGCCTTGAAGACCTTGTTGGAAGAAATCATCGAAGGTCAACACGTAAAAACCTATTGGATTTCATTTGAACGCGAAGGCGGTTTCACGGGTTGGTGGAAAGCGGTATCCATCACCGAGTCCGGCACCGTGGAGTACCGCCAAACGCCGGAAACCGGCGATCCGAATGCCACGGGATTCCTGGAAGAAACCACCCGGCAAGACTTAGCGGCTTTATTGGCCGCCGTGGATTTCGAACGTCTCGAGCCGGCTTACAAAACAGAATTGCCCGTGGCTGACGGTTATGTATATCATCTGACGCACAACGGGCATACCGTGGAAATCCATCAAGAAGCGGTGATTCCCGCCGAATTGGCGGCCGTGCTGATCCAACTGGAAGCGATCCTGGATGGACAGCACGTCCAGGACATCCGGGCCGAGACTACCTCCGGTGTGCCATATTGGGACCGCTATTGAGAATTCGGAACGGGTTGCCCGAATTTATCTTCTCCCTGCACAATTCCCACTTTTTTAGACCTGCTTCTCTGCAGCACATTACGCGGCGTCAATATCTCCGCCCCTTAGAACCTCGGACGAAACGATAAAATTACTCTCCGTTTTTTGCGCCTCATTCTCTATAGATAGAAGCATAATGCGCATAAAAACACACGGCCTCCGGCATGCTCCCTTCGGTTCAAGAGGTTTCCCCCATGGCTCCATCCGCCCTCGTTTTCGAAAACCAAATTGCCCAGGATCTCGCCCATCTTATCGGGAAACTCAGTCAGCAATTGCAAAAACAAGAAGACTGGCTCGATCCCAAGGCCGTGTCCCTGTTCCGTGTTTACCTGTCGGCCATCCGTCAATACATGTCGCTGAAAAACGATTTAGCCATGGCGGACCAACCCCAACCGGCCGCTTCCTCCCAACCGGCCGCTTCCTCTAAACCACCGCAATTTGGCCGGTCACGGCAGGATAACCAGTCTCTTTTCCCCTTGAATCTTCCCAATCCGGCGCTCACCGAACCCTTCCCGGCTCCCGGCTTGCTGAGGCATCCTCACGATCCGGCCTCGGCCGGCCAAATCCGTGTGGATCCCGCCTCCTCGCCGCGGCAGCAGAACATCACCGCCTCACGCAAGAAATAAAGACAAAATAAAAAATGAGGGAACGCTCCTTCGCGTTCCCTCACGCGGTTCATTTCACCTGGAGAGAAGGTTCACTCAATCCGAGAACAACTTTACAACGTCCATCCTTTCCGGAACTTCGGTTTCACCCAATCATTGGCTTCCCGGACGTTGGTCACCTTCATCTTTTCCGCGTCCCACTCCAACTTGCCGGGGAATTTGAGAGCCAGATTGCCGAGCACCACCCACTCGGTGAAGGGGCCGGAATAGTCGAAATTCGCTCCCGATTTCGGGCCGCCCTTGCAGGCGTTGATCCAATCGATTTTCTGCCGCCGGTCGTCATCTCCACCGGGCAGCCGCGGAATAATCGGTTCCGGCTTCTTGTAATCATTCATGTGTTCGCCCGCGATCATGCGCGAGCCGCCGCCATATGTCCCGGTGGTGAGAATCCCCTTGGTACCAATGAATATCGAGCCATTATCGCCGTCCCCCAACCGCACGTTCGGATCGACACCCTCGGGCCGCTCGGGCATCAGCCCCCCGTCATACCAATACACCGTGACCGGCCCCATGGCGCCCCGGCGCGGGAACTCATACTTGATAATCGACTTGGTGGGGAACGTCTGATCGTTGTTCTGCTCCTGTTTGATACACTCGATGCTGATGGGCGCGGTCAGCCGCAAGGCCCAGTTGGCCGGATCCAGGATGTGGCAGGCCATGTCGCCCAGCGCGCCGCAGCCCCAATCCCACCACCCTCGCCAATTGAACGGCGCGTAGGCTGAATTGTAAGGACGGTAGGGGGCGGGTCCAAGCCAGGCATCCCAATCCATGGTGTCGGGTATGGGCTCTTCCGGCAAAGGCTTGGGCACGCCGTCTTTCCAGGCTTCCAGAATTCCCTGCGGCCAGATGGGGCGGTTCGTCCACGCGTGGACCTCAGTGACATCGCCGATCGCCCCGCTCCAGATCATTTCGCACATTTCCCGCACGCCATCCCCCGAATGGCCCTGATTCCCCATCTGCGTGGCGACATTGTATTCCCGCGCCGCCTCGGTGAGCATCCGGGCTTCATAGACAGTCCGGGTCAGGGGTTTTTGGACATAAACGTGAATCCCGCGCTTGATGCAGGCCATGGCGGCCACGGCATGAGTGTGGTCCGGCGTGGAAATCGTACACGCGTCAATGCTGGGTTCCTTATCCAGCATCACGCGGAAATCCTTATATTTCCTGGCATTGGGGAATTTTCGGAACGAGCCTGCCGCCTTGTCCCAATCGGCGTCGCAAAGGGCGATCACGTTCTCGCCATCGCAATGCTCGATGTCACTGCCCCCCTTGCCTCCCGCGCCAATCGCCGCCACGTTGAGCTTTTCATTGGGCGATTTGTACCCCAGGCGCTTCAAACTCGGGGTGCGGCGAACGCTGCTGACTGTTCCGGTCCTCTGCAGATTGGCGCAACCCGCCATCGCGGCGGCCGCGCTGCTCATGATGAAAAACCGACGAGATACCTTATTCTCGCTCATGGTGTCCCCCTTCTCTTCAAGTGAATTAGTTTCAAGCGAACAGAACTGATTCTGTTGGCCTTGCTTACAACGCAGCAACCCTCGGGACGCGATTCAATCCACCCCGGGGATCTTTTACACGATCTCCACAGCCTTTGCCATATTAAAATAAAATAAAACAGCTAGCAAGACCCTTCTCCTAAATGGCCTACGGGAAATGGGAAAGCCTAGCATCGGCCTTTTACCTCTCGAATTCTCTCCCCAATTCTGAGCCTCCCATTCAAAAGGCCGTCTCCCTCTGCCCAGGAAAATTAATCCTGGACACAACTCCCTCTCCCCCTCCGGGGAAATGACCGGCATGGGGATAGCCCTGAAAGGGCATGATTTTTTATCCTGCTTTTTTCTCGGAATATTTCACCAACCGGTAAAACAGATTGGAAAATCTGTGAGATCGCCAAAGGGATTGAGAAACCTCCCACGGCAGACCAAAATGATCATCAAGCCCAAAAAGGAGGGTCTCGATGGCTTGGCGTCAAGGGAAAATGGGACATCCCGCGTTGATCCATGCCGGCCGGCTCGCCCTCCTCACCGGATTGTCGTGGGGAATCAGTCAAGCGGGATTCTCCCTTGGGTTCTGCTCTCCCGCCTTTTTTCATGATCTGGCTTTATCCCTGCTTTTGGTCCTTTTGATTTCATGGTGGCTCCGCGGGATCGGCATCGTTTGGGACCGCGCTCCCGGGGGGATACGCTCCATGATCCGCGAGGGTGCTGTTCCCCTCCTCCTCACCGGGCTGTCAGTTTATTTATTCCGCGCGGTGTGGCGGGTGGATGTTCCCGCCACCTTCGATCACACCACGCATCTGTTGCGCGCCTGGCTCACCGAACTGGCCGTACGACGGGAGGGAACCTTGCTGCCCTGGACTTCGGCCATCGGTTCCGGATCGCCGCTCAACGACTTGTACCCTCCCGGCGGCGTCCTGGTCTATTGCGCGGCGCGCCTGCTTTCCCTGGGATTTTTGGCGCCGCCGGCGGCGTACAAAGTCACTGTGTTTTTCTCATGGCTGTTATTGATCGGAGCGGTTTACTCAGCGGGGCGGTATTGGTTCGGCGTGGCGGGAGGCGCGGCGGCCGCGTTTTTGATTCTCCTGGACGTGGGGGCCATGGATCTCTTCGGCTGGGGGGCCAGTTTTTCGATCGGCGTTTGGCCAATGGCCTTAAGCGGGGGATTGGTGATCTTCGCTCTCCTGCTGTTCATCGAAACCCTGGGCCGGCCCGCTCATCCCGCTTGGATGGGGATGCTGGCCCTGCTGGCGGCGGCTTCGATCCTGGCCCATGTGTTTTCTCTTCTCGCGCTGCTGACCAATCTCTTCATCGTGGCCACCGTGCTTTATTTTCATGCTCCGGACCGGAAGTTGTTTCTCCTTACGGCATTACGAAACGCCTGCTACGTGGGATTGGGGGCGCTCCTGAGCGGCTGGTGGCTGATCCCCTTTCTGGCGAGCCTGGAATGGATTCAGCCCTACGGTTCGCTTCTGACCTCACCGGAGCGGATCGCCGAAGGGATGTGGAACGGGACGCTCTGGGTCAACACCTTCCCCTTGTTCACTTTCTTGATGCTCGGGGGGGGCCTCTGGGGATTGGTATCCGGCCGTTCCGCGGCGGTGGGATTGGCAGTAGCGGCCTTCGTGAATTGGACGATGCTCCAGGATGTGTTTTACGCCTGGTTTCCTTCTGAGGCATTGACAGAATATGTCAATACCATCCGTTCGATCCGCTTTGCCGGCTATGCCAAGTTGGAGGGGGCCATTTTAGCGGGAGGCATGCTCCAGCCGCTGCTCGCCCAAACCCACGCGAAACTCCAGGGATTAATCCAATTGATCCATGGCGGGACCGCCCGGCAGGAAAATGGCCAAGGATCAGCTTCCGGGATCGTTTCTCTAGTGGCAACGCTTGGTTTGACGGCCGCGTTGATGGGTTTTCTCCCCGTGGCGGAATCCGTGCCGCGGGTGATGAAGCATATTCCCGGATACGATGAACAATTCCCCCTGGGTCATTCAGAACCGGAATTGCGGTGGGCTTTCGAGCAGGCGATGGCGCTTATCGCGGCGCGGGGGCCGTTGCCGCCCGGGAATTCGACCTTCTTTCTGCCGGTCAGCGCCCCTCGCGTCGGCGTTCGGGCGAACCACAGGGAAAGCCTGATTCCTCTGATTTACGGTTATGGCATCGTTCCCCCTCCCTATATGCCCACGCAAGTGTTGTCGACCCGCGCCGCCTGGACCGATTGGACCAGCCCCGCCTTGTCACACATGAAATATTTCATCGGACGGGGCAACCGCGCCCGGGTGATGGCCGTGCCGGGCATGAAAGAAATCCTCCCCTTTGGCGACTATGCCGTATTCGAAAACCTGAACTATCGCAACGATCCCTTCTTTATCTTGGAATCTTCCCCGGGCCAGGCCCGGCTGGAACAAATGGCGCCAGGCTACCTGGCGGTAAGTTTGGAGGGATTCGCCCATCCGGTCCATGTCCGGTTTCCCGTCTCGCGTTATCGCAAATGGCGCGCGTACGAGAATGGAAAGGAGATCCCGATCCTCGAATCCATCCGTCCTTTTGAATCCACTTACGCGGGGAAATTCATCACCGTCGAAGCGGGCAACGGCCGGCTGGAATTACACTACGTCTCAGAGCCGGTGGATTGGGCCGGCCGGCTGGTCTCGCTGGCGGCGGGGATGATATTAATTTTCAGATTGGTGTGTCCCCGGTTTCCCGGGATCCAGTTTCCCACAATCACGGCATCCAACCGATTCCGGTTTTCCCATGGGATTCCCACATGGTGCGGGCCGTCAGGCCTTTTCGGACTCATTCTGGTGGGCCTGCTGGCAGCGGGAATCGCGCGGCCGGAAGCCCATACCCGCTTCTGGTTTGCGGGGGTGAATTTGGACGCGGTGGGAACCACCGGTTGGGGCGCCGACCGCCGGCAAGATCTGGAATTCGGCCTGATCCTCGGGCGGGAGTGCCAGGGCCGCGTATTGGAAGCCGTCACCTTGCGTTCCCGTCGAATGGGAGGCACGGAGCGGGAAATCCTCTGGACTTCGCGGCCCGGAGAGGACTGGAAGGCCGTGTTGATGGGTTATGATCCCTCTGCCTATTCGTGGGAGAAAGTGGAAGGCGAGTTTTCCATTCCCGTGGACGGCCCCAGGTTTTTCCGGATTTTTGCGGGCAACCGTTTCCAGGAACAATATGTTCCACGGGGAACAATGGTGGAGGCCATTCTGCATTTCGCGGATGGAGGTGACATGCGGCTTTCGTGTATACTTCCCTCTCGGGAACGGTATTGAGCCGAAATCCAGTGTGGCTTGAAAGGAAATCCCCCTCCGGATTGATTCCCGAATCTGTCCGGCAGTTGATTGAACAGACCGGTGAAAACCGCCTCCACAATTCCCTCTCCCGCGAAGAGAGGAAAAGGGTGAGGGAATACGTGAAGGGACGTATCTTTGATCCTCCCCTGGCATACAGTGAGTGAAACAACGTTTTATTGTGCAACGTTTTATTATCCAATGTTTCCACTTCCCGGATTCACCATAAAATTACAACAGAATAACCTTGGTTTATCGAAGTCCTTGGCAATCCGGGTTGCCCGAAATGGAGGAATCCCTTATTCTGATTGCCTGTCCCGGCAATCGAAAAGCATAACGAGGAGAATCATGGCGGTATCGCAAACCCCTCCCATCCCCGACGTGGAAGCCTATGTCCAAGCGGCCGCGCGTGAGGCCAAAGCCGCTTCGGTGATCCTGGCCCGGACTTCCACGCGGCTGAAGAATCAAGCCTTGGTGGAAGCCGCCCGCCGCATCCGTGAACGCCAGGCCGAACTCCAGGCGCAAAACCAGCTGGACCTGGACGCCGGCAAGGAAAAAGGATTGAGCGCGGCGATGCTCGACCGTCTGGCTTTGACCGGAAAACGCTTGGAAGCCATCGCCGCCATGCTGGAAGAGGTGGCCACGCTGCCCGATCCGGTGGGCGAGATCACCGGCATGACCGTCCGGCCCAACGGCATGCGCGTGGGACGAATGCGTGTCCCGCCTGGCGTGATTGGCTTGATTTACGAATCCCGCCCCAACGTCACGGCCGACGCGGCGGCTTTGTGCCTCAAGTCGGGAAACGCCTGCCTGTTGCGCGGTGGTTCGGAGGCGATCCACTCCAACCTGGCCCTGGCGCGGCTGCTGCAGGGTACGCTGGTGGATTGCGGCCTTCCCCCGGCGGCGGTGTCGTTCATCGAAACCACCGACCGCGAAGCGGTGCGGGTCCTGTGCCGCTTGCGGGGCCTCGTGGATGTCATTATTCCCCGGGGCGGGAAATCGTTGATCGAAACGGTCGTGGAACTGGCCACCATCCCGGTCCTGAAGCACTACGACGGGAACTGCCACGTGTACGTGGACGAACACGCCGATCCCGCCATGGCTCACAAGATCTGCCTGAACGCGAAAATCCAGCGTCCCGGGGTGTGCAACGCCGCCGAGACATTTTTAATCCACAAAGCCCACAGCGGCGCGTTCCTTAAAAATCTGCTAGAGGAGTTGCACAAACACGGCGTGGAAGTGCGCGGTTGCGAGAAAACCCGCGCCCTCTATCCCGCCGTCCACCCCGCCACGGAGGCCGATTGGGATACCGAATATCTCGATCTGATCGTCGCCGTGAAAATTGTGGAGAGCTTCGACGAGGCGCTGGAACACCTCGGCCGCCATTCGTCCCGCCATACCGACGCCATCGTGACCAATGACTACGCCGCCAGCCAGCGGTTTCTGCGCGAGGTGGATTCGTCCTCGGTGATGGTCAACGCCTCAACCCGCTTCTCCGACGGCGGCGAGTACGGCCTGGGAGCCGAAATGGGCATCTCCACGGACAAACTGCACGCCCGGGGACCGATGGGCCTGGTGGAACTCACCTGCCAGAAATTCATCGTCCTGGGCGATGGGCACATCCGCGAATAGCCTTCCTTCCGGGAGGCGGGATTTTCAAAACCGGTGAACCAACCAATCACGGATCGCATAGGCATCTTCGGGGGACGGTTCGATCCCATCCATATCGGGCATTTGCTGCTGGCCCAAACCGCCCTCGAGGAACTGAACCTCTCCCGGATTATTTTTCTCCCCTCGGGCGGCCACGCGCATTACAAAGAAGAAGACCGCAACGTCGCCTCCGGCCCCGACCGCCTGGAAATGGCGCGCCTGGCGGTGGCCTCCAATCCCCGCTTCGAAGCCTGCGATTACGAAATCAACCAATCCCAGTTCTGCTATACGATCGACACGCTCCGCTGGTTCCAGCAACAATTCCCGCCGGGCACGGAAATCTTCTTCCTGGTCGGTGGAGACTGGAAAGACAAAATCCCCACCTGGAAAGACGGCGATCTCCTGATGCGCGAATTCACCATCGCCTTCTTCTCCCGGCCGGGATTCCAGCACGAAACCCACTTGCAATACGATCCCCACGGCAAACGTATCCTTTACGTGGATATGCCGCTGATCGATATTTCCTCCTCCATGATCCGGGAACGGGTCAAAACGGGGAAATCCATCCAATACCGCGTGCCGGATCCGGTGCGCTGGTATATCGAAACCAAGGGATTGTACCAATAAGCTTTACGTCAGCCGCGCCAGCGGTTCGCCCAGAAACAGGCGGTCCCGGGGCTGGGCCAGGGGTTTCACGCAGTCCCGGGGGAAGAGCAATAACACGGTGGACCCCAGTTTGAATCCGCCCATCAATTCACCCGCCAGGTATTCGCCGCCTTCCTCGGCCAGGCATTCGATCCCGCTGACCAAAAACGAACCCACCAGCACGATCACCAGGGGAATGCCCTGGGGAGTCTCGGCATAGATCACCAACCGTTCATTACGGATTTCACCCGATTTCATGAAGCAGATCGGCCGGCAAAAGGCGGGATGGTGGCGCAGCCTCAACACGCGCAGATTCACCGGATAAAGCAGGTAATGCAAATTGAGAGGCGAAAGATACAAATTGAAACACAACCCTTGCTCAAAGGCCTCGCGCATCTCTGTCCCATGCACGATTTCCTCGAAGGTGTAGTGCTCGGCCCGCAGGAGGCCTTGTTTGCCCACCATCTCGCCTCCCGCGCGCAACGGCTGGATTTCCCGCAACCGGCATTCGGCGGGCGAAACGATGATATCCTCCCCGGCGCGGATATG
Source organism: Candidatus Omnitrophota bacterium (assembly GCA_013177805.1). Taxonomy (GTDB): domain Bacteria; phylum Hinthialibacterota; class Hinthialibacteria; order Hinthialibacterales; family Hinthialibacteraceae; genus JABLXU01. The sequence continues at coordinate 53,374 of JABLXU010000009.1, forward strand.
CGGCCGCCGGCCCTCCCGCAAAAAAAGACGGGTCAGGCCGGTGCTATCGGCCAACCGTTCGAGAACGGACCGCCGGCGCGGGAACGGTTTCTTGGCAAAGGCTTCATAGGGTTTCACGGCGCGGCTCTCCCACGATAAACTGGTTTTGTTGCCAGCTGAGGCCCTCTAGAACTATCGTTGTAGCATAGTGGAGATATAAGGTTGTCCCAAGTTCTCCCTGAGATTGGATTTTGCGCCAGACCGAATCAGAGGAGTATTCATCATGCCAGATTTCAATCCGGCGGGCCGGTTCGTACTCATCGCCTGGGGAGGGTGGTGGCTTTTGAGCATGCTATCCCTTCCGCTTCAGGCCAAAGAACTCCCCGCGCTCCGTGTCGTGGACCAGGACGGCGTGAAAATCGAATGCTTGCCGGACCTGTTGCCGGTGGCGAAACAACTCCATCCCTGGTACGTCAACCAGCTGAAGACGTTTCCCGCGGACTTGAACTCCGACATCCAGCAGTTGATCCAAAATCAAGACAAGATCATCGGTTTTCTAACGAAACAAATGGGGTTAAACGAGCCCTCGGACTTCATGAAGAACCATATGCCGGCTTTCATCGCCAAATACCTGGAGGTGGGAAATCCCGCCCCCAATCCCCGGCACATCCAGATCTGGCGGCGCGATGATTTGAAAGCTTACCTGGATGAGGGAGGAAGCATTCCGGGATACCGCTACATCCCCGGCAAGGAGGGGGAGAACCAGCTGATCATCGAAAAAAGAATTGCTTTCACGGATAAAGGCGTAACCCAGAAGGACGCCGGAGAAACGGTTCCGTTGCTCCCGGTGGTTTTGAAGAATGAAAACCGCAAAGAGGACCTGGACACGGCCAAGGCCGTTCTGACCGAGGCTTTGGACAGCATCCGGCGATTCGCGCCTCTCTTGACGGCGGCCTGCCTGCAAACCCAGATCGAAATCCTTGTCCAGGAAAACACCTATCCAACCTTAAGCCTGATCCGTTGGTTCCGGACCGGGATGAGCGGCTACCTCACGTGGAGCGCCTTACAAGCATTCGTATCCCAAGACGCCGCGCAAATTTACTTGCGGACGCACCATACCCAACCTTTCGAATCCAAGAAAAACCTGGTCCGTCTGGTGGAATGGATCGGGGATGAACCGAATGACACCCCCGGGCCATCGCCTGGCGCCGCGCCGGTGGACGCGCTTGAACGGATCCGGTCCGCTTTTGCTATTCGTGAAATCATGGAATTGGTCCAGCGGCATAACGCGGACATAGTTCCCCGGCTGTTCACCGAAATCCGGAAACACGCGCCTTCCGGGGAAGAACTCAAGGCGGCGGCGCAGCCGGACGGGAAGATTTCAGGCAAAATCGTGATCCGGGATCTCAATGTCCTTCTGGACGCGATCCAGACCGTAACCGGTGAGGATTTCCGCCCCCGGTTGCTCCAATACTCGCCAGTCCCCGCCCCGGGAGGCCGGAACCCGGAAGCCGCGGCGAAATCCCCTCCCGAAAAAAAAACCGAGAAGACACCGGCCCAGCCCCCGGCCAAAGCGCCATCGAAACCGAAGAAAAAGTAGGATATCCCGTCCATGAGCACCTATGTCCACGGTTATTCCGGACCGGAAACCCAGCGGCTGCGCGACCAGTCGCTTATTCTCAGCGAGTTGTTGCATCACGACACCCGGTACCGTCCCGGGGAGCGCGTGCTGGAAGCGGGGTGCGGTGTGGGCGCGCAATCCGTCCATCTCCTGGCAGGCAGCCCAGGAATCTCTCTGACATCGTTGGATCTCTCGCTGGATTCCCTGCGCCATGCCCAGGCCGCCCTGCACAACACGGGAGGGCCTTTGCCCGGTTTGCTTCAGGCCGATCTTTTCCATCTGCCTTTCCACGTGGAGACGTTCGACCACGTGTTTGTGTGTTTCGTGCTCGAGCATCTGCCGGATCCCGTGGGCGCACTGCAGAACTTGAAATCCGTCCTGAAACCCGGCGGGACGATTACGGTGATCGAGGGCGATCATGGTTCCTGTTTCTTCCACCCCCGCAGCGAGGAAGCCTGGCATGTTTGGAATTGCCTGATCGAGGCGCAGGCGCGGCTGGGAGGCGATTCGCTCATCGGCCGGCGGCTGTATCCCTTGATGGCCGAGGCAGGGTTCGCCGGCCCGCAAGTTTCTCCCCGGTTCGTTTATGCCGACGCCGGCCGCCCGCAATGGGTGGAATACTTCACGGTCAAAACCATCATCGCCATGGTGGAAGGCGTGCGCGAACAGGCGCTGGCGATGGGGCTGACGGATTCCGCGCGGTGGGAGCGGGGCATCCAGGCCTTATGGCAAACCGCCACCCCGCCGGAGGGCGTGTTCTGCTACACCTTCTTCAAGGGCGTGGCCCGCAAACCGCTGTAACCGGTCTCCTGGAATCAGTTCGCCTTTCTCCGCTTGAGGATCTCTTCGGCCAGGCGGCGGCGCAGATCCATCAACCGGTTCCCATCCGGTTCCCAAGCGGCCCAGGTGGGAACGGCTTGCCGGACGATTTCGTCCACCACGGTCTTCCCTCCGAGTTTTTCCAGCAACGCAAAATATTCGTAATCTTCCATGCCGTCGCGCAAGGCTTTCAGCCGCAGGCTGGCAATAGGGCCGTCGATCCCCGCGTCGTTGCCGGGATAAAACAGCGCGCCATCTCCGTTGAACCGCAACCGGAATCCCGGATCATCCCAGGGATTGCGCCGGGGCGCCTGCCAAAAGACCGTGGACCAATAGAGCAGGCCGGTGATCCCATACCGGCGGTTAAGCCAGGGCGCGATCCGGTACGCCGTCAGCGGAAAGTCGATTTGCCAGTAAGGGGGATTCCCGTTTTTTACCTCCTCAAACCGGGGATGATAGGAAGGGGCCGCCTGCACCAAGGCGGTGTAGCTCCACACCGCATCGCCTTGCGCTTGCACCCGCTTCACGCTGTCTTCGTCGATGAACCCGAAGAGGGGGCACCAGATGTCGATCGCGCCGTCCAGGACACCCCAGGCGGGATCTTGCCCATACGGCTGTTCAACCACCAGGCGGCGGATGCGCGGTTCGGCCTCGTGGAGCAAGGCGCCGAGTTGCCGCACTTCTTCGTATTGTCCGGCGTCGTTCGGTTCATCCAGCATGTAATGATACGCCCCGGATTCCCAGCCTTTCGATTGGAGATACGCATACCACGAACGGTAGAACCGGATGGCCTTGGGACGGTCCGCGCCGAGCGCGTCCCGAAACGGCGCGCGGGGGATCTCGAGATTCGTGACATGCAGGCGGTTCACGTATTCGGTGATTTGTTTGTCCAATTCCTCCGTCATCTGGATCGATCCATCCTCGGCGGGTTCCGGTAACCAACGCGCGGGCAAGGGGGGATTGAGGCGGTGGGCGGCCATCATCGCGGCATAGCGGTCCTCCAGGCGGTGGAATTCCGGTGAATCGCGCTCGATGCCGTGATAGCGGGCCAAATAACCAAAGCCGCCGAAATGATTCTCGTGCGTGGGGCCTGCCGGCAGCGTGAAATCCCACACCGTGAGTTGGATAGGCAGGTCCACAGCCTCCGCGTTGCGTGCCCAGACGCGGATTTCTCCGGCATAGGTACCGGCCGGGGTGTTGGGCGGGACATGGACATCAATCCAGAGCGGTTGGTGGTGATCCTCCCAGAGATCGAATCCCGCCGCGCCGAATCGGTTTCTTGGAGCGTTTTCCTCGTTCCATTGGGGGACCGGGACCGCTTCGCCGGAATAGGGATCGCGGAAAGGAATCAAGGGATCGGGAAACAACCCCGGCGCTTCGGTGGCCCGGGGGGATGAATATTTCACCCGCACATATTCCTCCCGGTAGAGAACGATCCGCTCCGCGGGGATTTCATCCCGCCCGCCCCGCAAGGAAGTCACCTCCGCATCGACGCCGCGCAGAGATCCGCCCCGCGCCGTCACCACGGCTTGAAACGACTCGGTTTCGTTTTGGGCGCAGGCGATTTCCGCCCGGTCTTTCCCCTGCCAATCCCCCGTGATGCCAATCCGGAGGGTGGGAGGTTGAACCGAGAGATGAATCCGGGTTTGGCTGAATCCCGGCAAGGGATAAATGAACAAAACCATCCAAATCGGATAGCATATGGACAGGGCTCGTATTGATTGGTTCCACATTCTCCTCACCTCGTTTCCAGAATCGGGACATCCAGGCCTGAAGGATCATTTCCCAGGCCCTGGCCCGAGAACGGTGAGATTGTACCGCATCGGAAAGAGTATGGCGACTGGATCTCGGGGATTTGGGATATAGCGCGGCCGGTGAAAAGAAAAAAGGCCCGGTTGACGCGCCAGGCCCTCGAACATTACTGCATGAATGAATTACAGACTACTTAAACAATTCCCAATTCTCGGTGGAGGACGCAATCCCGATTGGCCGGCCAAGATACACATCGCTCACCTCGGCGGTCACCAGTTGCGTATCTTCGGTATGGGAGGTAATGATCAACCCATACGCTACCGTATCCTGCATGGTGATGGTTTTGATCGAATGCGCAAAATACCAGGTTTTCCCATCGAAAGAATATTGGGAAACAAACACATTATCCGGCAACCGCGTGGCCCGGACCCAAATGCCCGCCGGAGAGCCGATATCTTTCCCATCCTTCAGAACCTGAATGTTCGATGAGGTCCCGCCTTCCGAAGCGCGCCACTGCGTATCCACCCGGTCGCCCAAGGCCGGATTGCCCGCGCCACAGCGCAACTCGATCCAGTAATGCTTGGATTCGGGAACATTCCCTTTTTCCCGGATCATGACGCCGATTTTGGCCCAATCATTCCCGCCGTCGTTCGACCCTCTGGCATCAACCCATTTCACCTTGGCGGAAATGGTATTGGGACCCGAAAGTTCTTTGTAAATGAAGAACGCCTCGTCGCCATTGTCCCAGATATCGCGTCCATTTCCCTTCAGCGTATAGACCCCGTTGCTTTCCGTGGCGCTCCCCGCCACGGCCACATGGCCATAGGCCGCCGCATCCAAGGTTACCGCGTTCGGGAAAATGCCGACCTGCGCCATCGCTCCGCTTCCGGCCAGCCACATCAAGCAGGCCAGAATGCCAATCACTCTGAATGACTGTTGCATAGGTTGTACCTCCCCTTTAATTAAGGTGATTAATGCTCTGGGTTGAGCCGGCCGCGCAGCGTCCCCTCCCAGGCAAATGGTTCATTCGTTTGTCAAGGAAAGAACGCCTGCCTACCGAAACCGGGATTATTCTCTCACAGGTTCGATTGAAAGGTCAATCCATAAAATAGATTTGCGAAAGATTTTTTTATCTCCGCCTCCTATATTTACTTTTAAAAACCTAATATAAAGATTCGGATGGCCGCGTAATGACGTTAAGTCAATCTGTTTCAGGATGGTATGCAACAACCGGCCATGGCCCGCCCCTAGGCGGAAGACGCATCTCACCAGCCGTATTTTTCGGGGCCCCACGCGGCGCGGACCTGCTCTTGTTTCACGTAGACCAGGGAGTTGTTGGGGAGATCCTCCTGGAGAATGACGCCCGGCCCCACGATGCTCCAGGCTCCTACTTTGACGCCGGGCATGAGGATGGCGTTGACGCCGGTACGGGTGTAATCGCCCAGATAGGCGGCATTGGCGGAATGAGAGAGGGGGATCTCGCGGCGGCCTTTGATCCGGTGGATGGTATTTTGATCATCGAAGCGCAGGTTGCCGCATACGGTAGCCGCTCCCAGATCGGACGAACGGCCGATGATCCCCCAATATTCGCCGTAGTGGTACGAATACGCCCCGTCCATCAGGATGCCGCTGAACTCGGCCGCGTGGCCGATGACGCAACGGCGGCCGATTGATGAACAATTCCCCACCAGGCAGTATTCACGCAGGACCGAATCATCGCCGATCGCGCAGTTGCCGCCCAGGATCGCGCCCTCGATGATACGGCTGTTTTGGCCTGCCCACAGGTTGCCGCGGATTTTTACGCCTTTCCCGATCACCGCGCCCGCTCCCGCGATCAGGTATCCCTCGATTTCCGCGCCGGGATCGATGTGGGCGGTATCCGCGATTTCATTGCCCGTAAGATTACCGCCCAAAAGCGCCAGGAATTCTGTGTTGGCGTCCAGGTAATGCCAGGGCTTGTCGAGATCGGCGTAAAAGTGCTGGGCTTCCACCGCGTGGAGGGGATCGCCGTTCTGAAGCGAGCGGCTGAGTGATTCGGCCAATTCCGCTTCGAGCGGCGGCATCGTGCCCACCTCGACCGAGGTCATCAGGCCGGGATGGTTCCCCAGATGGGGAATCATATCCCGGGAAAGAACATAGAGACCACACAAGCGGTGCGTCGCTTCGCGGGGATGGCCGAGAATCCGGTTGATCTGATTCCCGCGCAGGGTGGCGCACAACCATTCAGTTGGGGAGAGGTTTCCCAACGGCTGGACCAGCGCGGCGTGGCCGCTGGTTTCTTGGGCACGGCCGAGCAGGCGTTGGAGATCCTCGCGGGTGTAGAGGATATCACCATACGCTACCACGAAACGTTCGGCCTTCGCGCATGCCAACCCGCACAGGAGCGAATCGGCGGTGCCACGCGGCTGCTTGTGTTCGACGCATTCCACGCCCATCCGGCCTGATACGGCCGCCCGGACCTGACCGCCCAGATGCCCAGTAACCACCACGATGTGCTTGATCCCGCAGGCGTGCAACGCATGGATCTGCCAATCGATCACCGGCCGGTTGGCGATCGGCAGGGCCGCCTTAGGCCAGGTATCGCCATACGGCCACATCTTGGTTCCCCGCCCCGCCGCGAGAAGGATGGCGGTGTCGATCATAATGTTTTTGCCCTCCACCGGGTGGTCAAAATCAATGGATTATCCGGAAATTGATGGCTGTCTTTCAAGTAATCTGGGAAAGAACCGGAGTTAAATGCAAAAAAATGTAGTTCTTCCCTCCCCCTTCCCCTCTCTCAGAGGCGGAGAGAATGCCGGGGTTGTTTGCCAATTCAACTCGAATGAAACTCCGGCCAATCCACCTTGAAATATGAACCTGCTTCCTGAATAAATCCCATCACAGTGCCTCGTCCACATAAGTTTTGATTTTGCGGACCGCCTCGGCGATGTCTTCCATGTCCTTCTTGGATCCGAGGAAGACGTTCTGGGTCAACCAAACGGCTTCCTCCGCGCAAACCCGCTCGCACACCGGGCAGATGCCGGACCGGTAATTCACCCGGCCTTCATAAAGCGCTTTGTAGGTGGAAAGTTTCTCGGCCAGGTGGCGGAAAAAGTGAAATTCATAGAGAGGAATATAGCCGGAGGAGCAGTCGATTCCCTCTTTTTGCATCGCCTCGATGAAGCGCTTCTTGGGCAATCCTTTAAATTCTTCTTGGTGGTACTGCAGAATCCCGAGATGATACGCGTGCCGGGTGGTTCCCGCGTGGGTGCCCGCCAGGGTGACGCCTCCCACGGAATTCAGGAGACCGGTGAGATAACAGACGTTTTCCTCGCGGCGTTTCATCTGCTCCTCGACGCGCTCGAGACCGGCCAGCAACAACGCGGCCTGGAATCCGCCCAGCCGGTGATTACCGGCCACCTCGTGATGCTCGTACCAAAGGCCGTTGCGCACGCGGCCGCAGTTGGTGAAGCTGCGGAGCCGCTCGGCGAGGCCGTCCTCGTTGGTGACGATGGCGCCGCCTTCGCCACTGGCCAGATTTTTGGAGGACTGGAAGGAAAACGTGCCGCAATCGCCCAACGCGCCCACCCGCCGGCCTTTCCACGCGGCCCCGTGCGCCTGGGCGGCGTCTTCGATCACCTTCAGGTTGTGTTTTTGGGCGAGAGCCAGTATGCCATCCATGTCGGCGGGATTGCCCGCGATATGCACAGGAATGATGGCCTTGGCGCGGGGGGTAACTTGGGCCGCGGCGGATTCCGGATCGATGTTGTACGTGACGGGATCGATGTCCGCGAACACGGGAATGGCATTGGCCATGAACACAGCCACCGCGGTGGCCATGAAGGTATAGGGCGGGAGGATCACTTCATCACCCGCGCCGATGCCCAAGGCCTGGAGAGCGATATAAATCGCGTCCGTGCCGTTGGTGCAAGCCACCGCGTGGCGGGCCTGGCAAAATCCGGCGAAACGTTTTTCAAAGGCCTCGATCGAAGGGGATCCAATCCCCCACCGGCCCGCCTCGAGCTCTTGAATCAGGGCTTGCTTATCGCGGTCATCAAACACGGGCCAGGGATGAAACGGTTCGGTCCGGACCGGGGAGCCGCCCCGGAGAGCCAGGTGCGCCATGGTCATGATTCTCCTTGAATCGATTTCAATCAGTGAATTGCCGCAGGATCAGATAAAATCAAGGTAATGAAAAACCCCGGGAATATCAAGCGGCGCCTGCGTATCCGGCAAGAACGGTGCGCGGCGAAGGGAAAGGTTATAGAATAAACCGATGGCCAATGACGCGTCGGGATCGATGCCAAAATCAGAAAGGACATTCCAATGCGGCGGATCGTTCTAGTGCTGTTGGGCATTAGCGCGCTGGGCGCGGGGGCGTGGGCGGACATGCGGTATGAAGTGATCGATCTCCAGAAGCGGGCGGTGCGCCTGACCTACGAGATCGAAGACAACAAAGCAGGCAACCAGGTCTTTTATTTCCCCACCGGCGGATTCATTCATGACGCCAGCATGGGAGACATCGAAGTGGAATCGGTCTTCGATTTAAGCCTCAAGCAAGAACAGCCCTACGAGATGACACAAGACAAGGAAACCGGAGCGCCCCAAATCAAGATCACCTACTCGACACCCATCCCCCCAGGCGGCAAAAAACGGCTGCAAATCGCCGTGAAGGTCCACATGCCCGAATCCTTGCTGACCTTCGACAGCCAAGGACGGTATCAATTCACGTACGAAACCAGCCACGCCTTTGAATTCATCATCCCCCGGAATCATTGTGTCGTGTACACCAGTCATCCCGTTTACATTTTCGAAAAGGGCGACAAGGTTTTCTTGCAGCAGATGGACAAGACCTTGCGGAAATTGGTGTTTCAAACGCGGCCGGCGCGGACACCGTAATTCAGCATGAAGAGGAACCAACCGGCGCGCCTGGCGCTGGTGTTTCTGATCGCTTTCGTCTTCCGCGCCATTATGGTGGGCACAATTCCCGAGATCCGGATTTCGTCCGATTCCGAAGACTATTTGGCGTTGGCCGAATCATTGCGGACGGAGGGAGCCTTCGCGAGGGATGGCCGGCCGGAAACATACCGGACGCCGGGATATCCGTGCTTTCTGTTTCTCGCGCGATTCTTGGGGATGGAACCACCGCGGGGCATCGCGCTGTCCCAGGCGGTTTTATCCGCGCTGGGCGTGATGTTGACTTTCACGGCGGCGGAGCGCCTGTTCGGCGGCCCGGCGGCCTGGACAGCCGTGTTGTTGCTGTCAGCGCATCCCACTGAATTGTTTTCCGTCACGTCCTTGTTGACGGAATCCCTGTTTGCCTTCGTGTTGACCGTGATCGTGTGGAGCGTGGCGGCCGGCGGAAACCAGCGGACGATCACGGCGTTTTCATGCGGATGCCTCGCTGGGGTGGCGTGTCTAATCCGCCCGGTGGCGGCTTGGCTCTTCGTGCCGATGGCCGTTGTATTCGTTCTGGGAGCGAAAGGATTCCGGGAGCGCTTGGCGGTGGGGATTCTATGCCTGGCGGGCGGGATACTGTTCCAGGGGGGATGGATGTGGCGGAATCACGAGCGGTATGGCTCGTTCTACCTGACCGAGATCCCGGCGGCGGCATTGTACGTGTATTGGGCGCAGTCAGCCCAGGCTTGGAATACGGGCGAATCCGAGGAAGCGCTGCAGCAACAAGCCTGGAACGAGTGGGACGAGGCGCGCGGGCGGCTGGATCCGCTCGCTATGAACCACGAATTTACCCAGAGGGCGCGCCGGATGTTGGAAGAACATTACACCGCTTTAGGTCCGGTGTGGGCGCGGGGGATGATCCGCCAGGTGGTGGATTCATCGGCCATGAAGTTGATCGAGCGGTACCGTCCGGATTGGCCGCTGGAAGCCGGTCAACAGCGGAAAGCCATTCGAGATCCGGAATCCTTCTCCCAATTCGTTTTGGCCTTGGGACTGGGAACGATACGGGCGTTGGAACTGGCGCTGACGCTGGTGTTGTATCTAACCGGGCTGGTTTCGCTATGGCGGTGGTGGAAAAAGCGGCCGGAACGTTTTACCCGGAACCTCGCGGTGGGGATCGCCGGCCTGCTCGTGGCGGCATTAGTGTTAGTTTCCGCCACTCCGGCGGCCAATGAGCGGTTCCGGGCGCAATATCTCCCCCTGCTGGTGCTATTGGCCTCTTCGGTGCTGGTGGATTGGGCGCGGAGCGTGGCCCCATGGTTCCATCGTTCCGGATTCGGGGGATCAAGAGTACAATTATGGAAAACAGGGGAGGGCAAACCATCAGGTGAGCCGCCTTTATTTCATAGACATGGTGAAAGCAACTGACATTGAGAAATCCATTCCTTCTTCCTCGGGGAGAGGGGAGGGTGAGGGCATTTTTGTAGGGGCGGACCTTGGTGTCCGCCCGGATCATCTTGCTTGATGAACCGAATTTATTCCTGGGAGTCCTGACGCGATGTATGACGTAATCGTGGTCGGCGGGGGGCATGCCGGGTGCGAGGCGGCGGCCGCGGCGGCGCGCATGGGCTGCCGCACGGCGCTGTTGACGTTCGATGTCACCGCGTTGGCGAAAATGTCCTGCAATCCCGCAGTGGGCGGTGTGGCCAAGGGCCAACTGATCCGTGAAATCGACGCATTGGGGGGCATTATGGCCCAGGTATCGGACCAGGCCGGGATTCATTTCCGTACCCTGAACGCCTCGAAAGGCCCGGCGGTGCAATCGCCCCGGGCGCAAGCGGACCGGGACTTGTATCCGCAGGTCATGCTCGATACCCTGCGGGCCATCCCGAACCTGGATTTGCTGGAGGGGGAAGGATCGCGCTTGCTGGTAAAGGATGGGAAAGTGGCCGGTGTGTGTGACCGCGCGGGAAACCAACTCGCGGGCCGGTCCGTGATTCTCACCCCCGGCACGTTCCTGGGCGGACTGCTGCATTTCGGCATGAACGAAGTGGCCGGAGGACGAATCGGAGACAGCCCCTCCATCGCCTTGGCGGAAAATCTAAAAGAATTGGGATTCGATCTGGGGCGGTTGAAAACCGGCACGCCCGCGCGTCTGAGCCGCAAGAGTATCGACTATTCCTCGCTGGAAGCCCAATACGGCGATGAACCGCCCCTGCCGTTCTCGTTTCATCCGCAAGTCCAAGTCGAGAACAAAATCTGTTGCCATCTTACCCGCACCACCGAAAAGACGCACGAAGTGATCCGGCGCAACCTGGACCGCTCGCCGCTCTATTCGGGCAAGATCACCGGCGTTGGCCCACGGTATTGCCCGTCCATCGAAGACAAGATCCATAAATTCCCCGGCAAAACCTCGCATCAGGTGTTCCTCGAGCCGGAAGGCGTGGAGAGCGATGTCGTCTATCCCAACGGGATCTCCACCAGCCTCCCCGAAGATGTGCAGCTGGCCTATATCCGCACCATCCCCGGGCTGGAGCGGGCGGAAATCCTGAAACCGGGCTACGCGGTCGAGTATTTCTTTTCCAATCCGCAAGACCTGTATCCCTGGCTGGAAAGCAAGCGATTGCCCGGATTGTTCCTGGCCGGGCAGATCAATGGGACATCCGGCTATGAGGAAGCGGCGGCCCAGGGGCTGCTGGCGGGTATCAACGCCGCGCTGAAGCTCCGGGGCGATGAGCCCCTGGTCCTCGGGCGCGAGGAAGCCTACATCGGAGTGATGATCGATGATTTGGTTACCAAGGGCACTCAAGAACCCTACCGGTTGTTCACCTCGTCGGCCGAGTATCGCCTGTTGTTGCGGCAGGACAACGCCGATTTCCGGCTTTCCTCCATTGGCTACCGGATGGGGCTGATCCCCCGCGAATGGCATGAAGAGATCGAAGGCTGGAAACGCGACATCCAACAATTGAAGGCGGAGTTGAGCAAGCATATGGTCATCCCCGCCGAGGAAATCCGCCGCCGTTTCGCCGAGTTGGAATTGGGCGAAATCTCCCATCCGGTTCCCCTTCTGCACGTTCTTCGGCGGGCCACCATGAAAGCGCGTTACCTTGACAGGTTTGGGGTGAACACGGCGGCCTATCATCCCCGGGTGTGGGAGCAGTTGGAGATCGAGACGAAATACCAGGGATATGTGGACCGGCAGCTTAAGGAGATCGAAGAGGATAAAAAGGCGGAACGGCGGCTGATCCCGCCGGATATTGATTACTCCCTGCTGACGGGCCTGCGGCGCGAGGCGCGGGAGAAGTTCGAGCGCGTGCGCCCGGCGACCATCGGCCAGGCCTCACGGATTCCGGGGATCTTCCCAGCGGATATTACAGTGTTATGGGTCAATGTCCTTAAGTGGGAACGGGAAATGAGCGCCGCATGAAGGAGGAGTTTTTTCCCCTTAGCAGGGATGGTTGAATATAGATCAATCGGGACCAACTGTGCCAAAATTGCGCGTTTCAATTCATATTTAATTATAGGATGATTCAAATAAGTTGTTTAAGATGAACAGGTTGATAGATTTCTCATGGTTTGCCCATTTTGGTATATTCATTGCCATGCCGATGGGAATAGATCGAGAAATCGTCAGGATTTACAATATGAATGTCTGGGCACACCGGGATTGGCTTCCCGAATCCGGGTGAGGATAAGAGAAAAATCATGCCGGTTAAATACAAAGATTATTACGAAATTCTGGGCGTGAAGCGCGACGCTTCCGAGGAAGAGATCAAAAAAGCCTACCGGAAGCTGGCGCGGAAGTACCATCCGGATATGAACAAGGATCCAGAGGCGGAAAACCGTTTTAAAGAGATCAACGAAGCCCACGAAGTGCTAAGCGATCCTGAGAAACGCAAGCGGTATGACATGCTGGGCTCCGGTTGGCAAACGGGTCAGGATTTCACGCCCCCGCCGGGATGGGAAAACATGACGTTCCGTTTTGGCCAGAGGGAAGGCCCCGGAGGATTTGAATTCCATTCGTTCGGCGGAAGCCGTGGTTTCAGTGATTTTTTTGAAGCCTTGTTCGGGAGTGGCGGATTCGAGAATTTGTTTGAATCGCGGACCCGTCCCCGCACCCGCTCTCGGACCTTTACCTTCGATGAGGCACAGCCGGCTTCGGCAGGTCAAGACGCGGAGGCCGAGCTGGAAATATCCCTTGAAGACGCATATCACGGCACACAAAAGAGTTTTGAATTGCATGTTCAGGAAGAGGATGAACAGGGGCGGCGGATTTCCAAACGCAAACATCTCGATGTAAAAATTCCACCCGGCACGCGGGAGGGGACACGGATCCGTCTGCGGGGACAAGGCGGAAAAGGCGCGTATGGGGGGCCGGATGGCGATTTGTACATTAAAATCCGGTTGGCGAAACACCCGGTCTTCCGGGTGGAGGATTTTGACCTCGAAGCGGATCTGCCCATCACCCCGTGGGAGGCAGCTCTAGGCGCAAGCGTGCAAGCCCCAACCCTGGACGGGCGGGTGACGGTGAACATTCCGGCAGGATCCAGTTCAGGAAAACGCTTGCGCTTGCGAGGCAAGGGATTGCCGATGAAGGGAGGCAAACGGGGGGATCAGTACTTGCGGTTACAGATCGTGGTGCCGAATATGCTGACGCCGGAAGAGAAAGAGTTGTATCAGAAATTGGCCCATGTGTCGAAATTCGATCCACGCCGGACCATGAGGTAAACTGGCATCATTGTTTACTCCCTAATGGTATAGGGAGGATGGACAGAGAGAAAAAACCGCCCCCGGAATCATACATCCTGGGGGCGGCTTGTTTTGCACGGGATTCAAAAAATCAATCGTCATTCAGGAATCCGGTTCACTGGGACGGGTGGAAAGGCAGTTCACCGCATCGGCGTCAGTTCCACCCGGCGGTTTTTCTGCATGTTCTCTTCCGTCGTGTTGGGAGCGACGGGGCGTGATTCACCCCAGCCGCGGGCGCTGAGGCGGTCGCGGCTGATCCCCCGGTCAACCAGGTAGGCCATAACCGCCATGGCGCGCCGCTCGGAAAGCCGCTGGTTATACGATTGCGAACCCCGCGCGTCGGCGTGCCCTTCGAGCAGAACGCGGACTTCCGGATTGTTCTGCAGAACGGTCACAACTTCGTCCAGAACGGGGAAAAACTCGGGCCGCAATTCGAATCGATCGTAATCAAAAAGGACATTACTGATGACCCAGCATCCCCGTTCATCGACCTTCGCGCCCTTGGGGGTATCGGGGCATTCATCCAGGGAATCTGATACGCCGTCCCCGTCGGAATCGCCGAGCAGACCCACAGAGGGGGCGGCAGGCGGCGGGGTTGCGCGCGAACCGTAGAAGATCTGGCGGACGAAGTCATACATCGCGCTGTCGGTTTGCAGTACATCCGCGGACCGGTAGATGCCGCAATTCGTAGTTTGAGAGATCCGGCGCAGGAAGTTCATGCCGGTCTCGTCCGAACCGATCTGAACGGCATGGACGCAGATATGATCCCGGTGCTCGTTGACAAGCTCCGAAAGCGCCTGGAGCACGGCTTTTTGATTCATGTCGCGGCCGTCGGAAACGATCAGCAGAGCAACGTTGCCGGAAAGGCCTTGCACCTGCTGACGCGCCTCTTCCAGCGAACGCTCCAAGCGGGTATCGCCGGACATCTTTTCCAACCGGGAAACGGCGGAGATCAGGGAGCCCCGGCTGAAAGGACTGAGGTGCTTCAATACCACGGAATCGGTATTGAAGGCGAGAAATCCGGCGTCATAACGGCCGTCCGGCATCGTCTGGATGAAGAACCGCAGGAATTCCATTTCCTGCCTCAATTTTCCACTCGGGACCAGGGAGATCGAGGCATCGGCGAGAAGCAGGAAATGATCCACAAGCACCCATTCGGACGGCGCGGCGCCCGCCGGACCGTACGATTGGACGCGGGCACAGCCGGAGAGGCCAAGAATCAGGCCGAGAATCAAACCATATGTAAAAACATACGATTGAATGGATTGAGATCGGATATTCATGCTTTATTTCTCCAAGTCAGGATTCAAGTGAGCAAACAGCAGGCTTCGATCCGGCATCGAACCGTAATGGAGCCGTGGTATTCCCAGGAATCTTCCTACGAAACGTCCGGGAAATAAAGGGACACTGATTTGATTATGATTGGACGTGAAATTACAACCATTCGCGGATTTGGCGGCGCATGCGGGCATAGAGAAACGATACCAGAATTAAGGTAATGCCCAGGCACAGGAACGCCACCATGCGGTAAAATGTCTCGAGCTGGGCCACATCGATCAAAAAGACCCGGCCGATCGCCAGGGTGAACACCGCCATGGCCACGCGGCGGTAGGATTTGCCCTTCCAGACGAATCCCAGAACCAACAACGCCAAGGCCAACAAGGTCCATCCCACCGAAGTCCAATATCCCCGCAGAACATCGGAATACGAAAGCACGGCCAACATCCAGGCCCCGGCGGCCGCCACCAGCACCCGGCGCATCCACGATCCCAAGTTCTCCTGGATAACATCCAAAATCCGGGAGTCTTGAATGGCCAACATCCTTTCCATGCCGATGCACTGAATGAACACGATCAGGCCGGAGGTCAACAAACCCGCGGCGGAACCGCTATATTTCAGCGGCATGGCGAATACTTCCGGGAGCAGCCAAGCCAGAGACGCGGCATATGCGGCGATTTGCAGACCACCCAAATTCAATCCCCAGCCGAGGGACAGCGCCGCGAGGGGGAAAAGCATCCAAAAGGGATAAATCATGGCGCCGGACTTGAATAGCATCTCGCCCCGGATCCAGAACAGGATTCCTGCCAAAACGAACGCAAGCACGTAAAAATAGGTGAATCCCCACCCCCAGCCGCTGGTCAACGCACGATCCGCCTTTTTGCAATCTTCCGGCGTGAACCACTCCACCAGTGAGCCGAAACCCAAGGTGACCAACACCAGGCTCAACGTCATTCCAGGGTATTCCCGCGCGCCCGTGCCCGGATGCAGCCCGGTATAGAACAACCCGTGGCCGGCCGTGATGAACACCAGTGGAGCAGTGTTTAACGCGGCGCTTTTCATGCCCATCGCCGCCGCCAGCGATAACAGGCTGAAACCTATCGCGCACCCGATCGTCACCGGAATCGCATCGAAATACCGGTACGTGGCCGCCGTTATCAGCAAGGCCCCGGCTCCCGCGTGGAGAAAAGCCAACGGCTTGACATAGGCCTGTATCGTGTCAAGAAACCCCTTCACCCATTTGGAATTTGTCCCGGACTCATCCGGATTCATGAATTCCCACGTCTCTTCCAGACGCGCTTGCGTGAAATAAACCAACGCGGTGGCCAGGCCGCCCAGATAGGCGGGAAGAGTGGAAAAATGATGCGCGCCTGACGTCCAATAATGGACAAAATTGATAAAAATCACTCCTTGCGCCAAGGGATTGAGGAACCAGAATCGCAAGGTTCGCGACATGAGCAGCAACAACAATGCCTGGGCCGCGAGCACCAGGTTCAACGACAGCCCGCCCAGCCAGGAAAACAGCCCCAGGTTCAAAAACAACGTGGCCGTGGCCGCGTACCAGGGATGATCGGGATTGCGGCGTGATTCGTGATACAGCATCAGCACAACTTGTACACCCGCCAGGGGCAGGAAGAAGAGGAAAATATGGTCCCAATAGATCTTCGTTCCCCAAAACAAGCCGGTGACCAGGATCGAGTAAAACACCAGCGAGACGGCGCCCAGGGCACGGCCGGCGGAGCGCTGGGACAGTGTGAATGCATCCTTTCCCTGGTGACGCAGGCGGGCATGGTAGAGCAGATCGGCGGCGAGAAAGATCACGTAATAGGAGGAGAGAAACGAAAAATTCAGCCAGAAGCTGAATTCCGGCGACGTCATGGGGTGGTCCTGCAGCGACCAGAGGAGGTGTGAAAGATAGGAGGCGCAGACCGCGAAAAGGCTCAAGGGAACCCAACTGTGCCGCCACAACAAAAAGACTGCCGCCGCGTCCAGGAAGAGAATCGCGATCAGGGAGAAGGCGTCGGCGCTGCCTCCCGCCGTGTAGGCCGCGACATGCCCCAGGAAGATCGCGAGGCCGGCGGCGGATTCGGACCGCCATCGTTCGGCCAAAAGAAAAAGCCCGCCGATACTGGCCGACATCAACGCCAGCGAGGCTCCCAACGGCACGCAAGCCATGGCCGGGAGAAAATACGCAGCGAACGAACTGAAGAACGCCAGGGCCGCGCCGCCTGCCATCACGGGACGCGCGAAGATCCGCAGGCGATTTTCGAACCGCCATCCAATCACCAACAACGCCGCCGAGGCCAGGTAACTAAGTGCCGTTTTGTGCCAGGGCTGTAGATGGGGCGTGATGTAGCGGCCCATCAACGCGAAGGCGATGATCAACGCCACCAATCCGACGCGGTTGAACCACACTTCGCCGACCCGGGTTTCGAAATCGAGGAGTTGAGGTTCGCCCGTGACTTCCCCGGAGGTTCCCTGCCCTGCCGGTTCATTTGCAAACGCGTTTTCAGACTGGGGAACTGAGGACATGGCTGGTTCGAATTGGGGAAACGGTTCGGGTTCGTTCCATGATTCCAGTCCCGATTCCAATTCAGCCATGGAGGCAGGTCCAGGCTGAGATGCCGGCTCAGGTGGCGGTGTCCATGGCGTCGCGGATTCAGAGGCAGGTGCGGGTTTCACCGCATCCGCCCAAGGCTCCGGCGTGATTTTCTCCCCGGCCGGCTTGGATTGGGCCGCGTGACGTTTTTCCATCGCGCGGACTTTGATTTCCATATCGCCCAGTCTCCGGGTCACGCCCCCCAGCCAGAAGACAGAAATCAATCCGCTGAGGCCTCCGAAGAACACCACGGCAACCGCCATCAAGCCTAATAAACCAAGAAATAATTCTTCCATCCCATTTCTCCTGGGAGTGATTCAATTCACCGCATGAATCACACCGGTTGAGTGGCTATGTGTTCCTGTCCAGTCTCTCAGCACTTATCATTCCAAAACGCGGTCCAATCCCCATTTCAAAGACAAGTGATTATAAATGACATATTTTTGGCCAGTTATGGTGGGTGCCGGATTTTCTTGACCTCCGTTACGCAAGCATTTTTTGTTGGGGAAACCTGCATTTTTCGATTGCACGCATACAGGAGCATGTGATAGGGTTGAGGAGCCCAAGAGAGCGGCCCCGGGGATGAATCGCGCCCAGGGTTGAAACCCTGGGCTCTAATATGTGGCCCCTTGAAAGGGGCGCAGCGTGAGGAAGGAAGGGAATGTGTAATCCTGGGAGCCGTGGCGTGGTGAAAAGGTTTTCCCTCACCCTGGCCCTCTCCCAGGGGGAGAGGGAACTTGGATCTATCTCTCAGGCCAGACGAATTGGTTACCGAGTGCCTTCTTAAAAGGGAAAGTTATATAGATTGATCATACAAACATGGTGGACACGGGCATATGAACTACGCATTCCCACCCGATACGCGGGAAATATTCAAGATCATCCGTCAGATAACCGAAGCCAATCCGTTCTCGCCGGAACGGCTGCGTTGGCATGAACAAATCTTACGCCGTCCGCTGGACACGGAGCCGTTGCATCTCTCCAACTGGCAGGCGCGGCAGAAAATCAACGAGGCCACCCTGCGCTTGCTGGAAGACTGCCTGGCCGAAGTGCGGGAAGACATTCACCGGCACGCGGATCAGATTTCTTCCGAGGATCAGGAACTGTACCGCATCGCCGTGTGGTTTCAGACTTACCATCAGGCCTTGGAAGGGATGGACCGTTACATGGCGCGCTGCGAGCGCGAACCAGACCAGAATCCCCCGGTGGGAGAACATCTCTATGATGATTTCAAAGCCCAACTCCAGACCGGCCTGCGGTTGATTCCGGGCAACGCGCCCCACGAGAGCCTCCTCGAGATGAACGAAAGCGAAACCGCCGAGCTGTTTGCGTTCAGTTTTCAACTGTGGCGGGGATTCTCGGGCATCATCAGGCGGCTCATCGGGCGGTCCGCGCCGGCCGCGCGGCTGCGGGAAGAAGTGTGGGAAGCCATTTTCACCCGGCGGCTGTTATGGAGTTTCAATTACCTCAAATCCCGCATGGCCAATTTTTCCACCCTGATCTTGGGCGCGTCGGGCACGGGGAAGGATCTCGTGGCGGAAGCCATCGCCACCGCGCAGTTCATCCCCTACGATCCCCGCACGGACCGTTTCGCGATCAATTACACCGCCGCCAATCAAGTCATTAACCTGTCGGCGCTGACGCCCACGTTGATCGAGTCGGAACTCTTCGGGCACGTCAAAGGAGCCTTCACCGGGGCCACGGAAAACCGGCAGGGGCTGTTGGAGAAATGTTCGCCCTACGGCGCGCTTTTTCTGGATGAAATCGGCGACTTGAGCGAGGAGATCCAGGTAAAATTGCTGCGGGTGTTGCAATCGCGTGAATTTTATCCCCTGGGCAGCCGCAAACCGGCCCGCTTTCATGGCCGCATCTTATCCGCGACCAACCGCGACATTGCCGCCCTGATCCAGGAAGGCCGCATGCGGGAAGATTTTCTTTACCGGCTGGGAGCCGTCGTGATCCGCGTTCCCACCCTTTCCCAGCGCCTGCGGGAATGCCCGGACGAAGGGGCGGAGCTGCTGCGCGCCATTCTCCTGCGCGTGCTGGGCCAAGTCGACGAGACCGTGTACCGCGAACTTGAAGAGCGCATCCGGCCCTGGATCAAGGCCGGCTATCCCTGGCCGGGCAATGTGCGGGAATTCGAGCAGTGCGTCCGCAGCATGCTGGTGGGATCCCGCTACAATCCCCTCGTGTCACCCGCCGGCGCTGGAGACGCTTTGCATCAACTGTTTCTGCGGATGGAGCAGTCCCAGGCCCCGATTGAAGAAATCCTCGCGTTTTACTCCCATCATGTATTGAATTCGTGCGGTAACTACCAGGCGGCGGCGGAGCGCCTGGGTGTGGATTGGCGGACGGTCAAGAAATACGTGCACCAGTATGAGAAACTCGCCCATCCCGGGTGATGCCCGCCCCGCAATGGAGGATGAAGGAAATCCCGATGATTTCATACAAGCCTTCAGCCTCTTCCGCGCGCCAATTGTCTTTTCCGGCCGTTTCTCTATAATTGGCTCGAAGATCCCCCGGCTGGATTCCGGCCGATCATTATCTTTCTTCGGAGAAATCAGTTTACCATGTCTACAACGATGTTACAGGACATTATCGTTATTCTGGTTTTTGCTTTGCTCTTCGGCGGGATAGCCTTCACCGGCACTCAGAAAGCCAAGAATACAAATCAATCCATCGATTCCGATAAATACAAGAAATAATCCACAGCAATTGTTCCAAGAATCGATTCCGGCCCCGGGTTGAAACCGAAACGCCCGCCGAAAAGATTCAGAAAAGATTCAGAGTTGAATGGCGGCCCCGGGTAGAAATCCTGGGCTGCTGTAAAAGCGTCCCCTGAAGGGGATTCAAATAGCAGAATGGCATAGGTTCATGAGTTTTTTGGTGAGATGTTGGTAATGCGAAAGGGTGTTCTTTCGGCCCGGTCCCCTTCCGGAGGGAGAGGAAGGGGAGAAATGCCAAGGTTGCCGTTGATGAATGATTCCTTGATTGCCACTGTTTCCCCATTTTCAAGAAAAGGATGAATACCTCCCTTACCAGGCTTCCCTCACCCTAACCCTCTCCCAGAGGGAAAGGAATCGTTTGGCGGCCGCTGCTAGGCTCATCATACGAATAATACACTACACTAAGAAATGTCGGCTTTGGGGTAAACATTCCTCTTTGATTTGAACCTATTCTCCATCGTTCTTCACATCCCCTTCCGCAATCGGTTTACCAATTGATGCACGGCGCGGATGGGTTCCGGCTGGCGGTAGCGGACGGCGAGGGTGAGGATCAGTTGCGTGGCGTGGTGAAAATCCACGCGATGGCCGGGACTGATGAAGAGCGGTTTGACCCCGTCGCGCGTACGGAGCACTTCCCCAACTTTTTCGCCGTCCAGCAGCAAATCGCTGACGCTGCCCCGTTTCTCATCCGGCTCCACATATTCGCCCACCAGGCGGCTTTTGGCGCAACCGATGGTCACCAGGCCGGTCATCACGCCAATGTAACTCGCCAGGCCGGCGCGGCGGGGGTGACAGATCCCTTGGCCGTCGCAGATCAGCACGTCCGGGGTCAGAGTCATATTTTGGAAGCACGATTCCACCAACGGCCATTCGCGGAAGGCCAGGTAACCGGGGATATAGGGAAACTCGAGTTCCTGTTTCACCGAGGCGGATTCCAGCAATTCCCCTTCGGGGAACGAGAGAACCACCACCGCCGCGTAGCCGGTTTTGGAGAAGCGGTTGCAGGAGACATCCGCCGCCGCCACGGTCCGCAAACGGTTCAAGGGCGGCAGGGCGTTGCGCAGGTCCACCCGCTGGGCGATGGCTTCCTGTTGCGATCGTAAGGCCGCCAGGTCGTAAACCATCTCCGGATTCCTTCCCGGGTGTTGTTGATTGGTTCTGAAGAAGATAATCTTAAGGATATCCGGTTTAAGGAAAAGACCCCACCCGTTTCACCGGCGGAGTGGGGTACGTGTGTTTGCCATGAACAAAAGTGAAATCCATCCAGCCCAGGCGCTGTTGATTTCCGCCCGGAAGTCGTTTTCGGAGCAGGAAGACTTCCAGCGGCTTTGTAAGATGCTTCAGCCCAAAGGCTCGCAGGCGTATTGCGGGCAGTCGATCGGCTCGTCCCATGCCCTGCTGATCACCGAACTTGCCCGGCATTTTCGTAAACCGCTGGTGGCCGTGGTGCCCGATCAAAGCAGCGCGTATCTGCTGCTGGACGACCTGGAATTTTTTTTCACCACGATGAAGAATCCCCCGCCGGTCTTCGTTTTTCCCCACCTGGAGATCCTGCCCTACGAGCCCCAGGCGCCGGAACTCACCATCCGCATGGAGCGTCTGGCGCCGCTGCAATACATGATCGAGTCGTCCCGCGCGCCGGAAGGGCAAACACCCCCTCCACCAATCGTTATCGCGCCCATCTTCGCGGCATTGAAGCGCATGCCGCCGCTGCGGGTGTACGAACAGCAGGCCCTGCGGTGCGTGAAAGGCGGCACGTTGTCCCGGGACCGGATCCGCGAATGGCTGGTGGCGCAAGGGTACGAGTTCCGGGACCTGGTCGCCCAGCGGGGGGATTTTTCCGTACGCGGGGACATCGTGGACATTTACTCGTATTCCTATCCGGAGCCGGTGCGGATCGAATTCTGGGGCGATGAGGTGGATTCGATCCGGCTGTTTCATGTCTCCGACCAACGGTCAGTCAAGACGATCGAGGACGTGGTGATTTATCCCGGCCAGGAAGACAACCTGGTCCTGGAAGCCTTGACCTCCGGATTGGCGCTGGAACCGCTGCCGCTGCTGTTCGGCGAGGACACCCTGGTGGTAACGGTGAACAGCGACGAGGTGGAGAAACAAGGGCAGGAATTCTATTCCCTGGTGGAGAAACGGTACAAGGAAGCCACCAGTCTCTCCAAGGAGGATCACGAAGTCCATTTAGGGGAGGAAGAATATCACAAGCGGCAGGACGTGGTGCTGGAGCCGCCCGAAGTGCTGTATCTCACCCTTAGCGAATGGGGGGCAAGCCTGAAACCGTTGCGCCAGGCGCGGTTGACCGAGTTCACGCTCGAGCCGGGCGAGGGGCATCTCAACCTCGGCTTCGCGTCCACGGACATTTACGGCGAGGAGCAGAAGGAGCGCCTCGGCCATTTGCTGGAGGCGGCCCAGGCGGGGCGGCGGATACTCATCGTCTGCGACAACACCGGCCAACAAAACCGCATGGAGGAGATTCTCGCCGCGCACCGGAAGGAGAAAGGGATCCAGACGGATTCGCAAAATCTCCTCACCCTGACCGGCGGCCTGCACCGCGGTTTTGTCTTGCTGGTTAGCAATCTCCTGATCTGCACCGACCGCGAAATCTTCGGCCGTTACCGCCGTTTCAGCACGCCCGTGCGGGACGGCATCGCGCTGCCGGTCACCGACCTGATTGACCTGCAGCCGGGGGATTACGTGGTCCACATCGACCATGGCATCGGCCGGTTTGTCCGCATGACCCGGATGACGCACGACGGGCACGAAAGCGAGTTTCTGCACATCGAATACGCCGAAGGGGGAATGTTGTACGTCCCCATCGAGCAGATCGACCGGGTCGGGCGGTACATCGGCGGGGACAACGCGCAGCCCGCGCTCGCGAAGCTCGGGACCAAAAATTGGGAGCGGACCAAGGCGCGGGCGCGGCAGGCCATCGAGGACATGGCCGAGGAGCTCCTGGAACTCTACGCGACCCGGGCTTCGCGGAAGGGGCACGCGTTCAGCCCCGATACGCCCTGGCAGCACGAATTCGAGGCCTCGTTTCTGTACGAGGAGACCGCGGACCAGTGGCGGGCCATCGAGGAAGTCAAGCGCGATATGGAGCACCCGGAGCCAATGGACCGGCTGATCTGCGGCGATGTGGGCTTCGGCAAAACGGAAGTGGCCATCCGCGCGGCCTTCAAGGCGGTGATGGACGGCAAGCAGGTGGCGGTGTTGGTACCGACCACGATTCTCTGCCAGCAGCACTACAATACCTTCTGCGACCGGTTGGCCGATTACCCGGTGCGGGTGGAGATGCTCTCCCGCTTCCGGACCCCGGCGGATCAAAAGCAGGTGATTGAGGATTTGGCCAGGGGGGAGATCGACATTATCATCGGGACGCACCGGTTGTTGTCCCAGGATGTGCGGCTGAACGATCTGGGCTTGGTGATCATTGATGAAGAACAGCGCTTCGGCGTAAAGCACAAGGAGCGCCTCCGCCAGTTGCGGAAATTAGTCGATACGCTAACGTTGACCGCGACGCCCATCCCCCGGACGCTGTACATGTCGCTTTCCGGCATCCGGAACATGAGCCTGGTCAGCACGCCGCCCAAGAACCGCCTGCCCATCGAGACGTACATCATGGAGTGGTCCAAGGAGGTGATCGAAAACGCCATCCTGCGCGAGCTTTCCCGCGATGGCCAGGTGTATTTCGTCCACAACCGGGTGGAATCGATTTACAAGCTCGCTCATTATGTCCAAGAGTTGGTTCCGCAGGCGCGGGTCTGCGTGGGTCACGGGCAAATGTCGGAACGGGATCTGGAAGAGGTGATGTTGCGCTTCATCCGGCATGATTATGACATTCTGGTGGCGACGACGATCATCGAAAACGGGATCGACATTCCCAACGTGAACACGATCATCATCAACAACGCCGGGCATTTCGGATTGTCTCAACTCTATCAGCTCCGGGGCCGGGTGGGCCGCGACCGGCACCGGGCGTATTGTTATCTGATTGTGCCGAGTAAGAAGGCGTTGTCCGCCGTGGCGCGCCGCCGCCTTTTGGCCTTGCAGCAGCATAACCAATTGGGGGCCGGATTCCACCTGGCGATGCGCGACATGGAAATCCGGGGCATCGGCAATATCCTGGGCCGGCAGCAGCACGGGCACATCGCGGCGATCGGTTTCGACCTGTACAGCAAACTCCTGCGCGACACCGTGAGCCATTTAAAGGGGAATAAGCTCAATTTGCTGGATTGGGACACGGCGCTGGAAATGGCCAACAAGGGGAACATCCCGCCTACGTACGTGGAAAGCAGCAAGCAACGGATGTCGTTGCATCAGCGGATCGGGAAGATCAAGACCAACGAGGAGATCGATTCCTTCGAAGCCGAGCTGAAGGATATCTACGGCACGCCGCCCCCGCCGGTGCAGGACCTGCTCGCGGCGTTGCGGATCCGGGTGCGGGCGCACCAGGCGGGATTCGATCTGGTGCAGGTCAAAGCCAATTCGGGTCTTTTACGGTATCACAGTTCGCAATCGGAACGCTTCAATCCCCTGCGCGTGCTGGAACTGGACGGCTGGAACGGTTTAAAGTTCCTGGTGACCACCCAGGGGGAGAATGTCCAGATCGAGTTTCAAGACATGCTCAAAAAAGGGATCATGGCTGAGCGGATCATCCCCCTGATCGACGCGCTCGAGCAGGAAGAGGCGCCCCGCTTCGAGAAACCGGCCTTGTCTTCCTCGGTGCCGCTGGAAAAAACACATAAAAAAGGAAAAACAATCCGCCGCATTTTCCGATGAATAAGTAATGAGGAAGCCCAGGAAAACACTAGGGCACATTTCCCTCTGCCCCCGGCATGCCGACCCCTCCCCGGATAGTTTTTTTTCAAGGATAAAAACGTGTCTCAAATGTACACAAACCCTGCTTTTTCAATGCGGTCCACCGCTTCGCGCAGGCGGTCTTCTTCGACAGTCAGGGCGATGCGGATGTAGCCCTCGCCATACTCGCCGAAACCGCGGCCCGGCGTGAAGAGCACGCCGGATTTTTTCAGCACCGCGGCGGCGAACTCCCCGGATGAGATCCCCTTCTGCGGCACCCGCGTCCAAACGAAAAACGAAGCGGGATTTTTACGGACGTTCCAGCCCAGACGGTTCAGGCCTTCGATCAGCACATCCCGGCGGCGGTTGTACACCCGGCACATTTCGCGGGTGAAATCCATGGAGCCGGTGAGAGCGGCAATGGCGGCGTACTGGATCGGTTGGAATACGCCCATATCCACGTTGGAACGCATTTTGCCCAAACAGGCCAGAACCTCCGCGTTCCCCACGGCGTGCGCGCAGCGCCACCCGCTCATGTTGAAGACCTTGGAAACCGAGTGAAACTCTATGCCTACCTCCTTGGCTCCAGGAGTCTCGAGGAAGGATGGTTGGCGGTTGCCATCGAACACGGCTTCCGAATAGGGAGCATCGTGAGAGACGATGATGTTATATTGTTCCGCGAACTCCACCACTTTTTGGAAAAAAGACAGCGGCCCGAGGGCGGCGGTGGGATTGCCCGGGAAATTGAGCAGCATCAACTTGGCCCGGTGGCGGACCGGTTCGGGGATGGCATCGAGATCGGGGAGAAAATCATTTTCTTCGAGCAGGGGCATGAAATGCACCTCCGCGCCGGCCATGAGGATTCCCGGCAGATACGCCGTATAGCAGGGATTGGGGACCAGAACCACATCCCCCGGATTGCACAGCGCCATGGGCAGATCGGCCACGCCCCGCTTGCTGCCGATGCAGGCCAGGACTTCCTTCTCCGGATCCAGATCCACGTTGAAATTAGTCTTGTACCAATGCGCCACGGCCCGGCGGTACTCGGGCAGTCCCTTGTATGAGGGGTAGTGATGATTTTTGTCGTTATCCACGGCCTGTTTGAGGGCTTCGACGATATACCCCGGCGTGGGGCGGTCGGGATCCCCTACGCCCAGATCGATCACGTCAACACCCTTGGCCACTTCCGCCGCTTTTTGCGCGTCAAGATCGTCAAACAAATAGACAGGCAGTTTGGACAACCGGTCAGCACCCTGGATGTTCATCAGATAGACTCCATCGCATCAAATTGAAATGAGTTCAACCGAGTTGAAATAAAGTTGAAATAAAAATGGAATCCCTCACCCTGACCCTCTCCCTGAGGGAGAAGGGACTTTCCGAGGGAGTGAGGACTTTCTAATCCGCTACCCGGGATGAGACTACAACCGTGGCTCTGCTCATACATCGTTGCACTGCTCATGCCGCGACTTTCGATAGATCCAATCAATCCGCGTGACGGTCTTCGGGTTTGTAGGGATACTTGATGAAAACGGCCATGAGGTCTTCGTTCGTATCATTAATCAAATCATGTGATTCGTGCGCTTCGACGCGGTAGGCATCCCCCGGTTGGACCCGGTGTTCGATCCCGTTGATGACGAATTTCGGGGTCCCGGAGAGAAAGAAGAAAGTCTCTTCCACCTCATGATGAACATGCCGGCCGTAATCCTTGGAGGATTGGCCGGGTTTCATCTTCAGGACGCCCCATTCGATGTGGGGTCCCTGCATGACGTAGCGGACGCCCGCGTCACCCCACGACCAGGGGATCTCGTTCGCGTTCACTTTTTGCATAAGGAGCCTCGCTTTCTATTATTGGACTATTTGATTGCGCAGCAGGTCATCGAGCGTTTCACGGCGGCGGATCAGGCGGCCGTGATGACCTTCCACGAGGACCTCGGCCGGCCGCGGCTGGCCGTTGTAGTTCGAGGCCATGGAATACCCATAAGCCCCGGCTGAGCAAATGGCCAGCAGATCGCCCGGCCGGCAAGGCGGCAGAGAGCGGTTTTTGCCGAACACATCACTGCTTTCACAGATCGGCCCTACGACGTCTACGGTTTGGGGTGCTCCATCGCGCGCGGCCACCGGAACGATGTGGTGATATGCCCCGTAGATCGCGGGGCGGGCGAGAGAATTCATCCCGGCATCCACGACTACAAAAACTTTGTCGTCATTCTTTTTAACATATATGACTTTAGTCAATAGAATTCCGGCATTTCCGACAATCGAACGTCCGGGTTCGAGGATTAAGGTTACGCCGGAATCCTTGATACGTTGCTTTAACTTTTGGGAATATTCGGAGGGAGTTTCGGGAATTTGCTTTTCGTATTGGATACCCAAACCTCCACCTAAATCGAGATAAGGAATCGCAAGCCCTTTGTTTTGAAGATATTGCCGGAATCCGAGCAGGAGATCCAGGGCTTGCAGCAGGGGGGCCGTGTCCATTAGGGACGATCCGATATGCGCGGCGATTCCGCGAATCTCAAGCGAAGGGATGTCCGCCGCTCTTTTGTATAATGTCCGGGCCTGTTCCCAGGGTACGCCGAACTTGTGCTGTTTGAGGCCAGTGCTGATTTTGGGATGCGTTTTGGGATCTACATTGGGGTTGACTCGAATGGCGATGGGCGCGCGCCGACCCCGCTCCGCAGCCAGGCGGGCCACAGTCTCCAGTTCCGGTTCGGACTCGATATTGAACATCAAGATGCCGGCGTGAAGGGCCATGGCGATCTCGTCTTCGGTTTTCCCCACGCCGGAAAAGATCATACGTTCCGGAGGGATGCCCGCTTTTTGGGCCGCGAAGAGTTCGCCGGCGGAGGTTAAATCCGCGCCGGCGCCTGCCTGACCCAAGTGTCGCAGTATCGCCACGTTGCCGTTGGCTTTGACCGCGAATGCCACCAGATGGGGGATGCCATCCAATCCCGTCTGGTAATCCCGCAATGCGGTGAGGATCGCCTGCAGCGAATAGACGTAGGTGGGTGTGCCCCACGTGGCCGCGATGTCGTGGAGATCGGCATTTTCGGCATATAGCCGCCCGTCCCGGTAGGTAAAAAACCGGGAACGGGTGTCATGATCCTGACGCATGGATATCAACCTTCCTCGATCAGTTCACCGGCAGGTTCTTCTTCACCGCGGAGGATTCGCTGGACCCGTTTCAGCCGAACCTTGTTTTTTTGCGCGTTCATCATGTTGGCGGCCTTGGCCAAGGTGGAACCATCCCGCAAGTTGCAGTGGAAAATTGTATCGTCTTCGAGGGATAAGCCAAGTTTGATCTTGAAGTTCAGGTAATGATTGAGGATTTTACAGCGTTCCAGGGAGATGTAGGAGCGTTCCATGTTGCCGCTGATCCCGTCGACGGCGAAGCACGATTTGATGTAGCGGCTCAAGGCGTTATGGCCCTTGGTGTATTCGTAGAGTTGGAGAGAGAACGAAGCGGGCAAAACAGTGATGAACTGGCCGAGCTTTTCCCGGCACCAGATCATTTTTTCCAAGGCGGAGTCCGGTTCCCAATTGTCCACAAAATAGGTCACAATTTTGTCGCTGACCAAGAGGGCGTAGGGGGTACTCACGTTGGGATCCAGTTTCAAATTCACGACCCGGAACCGTTCGAAATAGAGTTTGAGTTCCTGGATCAGGTCGAACAGGATGCACATCCCTTCGCGGACGGTCCACATGAGCATGCGGTAGCGTTCGATGCCCATATCGAACCAGTGGTCGCACATGGTATACACGGTATCCATGTATTGATCCCAGCGGGACGTGGCGTCCTTGCGGAGGATCATTTTAACGAGATCGACCAGGCGGCGCAGGCGCTTCAGTTTCCACAAAGCCTCGCGGGTGTTGACCTGACGGTCGACTTCCCAGATGAAAAAATCCCGCAGGAAGCCGCCGCAGAGGAGGTCCAACACCATGGAGATGTTGAAGAACCGCACTTCCCCGGCGGTGGGATATTGAATGTTCAATTTTTTCCCCATGACCCACTGGGGCTGGAGGAGGCAGTCGAATTTGGGAAAATTTTCCAGGAGTTTTTGATCGATGGAGAGCAGATCCTCGTCCACGATGTTGCGGGTGCCGATGGTGCGCAACACCTGGTCGAATTTGAGGTTGTATTCATCGCAGGTTTCCGCGTCATAGACCACAATCAGTTTGATTTGAGAAATGGAGTGGCCGAAGAGAATTTCATCCATGTAAACGGAGTGGAGGCCGGCCAAGCGCTGCGCCTCGCGGGTCATGTCCGCCATGAGGTGCTTGTAGCCTTCCTCACTCACATACACCGGCTCATTGAAGAAGGAATAACATTCCTTCCCATGCTTGGATACGATCTCAGCGCAAACGTTTTGGTCCATGGAATCGGCAGCAAAGCAGATTTTAATAACGACAATTTGTTATACAGGATTCACGGTCCGCAGGCAAGATGGTCAAACCGCCTCCCGGGGATTTCGGGAGCGGGGCGGCCCTCTCAAGCGAAAAATTTGATTGACCGGCCTTGCGTCAATCTTCCCGTTTGCGCAATACCCATTACACTTGATCTTATACCGACCGACAAAGGAGAAGCGACATCATGCCACTCGTACCCATGAGAGTCCTACTGGATCACGCCGCCGAGCACGACTATGGCATCGCGGCTTTCAACGTCAACAATATGGAACAAATCCAGGCCATTATGGCCGCGGCGGTGGAAACCAATTCCCCCGTGATCATCCAGGCCAGCCGGGGCGCGCGCAAATATTCCAACGACAATTATCTCCGCCACCTGATGCTGGCCGCGGCGGAACTGCATCCCAACATTCCGATCGCCATGCACCAGGATCACGGCAACAGCCCCGCGACCTGCATTTCCGCCATCGAGCAAAATTTCACCAGCGTGATGATGGATGGGTCGCTCATGGAGGACGGGAAAACCCCCTCCACGTATGAATACAACGTGAAAGTCACCCGCGAGGTCGTGGAATACGCCCATGCCCGGGGGGTGAGCGTCGAAGGCGAATTGGGATGCCTGGGCAGCCTGGAGACCGGCAAGGGCGACAAGGAAGACGGGCATGGATTTGAAGGAACGTTGGACCGGGATAAATTGCTTACCGATCCCGATCAAGCCGTGGATTTCGTGGCCCAAACGGGGGTAGACGCGCTGGCGGTGGCCATTGGCACCAGCCACGGCGCGTATAAATTCACCAAAAAGCCTACCGGCGACGTGTTGGCCATGGACCGGATCGAGGCCATTCACCGGAAATTGCCCAACACCCACCTGGTGATGCACGGTTCGTCCTCGGTCCCCGGGGAATTGGTGGATTTGATCAACCAGTACGGCGGCGGGATCAAGAAGGCCTATGGCGTGCCGGTGGAAGAGATTCAACGCGGGATCAAGCATGGCGTGCGCAAGATCAACGTGGACACGGACAACCGGTTGGCGATGACTGGCGCGATCCGCAAGGTCTTCGCGGAGAATCCGGCGGAATTCGATCCCCGCGGTTACCTGGGACCCGCCCGTGAGGCGATGAAGAAGGTGTGCGTGGACCGGATGATCGCCTTCGGACAGGCGGGCAACGCCGATAAAATCAAGATCGTCACCTTGGTGGACATGGCCGCCCGCTACCAGAGCGGCCAGTAAACCATCCGAAATTTGATCCGAGCCCAACGGACCGCCGGGGGGAAAATCTCTCCGGCGGTTTTAATTGTTGGCGCGGTTTTTCTCCCAATGGGCTCCTCCCTTGGTGGATCACGGCGATTCGGATTCCAGCGAAGGGAATCCATTCACGCATTCCGCTTTTTCCCAGAAGGCGGGAGAAGGGAGGAACGGGAAAACCTATTACCCATCAGGAGGGATTGGTCTACAATAGAGAAACACCTGTTCAGCATGAGGTACGCATCATGAAACGGATGGCCTGTTCTCTCCTCGGTTTGGCGTTCTTTTTCCAATTGGCCGCGGTACCGGCGGATATGGAAACACAAAAACGCGTCCACAAATCCAAACTGGCCGGGACGTGGTACAACGGCAACGCGGCGGCGTTGACCCAGCAAATCCAAGGATTTTTCCAGACCGCGCCAGAATCGCCTCCGGGAGCCAACCGGGCGCGCGCCCTGATTGTGCCTCACGCGGGTTACGCTTGGTCGGGAGACACCGCCGCTTGGGCGTACAAGGCCGTGCAGGGGCAGAAGGTCAAGCGGGTAATCCTCATGGGACCCTCACACCATGTGGCCATTCAGGGCGGCTCGATCCCCCGGATCGACGCGTACGAAACGCCGTTGGGCGTGGTGCCGCTGGACACCGCGGCCTGTCAAAAGTTATTGGAAAATCGTTTTATACAAACCGTGCCCGCGGCGCATGACGAAGAGCACAGTGTCGAAATCCAGCTGCCCTTTTTGCAGTCGGTCTTCCAGGATTTCACCCTGGTTCCCCTCGTGATCGGCGAGATATCCCCGGAGAGTTGCGTGGCGATCGCCGAGGCGCTCAAACCTTGGCTGGACGCGGAAACTTTGTTGGTGATGAGTTCGGATTTTACCCATCAGGGGCGGCGGTTCGGATACGTTCCGTTCAAGGAAAAGGTGAAAGAGAACGTCCAGCGCCTGGATTTCGCGGCGGTCAATCACATTCTGCAGTTCGATGTCCGGGGGTTATGGGGATTTTTGGACAAAACCCGCGCCACCATCTGCGGCCGCAATCCGATTTTGATCGGGCTGATGGCGTTGCCCTTGCAGACCCAGGTGGAATTTCTGCGCTACACCACTTCGGGTGACAAGACCGGCGATTCCAGCGAAACCGTCAGTTATTGTTCCCTGCTCTTCCGGGAGCAGCCGGAATATTTGAATGAAGAAGAAGCCGGGCGGTTGTTGGCCATCGCCCGCACCACCTTGGAAAACAGCCTAAAAGAAAAGAAGGCCGTGGTGTTTGTGCCCCCCGAGGATCAGATCACGGAACGGATGAAGGCGAAGAAGGGAATATTCGTTACCCTGAAGAAACAGGGGGAGCTGCGCGGATGCATCGGGAACATCGAAAGCGGCCGGCCCTTGTATGAGGCGGCCGCCCAGACCGTGTTGTTGTCGGCGCTGCGGGACCGGCGCTTCGAACCGGTGCACGAATCCGAGTTGAAAGACATCGAGATAGAAATATCGATCCTTTCGCCCTTGCGGCCGGCCGCGTCCTGGAAAGAGATCATGCTGGGGCGGGATGGCATCGTGATCTCGAAAGCCGGGCGGCAAGCCCTCTTCTTGCCGCAAGTGGCGCTGGAACAGGGATGGAACATCGAAGAAACGCTGAGCCAACTTTGCCTGAAGGCCGGTCTGGATAAGCAGGATTGGCAATCGGATTGCGCGTTTCAGACCTTCACGGCGCAGGTATTCGGCGAAACGTACCGCGATTTAACAGTCCAATGATCCAGAAACCGAATGAATCCCGGCGGCGTTTTTTGCATACCCTCGGCGGGGCAGTGATCCCGTTCCCGGCTTTGTGGATCGCGAAACGCTCCGATGGCGCTACGGGTTCTCCCGTGGGGATGGGAAAAAGCCGGGTGGTGGCGGCCCGCAAGGAAGGTCTCCTGCAACCCTCCACTGGAATCGATCTGGATGGCTTGGGAAAATTGCTGGATGAGGCCATGCGGGCCTTGTCGGACAAGAAGGATCCCATCGACGCCTGGCGCGCGCTGTTTTCACCCGGCGATCACGTGGCCATCAAGGTCAACGCCTTGGGGGGGCGGATGCTGTCGCCCCACCCCGAGTTGGCCTATCTCATCGCGGACCGGCTGGCCCGGGCGGGGGTTTCACCCACCCGCATCGCGATTTGGGACCGGAGCGAGCGCGAGCTGGTCAAGGCGGGATACGAACCAGCCCGGTTCAAGGACAAGGCCGTGCTCACCGCCACCGATTCCCGGGGCATCGGCTACGAGGCGGAGCCGGAAATCAGCGGAAGCATCGGATCCTGCTTTTCCCGCATTGTTTCCCACGGATGCACGGCGTTGATCAATTTGGGCGTATTGAAGGATCACGACTTGTC
This sequence comes from Candidatus Omnitrophota bacterium, assembly GCA_013177805.1. Taxonomy (GTDB): domain Bacteria; phylum Hinthialibacterota; class Hinthialibacteria; order Hinthialibacterales; family Hinthialibacteraceae; genus JABLXU01. Next base: position 86,601 of record JABLXU010000009.1, read on the forward strand.
GGGCGTTTCGGTGGCGATGAAAAACCTGTTCGGAGTGATCCACAATCCCAATAAATATCATTTCGATGTGCATAAGGATCCCTATCTGCCGGATCTCTGCCTGCATCCCTACATCAAAAACAAACTGCGCCTGAACATCTGCGACGGAATCCGCGCCCAGTACGACGGCGGCCCTTCGTACAGCCCCAAGGGAGCGTGGGAATACGGGGGGCTGTTGATTTCCACGGATCCGGTGGCCTTGGACAGCGTGGGAGCGCGGATCATCGATCAAAAGCGGATCGAACAGAAGTTGCCTTCTCTTCGCGACAAAGGGCGCGAGCCGGTATACCTCCAACTCGCCGAGGCCAAAAAAGCCGGGATCGCTGACCCCGCCCGGATCGAAATCCAAGAAGTGAGTGGATAAGAGGTGTTTGATGAGCGATTCTCTGACCCGACGGCAATTTATCGCTTCGGCCGGTTGCGCGGGGTGCGCGTTGGCCTGGAGCGGCGCGATGGCGTTACCCGGTTATGCGGCGGCCACGGAGGAGAGACTTCCACTGACAAAGGAGTTATCCACGCAGGAAGCCCTTCATTACGAGAAGATCGAAGACTTGAAAGTCGTGTGCAAACTCTGCCCCAAGGAATGCCAGGTGGCGGATGCCGAGCGGGGGTATTGCGGCGTGCGGGAAAATCAAAAAGGAACCTACCGCACCCTGGTCTACGGGCGGCCCTGCACGTTGCACATCGATCCCATCGAGAAAAAGCCGTTATTCCATTACCGCCCGGGGACCGCGGCGTTTTCGATCGCCACGGCCGGCTGCAACATGGAGTGCAGTTTCTGCCAGAACTGGGATATCTCGCAATTCCGGCCCGAGCAGATCCAGATGTTCGACCTTCCCCCGGCGCGGACGGCGCAATTGGCGGCGGATACGAAATCCCCCACGATCGCCTACACGTACTCGGAGCCGGTGATCTTCTATGAATACATGCTGGACACGGCCCAGGCCGCCCGGAAATTGGGCGTGGGCAGCGTCATGATTTCCAATGGTTACATCCAAGAAAAACCGCTGCGGCAGTTATTGAAACACCTGACGGGCGTGAAGATCGATTTCAAGGCCTTTACGGAAACGTTCTACAAGGATTCCTGCAAGGGCGAACTCCAGCCGGTCCTGCGGGCGTTGGAGGTCATCCGGGAAGAAAACGTGTGGCTGGAAATCGTGGTGCTGATCATCCCCACCCTCAATGACAGTGACCCGGAGAACCAGGCCATGGCAAAATGGATCCGGGAACACCTGGGTCCGGACGTTCCCGTGCATCTGACCCGCTTTTCACCCAATTACAAGTTGAAAAACATTCCCGCCACGCCAGTCAAGACCCTGGAGCGGTTGACCAAGATCATGCGCGGGGAGGGATTGCATTACGTGTACATCGGCAACGTGCCCGGGCATCCCGCCGAGAATACCCTGTGCCACCATTGCGGGGAGCTGGTCATCCGGCGGCTGGGTTTCCGGTCTACGTTGGAAGGCCTGGAAAACGGGTGTTGCGCAAAATGCAAGACGCCCATTCCGGGAGTATGGGAGGATCCGTTGAAGGCCTGATTGAGTGGAGGAAAGCCCGGGAGGGAGCCAGAAGGGTGTTTTCCGGCTGCGCTGGAAAACTCCCGGGAACCTGAAAACCGGATCAGCGATAAATGAAATACTTCTGGCGGATGTTCTCGAAATAGGCGCAATCCGGTTGGGCTGTATCCAGAATCGTTCCGCAATCCGCGCCTTCCTCGAGCAGCGCGCGGAGGTTTTCGTTGCCCCACAGCCGGTCCATGGAGGCATGGACCTGAAACTGCTTGGGTTCAAGATCCCGCGCGGCGCACAGCAACGCCACGGCCAGACCGACCGGCCGCAAGGCGTCCCGGCCGGTCACCCGCAACCGCAATCCCTGGCACGTTTGGCCGGTAAACTTGGGATTTTCCGCTTTACCGGGGATTTTCACCGGAGTGAAAGAAACCACGTCGGCCTCAATCCCGGCGCGCCACCGGTCCGGCACGGCCGCCCACCATTTTTTCGCGTCCAGGAACGGCGCGCCGACGGTCAAAAAGGGGGCGCTGGTTCCCCGCCCTTCCGACAGGTTGGTTCCTTCTAACAGACACAGTCCCGGATACACGATCGCCGTCTCCAACGTGGGCATATTCGGCGAAGGGGCAATCCAGGGGATTCCCGTCTCGTCATACCACATCGAACGCCGGTAGCCCTCCATGGGAACAACCGTCAGGTGGGCGCCTAGAGAGAACCCGGCGCAGGTTTCCTCGTTCATCATGCGCGCCGTCTCTCCGGCGGTGAGTCCATAGCGGATGGTCAAAGGAAGCGCGCCCACAAAACTGCTGTACACGGGATTGGTCACCGGCCCCTCCACCAGGGTGGCGTTGATGGGATTCGGCCGGTCGAGGACGATCACGGGGATTCCCTCGCGTTTTGCCGCGCTTAATGCCAGAAAGAGGGTGGAGATGTAGGTATAGAACCGCGCGCCCACATCCTGGATGTCATACACCAACACATCGGTATCTTTCAACATGCGGCGCGTGGGCGTTTTGAACTTCCCATACAAACTGAATACGGGTACGTCCTTCCAAGCCGATGGCGCAATCGAAGCCCCGGCTTCTTCGGTTCCTTGGAGGCCATGCTCCGGAGCGAAAAGGGCGGAAATCTGGGCGTGCTCCGCGATCCGTTCCACCGTGGAGCGTCCGTGGCGGTCCACCGACGTGGGGTTGGCGATGATAGCCACCCGTTTCCCCGCGATGAGTTCCGGCTGCCGGGTGGTCAATATTTCCAAGCCGGGAATGACGCCGTCTTCTCCGTAGGCCAGGCCGCCCAGGAACACTAGACGGAGGATTCCCAACCGCCATCCGGCCGGATACCATCTCGTAATCCATTGATATTGAATCATTTTCCTCATCCTGGGGGCGCCTCGTTCCCGATGGGATTCTCCACTCGAAATCCCGCCCCGGGGGTGTAATTTCCAGGGAAATATGCGAAAATCGCGCGTCCTGGTGGATTGAGGCATTGTATATCATCGAGAAAAAGCGAGGGAAGCCGAATGAATCTCACAATCGGTTTTGTGGATTTGCTGATCATTGTGGCCTATTTCTATCTCGTTTTATGTATCGGTTTTTATTTTGCCCGCAAGGGCAAAACCAGCACGGGGTATTTTCTCGCCGGCCGCAGCGTGGAATGGTGGGCGGTCGGAGCCTCCCTTTTCGCCTCCAACATTTCCAGTGAGCATTTCATCGGGCTGGCCGGCACCGGGGCGGCTTCGGGTCTGGCGGTGGGGCATTTTGAGTTGCTGGCGGTGTTTTGTTGCTTGACTTTGGGCTGGGTGTTCGTACCGTTCTACCTGCGGTCCGGTGTGTTCACCATGCCTGAGTTTTTGGAGCGGCGCTACGGCGCGGCCAGCCGCTGGTACCTGACCACGGTTTCGGTCATTGCCTATGTATTGACCAAGATCTCCGTCACTCTCTTCGCGGGCAGCCTGCTGCTCAATCAAGTCCTGGATTGGGATATCATCACCTCGTGCCTCTTTCTGGTGATCGCCACGGGACTCTACACCATCGCCGGGGGATTGGGAGCGGTGATCTACACCGAAGTAATGCAAACGATCGTGCTGGTCGGCGGCGCGACGATCTTGACCGGCATGGGCCTTTATCAGCTGGGCGGGTGGAACGAACTGGCCGCGCGGCTCGATCCCGGCCATTTCAATATGTTCAAGGCCATCGACCATCCCGATTTCCCCTGGACCGGCATTATCTTCGGCGCGCCCATCCTGGGCATTTGGTACTGGTGCACGGACCAATTCATCGTCCAACGGACCCTCGGCGCCAAGAACATCAACCATGCCCGGAGCGGCGCCATTTTCGCCGGGTACCTCAAACTGTTGCCGTTGTTCATCATGGTGCTGCCCGGCATGATCGCCGCCGCCCTCTACGCGGATATCAACGGGGACAAGGCGTATCCCGCCCTGGTCACGCGGGTGCTGCCCTCGGGATTGAAAGGCATCGTGATCGCCGGTTTGCTGGCGGCCATCATGTCCTCGCTTGCGTCGTGCTTCAACTCCTGCTCGACCCTCATCACCATGGACGTGTACAAGAAAATCCGCCGCCGCGCCTCCGAGCGCGAACTGGTTTTCTTCGGCCGCTTCTTCACGCTGGTGATCGTGCTGCTGGGCATTTACTGGATCAAATTCATCCCCCTGTTGTCGGGGGAACTGTATATCTATCTGCAAAGCGTCCAGGCGTACATCAGTCCGCCCATCGCCGCCTGTTTTCTCTTCGGCGTGTTCTTTGCCCGCCTGAACGGCAAAGGGGCATTTTGCTCGTTGATCTTGGGCTTTATCTTGGGCGCCTTGCGGTTGATTCTGGAACTGCTTTACAAAATGGAAGTCAAAGCCGGCGTGGAGAACATCCAACTGCCCGAGTCTCTCGTCCAGTTCATGAGCCAATTCAGCCTGGCCAACCTGGGCGCCAAACTGAACCTGACCGCCAACCTGCCCACGTACAGCCTGGGCGATCTCACCCATACCTTGCTCGTGCAACCCGCCGCCTCCCTCGGGATGAGTGACCAACTGAACGAGGGCTTCATCTGGCTGGCGACCATCAATTTCCTGCATTTCGCCATTTTGCTTTTCGGCGTGTGCACCGTCGTGCTTTTTTTAATCAGCTTCATTACCCGGAGACCCTTGCCGGAGAAGATCCGGGGTCTAACATTCCGGACAGCCAAAGAACATCCCATGGGAGAAACGCCGATGGCCGGCGAAGAATTGCCCCCGGTCCAAACCTGGTCTTGGCTCCAGATCTTCTTCTCGATCCTGGCCGCGGCCCTGGTGGGCGCCATTTGGTATATTTTCCGTTAACGCGGCTCCAGCCGGATGCGGGAGAACCCAAACATGAATCAGAATCCCTCCGGCGCGCGGCGGGGTGCGCGCGCCCGCTTCTTTTTTAATTGGCTGTTCCGCAATCGGTTGTTTCGCAATCGGTGGATTTCCGGATGGCTTTTTGCCGGAATGCTGGCCGGCGGTTGGTGGTTACCCGAATCCGGGAGAAGCGAAGAAACCTTCCAGCCCGCCGTGGCTTCTTTTACCGTATCCCCAACCGAGGCGGCTCCCGGAGGCCGGATCCGTTGCCGGTTCGAGTTCCTGAACCAGGGCGGCGCGCCGGGATTGTCCAGCGAAACAATTTTCCTGCATTTCATCCAACCGGACGCGCCGGACACCATCCAATGGCAGTTCGATCACGAACCCGTGGTGGATACGCGCTATTGGATGCCGGGCCTATCCGTTCCCGATGGCCCTTGGTCCATTTCCGTCCCCGAAAACACGCCGGAAGGAACGTATGGGATCCGGGTGGGGCTTTGGAATCCTGTCACGGGGCAACGCGGTCTCGACGAAATTCTTCCCGTTACGTTGCGGATCACCCGGGATGCCCCCCCGCCACCGGAAGAGCCGGTTTCGCCCCTGGATCCGGCGGAATCGGCCGCCCGCCTTCAGAATCTGCGGCACCGGTTTTCCAGTCAATCGGTGGTGACCCTGGCAAACAAAGCCATGCAACTCGAATTGCATCCGGGAAACGGCCTTTTCAGCGCGCAGATCGAAGGAGAAGGCGAAATTGGGCAAAGCGCCCCCGATGTCACCGGATTCGGATTCATCCAAGCGCGGAAGGGAGAACACCGCGTGCGGCTTTCTCTCCAGGGATTTGAGGTCAAAAGCCAAAACAACCGGCGCTGTGTGCTTACAAAGAACTACGAAGGCGCCCCGTTGCTCGATCTCGAATTTCAACTGGAACTGAACGAGACCGCCCTCACCATTTCGTGGAAACCACAAGATCCCTGGACGGTCGAGACCCTGGAATTCGATTCGCTCCTCTGGACCACGGAAACCCTGGGCGGTGGAGCGGCCATCCCCCGTCTCATCGGTCAGTTCTTTGACGCTTCGTCATCCATCGAAGTCCGGAAATCCTACAAAACGTACAACGGATGGGATGGACTCCATATCCCCATGGCCGGGCTCTCCCGGCGTACCCGTTCCGCGCTGCTGTCCTGGGATGATCCTTCTTACGCGGTGGTGTTCCGGTCTTTGCTTTCAGAATCGGCATTGACCCCCGGAACCAAAATCACCTCCCTGGGATTGCATTGTCCCCGTCCCGCCGGCCGTTTCCGGATCGAATGGATTGCCGGTGGTTCGTATGTGGACATCGCTCAGGCCTACCGGGACATCGCCCAGAAAAACGGAACGTGGATCCCCTGGAGCAAAAAAATCCAACGAAACGGGGAAGCCGCCCAGTTGCTGGGCGCGGCGGAATTCAAACCGTTTGTGTGCGTCCGGCAAATCCGCCCGATGGACGGTCAGATCACCGAGCGGGTGACCAACTCCTATACGGCCGATGATTGTATCGCGCTCGCCCGCCATCTCCACGACGATCTGCAGCTCGAGAAGGTCCTGTTCGTGCTGGCCGGCTGGATCCACCGCGGATACGACAACCAGCACCCCGATATTCTGCCCGCCGCGCCGGAAATCGGGGGGAACGAAGGTCTGCAACGCGTCTCCGAAACCGTGCGCGGGTATGGCTATCTCTTCGGCTTGCATGACAATTACCAGGACATGTACGAAGACGCGCCATCCTGGAATCCCGCCCTGCTTTTGAAGGATCCCTCCGGCCGGGGGATGAAAGGCGGTCTCTGGGCGGGCGGCCAGGCTTGGCTGATCGCCTCGAATCACGGCCTGCAGCTGGCCAAGCGCAACCTGCCGGAGGTTAAACGGCTGTTTTCGCCCACGGCGTATTTCATTGACACCACATTCGCCGCCCCGTTGTATGAATCCTCCGATCCGGAGAATCCCCTGTCCCGGGAAGACGATATGAAATACAAACTGGAACTGGCCCAGTACGCCTCGCGCCTCTTCGGCGTTTTCGGATCGGAAACCGGCATGGCGTTCGGCGTGCCCGTGGTCCATTATTTTGAAGGCATCCTCAGCGGCGCGCCGCTTATCCCCGGTTTTCCCGAATCCGGCGCGTATGAGATTCCCCTCTTCCCTCTGGTTTACCACGACTGCGTCGCCCTGTTCACTCACCAAGGGGACCGCGCGGGGCCGGGAGACGCCCGCCGGATTCTGAAACATCTCGTGCAAGGCACCATGCCGCTGTATGACATTGGGCCGCACCGGTACTGGGAAACCCCGGCCGAAGAGCCGGATCTTACCGATCCCCGCTTTTGTTTCGCCCGCGGGGAAGGAGGTTGGGGCGCGGGCAAGCCGGTGATGGACCGCTTCATCAAAAATACCTACTCGTTTCTGTCCCCCTTCGCCGAGGCCGTGGCCACGCTGCCGATGACCCAGCATCGTTTTCTGATGGATGACCGCAGTGTGGAATTTTCCCAGTTCGGCCAGCATTGGCAGGTGGTGGTCAATTACGGTCCGGAGGATTTCCGGTTTGGGGAGACCTTGCTCCCCCCCATGGGTTTCATCGCCTTGGGGCCGGATTTTTTGGCTCAGCATTTTTATCCCAATATGGAACAGGAACGGACGGCGTTGATTGTCAAACACGGATCAAAAACCTATATAGGATTCAAGTAAGGGGAAAGCCGTTCCATGGAGGAAAGGTTCAAGAGCCAATTGAGGCGGCAGACTGCGGTTTGGCGGCAGGTGGCCCCGCGCCCCGCTTCACGCATCCAGCACGCGACGCACGGTCTGCAAAAGGGTGTGCATTTGAAAGGGTTTTTTCAACAAGGCGTTGGCTTTCTTCAGATCGGGTGAATCCATGGAAAATCCGCTGGCCACAATGGCCTTGGCCCCGGGATTCACCCGCCACATTTCACTCAGGACTTCCTGGCCCGACACATGCGGCATGGAGAGATCCACGATCACGAGGTCAATCCGGTCTTTCTCTTCGTGATAGACCCGCAATCCTTCTTGTCCGTCCTCGGCGGTCAAAACCTGATATCCGAATTCTTCCAGGACGGTCTTCATCACATCCCGGATGATCTTTTCATCGTCGATAACCAGGAGGGTTTCGTTCCCTTGCGGTTTATCCTCGATTTTACGGCCTTTTATGGGGATCTCCGGGGGGGTCTCCACCCGCAGGAAACAGTGGATGGCGGTCCCCACGCCCACTTGGCTCTCGCATTCGATCCAGCCGCGATGTTGCCGCACAATGGCATAGGCGATGGACAATCCCAGGCCGGTTCCCTTTCCCACTTCCTTGGTCGTGAAGAACGGTTCGAAGATCCGCTTTTGCGTTTCGCCGTCCATGCCGATGCCGTTGTCCCGGACCGTCACGCGGGCATAATGCCCTTCCGCGCCGGCATGTTCCGCCTGCGCGGTTTTCGAGACCGGGGCCGGATCTTCCAGTTCCAATTCAATCCGGCAATGCACCGGTTCTTGTTTAGATTGAAATGCATCGCGCGCGTTGATGCAGAGATTCAACAGGGTTTGATGCAATTGCACGGGATCGCCCATCATATAAACCGGGCAGGGAGGCCGCTGATACTCGATCGCGATCTTCCGGTCAAAGGTGGAGCGGCAGATTTCCACCACATCCTCCACCACATCCGCCAAGTCGAACGCCTCCCGCCGGGGTTCCGCCTTGCGGCTGAACAAAAGCAGGTCTTTCACCAGGTCGGCGGACCGCCGGCTGGCGGTCATGGCGGATTGCAGCCATGTCCGCTGCGTCTCGCCGGCGTGGAGCAATGCCAGATCCAGGTTGCCGATAATGCCCATGAGGAGGTTGTTGAAATTGTGGGCGATCCCGGCCGTGAGTTCCCCGATCGCGTGCATTTTCTGCGATTGCCGCAATTGCTCTTCCAGTTTGGCCTTGATTTCCTCGGCCCGTTTGCGCTCGGTGATATCCCGGCCGATCACCAACAGGGTCGGCTGGCCATTCAAGTCGATCAGGTGCGTGGAGTATTCCACGGGGATTTGAATCCCGGACTGGGTTTTCAGCCACGTTTCTTCCTGGCGGCTGTTCTCCCGGATGAATTGTTTCAAGCACATGTGATCCGCGTCTTTTGCCCGCTCCGGCAAGAAAAGCGCGCAGGGAGAAAGCGCCCTGAACTCGTCCTTGGTATACCCCAATATCCGGCAGGCCGATTCGTTGACTTCCACAAACCGGCTCAAGGCTCCCTCGGGGGTGACGGCGATCGCGAAGACCATGTCATCCCCGCTGTTGAAAAGAATCCGGAAGCGTTCCTCGCTCTCGCGTAACGCTTCCTCTGTGCGTTTGCGCTCCGTGATGTCCTGGATGATGCCGATGGATTCCGTGGATACTTGCTTGTCTTCATCCACCAATTCGATTGCGGCATCGGCGATCCAGCGGTATTCTCCGCTTTTGGTCTGGATCAACGCGTCGCATTTCCATCGTTTGAACTCCCCTTGCCGGAACCGGCGGATGGCCTCCGGGGGAGGCAGATCGGCGCCTTCGCCCCGTAAAATCAACTGCCGGACCAGCGATTGCCACAACGGGGGTGTCATCTCTTCCGCGGGGTATCCGGTGATTTCCTGGATCTTTTCTCCCATGAAAGTGTAACGGTTGGTGGGATAATCATGCTGGTAAAACACCGCGTCCGCCTGAGCGATCGCGTTGCGGTACAGTTCTTCTCTTTCCGTGAGAGCGCGATGGCCCGCCTGGATTTCCGTACGGGCGGCGGCGGCCCAATAGGAAAGCGCGGCCCAGGTTCCGCAATATCCCCAAAGCATCCAGGCGGTTGCCAGATCCGGTTCCGCTACCGCGGCCAAGGGACCCCAACTCCGCGCCGTGCCCCAAGCCGCGATTAAGGTCAACACCAACACTCCACCGGCCGCCCCCCGCCGGCCCAACCACCATCCAGTTCCCACTCCGCACGGCAATAACAGAAACAACAGGAGAGCCGGCGCGGCGGAAGACTGCACCGATGGCCCGAATAACCATCCCCCATAGATCCCCAGGCCCACCATCAGAATCCCCGCGACGGCCCATTGGTTGCGGGAAGGATGGAACCGGCACCGCTCTCCCCAAATGAGCAAAGCCGGACCGGCCGTTATCGTTCCCAGTGCCGCGGCCGGCCACCAGGTCATTATCCATGTGTATCCATCAGCCAGTCCTAGACCATCCGGCAGCAGAAAACAAGCCCCAGGCAACGCGCCCGCCAGGGGGGCCGCTAATCCCGCGGCCAGATAGGCCCCTACATCCCGGACCCGGGCCATAGCCGGCTGAAAGTCATTCCACCGCCGCAACAGGTACACTCCGGCCACGGCTTGGATCAGGCCGCCCGCCACATGACCCAGCACCTCGAATCCGGAAAGTCCCCACGGCCAATGGATGAGAAACGAAGCGGCCGCCAACCACGGCCAGAAGGAATAGCCCAATAAATACAACGCATCCAGAGCGATCCCCGCCTGCAACCCGAGCAGAAGAGTGCCCTCCCCGGTCCGCGCCACAGCCCAGCTGAGAAGGCCGGAGAGAACATAGATCCCAAGGATACCCATTCTCTTCGCGGCTATGTTGGAATAATCCCGTTGCATAAGATGGATTCAGCGATGCCGGGTTTTGGCTTATGTTCCTATCCACGGATTGCCAGCGGTGATCAATTCATGTGATCCAATTATTATATATCAATTTCGGGATGTTGGGCCACAGCGGATCTCGATGGATTGCCACCCCAGAAGCTTCACCGGAAAATTAAACTGTACACGGGCATCATTCAAAAATAAAAGGAACGTGGCCGGTCTTCAGGTGAAATTACCACCAGGCGCTTGGTTTGCCGCCATTTTCCAGGCATTGTCTTCGCGAGGGGATTGTGCCTAAATGATTTTTTATGTTTTTTATCCTGTCACCGCAGGCAATCCGCCGCATGGACAACCCGCATGGAAACGGATCCGAAGTTTTCGCATATCGACGAGCAGGGCCGCGCCGCGATGGTGGATGTGGGGGCCAAGCCGGTTTCGGCCCGTGAAGCCCGGGCGGAAGGGTGTATCCACCTGCAGCCGGAAACCGTAGCGGCCATCCGGGGCGGGTCAGTCCCGAAGGGGGATGTTCTGTCGGTCGCCCGGGTAGCGGCCATCATGGCAGCCAAACGCACCGCGGAATGGATTCCCCTATGCCACGCGCTGCCCCTGGATGCGGTGGCCGTCGAATTTACACTGGGGGAAGACTGGATCCGCATCGAGGCATCCGTGAAATGCACGGCCAAAACCGGCGTGGAGATGGAGGCCTTGACCGCCGTGGCAGCCGCCGCACTGACCATTTATGACATGTGTAAAGCGGTGGACAAGACCATGCGGATCGACGGCATCCGCCTTCTCCACAAAGAGAAAAAGCCGCTCTGAACACGTAGAACCTGGACTATGATTCAGATTCATGGAGGACTTGTGTCGTGTTGGATATCAAATTGATTCAGGAAAAGAAAGAGTGGGTGGAAGCCCAACTGCGCCGGCGCGAACCGGATCTCTCGTTGGACGAAATCGTTGCCCTCGATAACCGCCGCCGTCTCTTGCAGGCCGCAACGGATCAGATGAAAGCCCGTCAGAACACGGTCAGCAAGGAGATCGCGCAACTCAAGAAGGCCGGGCAGTCCGCCGAATCCCTCATGCGGGAAATGAAATCCCTCTCGGAGGAGATCAAAACCAAAACCCAGGAGCTGCGGGAATGCGAAGAGACTCTGACTTACAAAGTCTCCGAGTTGCCTAACCTTCCCCATGCGTCGGTCCCCACGGATCTCGACAAAAAAAACAATCAAGTGTACCGGACTCACGGCCAAAAGCGCGAGTTTCATTTTTCCCCCAAGAACCACCTGGAACTGGCCAAAATCCACAACCTGCTGGACTTCGAACGCGGCGCCAAGATCGCCGGTTCGCAGTTCCCCCTGTACATCGGCTGGGGGGCGGAGCTGGAGTGGGCGCTGCTCACCTTCATGCGCGAGCACAACCGCCAGCGCGGTTATGTTTCGGTGATCCCCCCGCTGTTGCTCAACCGCGAAACCACCTTCGCTTCAGGGAATCTTCCCAAGTTCGAGGACCAGCTGTACAAGTGCAAGGACGATCCATTCTACCTGCTGCCCACCAGCGAGGTGCCCATGACCAGCCTCTACCGGGATGAGATCCTGGAAGAAGACAGCCTGCCCCTGTATTTCACCAGCCTTACTCCTTGCTTCCGCCGCGAAGCCGGAACGTATGGAGCCGAAGAACGCGGCCTGGTGCGTGTTCATCAATTCAACAAAGTGGAAATCTATAAATTCACCACCCCGGAATCATCCTACGACGAGCTCGAAAACCTGGTGCGGGATGCCGAGCATATTGTGGAGGAACTGGGACTGCACTACCGCACGATGCTGCTGGTCACGGGAGATATCGGGAATCAATCCGCCAAAACCTATGACATCGAGGTCTGGCTCCCGGGCCAAAACGCCTATTATGAAGTGTCGTCTTGCAGCAATTGTGAGGACTACCAGGCCCGCCGCGGAAATATCCGCTACCGGCCCAAGGACGGCGGCAAGCCCCGTTTCGTCCATACCCTCAACGGCTCGGCCCTGGCCACTCCCCGGCTGCTGATTTCCATCCTCGAAAACAATCAGCAGGAAGATGGCAGCATCTTGATTCCCGAGGTTCTGCGGAAATACCTGGGGGGCAAAGACCGCCTGATTCCCGGGGATACCACTTTTGCCGTGCGGCCGGTCCGTTAAAGCGGTCTTGTGGCTTAAGCATCTTAGGATTTTGTTTTCGACCCCGAAACTGTTTACTCGATTCCAGAGAAAGAATGCCTTACGCCCTTTCCAGGGTTCCTATACCCTGACCCTCACCCAGAGGGAAAGGGAATTTATAGGGGCTCTTCCAGAGAGAGAAGGGATTTTTAGGGACTCTTTCTCAGAAGGAGAAGGTTTTTTAGGGCTCCGGCACTTGCCGGATGATCCGGAGACGGATGACCCTGAGAAAACCATGCGGGGAGATTCATTTGTAAAATCCGCAGGAATATGTTGTATAGAAAATCATCCACCGCTACAATCCATTCGAAGCCTGACTTGATTTTGATATCAGCAGCATAGGACCATGGAACGGCGTTCATTCCTTCGCAGAATCACCAAAATTTTGGGGGAATTTCCTCTGGCCCCGCGGAGCCAATTCCCCGAAGGCCGGGAGTCCCCTTCCGAAGAACCTCCCCCCACTTTGTTGCAATTCGCGCATCAACACAACCTGTGCCTGGAGATCCGCAAGGACGGAACCGGCCGGTATCATGCCGGGTTCAGCGGCACCCCCGTTTTTTACCAGGCGCCGCGATCCAAGCCGGATCATTCTGCTTTTCCCCGCCGGTTGTTTCCCCGGTCGGCCAAGGATCCCCTGCGCGCGGCCCGCAGGCTTTGTGATAAAATCCGCGGCCAAACCCTCATTCTGAATTGTGAATACGGGGTTCCCCTATCCGCCCGGTACGTCAAAAAAACCGTGGCCGTCCACCCCGGCATCTACGTGGACGAGAACGAATTCGAGGCATATCTCCTCGATCAAATTCGTGATTGCTGACCGGGCGATGTTGACTTTTCATCATGAATGAGATTCTGAAATGCGGGATGGCGGCCTCCGCACGGAAAGCATTTTGAAACAATCCCAGGTGAAACAATTCCAGGGCTTCAGCCCTGGGTGGGGCTTCAGCCCTGGGTGCTTCAGCGCTGGGTACCAACTGAAAGGGCGCCATATCGGATATCCAGACAAACGATTCTTCGTGCCGTTCAGGTATTGGGATCCACGTTGGAAAAACACTACAGAACGCAGGCCGGTTTCTCAATACACGTCGATTTTCACTTTTCCCTCGAGGTCCTGGGCCTCTCCCTTGGTTTTGGGAAGATCTTTGAAGGGAACACGCAGGATCATGGTCGATACGGACCGTTCCAAATCCGCCCCCGGTTCCCTTGTCATGAGCCGGCCAACCATCGGTTTGCCTTCCGCCGCTTCCACGTTGAGCAGAACCCGCAGATCCTGATTGTGTTGAATTTTCGTTTCTTTCTTCTCCTGTTTTTCCGCGTTGACGTCCATGAGTTCCTTGAAAACCCGGGCTTGTTCGCGGAGCGTGTCCACCTTGGATTGCATGTCCTCCCGGCTTTGTTTCTGGGATTTCCCGATTTCAGCCTTTGCTTGCTCAAGTTCTTGACGGCGTTTCAGATTCGCGTATTCCTTCTCGGCCTGAATCATTTTATGTTCGGTTTCCCGCAAAGAATTTTCCGCTTCCAAGAGGGTTTTCTGGCTCTCCAAGGCTTGTTGCTGCACCTCATCCAACTCGGCTTGCGAACCCCGGCCCGTCTGGAACAACTGTTCGATGCGTTTTACCCGGTCATTGGCTAAGTCCAATTGTTGCTTTACGACGTCCAGGTATTGCTGGCGGTTATGGAATTGATATTGCAACTCTTCCAATCTCTGTTTCGCGTTTTCCAACTGCTGCGAGAGGTCCGTCTCCTCGGCACGCGGTTCGATCCGGCTTTCGAACAGGGGGAGCGCGCCGAATCCAAACTCCGGGGCCGAGCTATCGGCAATCACCGTCACCAGGCCATCTTCGGGAATTTCTTGCAGCCGGTGCCCGTATTGTGCCAGGGCGGTCAAGACCGCCTTTTTCAATTTTTCCACCTTTTCGGGATCGTATTTGACTTTTCCGCTGAACCAGCCCTCCCCGGACAAGATGTTGACCGAGACCTTTTCCTGCTTCATGGTTTTGCCGAGCAAACCCAGAGGGGGCGCCTCTCCGCTCAATTTTTCCTCGTATTGCTCCCACAAGTCCTTTTGACTTTCTGAACCTTGGGGTTCCGAAGAGGCCTTCAGATCCTGCAAGGGAAATTTGACTTCGAGAAGAAACAAAGCCCCCGAATCGGGAATCCAGTATCCCCGGCAGCCGGACGAAAACACGCCACGCGCGCGGTAATCTTCCCCCAATTGTTCACTGAGCAAATGATCGAGCACGTTCGACATGATGGTGATGGAGCGCCGGGCATTCTCCGCCGGGGTGGAAGAGGTCAAAGCGGATTTACCCCGGTTCTCATTAATCACGACCTCCACGGAAGATGGGCTTTCAGCAGACACGGACGATGCTGCTTGGACTGTAATTGGCGTCAGTGACATGGTGACTGGCGCGTCTGGAGTGTCGGCACTGAGGGCAGGTTTGAGGGCGGATTCGGACGGGTCCACCACGGCCACTGCTTCCCCGGGGGGCGTTGCTTGTTCCCCGGGCGACATTATTTGGGCGGAGAGGGGGATGGAATTGGCCATCCAGCCGAGAATTCCAAACACGGCCAAAAAACGAAGCACACTTTTCCGGTCCATGACGGTTTCTCCTTATCCTTTTGAACTGGATCAGGCGATTAAAGCCTGCGGGTATTGGAAATCCCCGGTTGATTTTTCAATGCAATTTCGCTCATTCACCACGGGCACCGTGCTTCTTTCACCCCCTCTCGGTTACCGGTAAGGGGCCGCGTTTTGCACCACCGGATAGACAGCCCGCAATTTCTCATCGATCCCGTTGACCAATTCCGACGCCACTTGGCTCATGCGTTGTTCATTGATCCGTTGCGCGGCGGTCTGAAACGTGGCCAACTGCCGCAAGGATTCCTCCAGCGCGGCCTGCCGGCTGACGGTCATCCGCGAAGCAGCCTGCAGGTCTTCCAAGGTGTGCACCACCCCTTCCACCACCGGCAAGTAAACCGCCGCGAGTTCCTGGCGCACGATCTCCCGGACTTCGGCGTTTGGGGACCCGGACGCTGCCACCGGCCCAAAGGTTACCCGGGCGCTGCCGATTTGAATCATCACGCCTTGCGAAACGCAGAAAACCAGCGACGCTACGCAAGCGGCGGCCATACCGGCCAAGGCCCGCCACCGCATCCGGGCTCCCGCCCGATGGATCAATTGCGCCGCGCTGAGCGGGGGGATGAGATGATCGGGCAACGGCTGGAGCCGGTCGAGTGTCCGTGCCGTGTGGCGCAAAGCCTCATATTCCTCACGGTCCTCCGGATGCTCCAGGAACCACGCCTCCAAGCGGCGGCGTTCTTCGCGCGATATTTCTCCATAGATCAACGAAGCGATCAGTTGTTCGCGTTCTTCGGATTTCATGACTCAACCTCCGCCGATGGCCAGCCGCCGGGAAGACAATCCATCCCGGCAATTCCCAGCCGGGCCATCTCATCGCGTAGTGTCTGAAGCGCCCGGTACACCCGGGTTTTGACCGTGCTTTCCGGCACTTGCACCAGATCCGCGATTTCCTTGAAGGGCATATTTTCGAAATGCCGCAGAACCAACGCCATCCGCTCGTCCGGAGGCAAACGCAGCAAAGCGGCATGAATCCGGTCCTCGATTTCCCGTGCCGCGGCCCGCTGACGGACATCATCATCCCCGGACCAACGCCAGGCATTCAGTTCTCCGGCCGGATCCTCATTCAAAGAGACCAGCGGGGGCCGCGTTTTCCGGACCCATTTGTCAATGATCAGGTTCGTGGCGATTTTGTACATCCACGCCTGAAAGTTGCCATCGGGCCGGAAGGATTTCCGCTGCTGGTAGATTTTCAAAAACAACTCCTGCCGCAGGTCTTCGGCTTCGTCCCGGCATCCTACGCAGCGGTAGATATACTGCAAAATCCGTTTATCCCACCGGCGCAGGAGCAACTCAAAAGCCGGAAGCGAACCCTTGCCGCATTGCGCTATCAGTTGTTCGTCGGTCAAGAGCATCAGCGGCCCTCACGCGTCAATTCGCATCACTCCTTAATACGAATCTTCCGCGGAAAAAGTCGGAGGCGATTTGATTTTTTTCGATAGGATTTTATGATGGATCAAAAGTCCATATCGAATACCGGGAATTTCATGCCCATCCAAAATCCTCAAAACCTTCCGCTTCCCCCAAGCCTGCATGGCGGCGGCCTGGTGCTTCCTTATTTGGATCACGCGCCTGTCTTTGGAGAAGACATCTTTCTTGCCCCGCACTCGGCGGTTATCGGACAGACCACGCTGGGCCATCGCGTCAGCATCTGGTTCGGCGCGGTGCTGCGGGGGGATATCGCCCCGGTGACCGTGGGTGAAGACACGAATATTCAAGACAACAGTGTCTTACACGTGGGCAGCGGCGAGCCATGCGTGGTCGGCAATCATGTGGTGGTGGGCCATAACGCCGTGTTGCACGGCTGCACGGTCGAGGATGGCTGCGTGATCGGCATAGGGGCCATCGTGTTGAACCGGGCCGTGATCGGCCAAGGCTCGTTGATCGGCGCAGGGAGTGTGATCACCCCGGGGACCAGGATTCCTCCCTACAGCCTGGTGTTGGGTTCGCCGGGCAAGGTAGTGCGGGAACTGACCGAAGAAGAAAGACAACGCCACGCGCGGTACGTCCCCCAGTATATCCAACTGGCGGGGACTTACGGCGTAACGCTGGCGGAATGAGGATGTTCTCATTTCGTTCCCCCCATATCTCCCCTCCCAAATGTCCTCAGGGATTGCCTTTTTTCACAAAACGCGGGATGGTAATCTATCTGGAGTTTTCGGAACCGGGACCGGATTCCGGTCCATGAGGTAAAAACCAATCCGAACTTCAGGAAGAAGAAAGGAGAATCTCATGGCAAAAACAATGATGAAAAGGGGAATATGGTTGGCCCTGGGTCTCGTGGTGATCCTGGCCGGTACGCCCGCGCCGGCTCCGGCCAAGGATTACCCGCCGGAATTGTATATCGGGGGATTTTTAATCGGCCCGCAGGCCTACACGTTCAACCGGTTCAGTTTTTTTGAGGCCATCGACAAGGCCAAGGAAGCCGGCGCCAGTGTCATCGAGGCCTATCCCGGCCAACGCCTGAGTCCGGACGACAAACGGCCGTTCGATCACAACGCCCCCCCCGAGGTATGGGCCAAGGCCAAAATGAAACTGACCCGCACCGGCGTCCGCCTCGTCAACTATGGCGTGGTGGGAATGGGCAGCACCGAAGCCGAAATGCGCAAGGTCTTTGACTTCGCCACCATTATGGGGATTCCTTGCGTCACCACCGAGCCGGGGAATGAGGCTGACTTTGATCTGCTCGACAAGCTGGTCAAGGAATACGACATCAAGGTTGCCATCCACAACCACCCCAAACCCAGCAAGTACTGGGATCCCAACTACGTCGCGAAATGCCTCGAGGGACGCGATCCCCGCATTGGAGCGTGCGCCGACACGGGCCACTGGATGCGGTCCGGGGTTAAGCCCATGGAAGCGCTCCAGATTCTGGAGGGGCGGATTGTCAGCTCCCACCTCAAAGATCTCAATGAGTTCGGCAACCGGGAAGCCCATGACGTGCATTTCGGGACCGGCGAGGCCGGGATCAAGGAAATCCTCGACGAATTCCGCCGCCAGGGCTTTTGCGGCAATATCTCCATCGAGTACGAATACAACTGGGATAACAATGTGGGCGATGTCGCCGCCTGTATCGATTTTGTCCGGGAATACGGGAAGACGAATCCTTGACCGGCTTTTGGATACCCAAGGGATGCCGCCGCCGGATTTCACAAACCAGCGGCGGCTTTTTATAGTTCCCGTTCCAATCTCATATCAAGTTCGAGGTTCCGCTTTTATTTCCGACTCACCCCTGTCCCTTGCCAATCGCACTGGAAGCCCGGCGGCGAACACTCTTGCCATGGCCAATTGATTTGGTCAATATAATCAATTCAAAATCATAATTCCGGATACGCGGATGAACCAATACGCTATGACAAACCACGCCTTTACTCTGATCGAGTTGTTGATCGTGGTGGCGATTATCGGCATTCTGGCGGCGATTGCCGTGCCGAATTTTTTGAACGCGCAGATCCGCGCCAAGGTCGCGCGTGCGCAGGCGGATCAACGCAGTCTGGCCACCGCGCTGGAAACCTACCGCCTGGACCGCAACGCGTATCCCCACGTGTTCCCTCCGGTGTGGATGGATGAACGGTACATTCCACTCACAACCCCGGTGGCGTATATGACTTCCATCCCTCTCGATCCGTTCAATCCCAATCCCCGGGATACTTCCTCGGGCCCCAAGGACGCCAACAACCGTCTAGGCAACTACGATTACTGGACCCGCTTGGCCGCCGCGGGTGGCCAGAAAGGCCCCACGTATTGGGGATTGCAAGGCAGTGGTTTTCCCGTAGGGCGGTACGAGTGGCAGCTGCGGGGATTCGGTCCGACGTCCTCCTGGATCTTCGCGTTGGTTTATCCCGCCGGGCATCCCCTGGCGGGCGAGTATGTCCGGTATGACGTCTCCAATGGCGTGCGCAGCGAGGGGAATATTGTGCGGTACGGGCCGTGAGAGAATGGCGCGTGGAGGGAAAGTCCAACAATCGCCGAATACCGAATGCGCTCTATAGGACATCCGAATGATGTGCAATAGATGGGATGCCCGGATAGGGAAATTCTCACCCCCCGGAGTGCAGAATGGCGCGTTGCGTTTTTCCGGCGGCCACAGCCCGTTCTAAGATTTTCGACAAGGTGCTTTCCAATTCTTGCGCATTCGCCGACAGATTCTCTTCTTTCAACAACGCCTGGACTTTTTCCTTGGCCTTTCTTTGATCCTCCCGCGGGAAAATTCGACTGATCAATCCCGAGAGATGGATCAGCCGGATCATTCCCCGCATCCGTTCATCCGGCTTGCGGTTCCGGAGAATGGCCGACCGCACTTGGCGTACCAGTTCCCGCTTGTACCGTTTCCGCCGCAAGGGATACCGTTTCACGGGAAATATCCCCAGGATCCGTTTCTCCTCGCGCTTGACTACCCGGTGTTCGAGCAACCGCGTAACGATCAATTCCTGAAATTCTTTGTATTGTTTGGCGAATAGCCGCACCCATTTGCCGGGACTCCGTAACGGTCCGGATTGGGCAATCACCTCCCACGCGCGGTCCAGAACCGGATCCTCTGTCACCGCGGGACCGGTCACCTTCACTAACCCGTTCTCCAGGTGGATCCGGTCCCGCAAGCCCAAGTCGTTCAGAATCGCGCCGGCGGTCAAATACGGCACGGTCATCGAGATCTGGCCGCTCAGGGAGCCTTTTTCCCCATCCAGCGCCAACAGGTAAAAATCTTCCGCGAGGTTGAACATGATCATTCACCGTTCTCGACCACTCCGGTCAGGTCTCCGTTTTTTCATCCTCAATCCCGTCCAGATTGAATGAATGTTTTCTTCTTTGCCGGACCGCTTCCCGCAGGAGGAACTCGATCTGCCCGTTGACGCTGCGCAGTTCCTGGCTGGCCCAGGCGTTGAGTTCTTCCCAGAGTTTGGGATCCAGCCGCAACAGAAAGCTTTTCCGTTTCGTCATAATTCCCACTTAACTGTACAGCGTTCCGGTGTTGACGACCGGCTGGGCGGATTCCTCACCGCACAGCACCACGAGCAGATTGCTGACCATGGAAGCCTTGCGTTCCTCGTCCAGGTCCACCACGTGCTTTTCGCTCAACTGGGTCAGGGCCATCTCCACCATGCTCACCGCGCCTTCCACGATCTTCTTGCGCGCCGCGATCACCGCTTGCGCCTGTTGCCGCCGCAGCATCGCCCCCGCGATTTCCGGCGCGTAGGCCAAGTGGCTGATCCGCGCTTCCTGCACGACCACCCCGGCGCATCCCAGGCGTTCTTGCAGTTCTTTCTTCAATTCTTCGTTGACTTCATCCCGGCCTTCGCGCAGCGAGATTTCCGCGTCCTCGCTCTCTTCCGTGTCATAGGGATACCTCCCCGCCAGGTGACGAATGGCGGCGTCGCTCTGGATTTCGACGTATTCCTCGTAATCATCCACGTTGAAGAGCGCTTCGGCGGTCTCCTCCACTTTCCAAACCACTACCGCCGCGATTTCGATGGGATTGCCCACCTTGTCGTTGACCTTCAGCCGGTCGCCATTGAGGTTGCGCGCCCGTAGGGATATTTTTCTCACGGAAATAAATGGATTCCGCCACAGAAATCCGTTTTCCTTGACCGATCCCTTGTAATGGCCGAACAACACCAGCGCCGCCGCTTCGTTCGGCTGCAAAACATAAAATCCCAGCGTCAACAACAATGTAATCAAGAAGAGAATGGGAAACAGAACCCACATATACCACAACGGCTGGTTATTGGCGGTCATCCACACCGTATAAATGAACTCGCCGATGGTCACGAACCACATGATGATCGTCACCGGCAACACACCCCACCCGCTTGTCCCCTTGATTTGAATTTCTTTGGTCATGATGTTCCTCCTGATATAGGTTGTATATCGATATGATATCATTTTAATATTAGCATGTCAACCGGAGGCACGAATTTTTTTTTAACTCTACCGTGAAGGGCTTTTTTTCTATCACGAGAAGCGATTCCCAATCCAATCAAAGGAGTGAATTTCCGCTCTCTCTGGGAGAGGACCCGGGTGAGGGGGGGAAGGGCGGATCATGCGGTGAGCCGTTTTCACTCCGGCGCGGGGATCCTATAGGCAGGTGAATGTGTGATTCGGTTTATGGAAAATGAGCCACCTTCGGGGAAAGGATCAGCAGGAAAATTTCTATTGCCTCAAGATCATCAGGTTATCCACCACCAACGACGAATCGGCCCCCGGCCCGCCGTTCTGCACGACAACGTGAATGGGGATATTCGGATTCCGGACGGAAAAATCCCCGCCAATGAAACAGGAAACCGCCTGTTCCCCGGGTCCGGGCAGCTGATCCACAAAGCGCACCAATCCGATGTTTTGATAGCCGTTGGTCATCACAAAGGCCAGGGTGCCGCCACCAGGAAGCGAATCGCGCCGGACGCTGACCCGGCCTACCAGGCAGAGGGGGTAATCGTGATCCACACCGGTGACGAGCGTGCCGATGTTCGCGGCGAGGTGTTGGGGCTGGATTGTCAACCGGATGGCCACATTGTCGTTCGATTCCAAAATCGGCATGATAAGGCCGTCCGTATTGTTAATATTGGTTATCAGGTTGGCGAGACTCCCCTCGAAACGGCCATCCACTTGCAGCGGGACGGGATTGTTTTCTTCGAGGGTATACAGGATTTGCACATCCACCTCATCCACCCACACTTTGGCCGCCAGTGGAGAACTGGCGGGATTGACTGCCTGAATGGCGAATTGGAGAGTCCGGGACGGGGGTTGATAAAATAGATTCAGCGCCCGGTAATCCGCGACCGGATTTTCCTCGCCGGTGATATTGGTATAACCGATCTGACCATCTATGGGACTGTTGAGCGCCACCAGGGCCACCGCCACACTTTTGTTGGTTGTCCGGCAAAACGCGGAGATCCGGCTCAGGGAAGGCGCCCGGACGGGCACGCTCGAAACGATCCATACCCCCTCGCCAGGCGCCAAATCGATCTCCATCCCCTGACCGTCGGTCCCATGGCCCGCAGGAATCGCGCCGAAACGCACCCTTCCCACGTCATACCCGGCAGGCGGATCCAAAGTCAGGTGATTTTCTTCCAAGCCGCCGCCGGAAAACGAATCATGATATCCGGCTTGGGAAGCAGCCGTCGGCGTTTGCGATGGGGTCCAGGTGGGCGTAGCCGTCCAGGTGGGCGTAAATGTTGGAGTGGACGTGAACGCCGGGGTGAATGTCGGCGTCCAGTCCGGTGTCCAGGCCGGCGTCCAGGTTGCCGTGGGAGTGGAAGTAAACGTCGGAGTGGAAGTGAAAGTCGAAGTCGGGGTAAAAGCAGGGAGTTCCTCCGGGGTTGGAGTGGGAGTCCATGCCGGAGTGATCGCCGGTGCGGGGGTGAAACTCGGAGTCGATGGGAAAGTAGGGGTGTTCACTGGAGTATGGGTAGGAGCCGGCGTGGGAGTGTCTATACCGGGCCGCAGTGTGAACAACACGATGAACTTGGGCCGCGACAACGTGTTGGGATTTTCACTGCCCGCGTAGGTGATGTCCTGCTCGGCATAGGCCTCCAGCGGCGCCTTAGGCGCGGTGAGGACCATACCTTTTTTCCAGGCATCACCCGGATCACTCAAATAACTAGCGAAAAGCCGATCCAGCTCGGGGCTGGTGATATGGTCCACGGCCCCCTCGTTCCGTTGAGGTTCATAGGAATGCTTGGTTTCCGAAAACGCGGGCTGGTTTTGCCAAGTCAGGAAGGATTCATCCCATAAAAGGCTGGGAACATGAATTTCCACGGGAGAAAACCAGTGAGCCGGAGGACGGCAGAGGGTCAATTCCAACGCGATGCCTTTGTATTCGATCTGATCCAGCGCGAAACCGGAATCCAGCAAAAACTGCCGGATGTTGAAAGCGATATAAGTCCGGGCGGTGAAATCGGCCTTCCCGTTCGCCGAGATGCTGAGATCTTCTTGACCCATGTTGTCGAGCGGCTGATGCCGGTAAACGTAGGTGTCGGCGATATAGGCTTCATCCTGAGTCTCCAGGGCGATAACCGAGGGATCGGGCAGGGGCGTACGGGTGGGCGTGGAAACGAGAGTCGGAGTCTTCGTCGGTGTGGGGGTCGGCAGGGGGATTAGTTCGAAGGCCAGGATCACCTTGGGCCGGTACTGCGCGTTTGGGTTTTCGCTGCCCGCGTAAGAGATTTCGAATTCGTCCTTGCTCTCGTTGGGCGCGTTGGGCGCCGTTAACACAATGCCCCGTTTCCAGAGATCCGTGGTGTCGTTGATGAATTCCTGGAACCGGTTGACCAGCCAGGGGGAGCTCAGGGTATCGACCTCTCCCTGTTTTTTCTTGGGAATATACGTAAACCGGACTTCGGAGAAAGTGGGTTGCAAAAACCAGGTGAGAATATCCTCGTTCCAGACGGCATCAGGAAAATGAACTTCCACCGGAGAAAACCAGCCGGGGGCATCCCTCCGGTGAGTCAATTGGATCTTGATATCGGTCAGAATAACCCGGCTGGGAGTATATCCCATACTGAGGAGATATTTCCTGATATCGAAAGTCAAATAAACGCGGGAGGCGTAATTGGCGTTCCAGTTCGCGGAAATCGAAAGGTCATCATCTTTGAAGTTCTTCGCGCCCTGGTAGCGGTACACTTGCGTATCATATATAAAATCAGGGCTTTGAGTTTCCAAGACCACTTCAGAAAACCCGGACGAAGAAAACACACCGATCCATCCCATCACCCAGGGAAGTACACTCGCGGCCCGTCTCATGATGAACCCTCCCATTTCGAATGAAGTCACACAAAAAATGACTAAAAAAGGCAATAATCAATACTAGAATTGATTAAATTGATACGTTTAGTTACTTAATTTATACCCATTTTATCATGAAAATCAATAGGTAATTAAAACTAAATCCCAGGATGGAAGCTACCACTTTCAAATAAAACGAGCATCTGTTGACCTGATTGTATTGATAAAGCAATATGAAATAGATTGCATCCATCAGGGCTATTCTCACTCCTCTACAGGTGCGAAATGCCTGCCCATTATATAATCAAGTAAATAAATTTTATATTTTTCCATATCGGAATCCAGCAATTCGCCCATGCCAGTTCAACAAGCTTGAATGAATGGAAGGAATTTTCTTCCTCATCCCCGGAGAGATATCATCCCCTACCTTTTGTAACCCTATTCTTAAAACCGGGAGGCAGATCATGAACCACAAAAATGCTGACGTTGATTATTGGGTTGGGGATAAGCACCGCGTTGATTCTCAATACACCCGTGGAGGCGGCGAAGATCGATGGAGCGGATCAGGGCGGCCGCCCCCTGACAGCAGTGATGACCGGAGCGAATGAAGCTCCTGGACCCGGCGATCCCGATGGCAGCGGATTCGCGATTGTGACCTTGAATCAAGGCCAGGGGCAAATCTGCTTTGAAATCACCCTGGAAAACGTGGATCCCATCACCGCCGCTCACATCCATAGCGGGCCCGCGGGGGTGCCTGGTCCTATCGTGGTGAACTTTAATCCAGCCGTGAACGGTCTCAGCGGATGCGTGGACGTGGATCCGGAACTCATCAAGGCCATCCGCCAGAATCCCTCGGACTATTACGTCAATGTGCATAACCCGGCCTTCCCCGCGGGAGCCGTGCGGGGCCAGCTCAGCAAGTAAGCCACCTGGTTCAGCAAGGAAGCCACCTGGGATCGAACAAAAACTTATCCGGCCTGGCGGACCGAATCCTGCCAGGCCGGTACTTTATTTTAAATTTTAAATGCCGTTGGTCAACTATAGGCCGACGGTTAATCAATGGACAGGCATAATAACTATATCGACGTATAATTCCTGGCAATGGTGTTGATGGAAACGACTCACAATCCCACAACTTATAGAGAGAACTTCCCAACGCCTTCTCCCCCTGGGAGATCGGGATTCTTCTCCGAAAAGGAGGCTTTTTTATCATACAACGACCGGGGCATGGATCATCCGGTATGTGTGAAACTCATTCATTTTCTACAAGCAATTAAATTCGTACCCCGAATGATCCCACATTTTCGTCTGCAGTCCGCGCCGGGCATCAGAAAAACGTATGCGGATATTGTCCGAACGCGATGTTATAGTCTCGTTCCCCGCGGAATCCAAGCTTGTGAGAAATCCAAATGTCCCCATTCGAAACCAACCCGTTGCTGGCAATATAAGGGACTGACTGCCCCTGCGAGACCAGCCAGGTCACATCGTCATAGTCCTTATCCGGTCCGGAAGCGATAAAACACCAATAGGCACCCAGGTCGCCGTTGGGGCAATGGCTGGTGCCATACCAATAAAACAAGCCACTAACGAAGGGATCGGTAGGGATCCCCCCGATATAAGCCACGGGCGTGGTCAACTGAGCATAGATCCGGCCGTCGTTATTCGGATCGTAACAGGTCAATCCCACGTCGCTGCATTTCTTGCCCCAGCGGGTGGGTCCCCAGGGAGTCAGCACGCAATCCTCGGGTTTCCCGTTGCCATGCGCGCCTTCATCATTCCCGTCAACCATCCAAACATTCCGGTCCAATTTGCGGACCATGTTCTGGTCATACAGCATCTTCACATCCGCGTAACAGCGGGCCAGGTTGGCCCGGATGCGGGCGTTCATGAAGTTTGGAACCGCGATGGCCGCCAAGATCCCGATGATGGCCACCACAATCAACAATTCGATGAGCGTGAAAGCTGATTTGTTCATGAATTTTCCATCCATCTTTCGCAAGTCCTCATGACCGCATTTACCCATAGAACCGCATGAATTCTACCCCAAAAAAAGATCCGAGTATACCGAATCCTGTATCTTCTACCATCATACTCTCTTCCCACCGCAACTGTTTACCTAATCGCTGAACTTCCTCAGTACTGGATTCGTGGTCGGAGTATGGATGGGAACGCTTAATCATTCACTCTCACTCTTAGAACGCGAAACGATCCCCTCTCCCTCATGGAGAGGATAAGAGTGAGGGCAGCCCTGCAAGGCGGAAATGAAGCCTCAGCAATCGAGAAAAAAGTTTCCTCTCAAATCCATTCCATGAGCAACATTCGCAACTCCCGCTCTCTTATCCGAGGATTTTATTTCAATATTCGCTTGACAAGCAACAAGAAACCGAAATAATGTTGACTTAATTTATAAATAATATAAACATTCAAGGGGGTGCCCAATATGAAAACGCGATGGTGGGGGTGGATGTTCTTCTTTTTTACCCTGAATTCCATTTCGAGCAGCGGATCTGAAGATAATCCTGTCCGGCTGACATTCTCAGGAAACTCCGAAGAAGAAAATCAAATCAGCATTCTGGGAGCGGGATTCGACTCTTTCCCGCGGGGAACTCTCACCTTCGGCCCGATTCCCACCGAAAACGCCTTTCCCGGCGCCACCGACGGCCGGGGTGCCGTAATATCCTGCGCGCCAGGACAGGGATTGATGATTTTCACGCCCGTAGTGGAATCGGCGGGTGCACTTTTTGTCCGATGTTCGGTGAGAGCGGATGGTCCCCAAGGGGCGATCGCGCTAGCCACCATCGACCAGGGAGCGAACACGTTTGTTGCCACCAACACGCCCAATAATGGGGCTTATTTTCATAATCAATACAAAAGGCTGGCTTTGCTCAGCCTGCCGGCCGCCGGGGGGATTCAATCCCTGATCCAAATCGTAAATCCCAGCGCGACGGAAACGTTGACCGTGTATCTGGACAATTTCGAGATCTGGCCGCTCGATCCCCAACGGTACTACAGCGCGGAATTCATGGATGGTGATGAAGACGATCCCCAAGAAATCTCCACCGGTTTGCTCATCGACCCCCGGGCGACCGCCACACCGGAGCGGGAGGCGGCTACTCCCACTCCCACGCTGGAGGCGGCTCCCACGAATTCACCTATCTCTACCCCGACGGTGAGAAACACGGCCACCCCCACTCCAACCCTTCTCCCCTTCCAAGGTTTTTTATCGATTACCGGGAAAATCACCAATTCCGATAACGGTTCAGCGGTAGAAGGCGCGGCTATTTATATCGATGGATTTCCGGACAGCCGTTCGGAAAGTTTTTTTGGCGGAATATACGTAATATTCGCCATTTTATACAACACCACACCGCCTTATACCTTGGTGGTTGAAAAGGACGGATTTCAGCGGTACGAGAAGCGGCTTACCGCGGAGAACCTGGCCGCGTCTTTGACTCTGGATGTGGCGTTGACTCCCATCGGCAGCAGCACACCGGTTCCCGGGTCCACACCGACCCCTACGCCGACGATAATCCTATTCCCAACGTCGACCCGCACGCCCACGCCTTCCGGATCGGCCGTGGGATTGCGCCTGACCGCTTGTTACCCATACGGAGGCGCGCCTGTGAGTAGAGGGATCCAGGTTATCGTCGACTTGATCGACGCCGATGGTCAAATTGTGAATCCGGGCACGGAAGGAGGAGACGCGCCCCAGACGGTCACGGTATCGGTGAATGGCTCCGCCAATTTCACAGGAGGAGATATACAGAACATTCAATCCACCGACGTTCGGATTGACAATCCCTTAGGGGGAAATGTCACGATCTACAACCGGCAGACCGAGAAGGTAACCGTCACCGCGGAAGCACCTCATTTACAACCGGCCGCGCCGATCCAGGTCGAATTTATCGATACGGGATTGATAACGGGGAAACTGCGGGTTTGGGATGGAGAAGCGTATATCGATCCGTCCGTGGCCTTCAATTTAGATATTGACGCGTACAACGCCAATACAACCCATTATTTCTCGCCCTTATTTTTCTACCGGAACGGGCAATACACGATTGGGGGACTCGCGCCGGGAACCTATTCGATCCGGTTCAATCCCCAGGAGAATTTGTTGATCCCCATCCAAGGGGATCCGACGGGCGAGTCGTTGGAATGGAAATGTTTTAACAATGTCGTGGTCCGGGCCAGGGAAATCACCACGCTGGATGTGGATTTAGGTCCGCGTAAACCCGGTGGACGGATCGAAGGAATCCTGGTGCGAAGCGATGGCAAGCCAGTGCGCAGCGGTGTCATACACCTCTTTTCCACCGATTACATCCTTGGACAACCTCTGGGGAATTGTGATTCGAAATATTTCCAAAGAATCATTACAAATACTTCCGCCGATCCAAATTTCGAGGCCAAATTTGAGTTCCCCAATATCCCCTCCGGGACCTACACGATCCTGGCCATGGAAACGGAGTATGACATTCAAGTCCGGGAACTCTTTTATTTCCATAACGGATACGGGGAAACGGTCCATGTCACAGTGGGTCAAACGGCCGAGGTGGTGGTGGAACTGGACCGGGGAGGCACAATCACTCCGCTTTCTCCGCTCAATTTCGCGCGGTTGAATTCACCCCCCGTTTTTGAATGGGCCATTCATGGAAACAACTTATGGGCAAACCTTCGGCTAAGCGTCCTGGACCGCTGCGGACAGCAGGTCTGGTCGCAAGGGGTGAATGGTTCGCCCGTGCGCTACAACGGCCCAGCGCTTTCACATCAAACAATGTATTTCTGGTATGTGTATCCCGATTTTCCCAACGCGTTATACTCGGGGGCCGTGTCCTACACGGCGGGAACCCCGTATTTCCTGGTGAAAAAGAATTGACGGGTCCGGCCAAATCAGAATTGGCCCGCTGCCTCCCCCATCAATCAAAGATCGACCAGATTCTCATATAGAGGATATAGTGAATTTCCAGGTACAAATCAAAAAGCATAAAAGTTCGAAGATACAATTTTTCGTATTTCATCATTTTGCCTCATCGCTTGCGTCTTCTTCTTTTTTAATCGGACTGTTTGGCAGAAATCTTTAAATATTCTTTCATTTTAAATGATTTTTTGTAATCTTATTATATCATTTGGATGAAAACCGCAAGAGAGTATCTTGTATTAAATTTGAAGTAAAAATGATGGGAGAAGGGCAGCAAAATGCCCGCGGATCAAGAAGAGAATAGAGATTCATCTGAGAATCGCGTACTTAGAATCGCATACATAATGAGGCAAAACATAATGAGGCAAAATCGATTGCATTCACTCCGGGATGAGGGTGAACACCGATGCCGGCTACTATACGATGTCGGCTACAATGATAAATCCCCTCACTCCAATCCTCTTCCAGAGGGAGAGGGTTGAAAGGGTATTTTGAGGCGGGTTTTTATCGATCCTTTTGAATAGATACGAACCGGCGGTCTGAAAAAAATGCACACGAAAAATGCACACTGGCCGGATGATTGAGAATAGAGAAATTGCCAGAATTATAATTTTATAAAAAATATAATAGTATAAGTAAGAATTTGACTGCGGCGGTTTTTCTTGAATCACCCGGACAAGACGCGCCGGGGACAAGGATTCAGAGTTCTAAGGGTTCGGGGATTCTGTTGCCAACTTTTATTCCAATCCCAGGCTGAACATTCGTTCCAGATCGTAGTCACTGTATTGGCGGAAGGCGATGAGTGTGTTGGTGCGGGTAATGCCCGGGACAACGATCAGGTCTTCGGTCACCAGTTTGGCCAGCTGCTCGTTTTCGCGCACGCGGGCCACCGCGATTAAATCATATTCTCCCGCCACGCTGTAAACTTCCGTAATTCCCTTCAAATTCAATATTTCCTTTGCGGCTGACGCGATCTGGCTGCGTTCCGCGTTGATTAAAATAATGGCGGTTACCATGATGTTGGGTCTCCTATCCGCTGGTCCCAAGGGGTTCTCCCCGGCCAGATGAATTCACGGCAGGCTTTACGCCTCGATTTTTTGTCCGAAAAGTCTCAGGATCCGTTTGTATAGTTTGAAGCTTCGGCGTTGTTCCAGATTGGTCCGCCAGCGGCAGGCTGCGGTCATTTCCTGGATCGTGTCGGTGTAGGTGGTTTCCCATGCCTGCAGGCCTCTTTCCAGCCGGGCGATATAGTCCCGGTAGGTATCAAGATCCCGTTTGCCGAATGATCCGATTTCCGGTTGCAGGCTTCCCGGTTTCCCTTCCCGGCTTTTTTTTGCCCTGGAGGGCTCTTCACGAACCGGCTCCGGTTCTTTCATCTGACGCGCGCCGGCCTGGTTTGAATCAAAGGATGGGAGAGAGGCTCCTTGGTCTTCTTTGGCGACCTCCTTGGCTTTGTCCGCCGGTTTCTCTTCTTTCGAGGATGTACTTGCGGCTTTGGCAGCTTCTTTGGCTTCCAGGCCGGTTTTGACCGCGGGCAGCGGAACAACCGCCGGCGCGGGAACCGGCTCCGGTTCGGGTTCCGGATAACTCACCAGGTCGAGTAGCCCGAGCGTGACCCGTTTGTGGAATTCGATTTCGGCTTTCGCCTCTTCGTTCCGTTCCGGTTCGATCATGGCCAGGGAGATTGGTTCTTCGGCGTGGAACAGGTGGAGAATGATCTTCCGATAGGCCGGGGCCTGGAATTCGTTCACGTACAACAGATTTTCGTAGAGTTGGTTCAGTTCCTCGGCCGTCTCGAGACTGTTGGGCATTGCCTCAAGAAGGATATCCACCAGTTGCAGATACACCCAGCGCGAAACCTGGCCCACGTCGAAGACCGCCGCCTGTCCGCCGAATTGCAGCAGAAGTTCGGTGATGGCTTGGGGATCAGGCAGTTCGTACCGGGCGTGTTCGGACAGCCAGGGATGTTCTTTTTCATGCAGGTGGAAATAGGCTTCCCGGACATGCTGTTCCGCCGCCTCGACCAAGGGGTGTTTGTGAGGGAAGGAAAGGATCAAGCCCTGCCGGGAGACACGGAACATTTCCTCCAAGGCCGCGCCGCGCTGAGCGGGAGCAATGTGCTCCAGCACATCGAGGGAAACAATAAAATCGAACGATTGGTCTTGAAAAGGCAGCGCCGCGGCATCACCCCGCACCTGGAATCCGGAAGAATCCACCCGGGGATCGCAAATCACCCATTCATGCTGAGGCAACATGGCCCGCATGTGTCCCGGGTATCCGCCCACATCGAGCAGCCGCGAAGGCCCGGGCAGAGACCAGTTCAGCAAATGGCGCACCGTCTCGCAGCGTTGAAACGCGTCGAAGGTCAGCATCGGCATTCTCCCTCTTTTCCATTTAATCCATCACCGTGGGCAAAGTCAAAGCGATAGGCGCGTCGGAATAATACCCCTCGGCGTATTTCACCCCGATTTTCGCCCCGATGGCCCGGTTGTACGCTTCGATCTGCTCGAGGTAATCACTGGTGCCGATGTAGCGGTAATCGTCAGGCAGTTCCGGATCAACGAACTGGCTCACGTACGCCCGCAGCGCTTCCCGCTTGCGCTCGAACTGGGCTGTGATGTCCACGGCAAAAGTGATCCGGCCCATTTCATGTAAAAAATAATAGAGGCAACGCCGGGGCGCGTAAGCCGGGGACTCCGTTTCCACCTTGGGCAGCCGCGCCAAGAAAAAGCCGGCCTGCACGGCCCGCGATCCCGCCCGGTGATCGGGATGGGGATCGTGCGGATAACACGTAAACACAAAGGGCGCGCGGAAATGGCGGATGGCTTCCGCCACCTTAAGGCGGTTTTCGTGCGTATCGGCGACCCGCCCGTCACCCAAATCCAAATTGCCCCGGAAGGCCAATCCCAGCCGGCGCGAGGCTTCCTCCACCTCGCGGGCGCGCTGACCGGCGTTTCCCTTCGTTCCCAATTCGCCGCGGGTCAGGTCCATGACTCCCACCCGGAAACCGGCTTCGCTCCATTTGACAATCGTGCCGCCCATCCCCAACTCAGCGTCATCAGGATGCGGGGCGAAAATCAACACGTCCAGAGAATCATTTTCTGTCATATTCCGATCCAACGAGGAGGATAGGTCCAACTCCGCTTCACGAATTCCGCCTTCTGTCATGACGCCGGCGTGGCCGGATCATACCTACCTTGCCGGACTCTCGACTCCACGCTTGTAACTCACCGCTTGTATCCAAGCACGGCCCAATGATATCCTACGGGAGAAACGCATCTCCGGCAACCATATCAGGGGTTAAACGACCATGATTTACCGGCTGGGCATGATAGGACTGTGGGACCACACCGGCTACACGCTGGAGCCACTGGCGCGATGGCCCAATGTCAAACTGACCGCCTGCGCCTGCGCGGAATCCCATTTGATCGAACGCCACAAAAAACAATACGCGTATTTCAACGATTCCGTGAAGCTCTACACCGATTTTCACGAGATGCTGGAACGCGAGGAACTGGATATCGTGGCCGTTTATACCACCCACGGCCAGCGGGCCGAGGCGTTGTTGGCCGCCGCCCGGGCCAAGGCGCATATCTACTCCGAAAAACCCTTGACCACCACGCTGCAGGACCTGGAGCAGGTCAAACAAGCGGTGAAAAACGCGGGCGTGCGCCTCACCATGATGCTCAGCATGCGCTTCGAAGGCATCTACCGGAAAGTCCACGAACTGGTCCGCTCGGGTGTGATCGGCGAAGTGGCGCAGGCTTCTTCCCAAAAATCCTATAAACTGGCCACCCGGCCCGCCTGGATGAAAAACCGGGGGACTTTCGCGGGGACCATCCCGTATATTGCCTGTCACGCCTTGGACCTGATCCGCTGGTGCTCGGGGATGGAATTCGTCCAAGGCGCGGCGTTTCACAATAACGTCGGCCGTCCGGATCTCGGCCGGATGGAAAACACGGCCGGCCTGATCCTCCTGGCCCGCAACGGGGCCACGGTTACCGTGCGGCTGGATTACTGCCGGCCGGAAATCGCCTCCACCTGGGGAGACGACCGCTTGCGTTTCGCGGGCGTCGAAGGCGTGGTGGAAGTGCTCCAGGGCAAGGGGACCTTGATCACCCAGAAGCAGTCCGTGCAGGAAATCCCGCCCGCGCCGCGGTTGTCCCAATTCGACAATTTCATCGCCGCGATCGAGGGGCGCGAGGAATTGGCGGTTCCCGAAGAGGATTGTTACCGGATCACGGAAGTGGTTCTCAAACTGCGCGGCGCGGCCGATACCCGCACCCTGACCGAATTGTAAGGCCGCTGATGAAATCCCGTCTCGTGCGTCTCGCCGGAGTGGCGATCCTCGCCTGCCTGCTCGTATGGGTGGTGGATCTCGCCGAACTCCAGCGCGTCCTGCGGGGATTCAATCCCTGGGCGCTGGCCATGGTCATTCCCTGGCACGTGACGCTTTGGGTGATCCGCGCGCGCCGTTGGCAAATCTTATTACGGAACGAAGCGGTGGATATTCCTTTCCTGGATACTCTGGCCGTCTCCGCGTCCGGCTTCTTTTTGGGATGCCTGACCCCGGGCCGGTTGGGGGAATTCGCCAAGGTCAAGTTCTTGATGAACGCCGGGCACTCGTTTCGGGCAGCTTTTCTTTCTTCCCTGTTGGAACGCCTTCTGGATATCGCCACACTGATGGCCTACGTATTCTATGCGGCGGCGGTGTGCGGGAAGGGATTGCCGCGCGAAATCCTTGGGACCCTCGCCGTGACCGGGCTGGCGGGGGCGGGGCTGATCGCGGTGTATGGATCGCGCCGCTGGATCAAAAAGGCCATTCTGAAATCCATCCCCGAATCCCTCGCCGGCAGCCTGGAAGAAAAATGGAGCCTGCTGACCGGCCCGTTGCGCCGCCTCACCGCGTATCAATGGACTGAACTGACCGCCGGCTCCCTGGCCCTGTGGAGCGTAAACCATGTCATCATCTACCTTCTCTTCACCGGCGCGGGATATACCTTGCCCCTGTATGTTTCATTCGCGTTTTCCACCTGGGGATCGCTGGCGGCCATCGTGCCCTTCTCGATCTACGGCGTTGGAGTCCGGGAGGCGGCGATGATCGGCCTGTTCACGCTGGCGGGCTATCCGGCCGGGGAAGCGCAAACCGCCGGAGTGGTTTTTGGCTTGATGTTCGTGGTGCTGTTAGTGTATCACATTGTGTGGGGATTTGCCTGGTGGATCAGTCCGGTCATGCGGCGGTATTTAACGAAGCCGGCTTGAGATTTTCCTTAGGCCGTCTGCGTTCCCTTCCCTTCCCCGCTTCCCCCGATTGATCCAAAGCATATTTCATCAGAATGGGTCCGGCGATTTGATTCAGCGCGATACACCCGATGATCAAGGTCTGCACGGGAGCGGCCCAAGGCAATCCCTGTTTCCCGAGCAAGGCCACCAGTCCCAAACTGACGCCCGCTTGGGGAACAAACACCATCCAAACCGTCCCGGGCGAGGGGTAGGTCTCCCGGGCGATCAACACCCCGAGATACGTGGAGAACACGATATAAGCCGTCCGCAACACGACCAGCAACAGGGCCACCGGCCAAACCCGGAGCAGGGTGGCGAGATCGAGCGCGGCTCCCGTCACACAGAAAAAGATCACGTAAACGGCCAACGAGCCCTGTTCGATCGTTTTGATCAATTCCTCCCCCTGGCGGGAAGCGTTGGTGACCCAGACGCCCGCCGTCAGGCAGACCAAGAGAGAATCCAGATGTACAGTCTTGGAACCTTCCGAGACCAGATAACAAAACGCCAAAACGAACAAAACCGGATCCACCCGGATCCGCTTCAAATAAAACGACAACACGATGCCCGCCAGGACACCGGCGGTGATGGAGAAGGCCAGTTCCTGGAACAAGGCCGCCAGTTGGTTCCATTCGATGTTGGCCGTGCCGCTTTCCAAGATCCGCACGGCCATCAACACGCTGGTGAAGAGAATGATGACGATCACATCCAGCAGGATCGCCACTCCCAGGGCGGTCTCCGTAGTGACGCCAGACGACCGGGTTTCCGTAATGAGGGCGATCGTGGTAGCGGGTGATTGCGATACCATGATCATTCCCATCACCAAGGCCATTCCCCACCGGGAAGCGGCCGGCCAATGCGCCAACAGGCTGATCTGGTTCACGATCAGAAAGGCCGTCAGGGTTCCCAGGATAAAAATCATTCCGGTTTGGCTGAAGGTTATAGACAGAATGGCCTTCCACCGCTGGCCCATGGAGGCAAGGTGAAATTCGCCTCCGGCGGTTAGCGCAATCAAGGCCAAAGCGATTTGGTTGATCAATAAAAAATCCTGGACGGTGTCCCGCGGAATCACTCCTCCCCCATAAGGGCCGATAATCATGCCGGCGAAGAGATACCCCGTGATCTTGGGCAAATGCACCCGGCTCATCAAATCACCCGCCAGGTATCCGCATAACATCACGAATCCCAGCGACATGGCCGTCCCCGCGTGGCTGCCAAACCAATCCCCCAGGGGATACAGGCGGGCGATGGAGATCAGGGCCACCACCAGGAACAAGGCGCCGGCGCGCGAAATCATCGGCCCGCCGCCTCCAAGGACGGGGGGACTTCCAGGTTGTTGGGAGAAAGGGATCCGTTCTCCGGCTTTTGATCGAACCGGTTTGAGGATCGCAGGAACGCGGTCAACAAGGCCGGACTGAAGACTTGGTGGATCAGCACGGAGAGTATGACCACGTTGAGCGTGATTTTGGCCAAGGCGCCCGGGTGTATCAACATGAAATCCATGGCCAGGGCCAGGGTGATCCCTCCCTGGGGCAGCAAAGCCAATCCGAAATGCGGCGTGGGCCGGGACCCAGGGGAGAAGAACGCGTGGACGCCCGTCCAAGATCCCAGCCACAAACCGGCCGCCCGGCTCACCGCGTACACCAGAAACAATCCCAAGACCAGCGGTGAGAGGGGAGACCACAAGGCGCCCGTCAGGATCGCGAATAGCACGAAAAAGGGTTTCTCGGCCGCCAGCAACAGGGTGAACGTGCGCCCCCGCGTGAAATTGGGCAGATTCGCCAGGGTCCCGCCCATGATCAGATTCACGAAAAGCGGAGAAAGATGCAGGTAGGAGGACAATCCGCTGGAAAAAATCACGGAACCGGCGGCCAGGAGAAGCAGTTCACTCTCTTCAAGCCGCTCGCTGGTGAGGTAGTGCAGCGTCCAGCCCAGGGCCACTCCCAAGAGAAGCGAGACCAGCATCCACTCTACGCCGCCCAGCACCGGACCGGTCAAGACTTTGGCGGAAACCGGGGTGTGGACAAATGCGAAATGCTGCACCAGCCGGGTTTCCGCCTCGGAATAACCGATCAAGGAGAGATGATTGAAGCAATACCACAACCCCATCACCCCGATGGCCAGCGGCGCGCGGACTTCGGTCAACAATTGAAGCAGGCGGATACGGCTTCCGCGCGCCTCCGCCTCCCGTTTGAGCACCGCCAAGGCGGAGGCCGTGGAGACCGTGGCCGTCCATCCGAGCAAAAAACTCAGGCGGAACGTCAGGAAGAAAAAATCCTTCCGCAACGGATCGGTTTCGAAACCGCCGATGCCGGACCACCGGAACAGGAGAGGTAACCACAATGACAAGGCCATGAATACGGAAAGAAACGTGATCAGCGAAATGGTCACGCCCAGTTTCCAGATGCGGGCGGGAATCCGGAACACCACCTTGCGGTCAAACTGGAGCCCCACCAGGAGGCCGATCCATCCCAATCCCAGGCTTAATACCGGCGAGAGTTGAAGCAAAGCCGTGCCGGTCAGGACATTCGTCACGTGCGGCCCCAACACCAGCCCGATGAGCAAAAAACCGGTCCCCGATAAAAAAAAAGATTGCGCGCCCAGGGATAAATTGCTCTGGCGCAAGGCCAGCCTTGATATGGCGAAACTCAACAGCAAGATCACCACAAAACCCAGCACAATATTCATGGCACGCTATGCTCCCCCGCCCCGGCCGCGTCCTCAATGGCTTGCCATTTCGCGGAATCCGCCACCGGCTCTCGCGCTCTCGCAAGAAAAGGCAGAAACAACGGGTTTGATTTCCGCTGGATGAATCACGATCCGGATGGTGCTTCGCCCTCCAACCACAGATCCACCGGCAGCGTGAAGAGCATCCCCACGGCGGGATCACCCAAGTTAATCCCCATGCCCCGGAGCACCTCGGCCAACCGCAAGGCGGTTTCCCGGTTAGGTATCACGGCGAAGATGTTTTTGTTGTACGCCCGGGATCCCTGGATGGTCTGGAGCAAGCCGGCAAATATGGGGACGTCTTTGGCTAACACCCGCTCCATCGCCACGCCTTCCATCACAGACGCGCCGGCCACCTCAAATTCCAGCAACTCAGCCAGGATATCATCCAAATATTCTTCCCGGTTGAGTACGATGATGAGAAGCTGCCGCATCACGGGTAAGGCTACTCTTCTTCGCGGGATCGGATCAGTTTTAAAATATCCGATGCCGACTGGGCCTTTAGCACTTCGTTGCGGAACGGCTCCTTCCGGAAAAAGCGGGAAATTTTACTCAGAATGCTTAAAAATGATGTTTGGAGGCGGGGCTCGCCCGCCAGCATGAAGATCAAGTGGACATCATGGCCGTCCAGGGATTCATAATCCACTCCCTGGGGCGATATCCCCAGGCTGAGAACCAGCCCGCGCACGCCTTCCGCGGTGGCGTGGGGAATGGCCATCCCATGCCCGATCCCGGTGGTTTGGATCTTTTCCCGCGCCATCAGGGCGTCCACTAATTTGTTCACATGCGCCACCCGGCCGCTTTTCGCGGCCAGCGCCGCCATTTCCCGGATCACATCCGGCTTGGTGCGGCTTTTCAACGATAAAGAAATACAGTCTTCCGAAAGGATTTCCGAGAGATCCATTCCTTCGTTCCTACGGCCGGCCGGCACAATATTTCGCTCATTATACAAATCCCGGAAGGGTTCACAATCCTCGCCGGGGGGCTTCGGCATAAAAATATAGAATCCGGTCCCCCCTTCTCCCCGCCTGACCGTCCCCTCCGGCGGCATAAAAATGTCTTGATTTTTCGATCCTATTTCATAACAATATAGGAATAGAAAGGAAGAGGCATGAAAACCGCGTTGAAATGGATCGCCATCATTATCGCGCTTCTGATTGGCGCCAACGCTGGGCGAAGTCTCTATCACAAAGCCGCCAAGGACATGGTTTCCACGGATGGAAAACATGATGTCATAGACCACTTCATTGGCAAGACCGCCTTGGATAACTATCTGGAAATCGAAAACGAGCGGGATACGTTCAATCTGCCGGCCCTGAAAACCGGGGTAATGATGTTCCAAACCCAACATGGCCGGTTTCCCCGCACCGTGGCGGAATTGGAACAAGGAGGAGGAGTCTCGCCCGACGCGACCCGGGACCGCTTCGGCAATCCATTTGAATTGCGGGCGCTCGACAACCGTACCCTTCTCCTGCACAGCGCCGGAAAGGATAAGATCAAAGGCACTACCGACGATATCGAATACCGGCTGACTTTTTAGCCATCCCGCGGCGGACTGCTAACCCGGCGGGCCGCGGAAGGGAATTCCTCATCGCGCTGCAATCAATTGGATAGGTGTTCGGCGGGATGCATCGATTGGGATCACCGGAGTTGGGGAGGAGACAAACATGGGGAACATGCTTGCGGAAGAAGCCCAGATATCACTCCTGGGGAAGATGCTGTATTACTCGTCGAAGCACTTGACTGCCAAGGAACGGGAAACTTATGACCAGCTGGTCGAGTCCTTGCTCCGCAAAGTGCACAAACTGCGTTCCGCGGAACAGCATCATCTCGGGACCCGGGGAGCGGAAAGTCCCAGCATTTTGAGTTCGCAGCATGAGGCCAAGAAAAACGCCCTGCGCAACCTGCGCAGCGAGGAAATCTGCCGTCTCTTCGTCGAGGCATGGAACAAACAGGATTTCGAAACCGAGTTTTTCTGCCTGGCCCGTTGCTTTCCCATGCAAAAAAAGAAAACCAACGATGTCAACGAATATGTTTTGCAACGCATGCGGAAATACCAGGACCGGCATACGGTGGGGCCGATTTCCAAGCGGGTGGTGGACATTTCCACCTCTCCGGTTCAAGGCAACAAAATGTCGATCTATTGCATTGAATTGCATAAAATGCCCAACAAGGACCTGACTCTCCACCGGGAATACGAATTTATTTTTGAAGAAGACGCTTGGCGGATCGCCGATTACCAAACGATCAAAAGCCATGAATCCCTCCCCGATAAAAAACCGCATCCGGCTTCGCTTTAATCGCGGGAGGCATCCGGAAAAGCGCGCCGGATTCCGTTGACCGGATTTTTTTGAGAAAAAACCAAGCCATCCGGTCCGGACACCCGTTCCAACGGATGGGAGATCGGCC
Source organism: Candidatus Omnitrophota bacterium (assembly GCA_013177805.1). Lineage (GTDB taxonomy): Bacteria > Hinthialibacterota > Hinthialibacteria > Hinthialibacterales > Hinthialibacteraceae > JABLXU01. Next base: position 125,974 of record JABLXU010000009.1, read on the forward strand.
TCGCCAGGAAGCGCGGCTTTTTTCATTCACACCTCCGATTCACACTTTCGAAACCGCCCCTGCGAACACAAAATGCCATGGTTATGCAATATAATTTGCCGATTAATCGATCATTATGTAACTTATTATTTCTGAATCTGATACAAAAAATTTCCCTTGTTTTATTCTGAAACAATTAGGCCCTTTCAAGTGTCTTTTAATATAAGGAATACTTGTATATCCATGTCCGAATTCCCCGTGGCCAGGATTTTTGACTAAATCCTCATGGCGTGCTACCGTTACTTGGCATGCTTCTCATCGTTTGAAGACTGGTGAATCCTTTTTTCACGGGAAAACGGAAGCGTTCATCGGTCTTGTCCTCGAACCCGTCACAACGCATGGGTACCCGAATCATTCATCCAGGAGGGTTCCGGCGCCGCTGGGGTTTCATACCAGAAAAAACGGCCGAAAGCCGCTTTTTCTCGTGAACCGATACGACCAATCGAGTGAATGAAGGAAAAAAATCATGAAATCCATTCTGTTCCTCATTAGGCGTGGAAGCTACCCCCCCCATGTCAGAGATCGGAATCGGCGGCAATCGAATCTCCTTCTTTCTTTAGTCTCATTCTTGTTTGTTACTGGCATGGTGTATGGAACCGGTTCGATGTATTGGATTGTAAAAAAAGACAATGAGCTGGAAAAATCCCGGAGGATCGAAATCGAATTGCAAAACAACATCAAAGAACGGGACTACGTGATTCAGCAATACCGGCAACGGATCAAACAACTCGAACGGCGGGTGGAGATTTTGGACGCGATCCAGGATCTCAGTTCCGCGGGTGTCCCCTTCGAGGAAAAGAAAAAAATCGCCCAAATCGTAGATGAAACCAGTCAGAAATACGGACACGACCCGTTTCTCCTTCTCGCCCTGATTTCCACCGAATCCTCTTTTCAGCCCCAAGTCACCTCCCCGGCCGGCGCGCACGGCCTCATGCAACTGATGCCCAGCACCGGCCGGGCATTGGCGCGGCGGGTCGAACAAACCCCCAAAATGCTCGCTCTCCTGGACCCGGACGAGCCTACCGTCCCTCATTTCAAAGACATTCAAGGCAATATCGAACTTGGCACGTTATATTTGACGCAGCTGATGCTGCGCTATAAAAATCTTGATCACGCGATCTATGCCTACAATCTGGGCCCAAACCTTTTCGAAAAACGCCAGAAAGAAGGCGGCCCGTTCCCCGAAAAATATCGTGCCAAGGTGCTTGCGGTTTACAACGAATTGCTCACGAAACGCCGCCTCCGCCAAGAAGCCTCCCAAATCGCCTCCACCCCGCCCAACCCCGGACCACTTTTGGCTCAACTCCAGCAAACGGATTAGAGCCGCCTGCATGGATTCCCCATAAAAGAACTCTGAAATGTGTATTCCTTTACCCTCACTTTCTAGTCCATATTTGCGTGGGAAAAAAATCCCTCCTTCTCTTTGGAACAAGGGCAAACTTAGGTTATACTTTCATTGTTGACTAAATAGATAAATAATGTAATATACTCTAACCCACTTCTGAAAGGAGCCGGTATCATGAAGAAAGTCTGGATGGGAATTGGAATTGCCGTGATTGCGTGTGTTACGGTTTATGGAGTTACCTCCGCGGTTCTGGGCACCAGCGCCACCGCCTCGGCCGACAAGACCCTGATCATCACCAGTTCGGGAGAAACTCCCGAGTGCTGCGCCTCACAGTCTGAAGCCACCACGGCCCATGCGGCGATGACCGCCGCGGAGGGAGAGTGCCCCATGGCCAAGGAAAACTGCGATAAGGAGAACTGTGATGTAGCCAGCGCCGAATGCAAAGAGGCCAAAGAGTGCCCCATGAGCCAAACCACCGCGGCGGCGGATGGATGCTGCGCGGCGGGCCAGAGCGAAGGTCAGACGGCTTTAGCGGAATAAGCAGTACTGAATTTTCAACCTGATACAGCACACAACGAAGAGGGCATGGCGCCAGGCGCCATGCCCTCTCTATAGTTAGGAACCGACGCGTTTCAACGCACGATGCGCAGGTTGCCCTCACTCTTCATGAGCGCTTCCGCCTCGGCCTTGGTGGCCCAGTTCAGATCGCCGGGGATGGAATGCTTGAGCGCGGAGTAGGCTACGCCGAATCGCACCGCGTAATCGACATCGCCTTTCGCGAAGCCGTACAGAAAACCCGCGGAGAACGAATCGCCTCCGCCCACCCGGTCCACGATCTCCACCTCATACGTGGGCGCGGTGTGGATTTTGCCGTCATAGAGCACGATGGCGGACCAATTGTTCCGCCAGACGGACATGGTTTCGCGCAAGGTGATGGCCACGGCCGTGAAACCAAAGCGGTCGCGCAGTTTACGGGCAACCTCCTCGTAATTCTGGCCCGTGATCTTGAAAACGCGCTCCGTGTCTTCCTCCGTGGTGATGAGGATGTCGGTGTATTGCATCAGCTCGGTCATGCAGGCTTGGGCCTCTTCTTCCGACCAGAGTTTGGCGCGGTAATTGAGGTCCACACTCACCGTGACGCCGTGTTCTTTGGCTTTTTGCAGCGATTCCTTGGTGGTGTCGGCGGCGCTGGCGGACAGCGCCGGCGTGATGCCGCTGACATGATAGAACTTGGCGCCGGCGAAGACCGCGTCCCAGTTGACCATACCCGGTTCGATATTGCTGATAGCCGAGTTTTTGCGGTCGTAGAGCACGCTGCTAGCCCGGGGTTTGGCGCCGAATTCCACGAAATAGAGTCCCGCCCGGTCTTCCTTGGTCCAGACGATATGGGAGGTGTCCACCCCGTGTTCCCGGGCCTTGTTGGCGATCATCCGGCCCAAGGGATTATCGGTCAGGCGGCTGACGAACGAACTGCTCATCCCCAGGCGGCTGGCCGCCACCGCCACGTTGTACTCCCCTCCGCCGATCTTCACGTCCAGCGTGTGGGTTTGCTCCAACCGCATGAAATCCGGCGGCGCCAGGCGGACCATTGCTTCTCCAAAGGTTACCAGTTCAGCCATGATGGTTCTTTTCTCCTTAGCGTGATTTCAGGGTTAATTTTCGGGACATTACATCATGCAATGATATTACGCCTTTTCAGAGCTTCCCTCACCCTGACCCTCTCCCTGAGGGAGAGGGAATGGGTGTTGTCTGAATCAGGATGGGCAGAATACACAGGATGACTCATATAAGGATGGGTTACGCGCTGCGCGCTAACCCATCCTACTTTTAAAACACTCTCATCCCTCTTATGAAATCTACTTCGGGGGCACATTGCAACGTGCCCCGGCTATTTATCTTGTCGATTATTACGCGTGAGGTTGACGATTCGTTCCGGTTTCATTTTTTCGCCCGGGCTTCCTGGATCTTCTGGATGAATTGCCGGGCGGTTTCGGTGATGCCTTTCCAATCTTTTTCCGCCAGGGCTTTTTTAGAGACCAGGTTGCCGCCCACGGCCACGCCGCACGCGCCCGCCTGGATGAACGCGGCCACGGTTTCCAAACTCACCCCACCGGTGGGGGACAGGCGGATTTGCGGCAGCGGACCGAGGATGTCCTTAAAATATTCCGGACCCAGGCCGGTGGCGGGGAACACTTTGACGATATCCGCCCCGGCTTCCCAGGCGGTCAGGATTTCGGTGGGTGTGTATGCGCCGGGAACGCAAAGGGCCGAGTAACGGCGGCACATGTGGATAGTGTTAAGATTCAGCGTGGGGGCCACGACGAATTCCGCCCCGGCGAGAATGGCGGCACGGGCGGTCTCAGGGTCAAGCACCGTGCCCACGCCGATGACGCAGTCCTCCTTCATCAGCGCGGACACCTGGCGGATGACCTCGAGCGCGTTGGGAGTGGTCATGGTCACCTCGATGGCCTTGACGCCGCCCTCCCGCAAGGCCTTGACTACGTCCACCAGTTGTTCGCTGCTTTGGGCGCGGATGACGGCGATGATGCCAGTATCGAGAATGATTTGTAGGTTCCGGTCTCTGCGTTGGGGTGTAATCATAGGAGTTTCCTGCGTCTGAAATGATGACCAAGCGACATCCGATTGTAAGCGGGAACGAGACCGATGTAAACAACCCATGGATTTCACGGAATTTTTTTCGTGAATTTTTCAAATGGAATCGAGCGGGCCGGCCGGGTAGAATGAATCATGCGCTGATGAATTTAAAAAATGTCATGAAAACCATCGAATCCGTAGCGAAGGTGGATCCCAACGGGATTTTAACCGCCCACGTGCCCCCTGAAATTCCGCCGGGGGAACACAAGGTGGAGCTGGTGATGGAAAATTTCCCAACCAGAAAAACAACGCCCTCCATTGGATTTCCCAGTCCGCAGTGTGGGACCTTGGCCGGGTGATCTCTCCTTACGCCGTGAGGATCTTTATGATGATTGGGGTCGATAACCGGATTTTTCTTGATACCAATATCCTGGTCTATGCATCGATCGAGGAATCCATTTTCCATGACGCGGCTTTAGAAAAAAATCCAAACTTGCCATAAGTACGGCATGGAAATATGGATCAGTCATCAGATCCTACGGGAATTCTTGGCAGTCCATACGCAGCCGAACTTGTTTTGTTCATCCACTGCCACTTACAGTTCTTATTGAAGATATTCGACAATTTCAAACCATTTTTGTCCTTACGCGTGTTCTCCAAAAATTTTGGAGAATCTATTGATGTTGCTCCGAAAATTCCCGATTGCCGGCCGGCAAATCCACGACGCCAATATCGTGGCGACCATGATGGCTCATGGCGTCTCCCGCTTGTTGCCCCACGACACCAAGGATTTTGAACGGTACGCGGATTTCATCACCGTGGTTTTCCTATTGGAGGGTGAATAAGGTTTCCGCCGCCTCTCCCCTCCCGGATCGCGCGGGTTCCGTTCGAAATCGACCCCCCTCCGGCTTTTCTTCCGCTTCACTTGCATGGTTCCGGAACTTTTCGATACAATCGCCGGGTGCTTTTTATGTCATCCTGGACGAGGAGAACCTCCGTGAATCAAGAAGCCACCATGACGCAAATGGCCCAGCGGCTCGACCAACTCTACGAGTTTGACCGCGAACCCGTAGGCGAAGACCGGCTCCACAAGGGCCGGCGGTTCGCCGCGGTATTTGCCGGCGAGCATGTCGCGGGGACGGAATTTGTGATCGGGGCGATGTTCGTGCTGCATGGCGTCACCGCCACCGACCTGCTCGTGGGGCTGCTGATCGGCAACCTGCTGGCGGTTTTGTCGTGGACGCTGATCTGCGCGCCCATCGCCACCCAGGTCCGGTTGACCCTCTATTGGTACGTCCGGAAAATCGCCGGGCCGGGCGTCATGGTGATCTACAACCTGGCCAACGCGTTTCTCTATTGCATCCTGGCCGGGGCCATGATCACCGTCGCGGCTACGGCCGTGGGCATTCCCTTCAACATCCCCATGCCCAAGTTGAATGACATGTATCCCAACAGCGTGGGTTGGGTCGTGGTGGTCGTGGCCATCGGCCTGGTGGTGGGGACCGTCGCCATTCTGGGATTCAAGCGCGTGAGCCAGTTTTCCGCGGTGTGCGTGCCCTGGATGTTCCTGGTGTTCATTGCCGGGGCCATCGCGGTCTTGCCGCAATTGGGCGAAATCCGTTCGTTTGCGGACTTCATGGCGATCGCCCACACGAAGATTTGGAATGGCGTCCCCGCGGAGGGACAAGAGAAATTGGGGATGATGCACATCATCTTCTTCGCCTGGTTCTGCAACCTGGCCATGCACGTGGGCCTGTCCGACATGGCCTTGTTCCGTTACGCGAAACATTGGGCCTACGGCCTCTATTCGGCCTTGGGGATGTACCTGGGCCATTTTCTCGCCTGGATTTGCTCAGGAATTATGGTCGCGGCGTACGGCCCGGCCATCGAACCGGGGCCAATGGCATACAACGCCGTGGGCGTCATGGGCGCTCTGGCCGTGGTCGTGGCCGGTTGGACGACCGCCAATCCCACGATTTACCGGTCGGGTTTGGCGCTCCAAATCGTCACGCCCAACTGGCCGCGCTGGGTGGCCACGCTCATTGCCTTTTTGACCGCCACCTTCATGGCCATTTTCCCGGCCTTCGTGATGAATTTGCTCGATTTTGTGGCGCTCTACGGGCTGATCCTCATGCCCATCGGCGCGGTGGTCTTCGCCGAGCATTGGCTATTTCCGCTGTTGGGCCTGGAACAGTACTGGGCGGAAAAGCGGAAGGTGATCTTCAATGGGCCGGCTTTGCTCACCTGGATCGTGGTCTTGTTGATTTGCCTCTGGTCCTATACCCTCACCCTGGCCAGTCTTTTGCACCTGCCAGCCTTTCTCGTTGCCGGGGTGCGATGGATTGATGCGATCAATCCGGTCACGAACCTGCATTTGTATTTCCGCTGGCTGCCCGGGTATATTTTGGCCATGCTGCTTTACGTGGGCTTATCCATCGCCTGGGGCGCGAAACCGTCGAAAGGAGGTCTGCCGGCATGACTACGGGCCGAATCATCTGCGCCGTCATCGCGATCCTGGCCTTGCTCGTCTGCCTGGGTTCATCCCTGCGGGTCTTTTGGGGATCGCCGACGGGCGATTACCAGCAGGATTTCAGCATTTTCAAAACCTGGTTCACCTGGGGAACGGTGGTTTGGTTTCTATCCGCCCCTTACTGGCTGATCCCCGACTTTTTCAAGTCCGACACCGGCAAGGATGTAGAGGAAATTTAATTTTTCCTTCTGAAACTATTTCCGCTGACACGCTCCAAACGGCAGGTCACCGGTTTTTATTCATGAATATCCCATTCCGCGAAGGATATCTGCCCCTCCATGAAGGCCTGATATGGTACCGCCTGGCCGGTCCTCCCCGGGGCGTTCCCCTGTTGATCCTGCATGGCGGGCCGGGGATACCCCACGATTACCTTAAGCCGCTGGAACAACTGGCGGACGAAAGGCCGGTGGTTTTCTATGACCAACTCGGCTGCGGCCGGTCGGACCGGCCCGACGCTCCTTCGCTCTGGACAGTGGAACGGTACACACAGGAACTCAAAACCTTGCGGGAATTGCTTGGTTTGTACCGGTTTCATCTGTTCGGCCACTCGTGGGGTTCCATCTTAGCGGCCGAATACGCCTTCACCCGGCCGGAAGGATTGCTCAGCCTGATTTTCGCCGGACCCGCGTTCAGCATTCCCCGGGTCATCCAGGACGCGGAACGCCTCAAGGCCGGTCTTCCCGATCCGGTCCGCTCCGCCCTCGATGCACAGATCCGGCAAGGCGCCACGGATAGTCTCGAATTCCGCCAGGCGGTGTATGAATATCAACACCACCATATTTGCCGGATCCGCCCCTTCCCTAAGCCTTATCAACAAGCCAGCGGGGGGATGGGCGTGCAGGTGTTGGAGACCATGCTCGGCCTTAGCATTTTCACTGTCGCGGGAAATTTGAAGACCTACGATTGCGTATCGCGTTTGCCTGAACTCCGCGTGCCCGTATTGCTCACCTGCGGCCGTTATGATCAAAGCACTCCCCAAGCCGCGGCGGAATACCAATCCCGGATACCCGCGTCCCGCCTGGTGGTCTTTGAAAACAGTTCGCACATGCCTCACCTGGAGGAACCAGAGTCCTACCTCCGGATCATTCGGGATTTTCTGCGGGAAGTGGAAAACCAACGGTAAGGAAATGAGGACCGGTTAGGCGATGAGGTCCACAAACTGGCCCACGTCGCGGCTTTGGTTGTGGATGCTGTACCCCACCGCTCCCTTGTCCCACTCGATTTCCAACCGGGAGGGAGGCATGATGTCCCCCGCGGGTTTACGCCTGCGTTCCGGTGCACGGGAGGATTTCAGGTAAAACGGCAAAATCGTGAATATCGGCCGTTCATAGGATCGTTCGCTTTGCAACGTCAGAGGATGAGTGGGAGGGACATAACCGAGCGGCAGGATCCCCGCTTGCCGGAATTCTTCCTGTTGCAAATACAGGAAGTGATTCTGGATCTCTTGCTGAGTCAAGTGATCCGGCCGTTGTGTCCGTGTGGCTTGCACCACCAGGGATTCCGCCGACACGGCATCCAAGAGCAAATTGGGCGGCAGCATTGAGTCCTCATTTCGCTGATGAACACAGTTGCGAAACCCTCAAATATCGAATATCAATCCATCTAGTTACTCTCATTATATCACAAAAACCGGTTTTCACCTAACGCAACGCCCGGATCATGGATGGACGGATTCCCCGCGCATTGGCCCGCCATACGGGAAGATCCGATTGCCCGCCAGAAAAACCGCTTGTACCATAATCTATACAATATATTCCAGGAGGCATGACTCTCATGCCGGCACTTAAGGAAAGCAAGAAATACACGGTCCAGGACTACATGACCTGGAACGACAGTCAACGCTGGGAACTCATCGGGGGAGAGCCGTACGACATGACGCCCGCGCCGAATATCAACCACCAGATAATCGTTGGAAATTTTCTGCGGATATTGAGTAACGATTTGCTCGGAAAACCTTGTGTTCCACTCGTTGCCCCCACGGATGTGGTCCTCTCGGAATACGATGTGGTGCAGCCGGATCTGCTGGTGGTCTGTGACCGGGCGAAAATCACCGAGAAAAATATCCAGGGCGCGCCGGATTTGATCATCGAAGTGCTCAGCCCCGCCACCGCCAAGAAAGATCTCTGGGAAAAGAAAAATCTCTGCGAACGGTACGGGGTAAAGGAATACATCCTGGTGGATCCCGAAGGCCGGTACGCGCAACGCTTCCGGCTGGGCGCGGATGGCCGCTTCGACCGGGGCGAGGTCTTCGGCCCCGGCGAAACCATGACCTTGCACACGTTGGATAACCTGAAGGTGCCTTTGTGGGAAGTGTTCGGCATTGCCCCACCGGAAAACGGCTAGATATTGGATCATCCCGGCTTCGCCGTTATGCCCCACTGAACCGGCGTGGCAGCCGGTGGCCGGCAGTCCATTATGGAATATTCATGGATGTCGAGGCATTGATGAAGTTGGTCTTTCTCCATCCGGCCGGAAGGATGAAAAATCGCAATCCGGCGGCAGAGGTTGCGCAACTCCCGGACATTGCCCGGGAACGGATAAGAGCGCATAAATTCCATTGCCCCCGGAGTAAATAGACTGGCGGGTTCCTTGCCCATGAAATAGGCCGTCAACAGCCAGATATCATCCCCCCGTTCCCGCAAGGGCGGAATCCGCGCTTCCAGCACTCTCAACCGGTCGACCAGATCCGGCAAAAACCGCCCACCCCGGGCTTCTTCATGCAAATCACGGTTCGTGGCGGCGATAATCCGGGTCCGGACCTGGATCGGCCGCGTGGAACCTACCCGGGTTAAGGTTCGTTGTTCCAGAAACCGCAGCAAACGACCCTGCGCTTCGAGGGGCAATGCACTGATCTCGTCCAAAAACAAACTGCTTTCGTGGGCCAACTCGAAATAACCGGTCCGGCGATGCGCCGCTCCCGTGAACGCTCCCCGCTCGTGCCCGAACAGGGCCGACTCGAGCGTAGCCGGATGCAACGCGGCGCAATCGACCACCACCGGCTCCGCCCCCCGCGTGGGTCCCAAATAATGAATGACCCGCGCTAACAACTCCTTGCCCGTGCCCCGCTCCCCCGTGATCAGGACGGTATCCCAATGGGGGGCTGCTTGGCTCACCCATTCTCCCAGTCTCGTCATCGCCGGACTTTGGCCAATCAAACCGAAACGTGACAGGTCATTTTCCATGACTCACCCCCCTGTGAGGAATCCACCCGGGCGTAAACAGTGGAAATCCCGGATGATCACGCCTCCAGTCTACCCGCGCGGCTATCGCCGGTTCATCCACCGGCGGGCATCATTTCATCCCCGGGATGTCGTCAATTCTCCGCCGGCCAGAACTCTCCGCCGGCCAGAACGGGAGAAGCATGCCGGAAGGGAGATCTTCCTGGTCTCGATGTGCTGCCGAAGGAGAGGGGAATTCCCGCATGGAGGGAGAGGGAAAATGACATGTTACCCATCCATTCCCTGAACCAGTGAAATGGAATCCACGCCGCCCGAACCGCCGCGGATCGGATGAGGTTTCGCGGGTACCGGCCTAGCGGGCCTGAAGCACAACGTTGCTGAATGTCCCAGTGACCAATATGCCAGGATCATGGGAACAAACGCAAAAACCCACCAGGATGGGATCGGCCATGGCTACGGTGTTCTTATCCACCAAGATCCATTGACCGGTGGAATTGAGATAATACGTTCTGAAGGTGTTCCCTTGGCGCACAAGGCGCTGGCGGCCAGGATTCAGGCCGTAGGCTTTCAGGCGCGTGGCTGTCGCGGAGGTTTTGCCGTTAAGAACCGTCCGCCATTGGGTACTGTATTCGCCGGTCCGCCGTACCCGGGCGGTGAGATTGACCGATCCCGGCGTCAGGTTCTGCCGGGCCATCAATCCGGCCTTGGACCACTCCTGGGTTGGATTGCCGCCACTCACGGACACATCGGCCTGGAAATCGAAATCCCCCCGCCATTCCTGGTACACGAAATGAAACGCGTCCGCCCGGTTGCCGATGTCATCCCCGCTGCCGAGCACGGTGTAGGTCCCTGTCAACGGATCGAAACGCATGCTCCCTTTCGCGCCCAGCCGCCCGTTGTCGATATCCGTGCTGGTTGTGAATAATCCGCTAGAGGAGACAGTGATGGCGGCTTCTCCGGTTTTGCCATACCGGTCGGTAATGGCCGCGGTGATGGTGTGAACTCCCGGGCTGAGAACAGCCGTGACGGAAGGGCCTGTTCCCAACGTTCCATCGATCGACGAAGTCCAGACCAAGCCGGCGCTGGTAAGGTCTCGATCGACGGGATCGGTATCGATTACGGTACCCGTGAAGGTCAGGGCGGTTCCCGGATTGAAAACCGCGCCATCCGCCGGATGGGTGATGGTGACCACCGGCGGGTGATTGATGATGGAAATCGTGATCGAGTCGCTGTCCGCTTTGTCGCCCGCGTCGTATCCCATCGCCGTGATCACATGATCGCCCTCGGTCAACAACGCGTACCACGAGGCGCTTCCCGGCAGAAACGGGCCCCCGTCCCGGCTGGAACTCCACCACAAGTTGCTGGAAAGATCCTGCTCTTCCGGATCGATCGCCTGCCCGGTGAAACGCACCGCCTCGCCCAGAGCGAAATTCGATCCATGCGCCGGTTCAACGATCCGCACGTCTGGTCCGGCAGAGTTCGGGGGAGGGTTCGCCGCGCTCACCGGATCCACCAGGCCAAGGCCATATAGAAAATCACGTCCCGGATTGCCCAGATCATCCGCCGTCCATTGTAACGCCGTCCGTACCAGGTTTGAGGCAATACCCGCATGGATCAACAGAGCCGCCGCGCCGGCGACGTGGGGACTGGCCATGGAGGTGCCGCTCTTATAGACATACCCGGTCCCGTTGTGCTGGAGAGACAAGATCGACACGCCTGGGGCCGATAGTTCCACCGCCGGCCCAGTGCTTGAGAACGAGGCCCTCCGATTCGCCGAATCCAAGGCCGCTACCGCGATCACCGAATCGTACCGCGCGGGATAGATGACATTGTCGCCGGTGCCCTCCGGATTGCCCTCGTTCCCGGCCGCCGCCACGATCACGAGACCCTTGGTCGCGGCGCTGTCAAATGCCTGCCGGACCGTCGTGCCGGGATCACTCACGCTGCCCAGGCTGAGATTCACGACCTGGATCCCATTCGTCACGCTCCATTCCATCGCCGCGATGATGTCCGAATACCCCCCCGTGCCGAACAGGTTCAACACTTTGAGGGCGTAGAGATCCACTTTCGGAGCCACGCCCACCACGCCTTGGCTGTTGTCCAGCGCGGCGAGAATCCCCGCCACATGGGATCCATGGCCGTGGTCGTCCAGGGGATCCGCATCCTTGTTCACGAAGTCATACCCTCCCCGGTAATTGACCGCAATGTCCGGGTGGTTGTAATTGACGCCCGTGTCAAGCACCGCCACTTTCACGCCGTTGCCTTTGATGCCGCCCGCGTGACACACGCCCGATTGGATGCATTTGACACCCCAGGCGTTATCCAGTTCGAAATCAAGCACATACACCGGTTTATCATATTCAATCGCCTCAACCGGGGGCAGATTCTCCAGCATGCTCACGGCCGCCCAGGGGATTTCGGCCGCAAAGGCGTTGACGAGCATTTCGTATTTCCTCTTCAGTTTCCCCCCGGCCAATGCCAGCAATTGCTCCTCCCGGTTTCCGGGCCGGCTTTTGAAGCGGATGAACACGTTCACCGGATCCAGCGGATTTTGCCCTGGTTTGATCCGGGGGCGGGTTTCGTCCAAGGGATCCCGCGGGAGGGGATTGGGGATGTCCGCAGGCGTTTCCTCCACAACCGGCCATGGCCCAAGTTGCCCTTGCGCCGGCCGGGATTCCATCCAGTCGCCCGCCGCCAGTATCAGCAAGACGAGGACGGCTGGTTTCCAGACTGAATTCCAAATCAATCCGAAGTGAAACAAATCGTTTTTTGAGCGCATGATCCCATTCTCTTTCTTTCTATTATTAAAATCGAATATGAATGAATATTTTAATACAAAAATTGCCGTGAAAAACAACAAAAAAATCGGAATACTGTTTTCTTGATTGCAGAGAAACCAATCCCACGGTTAAAAACCTGGGTAAATTTAATGACGTTCCCATAGCGGAAATTCATATTATTCACGGGATTGAAACATAATCCGGCGGAACGGGACGTGGTGGAAAAGCTCCCCTCACCCTGGCTCTCTTCCCGTGGGCGAGGAAATTTTGGCGTTGGTTTCCAACAATTATTTCGAAGCGATGCGCACCCGGGATCTGAATAAAGGCTCACTCTCGCCGGATGAGACCCCAAAAAAGAAGGGCCGGCTTGACGCGCGGCCCATTCCCTCATGCCAACTTGATTTCATCCGCCGGACCGTGTTACTCCAGCGAAAATTCCGGCAACGCCACCGCCTTGCCGCCCTGAGCCTTGCTCACGTCCGCCATTTGCATGAAAGCGTACATCTCCACAATTTCCCGGGCGTCCAGGGGCGGTTGCTTCGTCTGGAAAAACTTGACGATCTGCTCGACCAGGCCTTTGTAGCTGTGGCCTTCGACAGTCGTATTCCCCTTGTCCCCGAAGATCCGCGCGCCGTAACTGTGCGCGCCGGCACGGGTACCCCGGAACGTGCCGATCCGGCCATCTTCCCAAACGCCCACTACCACATCGGTGTCAGGCGCCGAAATGCGCGTCACTTGCTTGCAGCCCGGCCCCATGGCGGCGTAAAGAATCTCCACGCCGTGCACGCCGTACCAGAAGAGGTCGGGATGATGCGGCTCCAGGCTGCAGGGCGAGAAGGCGTCGCAACCCAGAATCTTGCCTACCTTGGCGGGATCGATCCCCTCGCGCATGCCGCTCCACCAGCGCAGGCTCGAGCCGCCGAACCAGGGGATGCCCGCTTTCTTGGCCCGCCGGGCGATTTCCAGAACATCCTCGTATGTACCTGCCACCGGCTTGTCGACGAAGAAAGGCAATCCGGCTTCGATCACCGGCTTCACCTGTTCCAGGTGGGGGCGGCCATCCACGCTCTCGATCAGCACGCCGTCCACGTGCTTGCACAACTCGGCGATCGAATCGTAGATCTTCACGCCCCATTTTTCCGTTAATTCCTTCGTATATTCCTCCACCCGGCCGATGCTGGAAGGGATATCCGGACTGCCACCCTTGAAGCCCGCCACCACCTTCGCGCCCGGCACGTGCTCCGGATGATCGGGATTGTTCAGCATCTGGGTGAAGGCGGTCACGTGCGACGTGTCCAGTCCCACCATGCCCAGCCGGATGACCTTCTCTTCCGCCACGGATCCCGCCAGCGTCATGCCCAGCAGGCCAACGGCCCCGAGAGTGATGAGGACAGGCCGCCATCCCATTTGAACCGCGATTTTCATGTTAATTCCTCCTTGATTGGATTGGGTACACCCTTGTTGCGTCATCCCCGGCCGTCGTTCTGCAACAGTTCCAGCATGGCACGGTCGAGCTGATGCCCTTGGAATTCCTCGTATTTCGCGCCTTCCCGGCGGCTGTCCACGATGCCGAAACTCCCCCGCAAGTTCCACAACGCCCAGCCCCAGCCGGCTTCGCGCCACAACGAGAGGCAATCGGCCATCCAGGCCAAGGCCACGCCGTAGGGCACGCGGCTGTACGCGCCCCATTCGCCCACGTGGACACCCACGCCCTTGGTTTCCAATTCTTTCCAGGGCTTGATTCGCTCTTCCTTCAACCGTTCCTTGTCCCAAACCGTGCCGTCTTCCTTCAACGGCCAGGCGGGTTCCGGCCATCGATCCGAACCCTCGATCCACGAGGCCCGGTGATGGCTGATCCGCATTGGGTCGTAGCCCCGCGTGCTTTGCGCGATCCCCAGGTCCGCCAGGGACATGACGGGGACACGGCCCCATTGCAGGCCGTCAATGATGACCAGCCGCTCCGGATCGGCCGAGCGGATGGCCTCCACCGCCGCCCGCACCACGCGGGTATACACCGCCTCTTCAATGCGGGGCGGCTCGTTGAGCAGGTCGAAACTCACCTGGGTATTGGGGATCCCTTTGTAGCGCTCCGCGAAGCGCTTCCACTGAAAACAGAACTGCTTTTAACGCCTCGTCCGAGGTCCACAAGTCGAGCGGCTCGGCGGGGGGATTCACGCAATAGCCCGGCCCGCGGTGCAGATTCAGATTGATATGGATTCCGTACTGCTTGCCCCATTCCACCGCCTGGTCGATGTGCTTGAGAACCGTTTCATCCAGCTTATACGGATCGCTTTGATCCGTCCAGCAACGGTAATCCGTCGGCAGCCGGAAAAAATCGAATCCCCAGCCCTGGGCCCATTCGAAATCGCGTTCCACGTACGGACTATTCTGCCGCAAGGTGAATTTCTCCAGCAGATTGAATCCCCGCCAGCGGGGCAGTTTCGCCGCTGAGACGGCGGGCGGGTACGACGCCCGGGTCGTTTTCCCCATCGCTATTCCTGCCGCCATCGCGGGAACCGCCATTAAAAAATCACGCCTCTTCATCATAGTTTTCCCTCATTTGCTGGATTCTTGGATCACGCGTACATCAGCACCGTCAAACGGCATTCACTATACCGTAAGGGGGCCTTCCTGGTAATGGGTAGTTGGGGTGGCGGGATTTTGGTAAGATAACAAATCCATGTTTGAAATCCTGGCTATAGGAGGTAGGGCTTCCCCACCGTCACGCCAGGGCAGCCCGGTATTCCGCCCAGGGTTTTAACCCTCGGCCCCTGGGACAGCAGGCCATACCCAGGTTGCCACAGGTCGTCCAGGGTTGAAACCCTGGGCTGCTTTCGGCGGCCCCTTGAAAGGGGCGCTTTAAAAAAGAATTGAGGCAACAGGAAAAAGGTTTATAGCAACGAAAAGTAACTTGGAGCCCCCTTCAGGGGGCGTCTGTGCAGCAGCCGAGGGTTTTAACCCTCGGCACGGCAGGAAAGGTTGTTGGATCATGGTTCAAAGCAAGGTCAGGCAATATATCCACTGTGTATTTAGCACGAAAAATAGAGAACCATGGATTTCTACTGATTTAGAGGATGTATTGTATCCGTTACTTGCCAGGATTGCACAAAAAAGGGATTCGATGATTCTAGGCGTTGGAGGAATCGAAAATCATATTCATGTCCTGCTTTCATTATCCCCAACTATCTCATTGTCTCAAATGATCCAATATTTGAAAGGAACTTCCTCCTATTGGATCCGAAGAAATCATCCGGAGATAGATTATTTTCATTGGCAAGATGGCTATGGAGCGTTCAGCATCGGTATATCGAATTTAGAAAAAACAAGGAAATACATTCAAAAACAAAAAGAACATCATCAAAATGTCAGTTTTGAGCAGGAATATGAAGTAATATTGAAAAAGCACGA
This sequence comes from Candidatus Omnitrophota bacterium, assembly GCA_013177805.1. Classification (GTDB taxonomy): domain Bacteria; phylum Hinthialibacterota; class Hinthialibacteria; order Hinthialibacterales; family Hinthialibacteraceae; genus JABLXU01. The sequence goes on from JABLXU010000009.1 coordinate 141,850, forward strand.
CTTATTGATCGATGACTTGGTTTGGATGTAATTTTATAAGAATTTAGTCCAGGTTTATTCCGCCCAGGGTTTTAACCATCGGCCCCAGGGACAGCAGGCCATTTCCAGGTTACCGCAGGCCGCCCAGGGTTGAAACCCTGGGCTGCTTTCGGCGGCCCCTTGAAAGGGGCGCTTGAAAAAAGAATTGAGGCAACAGGAAAAAGGTTTATAGCAACGAAAAGTAACTTGGAGCCCCCTTCAGGGGGCGTCTGTGCAGCAGCCGAGGGTTTTAACCCTCGGCCCCAGGGACAGCAGGCCATTTCCAGGTTGCCACAGGCCGCCCAGGGTTTTATCCATCGGCTTGAACTCGGCATAAACTTGGCATATTTCCACGGAGGATTACCCATGAAACGCCGCGATGTGTTGTCGTTGTTGTCGATCGGGGGAATGGGCATGGCCGGGGCGTTCGCGCCCGCCGCGTGGAGCGCGGACGAATCCGCCCCCGCGTCCAGTCCGGGTACCCGGATCACCGATGTCAAAGTTGTGTTGACCGCGCCGGAGCGGATCCGTCTGGTGGTGGTGAAAGTCGAAACCAATCAGCCGGGGCTGTACGGCTGGGGCTGCGCCACTTTCACCCAGCGGCCGCTGACCGTGAAGACCGCCGTCGAGGAATACCTGCGGCCTTTCCTCATCGGCAAGGATCCATCCAACATCGAAGATATCTGGCAGTCGTGTTTTGTCAGCAGCTATTGGCGTAACGGGCCGGTGCTCAACAACGCCATTGCCGGCGTAGACATGGCTCTGTGGGACATCAAAGGCAAGCAGGCCGGAATGCCGGTGTATCAATTGCTCGGGGGGAAATGCCGCTTCGCCGCTGATCTTTACGCCCATGCTTCGGGACGTGATCTCCAGCGCCTGGAAGAAAATGTCCGCCGGTGGATGGAGCGGGGCTACCGCCACATCCGCGTCCAGGTCTCCATTCCCGGATACGCCACGTACGGATCGGCCTCGGATCAAAAAATGGCGGATGAACACCTGCCCAAGGGAACCAGCGTGTTCGAGCCGTCCGCTTATGTCCGGCGCATCCCGGAAATGTTTGAATACCTGCGCGATAAGATCGGCTGGGAATTGGAACTGCTGCACGACATCCACGAGCGGATTTCGTGCGCTCAGGCGGTGTGGCTTGCCAAGCGGCTCGAGCCGTACAACCTATATTTCCTGGAAGATCCCCTGCCGCCGGAAGAGGTCGATCATTTCCGCCTGATCCGCCAGCAATGCGCCACGCCGCTGGCCATGGGGGAACTCTTCAACAACGCGCACGAGTGGAACGATTTGATCTCTCAGCGCCTGATCGATTTCATCCGCGTGCATCTCTCGCAGATCGGCGGCCTCTCCCCCGCCCGCAAGCTGGCCGCGTTCGCCGAAGCCTTCGGTGTCAAGACCGCGTGGCACGGCCCCGGCGATCTCTCGCCCTTCGGCCAGGCCGCCAACGTCGCTCTGGATCTCGCCTGCTACAACTTCGGCATCCAGGAACAGCACATCTACAACGACGCGGCCCAGGAAGTCTTTCCCGGCTGTTTGAAAATCGAGAATGGCTACATGTTCGCCAACGAAGCTCCCGGCTGGGGCATCGAGTGCGACGAGGAGAAAGCCAAGCAATTCCCGTATCCCGAATCGCCCAGTTTCGATCAATTCTGGGGCAACACCCGCCGGCGCGATGGGACCATCGTGCGGCCGTGAGGGGAGAAAAAGGATGGATGGGGAAGAGATGTCCGCAGAGAAGAAGGCAGGGCGGGCGGTCTCCTAGGGTGCCCGAGGTATCTTTTCCCTAAAAGGTTTTTATGCTAAGATAAAAAAATATGATATATGAATCGATGTTTTACGGTTTTACGCTAGCCCGGCGGATTGTTCCTCGGGCTAATTTCACGCTTAGGGGCGCCGGCGGATTTCCGGCGCCGTGCACAGCCGGGAAGGAGGGCCTCGCTTCCGATGAAACGCATCCTGGTCACGGGTGGCGCCGGATTCATCGGTTCCAATTTCATTCAATACATGTTGGAAACGTATCCGGACCTTCAGGTGATCAACTTAGACAAATTGACATACGCGGGCAATCTGGAAAATCTGCGGGCGGTGGAGCGGGACAGCCGCTATTCGTTTTTTCAGGGGGATATCGCCGACCGCCAGGTGGTGATGGAATTGCTCTCCCGCAAAAAAGTGGACGCGATCGTCAATTTTGCCGCGGAAACCCACGTGGACCGTTCGATTCTCCGGCCGGACGACTTTCTCAAAACCGATATCTTTGGCGTATTCGCGCTGCTCGAAGCCGCGCGCCACTTCTCTATCGCCCGCTTCGTGCAGATCAGCACCGACGAGGTCTATGGCCCCATCCCTGAAGGCGCCGCCTCAGAAGCCAGCCCTCTGGCCCCCTCGTCACCCTACTCGGCCAGCAAGGGAGGAGCCGATCTGCTGTGTCACGCTTATTTCGTGACCTACAACGTCCCGGTGGTGGTGACCCGCGCGGCCAATAATTACGGGCCGTATCAATATCCAGAAAAATTCATCCCCCTGTTCATCACCAATGCCCTGGAAGACAAACCGCTGCCCCTCTACGGGGACGGCCGCCAGGTGCGCGAATGGTTGTACGTGACGGACCATTGCCGCGCCATCGACCGGGTGTTGCGCGAAGGCCGGCCGGGCGAGATCTATAACATCGGCGGTTATTCCGAGGAACAGAACCGCGTGATCGCCGAGACGATCGTCGAACTCTGCAAGAAAAGCCCGGAACTCATCACGTTCGTCGAGGACCGGCCCGGCCATGATGTCCGCTACGCCCTGGATAGCAGCAAGATCAAAGCCCTCGGGTGGGAACCCCGCGTCAGCCTTGAAGAAGGTCTTGCCAAAACCGTAGCGTGGTATAAAAAGAACAAGGATTGGTGGAAAAAGATCAAGGAAGCCGATTTCAAAAATTACTACACGGCGCAATACGGCAAACGGCTACAGAAAAAAGGACCGGGGAACGGAGGAGAGCCGGGGAACACCCCTTCGCGTTCCTGACGGACGGGGGGGAATGGCGGCCGGGGAAGTGGTGCTGGGAAGAGACATTGGATTATTGAAATAGATCACGAATTGATCGCGGCAGGCTGATCTAGGCGGCAAGGTGGATTGAGCGGGGTGGAATCACCCAGCGCGACAAGAAAGATCAAGGCGGCGCGAGGAATCCATCCCCATGTTGAATTTCCGGGAAAAGCGATCCTTTCCCGTTGAATATAGGAAGGAATTGATACCTCACCATGAAAGGCGTGATCACGGCGGGCGGATTGGGCACGCGGCTGCTGCCCATGACCCGGGTTACCAACAAGCACCTTCTTCCTGTGTACGACCGGCCCATGATCTTTTATCCCTTGGAAGCCTTGGTCCAGGCCGGCATCGAAGACATCATGATCATCACCGGCGGCAATCACGCCGGCGATTTTTTACCCCTCCTGGGCGACGGCAGCGAATTCGGCCTCAAGCAGTTGCGGTATACGTATCAACGGCGGGAAGGCGGAATCGCCGAGGCGTTATCCCTCACCCGGGATTTCGTGGGGGAAGACAAAGTGGTGGTGATGCTCGGCGACAATATTTTAGAAAAGAGTATCGTTCCCTACGTCGAAAAATTCCGACACCAACCGCACGGCGCCCGGATTCTGCTCAAGGAAGTGGAGCATCCCGAGTTCTATGGGGTTCCCACTCTGGATGAAACGGGCCGCATTATTCAGATCACGGAAAAACCGTCATCCCCCCCTACCCGGTATGCCGTCATCGGTGTCTACATGTATGACCACCGCGTGTTCGACATCATCAGCCGGCTTACACCGTCCGGCCGGGGCGAATTGGAAATCACCGATGTCAATAACGCCTATCTCGAAGAAGGCTTGTTGGATTACGATATTCTGGAAGGCTGGTGGGCCGATTGCGGCGAAACCCGCCAATCCTTGCATGAAGCCGGTTGTCTGGTCGCCCGGACCGGCGCAAACAACCGGGAATGAAAATGAATAAACACGCCAATCCCTTGCTTCCTTATTCCCAACAAATCCTTCCCAGCGGCCTGACTCTGGTGCACAAGGCGGTCCGCGTGGCCCCCATTGTGGCCCTTGATTTTTGGGTGCCCAGCGGCGCGGCCCACGATCCCGAGCCGCATTTCGGCCTTGCCCATTTCTATGAGCACATGTTCTTTAAGGGAACCGAGCGCTACGGCGCAGGTGTGATGGACCGTGTCATCACCGCCCTCGGCGGCTATAACAACGCCTCAACCTCGCTGGATTACACCCATTACTACGTGGTCCTGCCCAGTGCCGGATGGCGCGCGGCGCTCGACGTGCTGATGGACTCCCTCCGTCACCCTCTCTTCGATCCTCACGAGATCGAGAACGAGCGGTCGGTCATCATCGAGGAGATCAAGCGCCACGAGGACAATCCCCTCTCGAAAATCTACGACGAATTCACCCAGGCGGCCTTCGCCCGTTGCCCGTACAGCCGGCGGGTTCTGGGAACGGAAGAATCGCTGCACACCATCACCCGCGGGACGTTTTTGGATTTCCTTCACACCCGTTACCGCTTGGACAACGTGACGCTCTGCGTGGTGGGCGATGTGTCCCGGGAAGAGGTGGAGGACGCGGTCAACGCGCTGGCCGGGGATTCCGAACCGGCTACGGCCTCTCCCGCGCCTCCGTCCTGGGAGATCATCCAGGAACCTCAAGAAGTGACCCTCCAGCGGGATGTGAATCAGGCGTATTTGCTGATCGGGTATCCCACCCCTTCCATCGTGGGAACCCCCGATGAATACGCCCTTGATCTTCTCTCCATCATTCTGGGGGAAGGCCGATCCTCCCGCCTGCATCGCCGCTTGCATGATGAGTTGGGTTTGGTCTCCTCGATCAGCACCACATCGTGGACCTTGGCGCGCGCGGGCCTCTTTTTGATGGAAGCCGTGACCGATCCAGACAAACTGGCCACCGTCGAATCCGAAATCCTCCATGAACTTGAAAAGGTGAGTGAAGGCGTCACGGAGGAGGAACTACGGAAAGCCAAGAACATCGCCCGCGCCGATTTCGATTTTTCCAACGAGAAAATCATCAATATTTCCACTACCTATGGTTACAGCCGCGTGACCACCACTATCGAACACGCGGTGCATTACCTCGAAGTGTTGGAATCGGTTACTCCCGATCAGCTGCGGCGGACTTTCGAGACTCTGTTGATTCCCTCCCGCCGTTGCAAGGGCTTGTTGATGCCGAAGAATGGGAAATGAGGCGCCGCTTTGTGCCGCTGCGGTGAATACGCCATGAAAATCAAGGACTTTACCCGAATCCTCGAACACGCCGTCCCTCTCGAATGGGCCTTGCCGGACGATCCCGTGGGCTTGCAAGTAGGCGACCCGGAACGGGAGATCCGCCGGATATTGCCGGGACTGGAGATGTCCACTGCTTTTCTTGAGGAGGCGGTCCGGCTCCAGGCCGATTTTCTCTTGGTGCATCATCCCCTGATTTTCCACCCGCTGCGCCGCCTGTTGGCAAATAACCCCGTGCAACGGCTGACGCGCGAATTGGTCCGGCGGGATCTGGCGCTGTATGCGATGCACACCAATTTCGATCTGCACCCCCAGGGGATGGTTCCCCTCTGGGCGCGCAAACTGGGATGCGTCCGCGTGACCCCTCTGGCCGCCAAACCCCAAGCCGAACGGTTGAAACTGGTGACCTTCGTTCCGCCCGAACACACGGACCGTGTGCGCGAAGCCCTGGGCCGCGCCGGGGCGGGGTTCATCGGCGAGTATGACCTATGCTCGTTCACGTCGCGGGGAACCGGTACGTTTCGCGGTTCCGAACGCAGCCAACCGTTCCTGGGCCGGGCAGGGGCTTTTGAACGGGCGGAGGAAGACCGGCTGGAGATGGTTTTGCCCACATCGCGAAAGGGAGCCGTGATTCAGGCATTGTTTGAATCCCATCCCTACGAGGAACCAGCCTACGATTTGTATCCCCTGGAAGACCTGCGGGACCTGCGCCAAGCCCTCTGGATCGCGGAATTTGGCCGGAAGCTCTCCTGGAGTGAATTTGAGAAACGGATCGTGAAGAGTCTTCCTGGGCTCAAATCCCTGGGCGGCGTGCGACCGGACCGCCGCCGTCCGGTCCGCCGTTTCGCGGTATCGACGGGCAGCGGCAACTCATTGCCGGCCCTGGTTTACCCTCTCGATGTGGATGTGTTTCTGACGGGAGAAATGGGTTATCACGCCTTATGGGAAGCGAATGAAAACCGGCTGAATGTGGTCACTGTGGGCCATGATTGGAGCGAATCGTTGTTCGGGGAAGCCGTAACCGCCCTTATAGAACCTCTCACCCGCGAACAGGATCTCACTTGGCTGAGGTCCCGGTAAAACTTTCTGTTCCCTAGGATTCTTGTTTTCTGGCAAACGGAGTGACGGTTTCGCGGCACCGGATCCCCCGCCATTTGTGTTTATTTCTTCCGGCTTACTACCAACAACGTGAAGTCATCCAGGCGTTCCCGCTTTTCACGAAATCGTTCCGCCGCATCGAGGATTTGTTTCGCGAGCCGGTCCGGGGGCCAATCGTGATGTTGCGCGAACAAATCCAACAGTTTCCCGATTCCGAAAAACTGGCCTTGAGGATTCTGCACATCCGTGACTCCATCCGTGTAAAACAAAACCGAGTCGCCCGGTTCCAAGGCCAGCCGGTATTCCGGGTAGGAATCCACGGGAAACGTGCGCAACGGGTAAGAAGGTTCCTGTTTCAGCACCGTGGGATGATCCGCCCGGGCCGAATAATACAAACCAGGAACATGACCGGCGGAAGCATATGTAAACTCCATGGTGGTGAGATCCAACACGCCGTAAATCATGGTCACATAATGATCGCTGGAGAGATTGGCATTGAGTTTGCGGTCAAAGATCCGCAACGCTTCACTGGGTTGTCCGATGCCTTTCCCGAACTCTTTCACAACCATTTGCGTGAGCGCCATCACCACGGCCGCGGCCGCTCCATGCCCCGCGATGTCCGCCATCACCAGGCCCCAGTGATTTTCATCCCAGGGAATCACGTCGTAGTAATCGCCGCCGATCTGCATCGAAGGTTCGTACACAGCGGCCATGGAAATGTCCGGATGCGAGGGAAAGGATTGCGGCAAAAAGGAACGCTGAATCGCCGCGGTTTCACGGAGATCCCGCTCGGCCAACCGGCGGAACCGCGCGTGGTGTTTCTCCAACTCCTCCATCTTTTTCCGCAAGGCGGAATGTTGAAGTGAGCCACGCACAATCGCCCGAAAATACTGGCGGCCCAATCGCCCCAGAAGGTTCTTTCCGCTGGTTTCTTGCAGGCGCTCGGGATCCTGGCCGCTCAGCGGAGGAAACAGGATGATATCTTCGATCCCATCCTCTTCGCGATTCCCCGGAAGAGTATCACCATCCGCGTCCAAAAAAATCATGGGCACGGAGCTCCCGGCCCGCCGCGACTGCCGGTGGAATTCGATTAGTTTTTCTTGCTCGTGAGGCGGCATACCCGCCGCGCGGACCACCACCAGATCCGGCCGCAGGGTGGCAAAGATTTCATACGCCGTGTCCGCTGTATCCGCAAGGATGGTTTCACAGCGGTCTTCCATGATTAAAGAATCCCAATCCCTCCCGCTGCCGGGCGCATCATTCACCAGAAGAATCAAGGGCCGGGACTGGTTTTCATCATTCATCAGCGATTTCCTATTCTTGGGATCAGCGTCCCCAAGTAGACCATTCTTAGTGGCAGCCCAAGGCTCGTTTTCCTTGCTCATGAATCGGCCGTCAGGAAACCACCCGGCCACCGTGAAGGTTCAACACCGGCATTTTTTTAAATTTCAAAGGATAGATGATAATGAATTTCTGATTGAAGGGCAATTAGCCTATTGGTCCTTGCCAGAAACTTTTAATACCGTTTCCACCCTTCGGGCCCGCTCAGTTCCGTTTCGCCCCTTTCAGCAATTCCCGCGCGAATTTCTTGGAGGCGGCTGGGTCTTCTCCTCCCAGCATGCGCGCCAGCTCTGCTTCCCGCTCCTTGCCCTTCAAGACCTCCACCGTGCTAAGCAGGCGGCCGTTCACTTCTTTTTTATCCACCCGCAAGTTCCGCTGGGCGCGGGAAGCGATTTGGGGCAAGTGGGTGATACACAGCACTTGTTTCTCGCGGGCCAGCCGGGCCAAACGCTCTCCCACGGCATCCGCGGTGCGCCCGCCCACGCCGACATCGATTTCATCGAAAAGCATAAACGGCACCGCGTCGGCCTTCCCAAATACACATTTGATGGCCAGCATGATCCGGGAGATTTCTCCCCCCGAGGCCACCTCCCGCAAGGGACGGGGCGGGCGGCCGGGGATGGTGGAGATGAGAAAGTCCACTTCATCGCTCCCATCCGGTCCGAAGATCACCGGTTGCGCCTCGCCGATGTCCAGGCCCCCGGGACCGAAGCGGTAGGCCGTTTGGATCTCGAATTCCGCCTGCTCCATACCAAGGCTTTGCAATTCTTCGCGGATCCGCAGGGCGGTGGTTTGGGCGTGCTGGGAGCGTTTGGCGTGCAGTTCGCGGCCCCAGCGCGCCACCTCGCCGCGCAACGCATCTTCTTGCTTTTGGAGAGCCTCGCGCTCTTCGTCCAAGTTCTCCATGCGGACCAGCTCGGCCCGGCAGGTCTCACCGTATTGCAGAATCTCCCTCACCGTCGCTCCGTACTTGTTTTTCAAGGTTTTGATCTGGAAATGGCGTTGTTGCAATTCGTCCAATTCTCCGGGATCAAATTCCAGCGACAGCGCGTAGGTTTGCAGCTCCCGGGCGGCTTCCCGGAGGGTGATGGCGGCAGGCTGCCACATCTCCAGAATGGGCGCGGCATGCCGGTCCATGCTCTCCAGGTTGACCAGTAATGATTCCACACGGTCCAACGTATCGAGGAGAGCGGGAGATTCGTCTCCGCCGGTCAGCCAGCGGATCGCTTCCGCGCACCATTCGCTGAGCCGCCCGGCGTGCTGAATCACCTGCAGGCGTTCCGCGATTTTCTCGTCTTCTCCCTCCGCCAATCCCGCTTTCTCGATTTCCTCCACCTGATACCGCAGCATGTCTTCCCGCCGCCGCCGTTCGCGTTCGTTGGTTTCAAGAATTTGCAGCCGCCGGCGGATGTCCTGCCATTCGGCATAGGCGGCCCGGTAGGCGTCCAAAATGTTCTGATAGCCGCCGAAACGGTCCAGCAACGGGCGGTAACTTGATTTATGCAGCAGGGATTGGTGCTCATGCTGGCCGTGCAGATCCATCAACCGCTCGCCCAGTTCCTTGAGATTCTTCACCAGGCAGGACGTGTTGTTGATGAAAATCCGGCTGCGGCCTCCCGGAGCCAGAATCCGCTTCACCAGCAGCACCTCGTCCTCCCACGGGATGCCGGCTGCCTCCAACAGAGCATGAATTTCCCGCGTGTGCGGCGAAGCGGGATCGAGCGCGAATTCGGCCTCGATTACCGCGTCGTGATCCGGATTCCGCGCGCTCTCCGGCGATCCGCGTTCGCCCACCAAAAGGCTCAGCGCGCCCGCCAGAATGGATTTGCCCGCGCCGGTCTCTCCGGTCAATACATTCAATCCCGGATGGAATTCGATGCGGCAATCTTCAATCAATACGAAATTGCGGACATGCAAACTAACCAGCATATCGGATCTTTGTGGTTCTTTGCCGTATTGGCGGCCCGGATTCACCCTCCGGCACGCATTCTTCCACCACGGCCGGTATTACTGTACGTTACTATTCCGGCCGGTTTCAAGATGGAATAGCCGGCCCGTGCCTCCGAAATAAGTCCAAATCCGTTATTGGCCAGCAATTTAATATGTTGGAATCAACCGAGTTATTTCACTTGGCTTGATATTCCGGTTCGACATTCACCGTGGCGGATCCCACCAGCGCTTTGCTGATGTTCACGTAAAACGCCCGGCGCAAAGCGGAGCGGTTGGCGTCTTCGCGTTTGGGGTGGATGGCATTCGACAACAAAATGGCAGCGGCGTTATGCTCGGGATCAACGTAAAATGAGGTGCCCGTGAATCCGGTGTGGCCGAAAGCGGTTTGGGAGGGCAATCCCCCATCCGCCCCGATGGTTATCTTGTCATCCATACCCCACCAGCCGATCAACTGCTTCCGGTTCCGCAGAAAAGCCGACCCTTTGTCGATGGCGGATTGGGGAAGCTGGGATTTCAGCATAGCCTGGACCGTTGCTTCCTTGAGAATCCGGCGGCCGTGGAGTTCGCCCTTATTGAGAAGCATTTGGGCGAATAACGCCAGATCGGTGGCCGTGGAAAACAGCCCCGCGTGACCGGACACGCCACTCAGGGCGCGGCTGTTTTCATCGTGAACGATGCCCTTGAGGAAGCCATCGCGTCCCGGATCGAGTTCCGTGGGCGCGGCGAGATAACGCGCCGGGAGGCTGGGCAGAAATCCAGTATGGGTCATGCCCAGAGGCCCGAAGATGTATTCCTGCGCGAAACGGTCCAGGCGCTTTCCGGAGACCACTTCCACCAGCCGTCCCAGGACGATGAAACCCAAATCACTATACACGCGGACGGCTCCCGGCGGGGTTTCGAGGGCGAAATCCTCGTCGAGGGAGCGGAAAACCTCTTCCCGGTCGATGTAGATCTGATAAAACGGAAACCAGGAGGGAAGTCCGGAGGTATGAGTAATCAGATGCCGGACGGTAACCTTATCCTTGGCCCGCGCGGCGAAGGCAGGAATGTAAGAAGCCACGGTCTTGTCCAGATCGATTTGACCTTGATCCACCAGGATGAGGATGGATGTCGTGGTGGCGATCATCTTGGTAAGAGAGGCCAGGTCGAAGAGGGTGTCTTCAAGCATCCGGCCGCTGTAGGGGACATAGGTGATTTCATGGCTTTCGTTGTTTTGAAGGGCCAAATGGGTTTGCGCTTGGCCAACCGCCCGCCGGGCAATGATCTTCCCCTCCTTGAGCACCAGGCCCACCGCCCCGGGAGCGGCTCCGCTTTGTATCTCTTTGGCGAGTTCGGAGAAGGCCCGGTTAACGTATTCATAGTCCATGCCCACATCCCAGGGATTGGCCCAGGGCAACGGCTCTGCCGCAAAGGCCGGCGCAAGAAATAATCCGGTGGAGCAAAGCCAGACGGCAAGCAAAATACCGATTTTTTGCATCATCTATACTCACTGTGTGATCAAGGATCTGGACGATCAATCCAATGTCTCGCCCACCAATCTTCCGTTATGCAGTCCCGTCAGCCGCACCATGACCGGACAGCCAGGGAGAATAGGACGGCCCGACGTGAAATCAACCCGCAGATAATTGGGCGTGAATCCGCTAGCGCACTGGTCCCGTGGAGTTTCCGGCAGGACAGGAAGAACCGAACCGATGTAGCTCCGCTTGACCTCATCGGCCACGGCGCGGGCCGCCTCGTCGAGGCGGCGGCGGCGATCCTCGATCACCGGAGGCGGCAGGTGATTTTGCATGCGGACCGCGGGAGTATTTTCCCGCCGGGAATACCGGAAGGAATGGACCTTGTTGAACCGGACGGCCCTTACCATCGTCAGGGATTGTTCGAAATCCTCTTCGCTTTCGCCGGGAAAGCCCACCATAATATCGGTGGAGACCTCGAACCGGGGAATCCGTTCCCGGGCGTGTTCCACCCGTTCCCGGAAATACTCCGCCGTATACGGGCGTTTCATGCGGCGCAAGATTCGATTGGAGCCGCTTTGCAAGGGTAAATGAAGATGAGGGCATACAATTTCCGGATTTTCCGTCATGACTGCGAAGAGGTCATCGCTCACATCCTGGGGTTCGAGGGAGGAGATCCGCACCCGCTGAATCCCTTCGATGGCCGCCACAGCCCGGACCAGCTGAGGGAGCCGGATCTCCGTGCCGCGCCCGTACTGGCCGAGGCAGATACCGCATAGGACGATTTCCGGATAGCCGTGGCGAACCAGGGTGGCGCATTCGGCCACGATCTCGGGCATTGGCCGGCCGCGGGCCCGGCCCCGGCTTTGGGGAATGCTGCAGAAAGTGCATTTCAAATCACACCCGTCTTGAATTTTGACAAAGGCACGGGTGTGTTCTTCGAAGAGTTCAATTCCCTCCCCCGCTTCCCAAAGGGCGTCCTGGTCCTCACACCCCCAGCCGAGTTCGTCCGCGACGCGTTGGGCCCAGGTCTCCTGGTCTTCAATGCGGATGACTTCACCAACTCCCGGGATACGGAGGATTTCCTCGGGCTTGCGTTCCGCATAGCAGCCGGTCACGGCCAGCCGGGCGTTGGGAAAGCGGCGGACCAGTTTCCGGATGAGTTGCCGGCCTTTGCGGTCGCTCTCCGACGTAACCGAACAGGTGTTGACAATGATTAGATCCGGTTCACCGTTCTCTCCCGCACACGAACGGAATCCCTGGCGTAACAATCGGGCCCGCAGCCGCTCGGAATCATATTGATTCACCTTGCAGCCGAGCGTTTGAATCAAAAACGAGGGAGAATTCTTGGTAGCCACCGTTTTCCTGAATCGCTAGGAATAATTTCAGATAATCATTATAGTCATTCCGCTCCGCCGGACGAACCGGCCGGACATTGCTCGAACAGGCCCCGCCGGGCCTGCACCAGGGCAAGGCCCACCACGGCCGCGAGTTCCGCCCGGAGAATCCGGCGGCCCAGCGGGGCCATGGGAATCCCGGCGTGCCGGATCCACTCGATTTCCTCAGGCGAAAATCCGCCTTCCGGGCCGAAAATCAGCGTGAGTTCTTTCATCCAATCAAGTGAGGGCCATGCTCCCGCGCCGCCGGCCGCCTCCCAGAACAACAGCGAGCGTTGAGGAGAAACTTCCCCGGTCTGAAACAACTCCGGCAGGGAACGGTTCGACACCGTTACCAGGGGAATGGTGGAGCGGCCACACTGGCGGCAGGCCTCGATCGCGATTTTCTGGAGCCGGGGGGAGGCCGATTCGGATGGTTCTCCGATGGTGCGGCCGGCCCGGTAAAACACGATCCGGGTGACACCCAACGGGGGGAGATCGCGGGCCGCGCGGTCTTTGGTCTTGCCCTTGGTGGCGGCGGCGAAGACAGTAATAGGAGGCAAGACATCACGAAGGTTTTTTTCGGATTGGATTAGTTCGAGGACCAACCGGCCGCGGGAGGATTCCTTGACCTGGTAGTGATGCTCCAGGCCATTGCCGTTGAAACACGCGACCCGGTCGGACGGTTGGAGGCGCAGCGACCGGCGGATGGCGAGGGCATCCGGGTCGTCAAGAACCAGCCAGCCGTCTCCCGCGCGGGGAACGAATATTCGAGTGCGCGGAGGAGGGATCATGGAGCTTTCACCGCCGAGTGATGTTCCCGCGGCCCGGCCCTCCCATGATTTTCCCTGGGAAGCCGAACCGAACCCTTGCGTGAACCAGAGACAGTTCGTATGCTAATTTGTTGGGTAAATTCACACGAGTCAAGCCAAGAACGGTTATAGGGAGGTGGATGCCATCATGGTGGAACGGGTTAGCGACGAACGGCGGATGGAATTGGTGGCGATGATCACATCCGCGTACCTCAGCGCCTTCAACGGTCCGGAAATGCGTCCCCCGGACTCGATCACCATCGCGCGTTTCATTGAAGACATCACCGACAAGCTGGATGAAAAGTATCCTCGTCCCGAAGACTGAGCCCCATCAGGCAGCGTCAAACCGGTCAAAGAAAAAAATAAAGAAAATCATGGGATGGCACGTCACGTCAGGCAAAGGGTAACCCAGAATGGATCCTAGACTTTGTTCCCTTCTCGAGCTGCAACGGGCCTTAAGCGCCCAGCGGGAACTGGAAAAAGAATATCAAGAAATTCCCCGCCGAAGACAAGAAATCCTCACATATCTCAACAATTTGAAAGAAGAAGCCCTCCGGGCGGAAGAGCGCTATAAAAAGTATGAAGTGGAACAGCGCACCGTCGAGTTGGAAATTCAGGAAGGACAAAGCGCCCGGGTCAAGAAAGAGGCCCAGCTGCTGACCATCAAAAACAACAAGGAATATCAGGCCACTTTAGCGGAAATCGAATCGCTCGACCGCCGGAACGCCCGCTCCGAGGAGCGCTTGATCGAGGTGATGGAGCGGGTGGAAAAAGAGAGGAAACTCTTCGAAGAAAAACGGAAGGAGCGGGAGGAGCGGGAAATCAGTTTCCAGTCCGAACTGCAAGAGCTCGAAATACGGGAACAGGGATTGGGCGCACGGGTGGACGAAGCCCGGAAGGTAACCGAAAAACTCCGGATCACCATTCAACCCGAGTTGTATAACCGCTTTATCCGGGTATTTAACGGCAAACAGGGCGTGGCGGTCGCCACGGCCAATGGCAATCATTGCAGCGCATGCAACATCCGGTTGACCCCCCGCTTGGTGCAGTTGGCCAAACGCGGGCAGGACATCGTGGTCTGTGAAGGCTGCCAACGGTTTCTCTATTGGGATCACTCGCTGGACGAAGACCATTTGAGTACCCTGTAAATTTCCCTTCCACTGTCGCCGGGACGGATTCCGCCTCCGGGAACCAGGCGCGGAGGGTCCCTGGATCATGGGAGCCAAACAAGATCGTGCGTTATTGCGGGTCAAGTGGTTGTACACCGTGCGCCGGTGGAAGCGCCTCAACCTGGATTCCATCCTCCGTTCCAGCGGATTTCTCCTGCTGGTCGGGGTGTTTTGGTTTCTTTGTTACGTGGTGGTCGCGCGGCTGTGCCAGGAAGTCACCAAGGTGGATGTGGTCGGCCCGATCGTTCTGGAACGCATCATCTCCTTTGGATTCCTGGCGGTCTTGATCATCATCGTTCTGGGTCATCTCCTCACGGCGTACTCGTCCCTCTTCCGGGGGATGGAATTGCCCACCCTCTTCAGTTCTCCCTACCCCATTCCGGATCTTTACCGCATCCAATGCCTGGAAGCCTTGATTCTAGGCGGGTGGGTATCGGGAGTGTTTTGCGTCCCCATCATCCTGGCCTACGGGTGGGAACTCAAGGCGGCCTGGTGGTATTACCCGGCGGTGGTAGTGGGTTTGATTGGATTTTTAATCACCGCGGGATTGATGGGCATCCTGGGGATGTTGTTCATCGCCCGGTGGATCATCGGCCGCGCCCTCCGCATGGCCCTCGGATCGGTCCTGGTGCTGGCCGGCTTTACTGGAATCATTCTCTACATCTCCTTAACCAACAAAATTCTGCTGAGCAATGTGGATGTAAGCAAATTGGGCGAAACGTTGGCTAATTTGCGGCTTTCCTCCTATCCCTACGTCCCCAGCCAATGGATGACGCAGGTGATGCAATCGGCCTATACCGGCAAGGTCGGACGCATGTTGTTCTACTTGGCGTTGTTGTGGTCGAGCGCGTTGTTCCTGTGGCATGTGGCGCTGGAGTTAGGCTACCGCTGGTACGCGGACGCCTGGTTGTGGGCGCAAGAGCGGGTCCGCCTCGTTCACCGGCGTCCTGAGGGGCGGCGATTCCGCAAAAAACGCCTGTGGTTGAAGCGGTTGATCCCGGGCCGGGTGGGCGCGGTTTTATTTAAGGAAGTGCATGTCTTCGCGCGTGATTTTTCGCAATGGGGGCAACTGGTCCTGATCCTGGCGCTGGTGCTGTTTTACGTGGCCCATACCCAGAACATCATGTTCGATGAACCCGACTCGCGCATCCGCAACCAGATGGCCTTCATCAATGTCATTTTGCTGGGATTCATTCAGGCCACCTTGTCCCTGCGGTTCAGTTTCCCCTCCATCAGCCTTGAAGGCAAGGCGTTTTGGACCATCCAAAGCGCGGGCATCGGCCTGCCGCGTTTTTTCTTTACCAAGTATTATCTGCACGCGCTGGTGCTCCTGTGCATCGGCCAGGGAATGGGATATATGCTGAACCGGATACTGGGCGTGGATTCCACCCTGCAATGGCTCAGCATCTTCGTGCTCTTCCTGTTCGCGTTCGGATTCACCAGCTGGACGATGGGGTTCGGCGCGGTATTCCACAAATTCGAAGCCACGAACGCCGCGGACGTCACTTCGGACACCGGCGCGCTGGTGACCATGATCCTCACCCTGCTGTATTTCGCCAGCAGCGTGGTGGTGGTGGGCCAGTTCGTGCTCAACCATATCCCCGGAACGGATCTGGCGGGACAATTCGCGATGAATCCGAACCTGATCCTCTTCGGCGCGCTGTTCCTGCTCCTGCAAACCTTTGCCATCCTGATCCCTCCCTTGTACGGGTTGAGGAAACTGGAAGAGGCGGTGATTTAAGATTTCCCAATTTAAGATTTCCCAATTCATATTTCCCTGTTTGCCGGGTAAGGATGCATTTTGCCTTTTCCAAGTTTCCCTCATCCTGATTCCCTCTCAAAAGGAGAGAAGGATTTGGCGTAACCATCCACACTCTGATCCCGGATGGAGCCGTCCAATGCGGAAAATCTCGGGCATGGGCCAAGCCCGGCCATCCCCTCAATGATCCAATCCGCGTCAGGACCGGATCAGGTTTATCATTTCCTGCAGGCCGCTTTTGAGGATGTTTTGCCGGTCATAGGGATAGAGCTGGGGACAGCCGGCGCAAGGTTCGGGGGGATCGCCCTCATAGAGCCGGCGGCGCAATTCGGCCAAAAACGGATGGCCGCGCAACTCGAGCAGATTGCCGTTTTGCAACCGGCCCAGGCGCTTGTTGGTCATGTAGCAACAAGGAAACAGTTCGCCATGGCCTTGAATCATGGCGTTGCGCCATAAGAAGAAACAGAAATAACCATGGCTCGATCGGCCCGTGGCAGAGGACGAGGCATAGGATGCCTCACTTTCTCCCCGGACGTAGCGAAGCGATTTCAGATACGTGAAGGGATCAAGGTCCCACACACAAAAGGCAATGCCCAATTCGCGGGCCCGGGCGCGGGCGGCTTCGATCGCCGGCCGGACCTTTTGCGGATCGGTGGTCAGCTCCCGGCGTTTGGCCTCGGACATAAAGATGACGGAATGAACAATGATCTCCTCTCCCCCCGCCTCCGCCGCGAGATCGGGAAACAAGGGCAGGTCTTCCAGGTTTTGGGGCATGATACCGAACGACAGACGGATGAGGGGACGGAGGGTCCCCTGCTCCTTCTTCATGCGGCTTAGGCGTTTGATGTTTTCCACGATCGCGGGCAGGCCGCCGGGGGGCCGGACCACGGCGAAGGTTTCCTCCCGGGCCGCGTCGAGGGAGATTCCTATGGACTTGATGCCGGATTCGATGATTTCGCGGCACCGGCGTTCATCCATCAAAGTGCCGTTGGAGGAAAGGCTGACTTCCGCGCCGAAGGACGTCACGTATCGAACCTTGTCAAAATACCGTTTGTCGATCATGGGCTCGCCCAGACCATACAAACTGACTTCCTTGGCCCGTTTCAGGTACGGTTCGAGGCTTTGGTAATAGGCCAGGTCCAAATGCTCATCGAAGGGCATCAGGTTGCCCTCGTGCCCCTCACGCGGACATTGGATACAGCGCAAATTGCAGAAGGAGGTGGTTCCCACGGACAGTTCGACAGGATCGGCATGGGGCTTCTCCCGCCGCAACAGGAGATCCAAATAAGCCAGGAACAAGTTCCATACTTTATACCACTTCTTCATTTTCCGCCCCGTAAATTTCAGGTCAATGAGATTGTATTCCGACATGACTATTGGGAACAGTGGCAATCCAGCCGGGATACGATGTCCATGGACGAAATGACCTCGCTTTACGGAATCTCACGCAGCGATCCACGCGAATAGTACGCCATCCGGTCTTCGCCGGTTCGGTTAGGAAACCGGACCGTGAATCGAAACCGGTCTCTGTCCCGCACATGAAAAAAAGCGAGGTCTGACGGGGGAATCCGGCGGTTCAAAAAATACGTTCGGGGACTGGCGGTCTTGACTTCATAGGTCTCCGCACTCTCCTGGCGGATTTCGACTCCATCGGTAAGTTCAAAAAGAGTTTGATAAGCAACCACTCGAATCTCCCGCAGGCGGGCAGAATCGCCGAAGAGGTTCAATGCGGGTTTGATCCCGTTGCGGAATACATACGCGCCGCCGATGGTATCCGGCAGATTGAGGATAAACAACCGCCGGGCCGGTTCCAGGCGGGTCAGATCGTGGACGATTTGTCGAGTGATCCGGCCGGCGTTTTCCCAATGCCGGTTGGACTGGTACAGTTGATTGGCGCAAACGACCGCAAGGATTCCCAGCAGGAGGACTTTGAGCCAAGTCCAGCGCGACACCCAATGGACAATGAAGACCCCCGCCAGAATGATGAACACCCCAGGAAGGTAGATCAGCCGTTCTCCCAAGGATGAACCCAAGTGAATACTGAGATTGAGAACGGGGGCCAGGGCGGCGAGGTACATCAGTAAGAGGATGATCAACAGAAATAGCCGGCGGCTATGGATTCCCCAGAATTCCCGCCGGCGCGTCCGGCGGTTCCACCACCATGCCATCCCGACTCCGGCCAACGTGGCGAAAACCAACAGGAGACCCAGGCGGCCCAATCGCAATATCATTCCATGGATGGGATACTCCATGGGAGGGAGCAGCGTCCGGGCGGTTAAAAAATAGAAATTCCTCTCTAAAAAAGCAAAATCGAACCGGGCATGGATGTTAAAGCCATACCCGCCGATCCAATCGTTGAGAATGAGGCGGCGAAGTCCCATATACGCCGCCAGGATCGCAAAATAAACCACGGGATTCCACCGGGAATGACCCGCTGGAGGAATCCACATACGGCATGACCAATCGAGAATCAGGATTAGAAAAGGATACGTTACTCCCGATTCCTTCGACAACAAGGAAAGCGCGTACAAAGAAGCCGAACCTACCAGAAAACGGCGGGCGCTGGTGCGTTTATATTTCAAGTAGTAAAAAAGCGAGGGCAAAATCCAAAAGGTGGCAATCACGTCCGAACGGCCGGAGATCCAACTGACCGCCTCGGTGTGGCTGGGATGCAGCAGAAACAACAACCCCGCGCCTGCGGAAGGCACCCATGGGGGTTTTTCATCCGGATGGACAAGGCGGAACAATTCCCAGGCAATCAACGTCACCCATAGCGCGTTGACCGCGTGCAAGATCAGATTGGTCAGGTGATAGCCGGTCGGATTCAATCCCCAAAGCCGGTAATCCAGCCAATAAAAGAACCATACCCCGGGGCGGACAAACCGGTCTGAAGGGATGGTCCAAACCGCCGCGGCACCGATCTGTCGAATTTTGAAAATGTATCCAAAATCATCGGCCACGAAAAAAGCGCGGGCGGCGGGCCAACTTGCCCAAAGCCCGGCCAAAAGAAAAAAGAGGAACAGCCCTACCCGGCTCCACGGGTGGTGTAGAACAAGGAATCGGTCCCCGGTTGAGGGATTGGTTGAATTCATAGGCTTATTGTTTTACAGTCATTTCGTAAAGGGAAAAAGAGGAACATGCCCCGAAGGGGAACGCCCGTCCGATGTTCCTCCCTCCAAGTATGCCCGGCCGGGATTAATCGGAAAAGCCTGAGGGAAATTGGCTGGGGAACGCAGGAATCCTTCCCGGCGGGAACAGTGGGAATCAATTTTTTCCACGTAATTTGATATGCCCGGTTTGTCCGGTATACTGAAAGTACCATAATCATTCGAGTTGGGGACCATGGCATCCGAGGACATCGTCAATCAAATCAAATCGGCCTTTGAGAGAGGCGATTGCCAACAGGCGGAGGAGATCATCCATCGCATGGAAAAAGCGGAGCAATTGCGCACCGAATTTTTGGCTATGATCTCTCATGAGCTGCGGACGCCGCTCAACGCCATTATCGGGTATAACTCCATGCTGGAGGAAGAGGTTTACGGCGCGCTGAACGAGAAACAGCAAAAGGCGGTGAGGCGTATCGACCGCAACGCCACCCGCCTCCTCACGCTGATCAACCAGCTGCTGGAACTCTCGCGCTTGGAAGCGGGTATCATCTCGGTGTTCCATGAAACCACGAATCTGGTGGAGGCGGTCAACGAAGTCTTGGAAGAATACCAGGTCCTGGCCGACGAAAAAGGATTGGCGTTGGAAATCGCCCATCCGCGGCGGGGCGTTGAAATCGTGACCGATTCCAGCAAAGTCAAAGAAATCATCCGCCAACTGGTCTCCAATGCCATCAAATTCACCAACCAGGGTTCCATTCATATAGAAATCCGTCCCCAGGATTCAGGTGGATTGATACGGGTCTCAGACACCGGCGTGGGGATCGGGCTGAAACAACGGGAAGCCATCTTTGACCTCTTCCACCAGGGTGATGCCTATCCCCACCGGCGTCAGGAAGGAGCGGGCCTGGGACTGGCGATTGTCCACCGTTTAGCCCGGTTGTTGGGTGCCTCCATCAACCTGGAAAGCAAGCCGGAGCATGGAACGACCTTTACGATTTTATTCCCTTCCCTTTCTGAATCCGCGGCGCATCCCGCTCCAGAACCAGAAAAACCATCCGACACACCCGCCTGGGCCGTATCCTCCGCGGCCGCGCCGGTGACACCATGTCATGTGCCGGTTGAAGCCCCGTCGGTCTTGATTGTCGACGATGATCCTTACACGGTGGAAATCCTGGCTGATTATCTCGAGCACCGGGGCCATTACAAAGTGCAAAAAGCCTACAGCGGGCTGCACGCCATGATCTATTTGGCCGAACACCGCCCCGACTACCTGGTGGTGGATTTGCTTATGCCCCAAATCAACGGCGAACGGGTGATTCAGTATTGCCATGAACTATGGGGGGACAAGGTTTCCATCACCGTGATCACCGGCAAGGAATTGTCCCGGGAGGAGACGCGCGAATTGGAAACCAAAGTCGCGGCGATTATCCGCAAGGGCGACATCAATCAATCCAATCTGGCCGCCGCACTGGCCGCCGCCATCCCCCTTCCGGCGCGGTAAGGGACGTTACCCATTTCCCCCAGGTGAACTGCGATCCCCTAGCGCTTGGCTTTCTCTCATTACCATTAATATAGTGAATCAATACGGAATTGATTCTTCTGTCCGTAAATCGATTCATTTCTAGACCACAGCCCTCATTCCTTGACCACTGCCTTTACTTGTCATCTCCAGCCCCCTGGACGCGTAATAGAACGCCGCGTGCCGATTCCGGATGATTAAATAAGATCAATGCATTGGCTTTATTTATCAATATAATATAGTAAGATAACAAATTTGATCGTGTTCACTCATGCGCGAGATTCCGAAGGACCAAATCATACGGCGTTTGGAGACGGAAAATCCTTGGTGGCAAGGGAAGGAGAAATTCCCGCTTCTATTCAAGGAATGGACCCCTCGGCCCTATCTTCGTTTATTTTTACCCTTGATGATGAACCGCCACGTCCGCCGGGCCGTGGTATTAATGGGGTCCCGGCGTGTCGGAAAGACGGTAATGATTCATCATGCCATCCAACATTTGCTGGAGAAGAAATATCCACCCTGCCAAATCATCTATCTATCGGTGGATCATCCCCTCTATACCGGATTAGGATTGGAATCCTTGCTGGAGTATTACCGGGAAGCCACGGGATTGGATTATACGCAAAAAGAATGTTATGTTTTTTTTGATGAAATTCAGTATTTGAAAAACTGGGAAGTTCATCTCAAAGCGATCGTGGATTCCTATCCTTCCGTGAAATGCATGGTTTCGGGATCCGCGGCGGCCGCCCTCCGAATGAAAAGCCTGGAATCCGGAGCGGGTCGATTCACAGAGTTCTTGCTTCCTCCCCTGACGTTTTATGAGTATCTCCATTTGCTGAAAAAAGAAAACCTGATCCAGGAATCCCAAAATAAGGACGGACTCCCCCGGTTCCATTCCAGCCGGGATGTGGATTCATTAAACCGGGAATTCTTCCAATACCTGAATTTTGGGGGATATCCGGAAGCGATTTTTTCCGAAGAAATCCAAGCCGATCCCCGGCGGTTTCTGAAAAGCGACATCCTGGACAAGGTCTTGCTGCGGGATTTGCCCAGTCTCTACGGCATCCAGGACATTCAGGAATTGAACTCCCTTTTCACCACCCTGGCTTACAACACAGCGGGGGAAATCTCCCTGGAGGATTTGTCGAAGAGTTCCGGTGTATCGAAAAATACCATTAAAAAATACATGGAATATTTGGAGGCGGCTTTTTTGATCCGCATGGTTCACCGGATCGACCGGGATGGCCGCCGTTTTTTGCGGGCGAATACATTCAAGGTTTATTTAACCAATCCCTCCATGCATTGCGCCTTGTTTAAGCCCGTGGAGATGGATCGGGAAGAAGCTGGACCGTTGGTGGAAACCGCGGTGTATGCGCAGTGGTTCCACGTTCCGGAGTACCCCTTGTATTACGCGCGTTGGAAACGGGGAGAAATCGACCTGGTCCATCAAAAGGGGGAAAAAGTGGAATGGGCGGTGGAAGTCAAATGGTCGGACCGGCCCCCGGATGACTACCATCTTCTCGAACCGGTTATTGAATTTTGTCACGCCCATAACTTGGGTACGGTGTTGATCACGACCCGGCGTTTACAAACCCGGAAGACCATCAAGAATGTTCAATTCGAGTTTATCCCGGCCAGTGTGTACTGTTATAAGTTAGGGAAGAACCTGATCCAATACAAACAAGATCGATCACCCTAAATCACGGAATATGAATCCAACTCATAAGGGATGCGGGAATTCCCGGCCGTCGGCCATTGGAATTATTCCTCTCCTTCGGAAGTGGATACCGTGGCCTTGGGGGCGGTTTCGGTGGGGACCGCAGGACCGGCGGTGGAAACCGGGGTGGAATCGCGGGTGGAACGGCGGACGTTATCGAGAATGTCTTCATCCACGGGAATCCCTGCCATGGAAAGGGCATACAAGGCCGCGCCCACGACCGGTTCGAAGCGGGGGGGAGTGACGTTGGCGCCCGGCAGCAAATACAGGATTTTGCGGCGGACGATCTGGCCATAATAGGAGGCTTCGTTAAACACCCCGCCGCCCAGTACGACATCCACGCGTTCGGAGAATTCCAGCCGTTTGCAAACGGATTCCACTCCCAAAGCCAGGGCGTCCGCCTGTTGGTTCAGAATCTCGTCGGCCACCGGATCATCCTCACTGGCCAGCCGGACCACGATGGGCGCCAAGGCGGCAATCTTCTCCCGGGTGGCGGACCGGGTGTTGACCCAGTTCACCATTTCGCTGATCTGCGTCATCTGCAAATGAGACAACACGGCGGAGCGGATGGGCGTATCCGGTCCCAGGCCGTCGTGATAGCGCACGATGGCGCGCAGGGCTTCCAATCCGATACGGTAGCCGCTGCCTTCGTCGGAGAGGAGCGGCCCATATCCCCCCACGCGGGACTCTTTGCCCTTGGGGTTGCGGCCAAAGATGATGGAGCCGGTCCCGGCGAGGACCACGATTCCAAATTCCGACAACGTGCCGCTGACGAGGGCGATTTCCGCGTCGCTGGTGAGCAGGTACGATTCCTTGCCGAAGAGGTTGTCAAACAAGGGGCGCAAGATCTCGTGGTCTTGTTCCTGTCCCACGCCGGCGAGGCCCAGGCAGATGCCCAGGCATTCTTCCGGACGGCCCCGGGCCGCGTGCAAGGCTTCCTGAAAAAGACGCTGGATCAGGGCGGTGACTTGACTGGCGCCGGTATCGTGATAATTCAAGCCGGGCCCTTTGCCGTAATAAACCACCCGTCCGCGGTCAGTCATTAAAATCGCGCGGCTGCGGGTGCCGCCGCCATCCACCCCAAAGACATACGGCATGGCCTAGTTCCTTTTCCGCAGCATTGTGTTTTCGTCTTCCAGCAGTTGGAGTTGGGTTTTGAGGTCGGTGATCTGAGTCTCGTAGGTTTTGCGGAGCTCCTGGATCTGTTTTTCGTACATTTCCTTTTGCTTCAGCATTTCTTTCTCGTACTGATCCCGGAGCAGGCTGGTAGCGGCCGCGTCCGGGGGGACGGTGGACACCGCCGGTGTGGGTTGCGGGGGGATAGGAGTGGGACTAAGGGAAATGCTGGTCAAGCCTTTGTTCGCGAGAGGCCCGATCCCGCCCTGGGTCATAACGAATCCCACGACCAGCAGGGCGACGACGCTGATCAAACCCAAGGTAAACAGGATGTTGCTGCCGCCGGAATACTCATCGTAATTATTCCGGTTTCGACCCCTCTGATTCATCGCTACTGGCCTCCGTTGCCGTCGAGACTTCTTCCGTCATGTCATACGTAAAGGTCCGCTTGTCCACGACCTTGATGGGAAGAATGGTGACCAAAAAATCCAGGGGAAACCACGTGTAGGGCTTGGGTTTCAGTTCCACGAACTCTTCCCGCCGCCCATACTCCGGATGATCGAGGGTGATTTTATGGGTCCCCATCCAGCCGGTTTCAAATTCGGCCGGGGTGACCCCTCGCGGCTGATAGTCATAATGGACCGTGGCGCCCGGCGGATCGGTTTCCACCCGGACCACGGTTGAATAACAACCCTCAACCAGGCAAATTATGAGGAAGATCAGAGCGGTTCTCACCATTCAGCCTTGTCTCCAAAACCATTGATTATCATTACAGCCTATCGGGGGGTGAAAGTCAACGGATTTTGAGGGAACGGGTTATGGATTTGGTCCATACAATTCCCACGTCCGGCGCACCAGAGCCGGATCATCCACGGGCTGGATGATCACCCGGCCGATGGCGGTGGGGAACACAAACCGCAAGAGGCCTTTTTCCACTTTTTTGTCGCGAAACAGGCTCTCCAGCAGGTCGTCCGCGGAGAGACCGGGCCGGGCCAGGGAAAATCCGGCTTGGCGGAGCAGGGATTCCAACGCCCGCGTGACAGGGGCCGGTGTGATCCCCAGGGCTTCCCCGAGGCGGGCTTCCACCACCATGCCCAAGGCCACGGCTTCGCCGTGCAGGTAGCGTTCGTAGCCGGTGAGTGCTTCGACGGCGTGGCCGATGGAATGGCCGAAGTTCAAAATGGCGCGCAAGCCGCTCTCTTTTTCGTCTTGCCGGACCACCTCCGCTTTAATGCGGCAATTCCAGGGAATGATGCGGCAATACGTTTCCAGATCGGTGGCCAGCAGGCGGGGAAGTAATTCCCGCACCGCCTCGAACAATTCCTGGTCGGCGATAACTCCATGCTTGATCACTTCGGCGAGGCCCGCCCGGACCTGCCGTGGATCGAGGGTTTGCAGGGTGGCGGGATCGATCAGGACAGCGGACGGCTGGTGGAACGCGCCGATCAGGTTTTTCCCCCCCGGATGATCGATGCCCACCTTGCCGCCGACGCTGGCGTCCACCTGGGCCAGGAGTGTGGTGGGCACCTGGATGAAGCGGATTCCCCGCAGGTACGTGGCGGCGACAAATCCTGCCACATCGCCGGCTACGCCGCCTCCCAGCGCGATCAATCCGCTAAGGCGTTCGGGCCGGAGGCGGACCATGCCGTCATACAGCCGGGCAACGGTATCCAAAGTCTTGGCTGGTTCTCCGGCGGGAAAAGTGAGAATTCCGGTGCGGTACCCTGCTTGTTCCAACGACCGGCGGATCCGGTCTCCATACAGAGGGGCCACCTGGCTGTCGGTGATAATGGGAACGGGAGATTGAAAACCCAAGGCCTTGGCCCGTTCACCAACCTGATCCAAGAGACCGGTGCCTACGGTGATCTGATAACCGCGTTCCCCCAGAGGGACGGGGATTTCATGAAAAGATTGTGGTTCGTTCATGGATATTGGGATGCTCCGATGCGTGGCCAACAGTATATCAATAGATGGTTAGGAGGGCTACCCAGCCGTTTTTTATAGAGAAGAATCCCGACTGCCTTGACATTGCACCTCTTTTCGATAAGCTGAAACCATCTTCGCGTGTACCTGATTGTACCCTCCCAGACCTTCCCTGATGGTGCCGCGGTCCGCGAAAGGGCACAGGTTTTTTCAAATCCAAACCGTTAAGGAGATTATTCCCATCATGTTCCGTACCCGAATCCTGTGGTATGTCCCGGTGCTTTTGGCGTTATCGATAACGGGGCCGCAAGCCGCCGAAGTCCAGCCCGCCGCCCCGGCGGCGCCCGCCAGTGGAGAAATAGTGGCCAAGGTGAATGGAATCAACATCATGGAAGATCAAATGGAAGAAGAAATCGAGATGCTGATCCAGAATCTCGGCCAGAACATTCCGCCCCAGCTCCTGCCCCAGATCAAACCCCAGATGTATAAGCAGGCATTGGACAGTTTGATTTCCAAAATGCTGCTCAAGAGCGTGGCGCAAGAAAAGAACATCACGATCAACCCGGATGACGTCGAAAAGCAATACGAAAAATTCAAAAAACAATTTCCTTCGGAAGAGCGGTATAAGGAAATCCTGGCGGCGCAAAATGTAACGGAGGAGGAAATCCGCAAACGGATTGCCGAAAGTCCGGATTTACTCTACTCCAAGGTGCTGAACACCCAGGCTCCCGAACCGGATGCTACCACGGAAGAGGAAGTCAAGAAGTACTATGACGACCATATTGAAAACATGAAACAGCAGGAATCCGTGACCGCCTCACATATACTGTTGCAGTTTGACGGGGATCCGGACGAGGCCGAGAAAGCCGCGCTGAAGACCAAGTTGGAAGGCATCCGGAAAGATATCGTGGACGGCAAGATCAGTTTTGAAGACGCCGCCAAGCAATTTTCCAATTGCCCCAGTTCCGCGCAAGGAGGCAATTTAGGCGAGTTTACCCGCGGCAAGATGGTTCCCGAATTCGAGAAGGTGGCCTTCGCGGCCAAGGTGGGTGAAATCAGCCCGGTTTTCGAAACCCAGTTCGGGTATCACATTGTCAAAGTAGCGGAACACCAAGAAGAAAAGACGTATCCCTACGATGAGATCAAAGACCGGATCCGCGAGTTCCTCGAGCAGCGGGAACAGGCGGAAACGCACAAAGCCTACATCGCCAAATTGCGGGAAACGGCCAAGATCGAAACCTTGATCACCGAAGAAGCCTGGAAAGCGAAATTCGCGCCGGCGCGATCCCCCGCCGCCCCGGGCGACATGCAAATCCAGGTGGATCCCAATTCCTTGAAACAATAGGGGTGTCCCATCCCGGCTTAGGCAACAGACTCGGGCAACCCGCCCGGGTCTGTTTTGCGTTTGGGAGGAACGATCATGCCGCCGCCCAGGATTTCATCGTCCCGGGATAGAACCAACGCCTGGCCAGGCGCCGCGCCGAACTGCGGTTCATCAAAGCGGAGTGTGACCGTCCCCTCGTCCAGGTTGAGGACATCGGCCGGAGCCGGGTGGTGGCGGGACCGCAACTGGCCTAAGACGCGATCGCCGGGGCGGGGAGGGTGTATCCAACGAGTGGCGGTGGCGGAGACGTCGCGAACCGCCAGGTCTTCACGGCGGCCGACGATCACCGCGTTGCGGGACGCGTCGATTTCACACACGTAATAGGGGCCCCCGCTAAGCCCGAGCCCTTGGCGCTGGCCGACTGTGTAATGCGTCACCCCCGGGTGCGTGCCCAGCACTTTCCCCGCCCGGTTGAGGATCGGGCCTTCGCGGGATTCGAGATGCTGGGCCAAAAACTCATTGTACGAGCGCCCCAGAGTGAAACAGATCTCCTGGCTTTCCGGCTTTTCGGCAGTGACCAGGCCCAGGTCGCGGGCGATGGCGCGAACCTCGTCCTTGGTTTTGTTACCCAAGGGGAAGAGGATGGATTTCAGCAATTCCGGACGGATGCCGTAAAGGAAATAACTTTGATCCTTTTCGCGGTAGACAGCCCGGTAGAGGCGGGGATTGCCATTTTCATCCACGGAAAGGCGGGCGTAATGGCCGGTGGCGGTCCATTCGCAATCCCATTGCCGGGCCAGGGTGAGGGCTTCCTCAAACCGGACGAAACTGTTGCACCGGACACAGGGATTGGGTGTCAAGCCGGCCTCGTAAGCGCGGATAAACGGCTCAATGACCCGGCGGTGAAACTCCGGTGCGGTGTTGATGGTGTAATGGGCGATCCCCAGGGAGGCGGCCACGCGTTTTGCGTCACGCACATCCCCGTACGAGCAGCAGCCGCCGCGCACGTCCTGGCCTGGTTCCACGTCGAGTTGTTTCATGGTGACACCCACGACTTGGAATCCTTGCTGGAGCAGCAGGGCGCCAGCCACACTGCTATCCACGCCGCCGCTCATCAAGAGTAACACACTGTTCTTCGGCATCGGCACTCACGAATGTTGGTTGTAAGAACCACCCGGCATTGGATGTCAGGCAGACGCGCGGCCGGGTGTGGAGAGAAGTATATCCCGGGAGATCAAAAGGAAACACCGCCGTATTGTCCAAATTGGACTGCCCTGGGTTGAATCCCCGGGCGGTTGCCGATGGCCCCTAGAAAGGGGCGCGGAAAGATTAAGGGGGGCTGCGTAATTCGAGAAGAAAGGGAATCGTTTCAGGTTCCCATCGCTGCTCAAAACACTCAAAGGCCTATTGAGAAAGCTTGCATAAGCGCCGATAGTCTCTTCAATCCTTGAACAATCCCATGGAAGGGCGGATACTATCTTTTTGTTTTATCCGGATTCCATATCGAAAATTGACAGGTTCTTCAGAATGAAAGTATTCGTCACCGGCGCGGCGGGATTCGCCGGCCAATCCGTAGTTCGTGAATTATTGGAGAAGAAGTATTCTGTGCGGGCGCTGATCCGCCAAACCTCCGCCCCAGAGGAATGGAAGTCCCAAGGCGTTGAGGTGGTCCAGGGCGATCTGACTCAACCGGAAAGCCTGAAAGGAAAATTGGATGGGTGCGGCGCGGTGATCAACCTGGCGGGCAGGTTGGTGGAACGCGGAGAACAGACGTTTCACCGGTTGTATTTTGAGGGCACAAGGAATCTTGTGGAGTCTGCTCTGAGCGCCGGTATCAAGCGGTTTGTCCACATGAGCGCATTGGGCGCGCGCCCCGCGGCAGCCAGCCGGTATCATTTGGCAAACTATATGGCCGAACAGATCATCACGGACGCACCGGTCATCCAGACGATATTCCGTCCTTCCGTCATTTTCGGCCCGGGCAGCCGGTTTTGCCGCCTGTTGGTCAAAATCGTCCACAACTACCCGGTGGTTCCCGTCATTACATCGCATCATGGTTGCGTCCAGCCGATTTACGTGAATGAAACCGCCCGCGCCGTGGTGGACAGCCTGGAACGGGCCGAGACTTTTTATCAGACCTACGAGCTCGGCGGCCCCACCATCTATTCGATGCGTGAATTGCTTAAGACCTTCGCGGACGCGTTCGGTAAAACTCCTTACTTTGTAACCATCCGGTAGAACTGATGCCGCTGCCCGCGTATTTGATGGAGAAATATCTCCCCAATCCCCCCTTCACCCCCGATATTCTGAAACTTCTCCAAGAAAACCTGAGTTGCGATACCACCCGCATCCGGGAAACCTTCGGAATCCCTCAAAAACCCATGGAAGAATGCCTGCGCGAACACTTCGGCGCGGTTTTCCCGGCCCGGGCCGCCGCGTGAAGATTCAGTCATGTGAAGCCGATCGCCCAATCCGGTTGATCTCTATGATATTCCCTGATCCCGGTCCTCTCCAGAAGGGAGAGGCAACGAAAACGCGCGGGGCCAAGTTGGTCAAAATGGACGATTTTTAAGTTAAATATACATATAAATATTTGTTGATTCGCAACCATTTTATTTGATCGCGGGGAACAGGCGCATTTCGCCCTTTCAGGGCTTCCCTCACCCTACCCCTCTCCCAGAAGGATAGGGAATTTGGGAGTGGTTATCATCAATCATTTCGGGGAGATGCGAACCGGCGATCTGAAAAAAAGTACGTACTTGCCGGATGAGCCTGGAAAAAAGCATGGATGAGGTTCTGAATTCGGATCATTGTTACCAGCGCCCAATCCAGTGCGAGGTTGCATTGCCACTTTCCCAATCTGATTTAAAATCCCCGATCATCTCCATTTCGATACCGGAGGGTTGAATTATGGCTACAGTGGAAGAAGGCAAGGCGGCGCCGGCCTTCACGTTGCCCGCGCATACCGGGGAAAAAGTTTCCTTGAAGGATTTCAAAGGCAAAAAGCAGGTGGTGCTGTATTTCTATCCCAAGGACGATACGCCCGGCTGCACCAAGGAAGCCTGCTCGTTCCGGGACAACCTGCCCCGGATTGAAAGCCGGGACGCTGTGGTTCTGGGCGTGAGCCGGGACAGTGTGGCCTCGCACGTGAAGTTCAAGGACAAGTATGACCTGCCTTTTTTGCTGCTCAGCGATGAGAGGGAGGAAGTCTGCAACAAATACGGGGTGATCCAGGAAAAGAACATGTGCGGCCGGAAGGTGATGGGCATCGTCCGCAGCACCTTCATCATCGGCAAGGATGGGAAAATCAAGAAAATCTTCCGCAACGTGAAGGTGGACGGCCACACGGAGCAGGTGCTGGCGGCGTTGAGCGAGTGAGGATAGCTCAACTCATCTTATCCCGCAGGGCCTTCTGGAGGCTGTGGCAGAGTTCGGGGATATCCCGCAACGCCACACCGCAATAGGCGAGGCGGATGCCGTTGATCGCGTTCACTTCCAGGGGCACGGTCCCGATCTTGTATGCCTTGAGCAGATGGTCGCACACGTCGGAGGCTTGGACCTTCACGGCGGGATGGATGTTGACGAAGCAGAAAAATCCGCCCTGGAAGGGATCCGGAATCAGCAGCGCGGGCGAGAGTTCGTTCATCTCCTTTTTCATGAGGAGATACCGCTCTTTCAGCACGTTGTAGGCCTTTTGCCGCTCTTGCAGGACTCCATCCCGGTCCCGCAGGGCTTTGTGCACCACCGATTGCGCCACCAGCGAACAATTGGACACCGTGTTGCGCACGATGCCCCGGAACTTGTTCTCGATCTCTTTGAGTACATCGTCCTTGTCCGCCTTTTCGAACCACGTGTCCGGGCACAGGAGGGTGATGGCCCCGATGCGCGCGCCGTACCAGAGGAACTCCTTGCTGATGCCGTCCAGTTTGACCCCCAGCAGGTTCGGGCGGGCTTCCAGCTGGTAGAAGAGCGAGCCTTTTTCGGCGTCGTCGTCGTAGACATAGCCTTCGTAGGCGTCATCAAGCATCAGCACCAGTTTCTTGTCCGTTCCACTCACTAGATCGTGAATCGCCTTGACGATCTCCACCGCGGCGGTTTTCGGCGGGCAATAGCCGGTGGGATTGTTAGGGAAGTTGAGCAGGGCGACGGCCCGGTCATGCTTTTCCCACACCCGCTTGATGGCGGCGGTGAAGCCCTCCAGGTTGAAATCCTGCCCCTGGAAGGACGGGAATTCTTCAATCCCCGTGAAGACGTTGCGCAAAAAGACGTTGTCATAATTTTCCCAGCGTTTGTCCGTCACGATGATGGGCATGCCCGGATCGACGAACATCCGGACGCAGAGGCTGATGCCGCCGGTAATGCCTGGGGAAACCATGGGCAGGGTGATCCGGGGGCGGAGATAATCCGCGCGGGCGCCGGATTTGAGCAGCAGCCATTCTTTCCAGGATTCCCGGAAGGCGGGAACACCCACTTCCGGCGCGTAGGGGAAGATTTCTTCCGTGCTCAAGTCCTGAAAATATTTTTTGACGGAAGGGATACAAAACGTGATCTTGGAATCGTCCCCTCCTTCAAAGATCTGTTTGGCGCGGCCCTGGGCCGAACCGATAGTGGCGTTGATTTTCGCTTCGGTTTTGGAACGGCCGGTCCAGTAAAAAATACCAGTGGGATTGAAGATTTGCTTGCCGTATTCGGATAGAAAATCAAGCACACCGGCTTTTTGTAACGCAGGAAACTCCATGATTGCGCCTCCGGGAGGGTAGATAGAACGTATTCTCTCTGGAGGAAGGAGATCGTCAAGTTCCAGGCCAATTTCGAAAAAAAGTTTCCCACAACAATATCTAGGGTTGGTTTGTGCCCAGGGTTGAAACCCTGGGCTGGCGGCCCCTTGAAAGGGGCGCTGGGGGGAGGAGTCTCCCGGAGGGAGAGGGAGTAAAAGGCTTTCGAGGGGAGAGGGGTGGAAATCTCCGGGGGGAAGGATAGGGATAGCGATCCACTTTACGATCATTCCGAATAAATCAATGAGAACATTCCGCATTGGGAGCAACCGTTCCCAATCCCTTGCCGATATCCGGGAACATCCACTTGTTACGCCCGGATCAGCCTAGGATAATGGCAGGAAAACAAATCATTTCATGGATCGTGAGGATGAGTATGAATTACGCGCAACGCACTCAGGCGGTATTGCGGCAGATGGAGCAGGAAAACGCCGATTGGTTTTTTGTGACGAATCCGTTCAATGTCCGGTATCTCTCTGGATTCACCGGCAGCCACGGGGTGTTGTTGATCCACCCGGAGCGGCGCTTCATTCTCACGGACGGGCGCTATAGCGAGCAGGTCCAGCGGGAAGTGACCGAGTACGAGGCGGTGATCCAGGGGAACCGCCAGGAGATCGAAGCTATTCGTGACACGGTGGGGGATCTTTCTTCGGATCGCGTGTGGATTGAATCCGAAAACTGCACCGTCGCCCGCCTGGAAGAGTTGCAAACCACAGTGCCCGCCCGGGCTTATGTGGGGCAGAAGAACGTGGTGGAAGCCTTGCGGGCGGTCAAGGAGGAAGCGGAGATCGAAGCCATTCGGCAGGCCTTGCGGGTGGCCGAGCAGGCGTTCGAGAAGGCTCTGGGATTTATCCGGGAAGGGATCACCGAGCGTGAACTGGCCCATTTTCTGGAAGACGAAATGTGGAAAGGCGGCGCGGCCAAGGAGTCATTCGATTCGCTCATCCTCTTCGGCCCGAATTCATCGTTATGTCACGGGAAACCTTCGGACCGGCGGCTGAAACGGGGCGAGGTGGTGCTCATGGATTTCGGCTGCGTGATCGACGGCTACTGCTCCGACATCACCCGCACCGTATTCCTCGGCGATCCGGGGGATTCATTTAAATCCCTTTACCAATGTGTTTACCAAGCCAACGCGCGCGCGGCAGAGGCCATCCGGCCAGGGATCACCGGCGTGCAGGGTGACGAATTCGCGCGGGACGTCATCCGCCAGGCCGGGCACGCCGACCTGTTCGTTCACGGATTGGGGCACGGAGTGGGGTTGGAGATTCACGAAGCGCCCCGTCTCTCTCCACTGTACGACAAAGAGATTCAGGCGGGGAATGTTGTGACCATCGAGCCAGGAGTGTACATCCCCGGATCGGGGGGGATCCGCATCGAGGACATGGCCGTGGTGCGCGAGGACGGCTGCGAGGTGTTGAATCAAACAAGTAAGGAGATGATTGTGCTATGAGATTGCGTTGGAAGGGGAATTAAATTCGCACCGGGTTGAATTGTGCCCAGGGGTCGTCCAGGGGTGATTTGTCCAGGGGTGAATTATGCCCAGGGTTGAATTATTGCCCAGGGTTGAAACCCTGGGCTGTTATTCGGCGGCCCCTTAAAAGGGGCGCTGGGGGAGGAAGGGGGGAGAAAGGCGTAATTCGAGAAGTGGATGTGGGAAGAAGGGGTTTTGCCCTTACCTGGCCTTTTTCCAGGGGGAGTGGGGGGAGAAGTCTACCGAGGGAGAGGTGGAGGAAGTTTTCAAGGGTAGAAGTGGGAGTGGGGGGAGAAGTCGACGGGGGGAGGGAGAAGGTTAGTTCAGGGCAAGCGGGGTCAGTAAAATTCCCGGAAAACCTTATACAATCCCGTGCTCCCGGGCGCGGTCCAGGAAGAAGCGCAAGCCTTCCAGTTCCCGGTCGCCCAATTGGTAGCGGACGCACCGGGTATAATAATCGAAGAAAAATTCCGGTGGTTTAGAAGATTGTCCGGCGCGAATACGGGACAAAGCATCCAACGCCTTCAATCCCTCCGCAAGCGCCCGGTGGAAAGGCTCTTGCAGGCTTTCCGGATCCAATCCCGGCCCGGTGATCCAGGCGGCGTAGACGAAGGGCAATCCGCAGTAATCCCGCCAGCATTCCCCCATGTCCAGTTTGCGGAGAACGGAGCCGTTGAACTCGAGCGCCGGGTCGCCGATCATCAGCGCGGCGTCCGCGTCCCGCAGGCCGTTGTCGAGGGGTGGGGTGAAGGGCATGTAACGGGGGTTTCTCTTCCAATATTCGGCGAAGAGGATGCGCGCCATGGCCACCGAGGTCAGGGAGCTTTGGTCCAAGGCCACGGTTGACACATTCCGGCATTCCTGGGAGCAAAAGAGCATAACGCTGGCGACCGGGCCGTCGCTGCCGATCCCCAGGCCGGGGATGAATCCGTATTCGGGATGACGGGCGAGCTCAATGGTGGAGAGCATGGCCACGTCCAGTTCTCCCGCAGCCAGCATTTTCCCGAGGGCCGAGGGGACCGCACGGATAATCCGGGCTTGGGGAAGATAATTCGGCAGAAAATGCTCGAGCGGCAACCCATT
Source organism: Candidatus Omnitrophota bacterium (assembly GCA_013177805.1). GTDB lineage: Bacteria > Hinthialibacterota > Hinthialibacteria > Hinthialibacterales > Hinthialibacteraceae > JABLXU01. The sequence goes on from JABLXU010000009.1 coordinate 176,155, forward strand.
GGCGTAGGGCACCACGCCGATTCGGAGAAAGTCAGACTGGATCAAGATATACTCCCTCGTGGTTTAGGACATAAAGAACAGCGGCGATACTCATCCCGCGGGGCGGAAACATCGTATGATTATTGCAAGTTAATTTCCTTGACATCCTTGACAATCTTCAATTCCCGCAGTTGTTCCAAAACGCTCTTGGGCAGGGGGGCATCCACGTTGCAGACGGTCACCGCGTATCCGCCCTTTTCCTTGCGGCCCAGGCTCATGTCGGCGATGTTGACGTGGTTGTCGCCCAGCACGGTGCAGACCTGGCCGATCACGCCGGGTTCATCGACGTTCATGAAGAACAGGATGGTGCCGAAGGGATTGGCGTCGATGTGATAGCCGTCCACGATCACGATGCGGGGATCCTCGCCGAAATTGGTGCCACACACTGTAACTGATTCGTTGTTGGAACTGAGTTTCACCCGGATGAGGTTGGTGTAGCCTTCGGTCATACTGGATTTGACTTCGGAATAAGTGATGTTGCGTTGTTTGGCGAGGATGGGCGCGTTCACGTAATTGACCGTCTCCGTCATGATTGGGGAGAGAATCCCTTTGAGGACGGCGAGGGTCAGGAAGGAGGTGTCGTGGCCGGCCAATTCGCCCGAGTAGGTGACTTCCAGGTTGTCCAGTTGTTTTCCCAAGTATTGGACCGCGAACATGCCCAATTTTTCGGCTAAATTCAAGTAGGGGCCGATCTTCGCGTAGAGTTCGGGCGAGATGGCGGGGATATTGGCCGCGTTGCGGACTTCGCCGCCGGTCAAGGCATCCAAGACGTTCCGGGCGACTTCGATGCCCACATTGATCTGGGCTTCTTTTGTCGAAGCGCCCAAGTGCGGCGTGCAGATGCAATCGTCGCGCATCAACAAGGGATGGCCCGGTTTCGGGGGTTCTTCCTCGTAGACATCCAACGCGGCGCCGGCGCATTTGCCGCTCTCCAAGGCGCGGAGCAGGGCTTGCTCATCGATAATTCCGCCCCGGGCGCAGTTGATGATCCGCACCCCCTTTTTCATTTTGGCGAAGGCCTGGTCGTTGATTAAATGCTCCGTCTCCTTGGACTTGGGGGTGTGCATGGTGATGAAATCGGACTGGGCGTAGAGTTCATCCAGGGTAACCGGGACAAATCCCATTTGCTTGACCATTTCGGGAGAGGCGTAGGGGTCGTAGCCCAATACCTTCATGCCGAAGGCCAACGCCCGGTTGCCCACCACGCTGCCGATCCGTCCCAGGCCGATGATGCCCAAGGTTTTGCCGAACAATTCGGTCCCGGTGTATTTTTTCCGGTCCCATTTTCCTTCGCGCAGGGAGATGTTGGCCGGCGCAATGTTGCGCGAGAGGCTAAGGAGCAATGCCCAGGTGTGCTCGGCGGTAGAAATGGTGTTACCGCCCGGCGTGTTCATGACGATCACACCGCGCTGCGTGGCCGCGGCGATGTCCACATTGTCCAAACCAACCCCGGCCCGCCCCACGACTTTCAACCGGGCCGCCTTTTCCAGCACTTCCTTCGTGACCCGCGTTTCGCTGCGGATCAACAAGGCGTCGTATTGGCCGATGATATCCAACAACTGATCGGGCGGCAGTTTGGTTTTCACATCGACTTGGACATCCGAATGGCTTTGGAGAATATCGATGGCTTCCTGGGCAAGCGGATCGCTGACAAGGACTCGATACGGCATGATATAGTTCCTTCCCGGTTGTGGAATGGCCGGTTAGTTTCCTCCAGCCGGCCTTGGATTCCTCAAAGCTGATGGACGGCCGCCCGAGGGGCAAGTGCTATCCCGCGGTAACGGAGTTGTATATAATGGCCCGCACGGCTTATTTATCATGGAGAAGATAAAAATGTTAGCCTTCTCTCCGCGCTCCTTCAAGCGGTGGACCTGACTGGAGGAATGCACGAATGGTGTACATGGGAGTTGATATCGGGACCACGGGAACCAAGGCGGTGGTTTTTCGGCCGGACGGCACAGTGGCCGCCTCCGCGTACCGGGAGTATCCCTTAATTCATCCCCGGCCTGGTTGGGCGGAATTGGACCCGTGGCTAGTATGGGAAAGCGTGACCGAAGTCCTCCGCGAATCCGCCGGCCGAGCCAGGGAACCTATTCAAGCCATAGCCTTTTCCGCCCTGGGCGAGGCCGTTACGCCCGTGGATGCCCATGGCGAACCGCTCGACAACACCTTGATCGCCATGGACGTGCGGGCCGAACGTGAATGCGCCTGGCTGGGCGAACAACTCGGCCGGCGCGTGTTGTATGAAATCACCGGCCAGCCGCTCCACCCCATGTACAGTTTGAACAAGATCCTATGGTGGAAAAACCACAAGCCGGAGGTCTATCGCAAGGCCCATAAATTCCTATGCTGGCAGGATTACGCCGTTTCCCGGCTGGGTTGCGATCCGGTGATCGACTATTCCCTGGCCTCCCGCATGTTCACCTTCGATTTGCGCCAAAAGACTTGGAACAGCCGGATTCTCGAAACCGCTGACCTCTCACCGGACCGTCTGCCCATCCCCCGGCCCAGCGGGACAATTATCGGAACCGTATCGCCATCGGCCGCGAGGGCATTGGGACTGACGGCCCACACCCGGGTGATCGCGGGCGGATTTGACCAACCCGCGGCGGCATTGGGAGCCGGCATTCTCACGCCAGGGACCGCCGTGGACGGTCTGGGCACCGTGGAGTGCATCACCCCCGCGCTGGACCGCCCGGTCACGGATGATTCCCTCCTCGAGGGCAATATCCCCTGCTGTCCGCACGTGGTGGAAGGACTCTATATCTTCATGGCGTTCAATTTCACCGGTGGCAACCTGCTGCGCTGGTACCGGGATCAATTCGCCCACGAGGAAAAACTGGAAGCGGAACAGACCGGGCGGGACGTGTACGATCTCATCATCGAAAAAGCCCTGCGAACCGAAACCGCGGCCATGGTCCTGCCCCATTTTTTGGGAACCGGCACTCCCCATCTGGATCCGCATTCCCGCGGGGCCTTCCTCGGCCTGACCTTGGACGTCACGCGCCACCAACTGGCCCGCGCGATCCTTGAGGGTATCGGTTATGAAATGCTGTTGAACCTCTCCCTCCTTGAACGGGCAGGCGTTTCCATCGGCGAACTGCGCGCCACGGGGGGAGGGGCCAAGTCACCCGCCTGGCTGCGTATGAAAGCCAATCTGTTCGGCAAACGGATCACGGCCATGAAAACCACTGAAGGCGGCTGTCTCGCCATGGCCATGCAGTCGGCCACGGCCTGCGGGGAGTACGGGAGCATCCAGGAAGCCATCGGCCAGGCCCTCCGATTCGGAGAGACGTACGAACCGGATCCGGAGCAACAGGCCTATTACCAAAAACGGTTCGAAACGTACATGAAAATCTACCCCCGGCTAAAGGAGCTCAACCACGAACTGGCGGAGTTGGGGCAAACGGCGCGCAATCCATAAATCAGACGAAGTACGGAAAATCTTATGGATACACGAAATCCCACATGCAACCGGCGGTGGCCGCCCGGGCGGGATCTGGAGGCTGATTTGGGGTATTGGAAAGTGGCCCGGATCCGGTCCCGCAACGAGAAGGTGTTGGCCCGGGACTGCGAAGCGCTGGGCATCTCCTATTATCTGCCGCTTTACATCAAACGGACACGGCGGCGGGACAACAACAAGCCCCGCAAGAGTTTGTTGCCGTTGTTTTCGGGATATTTCCCTTTTGTGGCGCGGGAAGAGAGCCACCGGTTGCTGCTCGAAACCGGGCGCGTGGCCCAGGTCATGGAAGTTCCCGATCAGCGCCGGTTCGTGGATGATTTACTCCAAATTTGGAACACCCTGGAAACCGGGACTCCCATTCTCGCCGTGGAACCCATCACCCCAGGACAGAAAGTCCGTATCCAGGAAGGGCCGCTGGCGGGGATGACCGGAGTGGTCAGCGAAGTCCGGGATGAGTGTTGCCTTCTGCTGGCCGTGGAGGCGTTCCAGATGGCCGTGCGCGTCCGGATCGAACGGTGTGAGGTGGAAGTTTTGTAAAACCTAATTCAAAGAAGGGGAGACAAACCGCTATGCTTGGCAAAAAAATGCGTGAATGCCTCCATGACGGGACGGTGGTGTATGGAACGCAACTGACCGCCCTGCCCAGCACCCGGACCGCCGCCCGGCTGGCGGGAGCGGGCCTGGATTTCATCTTCATCGACACAGAACATATCCCGTTGGACCGGGAGACCGTCAGCTGGATGTGCCACTACCTGGCCTCCCGGAACGTGTGCCCCGTGGTGCGGGTGGCCTACCCGAGCCGGCATTTGATCGCCATGGCCGCCGACGCCGGGGCGCAGGGGATCGTGGTGCCGTATGTCGAAACGGAGGAGGAAGTGCGGGAAATCGTGGCCGCGGTGCGATACCGTCCCCTGAAAGGCCAGCGGGTGCAGGAACATTTATCCGGCACGCACTTGTTGAACGAGGAAACGCAAGCCTACTTGAACAGTTGGAATCAACAGGCCTTCATCCTGGCGGGCATCGAGAGCGTGACGGCCTATGAACGGCTGGACGCGTTGATGAATGTCCCGTTCCTGGACGGGGTTTTTATCGGCCCGCACGACTTGAGCATTTCGCTGGGTTTGCCCGAACAATACAACCATCCCGATTTTTTGCGGGTGGTGGAAAACATCTTTCAACGCGCCCGCCAAGCGGGATTGGGGGCGGGTTTTCATATCAAGCCCAAGCAGGTCCCTATCGAGCGCATGCGGAAATGGATCCGGCTGGGGCTCAATTGGTTTTTGTATTCCAACGACGCGGATATTTTGGCTGATACCCTGATCGACCGCCTGGGGGAAATCCGGCAGCCGGAAACGGGGCTCGCCGATTGAATCAAGTTGAAATTTGGGAGGCGGCGAGTTTTTCTTCGATCCGGCCTTGCCGGATGTCAAACCACCGGCTGGCGCGCAGATCGGCCACCGGGCCGTGCGTGACCAGGATGACCATCCCGCCCTGCCGGTTGAATTTGGCCAACAGATCGAGCACCTCACGGGCGTTGTGAGGGTCCAGGTTGCCCGTGGGCTCATCCGCGAGGATCATCCGGGGCTGGGTGATCATCGCGCGGGCGATCGCCGTGCGTTGCTTTTCTCCCGCGCTCAATTGGGCCGGGAGATGGTAAATCCGGTCCCTCAGGCCGAATTGGTCCAACAAATCACGGGCTTCCTTCCGGATGGTGAGCCGGGATTCGACGCCCGCCGCGGCCATCACGTTTTCCTCCACGGTCAGATAGGGAATCAGGTGAAACATCTGGAACACGAATCCGATGTTGCGGGCGCGGAAACGGGCGCGCTCTTTGACGCTCATCGCGTACAAATCGGTATCCCCCATCCAGACCCGGCCGCGGCTGGGGCGCATCATCCCGCCCAGAATCTGGAGCAGCGTGGTCTTGCCGCTGCCGCTGGGCCCCTGGATCACAACGAACTGCCCTTCTTCGATTTCCAGGCTGATGTCATCCAACGCGGTGACGGTTCCCCGGCGGCCGGAGAAAATTTTGGATATATTTTCGAATTTCACGTTCATGGTCAATGATGGATTTATCCTTTCAAAAACAGGCCGACAGGCCGGTGTGGTTCCCAATGCATGGCTGGGATTGGCCTCTTAGGATTCCTGAACGGTTACGCGACTGGTGGTTCAATTCGTCTTTCTCTTCTCGAGGCCGAGGGAATTGAATTTTGTCCGCCAAATTTCTCCGGGCTTTGATATGGGCTCATCCTGTGCGAAACCCTAAACCATGGCGGGATGGAAACCAATGGCGCAATATCATTCTTCCCGCAGGGCTTCGGCCGGGTCCTGAGTGGCGGCCAGCATGGCCGGAATGAAACTGGAAACAGCCGCAAACACCGGCGCGGCGATCAAGGACCACGTCAGCAAATCGAGCATGGGGCGCACATTCTTGGCCGTAACCTTGAAGATCTCCGGGCCGGAATGCAGCGCGAAAGCCGTACCGATCAAGAAACCCAGCACGGCCCCCGCCAAGCCGATTAAAACCGCTTTGCTTAAAAACAACGCCGCAATCTGGTTCCCGCCGCGCCCCAGCGCCCGGAGAATGCCCACTTCTTCGCGCCGCTCCCGCGCGTTGAGAAACGCCATCGTGCCGATCCACACGGCGCAGACGCCGATGACCACCGGGATGACCAGGGAGAAATAATTTTCCATCAGTTCGCGCTGCCGGGTGCGCGCGTCGGCGATGGACCGCTTGAGAATGACCTTGGCATCGGGCAAGACAGCGGCCAATTGTTCCCGCAAGACTTCCAAGGGATCCTTGCCGGGCAGCAGGCAGTAACAATTCAGCGCCTGGATTTCGTTGATTTTGCCTTCCATGCCCAACAATTGTTGGACATCGGGGAGGGCGGCCAGAACGCGGATGTCATCCTCGTTGCCCATTTCCGACAAGCATTCCCGCACGGTGAATGTTTTCCCCCGCAGATTGATGGTATCCCCCGGCGACAACTCGAAGGCTTGCGCCAATTGATAACCCACGTACACGGTTCCCGGCTCGATGGTGAAAATCATGGGCGATTTTTCCTGACCGGGGGGCGAGAGTTCGGGCGCGATGCCGGTCAGGATGATTTCCCTGCCCTGCCAGGTGATGGATTGATGCAGTGTGGCCAGCAGATGGGCATACAGCAAGCCTTTTTGCTGAGCCAGGCGGTACGCGAATTCTTCGGGCATGGTTTGGTCGGAATAGCCATTGGCGTAAAAGCGCTCCATGTCGGTGTCCTTGGCGATAACGCGCAGGTTGTACCCCATGTCGCGCATCAACCGGATGGTCTCCCGCTTGGAAGCTTCGGCCGTGGTTAAAAAGGCCACCACGAAGGCTACCGCCACGGTCACCGCCGCCAGGCTCAAGCCAAAATTGATTTTCCGGTGCCAAATCTCTTTCCACATCAAGGTGAAGATGCTCATACAGCTTTTCCTCTCGCGCATAAGATAATCACCAGGCCGCCTGCCAGACTCAATCCAATCAGGCCTCCCATGATCCAGACAACCAGACGCCAAGGGGAGGATGCCATCTCCCGGACATGATTCTCTCTGACGGCATTGCCAATATTACTATACGATTCTCCTCTGCCGGGGGGAACCAGTGCATGGTCACCCGCAACCAATCCGGCGAAGGAATCGTCCGGACTCTCGATTCGCGTCACTTCTTCATAACCGGTCAACACGGGTGGAGTCCAACCGATTCCCGCATTCAAACGTTGCCCCGCCGCGCTGCCGAGGGAGAGGATCTGGCTGATTTCGGTCTTGACCAGAGGATTATCGGGATCGAATCCCAACCGCTCCACCAGTTCATTCCGGTATGAGCGCGGCCACCGGCCTGGAATCATGGTCCCTAGCAGCCAGGAACGGTCCAGACCGCATTCACAGGACAAGCCAATCACGGAAACAATCCCTCCCAGCGCCGCCGGAGTGATTGTTTCACCCGTCAGGATGGGTCCGATCCGGCGGCCGCGCCCATACAACACCGCGGCCTGTGGCACGCGGGTATCGGCCGGATGGATTCCCAAGCTCCATACCAGGATAGCCTCCTGGAGCAGGTCATCTTGTTTCAAAACCAAGAGTTCGGGAGGATTTTCGATCGGTTTAGGCAATAAATCCTTGGTTTGCCAAATCCGTTGGATGACCTCACGGGCGCATTGCAGGACCCGGCGGTTTTCTTCGCCATCGGTTCCTTCAACCAACAGGATCACACCGTAGGCACGCAACGCAGCCGTCCGGATCCGGTCACGCACGGGGGAAGCCGTTACCGCCTCCAGCCGCGCGGGAATGGATTCATCCCCGGAGGATAGCGCATCCATCAAGGCGACCGGAAGAGATCGTCCTTCCGGCGAGACCAACACAGCGCAGGGTAACGTTGGGGAAGAATTCGCGGGTAAGTAATCCAAGGCCAGGTGATCGTGGTCTTTTACGATATCCACGATCTCCAACACAATGTTGGATTCTTTCAAGACCGTGGAAGCCGTTTTTTCGATCGCGGCGGTCCGTGCGGGCGGAACGGTCCCGTCCACGAAAACATACAGCCGGTAGCGGCTGGAGTCGAAATCCACGAATCCCACATCCCGGACGTTATAGCGGCAGGCGTCCGCCGGGAGCACCGCCCCGGCCGCGCATACCAGCATCCAACCAAGCCACTCCAATCGAATTTGGCGCAACAGGACCTCGTTTTGTTACTTGAATTCTCTTCCGGAAGCCGCGCGTGGGTGAGAATTCTATCTTCCCTGATATATCTTCCATGAGTCATTCAAAACCATTCCAGGAGCTCCACATCATCCGGATTCCCATGAGAAATAAAAGAATCGCGAAACCGAACTGCAGAGTCCGGTTGGAAACCATACCCACCACGGTAGCGCCGATGTTGGCTCCGATAATCACCGTCACGCTCATAATCAGCACGATGTGAAAATCGATGTGGATCTCGGGATTCATGTAATAGCGGATGGAGCCCATCAAGGCCACGGGGACCATGACGCAGAGGCTGATCCCCTGCGCTTCCTTCTGGGGCAGCGAGGCCAGGATGGTCAGCACGGGAACCATGATGATCCCCCCGCCCACTCCGAACATGGCACTGAAAATCCCCGATAGCAGCCCGAGCAACAAATACACCAAGATGGGATTCGCGGAAATATCGAACGGCATTCGATGACTCCTTGAGTCGATGGGATGTTCCTTGGAAAAGAGACCCTTGATCAGCGGCCACCGCAGGTTTGGCACGCGGGATCTCTTTGGACGCGGATTTTCTTGAATATCATGTCCCGTAAATCGCAAACAAGCAACACCCCGAAGAGCGGTTCTCCCAATCCGGTGAGGATTTTGATGGCTTCCATGGCGCCCAGGCACCCGGCGGCGCCGGATACTGCTCCAAAAACCGGGAACCGGCGTCTCCATTGCGTGGGAGGATGGGGGTGCAAACAACGCAGGCAGGGCGTGCGCCCGGGAAGGATCGAGGTGACGCGCGCTTCGAGTTCGTACATGGCGCATTCGATCATCGGCTTGTTTTGCCGGACGGCCTCGCGGTTCATCAAGAACCGTTCTTCGAACAACGGGGCGCAGTCAATCACCAGGTCGGACTGCTCCACCAGCATGGCGGCGTTGGCTTCGGTCACGTTTTCTTCGACGGCCACGATCTCCAGGCGGGGATTCAGTTCGCGCAGCCGGCGGGCGGCGCATTGCGCGCGGGGTTTGCCGATCCAATCGTGGGTCATAAGGATCTGGCGGTTCAAATCACTGGGTTTCACGTGGCCGGCGTGGGCCAGCACCAAGCGGCCGATTCCCGCCGCCGCCAGTTCATACGCCACCACACCGCCCAGGCCGCCGCAACGGGAAATCAACACGGACGCGCCTTTGAGAATCCGCTGGCCTTCCTCGCCGAAATCCGGCACCGCCATCTGCCAGGCATAGGTTTGGAGGTCTTCCTGAGTCAATACCGGCCGGGTCAACCGTTCCTCCCATGGGGTTTGCTTTTCTTTGATATTACTCCCCCGGCAATGGGGGAAAGAATTGTCACGATATCGCCGTCGTGGAGCGGGGCGGGTTGATGCCAGTTCACCTGTTCCTCATTGACCGATAGCAGCAGCACCGGGCGCAGCCGGTCATTCTGATCGAGCAACGCAGAGTGGAACGGTTCGCCGTAGCGGGCCGCCAGACCGCGAAGTAATTCCTGAACCGTGCAGGGACCGCCGGTTTCCACTGTTTCCGCGGCCCGGCCGGTGTGCTGTTTGAGAAACGCCGAATATTCCACCGTGATTTTCATCGATCCTTCTCCAGAGGGGGACCAACAGGAGAAAACGGCGGGGTCCCGTAATCCGCCGGACTGCCGCCCATGTTATTCCTACTAGCCGGAATATCATGGGGGCCGCAGGGGGCGATCCGGCCGTCCTTGAGGATAAAAACGCAGTCGCCCAGGGTGATGGCTTCCTGCCAGTTGTGCGTCACGTGGAGGGCGGTGATGTTGTACTGCCGCCGGACGGAGAGTATCAGCTGGTACATGTCCCGGCGGGTTTCCTCATCCAGCGCGCTCAGCGGTTCATCCAAAAGCAGGATGCGCGGGTGGAACGCCAGGGCGCGCCCCAGGGCGGCCCGTTGCGCCTCTCCCCCGCTGAGGCCATGGGGGCGGCGGCCGAGCAGGTGGGTGATCCCGAGCACGCCGGCCAGTTCCCCGACGCGTTTCTCGATGGCGGCGGTATCCCATTTCCGCACGCGGAGGGCGAAAGCGAGGTGGTCGTGAACCGTCATGGAGGGGAACAAGGCGCCGTCTTGGGGAACGTATCCGATTCCCCGGTGCGCGGGTTTTAGAAAGGTCACGTCGCGCTCCATGAGAAAGATCCGGCCGGATTGCACGGGCTTGAGGCCGCAGAGGATTTCCAAGAGGGTGGTCTTGCCGCTGCCGGTCTTGCCCATCAGCACCGCGTATCGGCCGGTGGGGATTTCCAACGATATCCCATCCAGATGAAAAGCGCCGATCCGGTGCGAGAGATCTTGGATGAGAATCATGGGTGGAAAAACCTCCCCATCGAGGGCTCCATGCCGTACAGGCGCACGACGACCAGGACGATCATTGCCGCCGCGACCATGAGGAGCGAGACCGCCACCGCCGCCTCGATATTTCCCACGCTCAGTTCCAGAAACACCGTGGTGGGGAGCACTTCGGTTTTCATGCGGGTGGCTCCGGAGAAGACTAAAATCGGTCCGAATTCGCCCAAAGACCGCGCCCAGGCCAAGGTCCCCGCCGTCAAGAGTCCCCGCCGCGTCTCAGGCAACACCACCCACCAAAACGCCTGCGCCCGGCTGCAGCCCAGGGTGAGCGCCACCTGCTCCCGGCGGGGATTGAGTTGGCCGAACGCCGCTCCCATGGCGCGGACCGAGAAGGCGCAAGCCACCATGAATTGCGCCAGAATCACGCTCGGGATTTCATACGTTACGGGCACGTAGGACTCGATCCATCGTCCGGCCCGTGTTTGAAACAAAATCAGGAGGCTCAGGCCGATCACCAGCGGCGGCAGGACGATGGGAATGTCCAAAACGGCGTCGATCCATTTTTTCCCGGGAAACTGGTAGTGGGACATAAGATACCCGATCGGCACCGACACCCAGAGCGACAGGATCGTGGTGAAGGTGCATGATAAGAGGCTCAGCTGGATCGCGTATTGGATTTCCGGGCTTTTGAGCGCGTCCCACAAGTGGCCAGGCGAGGTAAACGTCGCGTCCGCCGCCAGCATTGCGAGAATCAACACGACATACACCGCGCCGATCACCCACAGGCAGAACAGGAAAGGGATATCGGATTTGGCCCGGGCGGCAGGTGGAACGTTGTGAATCATCGCGCGGCCCTCAATTGTAGGCCGGACCAGCCAGCCACCGGAATCCCGTCGTCTCAAATTTCGCCCGCGATTCAGCGGAACGGATGGCGTTGAGCAACCGGGCCATCAGTTGGGGATGCCGGGAGTCTTTGCCCACGGCGAACGGTTGCACCGCACGGGCGCGGGGATGATCGATGGGGATCCAATCCAACTGATCGCGGACATACGCCGTGTTGGCCTCGTACACAATGACCGCGTCGAGTGATCCAGTCCGGATCTGATTGACCAGCAGGTCGGCCGTAGGAGTTTGCGAACGGACGTTGGGCAGGATTGTTTCGTAGAGTCCCATTTCGGTCAGCAAATCCTTGGTCAACGAGCCGAGCGCGCTTTGCTCGGCGTTGGCCAAACCGATCCGCAACCCCGGGGCGGCCAGGCTGGGCAAGCCGTGAATGGCCTTGGGATTGCCCTTGGCCACCAAAATGCCCATGGAAGTCTCGGAAATTGCCAGCGGATCCTCAAACAGGCCGGCGACCGGGTTGACAAATGAAACATCGCAGGCGAAGTACGCGTCCGGCCGGCTGCCGGTCTTCATCTGCCCCACCAGGATGCCGCAGCCGTTGTAAATGGTATCCACCACCACGCCTTCCCGCCGCGCGAATTGTTCGATGGTTTCCTGAATAGCCAGCCGGTTCACGCCGCCACTGTACAAAACCACCCGGGGAGTTTCTTCCCAGACATCGCCTTCCACCGGCTCGCAGGTCAGCCGGGCAAAATGTACCAACCCCCGGTCCTGCGCGCCCAGATACCGGGCGAAGCGCAGTGCCGCGGTGGCCTGCCGTGATTTTTTCAACACACTGACACTGATCCTTTGGGCTCCTGCCTCAAACTCGGGACACCGCACGATTTCCAGTTCCGGATACAATCCCGCGGTCAAGTCCCAGACGATTCCCGCGTCTACCGCGCCGATTTTAACATCATTGGCGATGTCGTTCACGGTGGGTTTGAAGACCTTGGTCTTTTTTTCGATCGCATCCCACAGTCCCGCGGCCCGTAACAATTCCCGGGCGGTCCGGCCGACCGAGGCCGCGGCGGGATTCGCCAACGCCAGCCGCACATCGTCCCGCAACAGGCCGCGCAAGGAATGGATGCCTTTCGGATTGTCCTTGAGCACAGCGATCACGGGCCGGATCCGCGCCAGGGGAATGGTTTCCGCCAACAAATCTTGTTGCCGGGCCAAATCGACATAGGTTTCATCCGCGGCCAGATATAAATCGGCCGAATCTGTCACCCGCAGTTTGCTCAGCAAGGTACCGGATCCGCCGTATTCCAAGCGGATGGGGACACCGTACTCCTGTTCGTATTGCCGTGCGGTTTCTTCCACCGGGGTTTTCAATCCCGCCGCGCAATAGAACACCAGCGGCTCTTTGGAAAGGGACGCATGCCGGGGAGTGGAAATCCAGTACAGTCCTCCCGTGAGCAACACCACCAGGATCAGGGATAACCAGGCCAGGTGTTTCATGGGATTCATTGCGTTTATTTTATCCTTCTGTTTATCCTTCTGTGAGTTCCGCCAGGCTCCATTCGTCTTGCCGCACCGCCGGCAATCGTTACCCTGCCCAGAACTCACCCATGCCCTCGACGCAGGGAAATACCAAAACCGCCCATAGGTCTTCCACGCAGGAAGGATTTCATGCTGAAATCAAGCAGCCGTCAATCCGCGTACTATCCTACATGGCTTGCCCGGGACAGAGAACGGAATCGGCCCTAAAACCTTCCTCACCGGCCGGCGGGGAAACCGGGGAAAAACGCCAGGAGGTTAATCCATGTCGAAGACACGATGGCTCTGGATCGGCTGCGGGGGATGTTTGGGCCTGGCGATCGTGCTGGTGCTCATGCTCTTTGCGGGGGGATTCGCTCTTACCCGCTACGTGAAGACCATCCAGAGCCAAAAAGACGAATGGGACCGGAAAGTCCGGACTTTGGACCAGGCGTATCCCTTCACGCCCCCTTCCCCCCCATCGCTCGAGCCTCAACGCTACGAGGAATTTCTGGCGGTCCGGAGCCGGGCCGCCGCTTCGGTGGATCAAAATCTGGGCTGGCTGATCGCCCTCAGCCAGGACGCCGCGTCTCAGAACGAAAGCGAATCCTGGTTGAGTTTGGTCAAGCGGTTCATCCACCTGCCTTTCGACCTTTTCGCAGCCGGGGAAGATCAGCTCCACGGGTTGACGCAGGCGCGCATGTCCATGCGGGAGTATGTGCATCTCACCCAGATCACGGCGGGCGCCATGAATCATTGGCGCCAACGGGAGGAAGGCGATCCCCGGCAGGCCATCGCTCAAGCTTACCTGAAACCGATACTCGATCTGGACGAGAACCTCAAAAAACACCAACAAAAGAATCCCCAAAGCCATGTGGATATCGGCCCCATCGACAAGGAATCTTTTCTCCACGTCTTGGCGCGCCAAGCGCCTCCCCCGCCGGAAATTGATGAATTGATCTACGCGGCCGGCAACCGGATCGTCGCCGCTTCCTCAGCGGTATTTCTGGACGCCATCACCCTGCAAAACGGGTACGAAGCCGCGAAGCCCCAAACCACGGCCGGCGAGGAAGAAGCGGAACCGGGAGAGTATCCCGGTGCTTCTCCGCCTGTACCGGAAGCGGCGGTGGAAGACGCCACTGGGGAGAGTCAATGATCATGCGGCCGGAATCCTCTCACCCGCGGGAAATCCTCATCGTGGACGACGAGTTCCAGAACCTGGAACTGTTGGAACTCATCCTAAAACCGGAAGGTTACCATGTCCGCAAGGCATCGTCGGGAGAAGAGGCCGTGCAGGCCGTCCTCGATTCGCCTCCTGACCTGGTGCTCATGGATGTCTGCATGGCCGGCATGTCCGGTTTCGAAGCGTGCCGGCGGATCAAAACCAGCCCGATGGAGCAATTCGTGCCGGTGATGCTGTTGACCAACCTGGACGACACAGAAAGCAAGGTACAAGGCTTGGACGCCGGCGCCGACGAATACCTGGTCAAACCGCCCCGCAAAGCGGAGCTATTGGCCCGCGTCCGCGCCCTGCTGCGGATCCGGGATCTCCAACAGAAACTGATCCACTCCATGAAAGAATTGGAGAAGGCCAATGACCAGTTGCGGCAAGCCCAGCAGATCATCGAGGAGGAACTGATCCGCGTGGGGGCGATTCAGCGATCCTTTCTGCCCGCCCGGTTCCCGGAGCATCCGGAGATCGAATTCGGGCACTATTACGGCCCCTGCGCCCAAGCCGGCGGGGATTACTTTGATGTCATCGAAATCGGCAAATCGAATTGGGGCATTTTAATCGCCGACGTTACCGGCCATGGCGCTTCCGCCGCGGTCGTGATGGCCATTACCCACACCCTGATGCGTTCGTTCACCAACACGTTTCACTACCCCAGCACGGCCCTGAAAGTGGCCAACGAGAAACTCAACGAACACCTAGCCCCCACCTTTTATGTCACCATGTTCTATGGTGTGCTCAACCTGGAGACCATGCGTTTCCGCTACGCCTCCGCCGGCCACGAACCCATGCTTTGGTACCGGTCGCGCACCCACTCCATGGAATATTTGAAGACGGAATACGGGTATCCCCTCAAGCTGATGGAATCCGACGATTACGACGAGAAAGAGTTGCTTCTGGAACCCAACGACAAGGTAATCCTATTCACGGACGGTTTGGTGGAAATACGCGGTCCGGAGGGGAAATTGTTTTCATCCGAGCGGCTGGCGCACCTGGCGCTGAAATACCATGATCTTCCCGCCCAAGCCTTTGTGGACGCCATCGTGGCCGAGACGCAGGCGTACAATCCCCAACAGCCGTTTCAGGATGATGTCACACTCTTTGTTGTGCAGCGCAAGGGCAACCGGTAGGCACGCCGTGGTTTCTTGTTTAGCAGAAGAGGGACTCGTTCCCCCTCACCGATGCCGTTTCACGAAGGCTTTTTCAAATTCTGGTACAATTCCAAGGCGCGGAGGCGGGCGGCGGCGTGATCCACCATTGGATAGGGATAATCCTTCCCCAGCTCCACGCCCGCTTTTTTCAATTCGCGCTCCGGCGCTTCCCAGGGTTTGTGAATCCACCGGCCGGGCAGGTTGGCCAGTTCGGGAACCCACGCGCGGACATAGCGGCCCTCCGGATCGAATTTTTCTCCCTGCGATACCGGATTGAATACCCGGAAATACGGCGCGGCGTCGGCCCCGCAGCCTGCCGTCCATTGCCAGCCCAGGGTGTTATTGGCCAGGTCCGCGTCCACCAGCGTGTCCCAAAACCACGCGGCTCCCGCCTGCCAGGGAATGAGCAAGTCCTTCACTAAAAATGACGCCACTCCCATCCGCGCGCGGTTGTGCATCCAACCGGTATGCCACAATTCCCGCATCCCCGCGTCGATGTACGGATACCCCGTCCGCCCCTTTTGCCAGGCCGTCAGCGCCTCCCGGTCCTCCCGCCAGGGAAACGCCGCGAAATTCCCGTCCAGCGGCTGATCGGGCGTGTAGGGGAAATGAAACAAGAGGTAATACGCAAATTCCCGCCAGCCGAGTTGCCGCAGAAACGCCTGGGCTGACCCGGCCAGCCTTGTGCGCGCTTCGTTTTTCGAGAACTCCCGCACCGCGCGCCACACCTGCCGCGGGCTGATTTCGCCAAACCGCAGATAAGGCGAGAGGCGTGACGTGCCCTGGCGGTCCGGCCGGTCGCGCCCGGTTTCGTAACCTTCCAGCGCCTCGTCGAGGAACACACCCAGGTTCCCGCCCGCGCCTTCGCTTCCCGGAGTCCAGGCCGCCCGGAGGCCTTGCGCCCAGCCGATTTTCGGTTCGAGGTGAAGTTGTTCGATGGGGAGGGATACGGGCCAGATCTCCGGCGCGGGGATATGGGCGGGTTCCGGCAAGGGAGAACCGGGTTCGCGCAGAGCCAGGCAGGCCTTCCAGAAGGGAGTGAACACACGATACGGTTTCTCTTCCTGGTTCAAAACCTGCCACGGCTCATACAGCAGCGAACCGTTGAAACTCTCGATCGTCAGCCCGCGCGCCCGGAACTCGGCCTTGACCTCCGCGTCGCAAGCCACCGCCGCCGGTTCGTAGCGCCGGTTCCAGAAGACGGCTTCCGCATGGCATTCTTCAGCCACCTGCCGCAAAACGGAGAGGGGATCGCCCGTCCGTACTATCAGCCGCGAGCCCGCCCGGCGCAAATCCGCGTCCAAGCTGTGAAGGGAATAATGCAGCCACCAGCGGCCCGCGCCTCCGGGCGATCCGTATTTTTCCCCCGCTTCCTGCATGATGAAAACCGGGACCACCGGCGCGCCGCGTTCCACCGCTTCCCACAGGGCGGGATTGTCCGCCAGGCGTAGATCGTTTCGAAACCAGACGAGGGTGGAGGGTGGACTCATGCCGGAATCTCGATGCAGTCATTTCCGCGAAAGCGGGAATCCAGTTTTTCTCAGGATAAAATTCCAAGAACTCTGGATCATGTATCCAATCTTGTTAGGGGCACATGGCCACGTGCCCCTACATTATAACCAACTCATCTTTCTTTTCCCTCACCCCGGCCCTCTCCCAGAGGGAGAGGGAAAAACCTGCATTCGATCGTTGTCTGATCATCCATATGCGCGGATTTCGAACACATGCGCCGAGGCCGCGCCGTTCGTGGCGTGGATCACCAGCCGGAGGCCCGTGGCTTCGCGCGCGTCGAAGCGGTGGACGCGTTTGCGTTGATAATTGCCTTCCACCTTCGCCACGGTTTCGGCGCTTTCTCCATGCAGGACCTGCAGTTCATAATCCTTCACGGTTTCCGTCTGCGGCCCCCAAACCTGATACCGGTGGGCCGATTCGCTGTGCGTCAAGGTCAGTTGCCGGTTCAAGCCGGTATCGAAGACGAGATGCACTTCCCGGATTTTTTGCGCCGCTTGGAAATCCAATCTCAGCCATTGTGGCATGCCCGCGTTGGGATCGGAACTCCACCGGTTCGCCCGCGGCCCCACGCCCCGGTGGATGCCGTTAATCACGTTCTCCGCGCCGCGCCCGTCCGGCATCGCACTGGAGGCAGACGCGGCGGCCTTCCGCGCGAGGTCATGGGGATCGGAGTTGGTCACGCCGATGATGTACGCGTCATCCTTAAGCAACTGCTGTTGCAATTCCTGGATGCCTTCCTTGCCCAACTCCCAGGGCGCGCATTGGTGCTTGACGCACAGCGCCGCCGCCGTCCCCGCCGCCTGCCCCAACACCGCGCAGGTGCCCATCACCCGCGTGCTGCCGAACGCCACATGCGAGGTGCTGATGTTCCGCCCCGCGAACAACAGGTTGGCGATGTTCCGGGAATACACGCAGCGGAAGGGGATGTTATACATCGGCGTGTTAACCGAGACGGCCGGAGGCTCCTCGGTGTGGATGCCCGCGGGGGGATGCAGATCGATCGGCCAGCCGCCATAGGCCACGCCATCCTCGAACACTTCGCCGTTCTTGACGTCCTGCTCCCGCAAGATGTAATCGCCGATGAACCGGCGGCTTTCCCGTTTCCCGGGGACTGCTCCAACCCACTCCAACGCCCAATTTTCACTGTCTTTGTAATGCCCGCTGTTCTTGATCAGATCCCAAATGCCCAACGCCGTGGCGAGCAGTTCGTCCCGGATCCTCTCGTTGTCCTTGATGATATCCAGTTCCCCGCCCCACTCGTTCCACCAGAAGCCGTACTCATACGAACCGATACCCCGGTGCGGCAGCGGTCCGGTAAACTTATGGGCCCAGGCGGGGGGTTTGAACGGCATGGGCCGGTCATATTTCCGCCCGATGAACAAAATCGAACTGCCCATCGTCTTGCGGTCCGCCACGGGAGGCGCCATGGACTCGCCGAATTCGCTCTGCGCCTCGCGGCCCACGCGGTACTCGGCCCCGGCTTCCGCCCCCAGCCGCCCATCGCCGCTGCAATCGATAAAGAGCGGCGCGCGGAGGGTGAACGCGTCCTCCGTGCTGGGACGCGAAGCCAGCACCGCGTGGATTTCGTGTTCGTTTTTCATCACCACGCCATCGCAAAACGTGTTGAGCAGCAGGGTGATGTTGGGCTCCTGGCGCACCCAATCCAGCAGCAGAATGTCAAACACGCTGGCGCTGCGCTGGGGATTCCATACCGCCGTTTCCAGCCGGATCTCCTCCAGGATACCCGACTCGCGCGAGTCGGTGTCCTTGCGTCCGCCGTGCCGGTCCGCCCCCACGATGTGCATGCGCACTTCGCTGGAGGCGTTGCCGCCCAGTACCGGGCGGTCCTGGACCAGCACCACGCGCGCGCCGTTGCGCGCGGCGGCGATCGCGGCGCAAACGCCCGCCATCCCCCCGCCCACGATGACGATATCCGTTTCCATTTCATAGGAGGTGACGAGGCCGCCGCTTTTCCGGACTGTCATGGCTGTTTCCTGACTTGAAACCGTCTCTACCGCATGGGATACAGAAACCACGCCGCCGGCCAGCAACCCGGTTCCGGCCAGCTTGATGAACTCCCGCCGCGCGACCGGGGATTTTTGGGATTGGAGATCGGACATGGATGATTCTCCTCTACACAAGTATTTTCCGCAGAGTTCTGCCGTATCTTAATGATGAATCTATCAAGCCGTTGTGGATAGGACTCCGGCGCATGAAGGACAAGGGGGACGCTGAAAAACGTGCTCCTACTTTTGTTTACGTAAGGGTGTTGGATTCTATCGGCAGGATTTTGCGTGGAGTACCGTTTTCTATCACCCCGGCCCTCTCCGGAGGGAGAGGGAAGAGAAGTCTCCCGGGGGGAGGGGGGAGAAAATGGAGGTTGTTGGTTTTGTGTTAGGTTGGGTAGAGGTGAGTATCGTCTGAGGTTAATTCGCCCAGGGGTGAATTATGCCCTGGGCCCAAGGTTGAATTATGCCCAGGGGTGGATTGTGCCCAGGGCCCAGGGTTGAATTATGCCCAGGGTTGAAACCCTGGGCTGCTGTATGACGGCCCCTTGAAAGGGGCGCTGGGGAAGAAAGGGAGTAATAGGCTTGCGGGGGGAAGGAGGAGAAAAGCGAGGTTGTTGATTTTGTGTTAGGTTTGGCAGAAGTGAGTATCGTCTGAGGTTAATTCG
>JABLXU010000090.1 GCA_013177805.1 Candidatus Omnitrophota bacterium
CAGATCCCAAACGTGAATCAATTCCCAGCTGCGCGTATCCCACAGGAATAATTGATGATCCGTCCGGCAGGCCGCCAGGCGGCCACCCGTTTTGGACAAAGCAACCCGGGTGATGATTCCCCGCTTCACTCCCCGCGAGCCAGGGATGGGGTACAGATCGGGGGTGGCCTGATCCATCCGCCATATTCTGGCGAAGGGATCGGTCAGGCATCGGACGATTTCTTCCATCACCAGCCCCCACAATTCGTCTTCCAAATCTTGGGTATTCAAGGATAAACCGCGTAATCCGGAGGAATTTTTTCGAACCACACCGGCCACCGCGCGTTGGATCAACCGGCAATGCTGATTCGCACCTTCTTGGATAAATGGTTCAAAACCGGCTGCGGGAGGCGAATAAATTACGCTGACCGTGGCGGGGATAAAGAAAATCGCGGATGCCAGGTTCGCGGCGATAGACGCCACACTTTTGTGCAGTTCGTCCCGGTCCAACCGCTGGGTCCGCAAAACCTTCAATTTGGAGATCACATGCCGGGCTGCCTCAGTGGATCGCTGTTCGCCCCATTCTATCTCCCGGCTGGGAAACCAGGGTTTATCGCGGATGAGATCCATGATCACCCGGGATAACTCATGCAGGGACGCCTCTTCCTGATCCGCGGGGATTTCGTTCCGGACCAGAGTTAACAACAATTCGTAGGCGTTTTCCATCATGGATTTCCGCGTAGCGCGATCCTGGATCTGAAACACGAGCCAGAGCGTGTATAACCGCCGCTCATTCCAGATGTTGTTATAGAAGATCTTCATGATCATACACAGCCTTTACGCGCTTCACAAGCAAGCAGGCTGCGTGGCCTGTATACTTGTGGATCCAGAAGAAAAACGCCGGGAATGATGGAAGGCCAATACCATGCCGCATCCATTCGATTCTGGATTCAAGAGAGTTATCGAAAACGCGGGGAAGATGGCTAAAAGAAGGGAAACTAATTTGAGAAGATAGATAAGGGCATGTGAAATAACTTCATTGTTACGAATAGATTATAGTGGATGGTGAAAAGTCTTGTCCCAAGACTCAATCTCTGGAGTATAGGATAAAACCGTCCCCTGGGGGGAATTTATCGATTCAGGGAAAAAACATAATCCACGGAGACATGGCGGGGTGAGCAGGTTATCCCTCTCTCCCAGAGGCATTGCAGAGAACGTATGAATTTCGCTTCTTCAGGGCTTCCCTCACCCTAACCCTCTCCCAGAGGGAGAGGGAATTGTTTCGCGTTTCCATTCGTAGTCATACCCCAATTTAAGCACTAAGAAAGTCCCGCCTTTGGGTAAATAGTTACGCGCCCAGCCTGCTTTGATTTGCCGGAAATGAATAGGTTTTAGGAGAAGTACAGAGCGAGTGTCAGAGATGATCAAGTTGAAAAAGAGGGGCACAAAGTAAAATGCCCATGCTGTTTAATATTATTCCCGGGTTCCCCCATTGGGAACTGCAGGTCATGACTCCTAACTTTCCCTTACATACTTTCGCCAGAGGGATCCGAAACGTCTGGTTCGTCAGAATTCTTACGGGTCTTCTCATCTTGAGATTTCGATGGATTGCCCGAAAAATCGAACACTACCCGCGGCGGGCCGGGGGGATGATCCTCCAAGGTCAAGCGGGCAGAAAACCGCTTACCGGTTTTGGATTTAAAGCCATCCAGAACATCCGTAATCCGTTGCGTAAGTAATTGAGTGATAGCCTTCTTGGGGACCGCATGCCCAGCGATAGTCTTCCAAATCACGAACTTGCAGCCGCCTTTTTCCGGTTTCCAATTTGAACAGCCATAGCCTTTTTTCCCTTCGATAATCTTTCCCCCGCAGGCCGGGCATGTACCAAATGTTTTGGAGGGTTTTTTCGTAAGGGCTTTTGAAACCGGTGCGTCTGGTTTGGATTCAAAATCCATGACTACCGTCCATTTGTCGTTTTCCTGGACCAGTTTCAAGGTGGCCGCGAAACGGTTATGGGATTTGGAGATGAACCCTTTTACCGGTCCCAGGCGCTTTGTTTCCAGTAATTCTTTGACCATGGCGTGGGTGATTTTTTTTCCGGCGATTTTCTTCCAGATGACAAACGTGCAACCGCCCTTTTCTGGTTTCCAGTTCGAACAGCCAAAGCCCTTTTTCCCTTCGATGAGCCGCCCGCCGCATTGGGGGCAGGTTCCGATCTCTTGTACCGGCGAGACCTGAATGGGGCTGGTTTTGAATTCCTGAACGGCTTTTTGGACGAATTGTTGGATTTCTTCCAGGAATTGCTGATCGGACCCCCGGCCTTGCGCGATCTGGTCCAGCTGGATTTCCCAGCGCGCGGTTTCGCGTGCGGAGGCCAGGATCTGCGAAACGTCCAGTTTCCGCAGGGTATCGATCAGGTGGCAGCCCTTGTCTGTCGCGATGAGGTACTTGTTTTGGCGTTCGATGTACCGCCGGGCCAGGAGCGTTTCGATGATCTGCGCGCGGGTGGCCTGTGTGCCCAGGCCGATGTCGCCCTTGTAGATCTTTTTCAGTTCCTCCTCGGTCACATACCGGGAGGGATTCGTCATGTCCTTAAGCAACAAGGCTTCCGTATATTCGGGGGGCGGCGTGGTCTGTTTCTCCGTCACCGTGGTTTCTTCCACCAGCGCCGGATCGCCCTTGGCGAGAGGCGGCAAGTCATCTTGTTCTTCCTCCGCGTCCCCTTGCGCAGCGGGCGGCTTGGCGGATTCGGTTTCATAGACCACCCGCCAGCCGGGTTTCAGTATCCGCTTGCCCCGGGTGCGGAAGGATTCATTTTCCACCCCGGTGATGATCTCGGTTTGCTCGTATTCACAATCGGGATGAAACGCCGCCGCGAAACGCCGCGTGACCAGCCAGTAGATCTTTTTTTCGTCCTCTCCGGCGTTACCGGGCAGGGGGGCGAGGGGAATCAAGGCGTGGTGGTCGGTCAGTTTCGCGTCATTGAAGACCCGTTTGTTGGAGACGTTCACCAGCTTCTTGTCTATGCCCGCGAAGATTGGGGTATAAACACCGCTTAGCCGGGTGATCAGATTTTGGGCCAGGTCCACGTTTTTTGAACCCAGGACTTTTGAATCGGTGCGCGGGTAAGAGAGGCATTTTAGTTTTTCGTACAAGATCTGGGCTGTTTCCAGCGTTTTTTGCGCGGAAAATCCGTATTTACGGTTCGCGTCCTGTTGCAGATCGGTGAGGGAATACAGCAAGGGCGGAGGCTGCTTCTTTTTCTGCTTGTCTATGCTCCGGACGGTTCCGGTTTTGCCTTGGATTTTGACCGCCACCTGCCGGGCGTCTTCTTCCTTAAGAAAGCGGGTGACCTCTTCCCGGAACCAGGCGCCGATCCAGGTTCCTTTCTCGTTTTTGAATGTCGCTTGAAGAATCCAATACGGCTCCGGTTTGAATTGTTCCCGCTCCCGTCGGCGGTCCACGATCAGGGAGAGCACGGCCGTCTGAACGCGGCCCACGCTGTACAAATCGTTCAGGCGCAGGGTAGCCGCCCGGGAGACGTTCATCCCCACCAGCCAGTCGGCGATCTGCCGCGCGCGGCCGGCCCGCCACAACCGGTCGAAATCCGACGCGGGCCGGATGGACCGCATGCCTTCCTGGATCACTGTGGGAGTCAGGGCCAGGCTGCTCCAGAAACGTTTGGCATTGGTCCAGTCATTAAAGCCGGCGAGTTGAAGCGTGCTTCGGGCGATGAGTTCGCCTTCCCGCCCGGCATCCGTGGCGATTACGACTTCCCGGGGTTTCCGTCGCAGCAGTTTTTGGATGATTTCGAATTGTTTTTTGGTCCCGGCGATCGGTTTGTACCGAAACTCTGGCGGCAGGATGGGCAACGTGTCAAGCCGCCATCCCTTCCATTGCGGGCTATAATCTTGCGGCTCCAGAAGTTCGACCAGATGGCCGACCGCCCAGGTGATGATCATGTCGCCGTTTTCCAGGAAGCCCTCGTTTTTTCCCGATACCCCAAGGGCCTTGGCGAAGTCCCGCGCGACGGATGGTTTTTCGGTCAGAATCAGTGTTTTCAAGGCAATCCAGGCTTCTCGAAAAGATATTCTGTTAGAGAGAGATGGATCCAGGGGCTATCCGCCGTCCTCATCACAAAACCCATTCGAATGGACAACTTCACCGTTTTTTTGTTACATAATGGATTGATATGCTTTTTACAGATTCCTTTATAAGGTTCATCCGGGAAGTGTGTACCAAATGGGAAAAATCGTATTGTAATTCCCTTCCTCCACACCGGAGGGTGCTTATTGTCTTCCAGGCCAGGATTTAGGAACCCGCCGAGGGGACCGGCGGAGGGGAAAGGCTTTCCCTCACCCTGGCCCTTTCCAAGAGGGAGAGGGACTGTTGGGTGGCTCTCTCCAACGAGTCTGATCGATATCTGGCCACCTGTTCGGAAAAATGTAAGCACTTATCGGATGAATCCCTTATAAAGATAATGAAATGGGTAACCGAAATGAAGGTATCGACGTGGTTGATCGCGCTTCCGGCCATACTGGCGTTGTGGGGATCTTCTCCAATTCCAACCGAATCGCAGCCTGTCCCTCAGGGTGAGAGTCTCCAATCGCTGCCGGGAGATCCATCGATTCAGTTCAATCTCATCCTTCCCCCGGATTATAAGCCGGAGAAGCGTCACCCCCTGCTGATCAGCCTGCATGGCGCGGGCGGCAAAGGCGCGGACATGATCCCATTCTGGAAAAGCGCCGCGGCGAAACATGGCGTGATTCTTTGTTGCCCCAAAAGCGTGGGTGTGACCTGGAGCAAGACCGACGTCCCGCGCGTGCCACGGATTGTCGAATACTTGATCAAAACCTACTCGATCGATTCCCGTAAAATCCTGCTGGGTGGTTTTTCGGACGGCGGTATGTTCACCTATTACCTGGGATTGCAACGGCCGGACCTGTTTCATTATCTGAATCCCATGTCGGGGGGGTACACGGATGAATTCTTGCGCCGTCTACCCACCATCCAACCGGTTCCTATCTTTATCACCCATGGGCGGAAAGACGATGTCATTCCGGCTTATAGTTCCAAAAAAGCCGTCAACGCCTTGAAGCGGTACAATTTTCCGATCACTTACGTGGAAGAGCCCAACGCCGGCCACAACATGGGAGATTTCAAAGAATACGCGGAAAAAATCATGCAATGGTTTTTGGAATCCCCGGGGGAAAAAAAATAATGGGGTCGTCTGCCCATTCATCCATTTATCCTGAATGGGGTAGGGAGTAAGTTTTTCAGACGAATTGTTTTTTCCTTCTCTTTTATTTTCCTCTTTTCTATCTCGTTTCATTCTCCAGAGTTTTTTGTTGGGGCCCCAACGGTTCGGGGGCGAGGTTTTCAGGTTGTTGGTTCGGCTGGTATCGGCTGGGTGGTCCAGGATGGCTCCACTCTTTCCATCCATGCGGAACGGTTCGACGCCCAATCGAGCCGTTCC
>JABLXU010000091.1 GCA_013177805.1 Candidatus Omnitrophota bacterium
ATGGTCCTGGCCGAGGCCTTGGGACCGGAGTGGATGCGCCGCGCCGTGGCCACCACTGGTAAAAATGACAAGAGTTTGTTGTACCGGATGGAAAAGAAATGGCCGGGGAATTTCATGGGCCTCTTGCCGGTACCGGAAGGCGTGGGCGGGCGGTTTTCGTTTGCCTCGCCGGTGGGGGCATTGCTCCTGGCCGTGACCGCCCCCCGGGATCCGCTGGCCACGTTGCGCGAAGCCTACGCGGGCTACGCGGCCGCGCATGAGGTTTTTCTGACGGCGCCACCCGCCCAGAATCCGGCGTTCCAGATCGCCCGCTTTTTGCACCAGGCGGAAGCCTTGGCCGGGAAAACGTCGTTCGTGTTCTATCCCTATTTCGACAACCGCAAACTCGGGGATTGGTTTATCCAACTCTATGCTGAATCGGTGCAGGAACGAGGCCGGGGGCTGAATGTTCTGGCGGCGACCGGCCCCACGGGCAATCATTCGCTTCTGAATGGCGTGGTCAACGGCCCCCGCGACAAGGTGGCGCTGTTCCTGACTCCCCGGAATTTTGGCGATGCGTTGCAAGTTCCCGATGACGCTCCCTTGGAAGGCGGCCTGGAAATCTTCAGGGGCATCACCTTCGCGGAAGCGCAGATGGCTTCCCTGCGCGGCACGGCCCAGGATTTCACCAGCCGCGCCGTACCCAACGCGACGCTGTATTTCCCGAAACGGGACGCGGCCTCGGTCTTCGCGTTGATGCGGGTGTTGATGGACATGGTGGCGGTGAAGGGGCGGCTGCAATCATTGCATATCGATCCCTTGACCGGCGCGCGGCGGATCGAGGACGAAGACACGTACATCCAAACCGGGGTGGAAGGCTACAAGCTGCGCATGCGGGAGAACATAGAACGGCCGGTTTCGGAATTTTGAAATCCGTACAGCCATTTAATCGCCCAGAATTAAAACACAACCGGCATGCCATGGCGTAGTGAAAAGGCTTACCTCCGCCCCGGCCGGATCTTGATTCGTCCGGTTTCACCCCGTACAGTAATCCTATGGAGAAGAACGTCATGAATGAAACCGAACGGCCTTCCCTGACTTGCTTCGATTCCCGCGAACACTGGCGCTGCCCCATTCTGGGGGGGCCGGTTCCCTTTTCGTACTGCCGGTCGATGAACAGGGGATGGCCCTGTTCCCGGCTGGCGGGATGCTGGAAAGATCATCTCGATATTCAGGCCTACCTCAAGGACAATTTCACGGAAGAAGAAATCGGCCGGATTTTGGCCCAGCCCGCGGCAGGCCGGATGGAAACGATTTTCGCTACCTTGCGGCGGATTCGGGAACAGAATTCAAACCAAGGATGAAACCCGATGGGTTGGAATGCCATTTTATATAGAGAGGGAGAACGAATAATGCGTAATGGTCGATGGATTGGACTGGCGGTTGGATGGCTGATGATTTCGAGCCTCGCGCCTTTCGCGGATGTGAGGCCGAACGCGCTTTTTTCGGAAGGCATGGTCTTGCAGCAGGGGAAACCCATTCCTGTCTGGGGAACCGCGGACGAGGGTGAAATGGTCCATGTGAGTCTGGGGGATCAACGGGTAGCCACCGTGGCGCGGGACGGGCGGTGGATGGTTACGCTGAATCCGATGAAGGCCGGCGGACCGCACACGATGATCATCGAAGGCAAGAACGATTTGGTCTTCGAAAACGTCCTGGTGGGCGAAGTCTGGATCGGCAGCGGGCAGTCCAACATGCAGTGGACGGTGGCCAACAGCAACAACGCGGAACAAGAAATCGCCCAAGCCGATTACCCCAACATCCGCCTGTTCTCGGTGCCGCGGACCGTGGCCGGCCGGCCGCAGAAAGATGTCAACGCGAAATGGGAGGTATGCACGCCCCAGACCGTCCCCAATTTTTCGGCCGTGCTCTATTTTTTCGGCCGGGAGTTGCACAAGAACCTGAACGTCCCCGTGGGATTGATTCACACCTCCTGGGGCGGTACGCCCGCGGAATCGTGGACCACGCGCGAGACCCTGTTGGGCCACGAAAAACTGAAGGGCATGGTAGAACGCTGGGACAAAATGATCGAGGATTTTGACAACCAGTTGGATCAATACGCGGAGAGAATGATCGAGTGGGAACAGAACGCCGACCAGGCGGAGGCCGAAGGCCGCCCGGTGCCTGCTCCGCCTGAATTCCCCCGCGATCCCCGCAACCAGCCCTGGCGTCCGGCGGGATTGTACAACGCCATGATCGCCCCCTTGATTCCTTACGCGATTCAGGGCGCGATCTGGTACCAGGGCGAATCCAACGCCTCGCGCGCGTATCAATACCGGATTCTTTTCCCGGCCATGATCCAGGATTGGCGCGATCACTGGGGCCAAGGCGATTTCCCCTTCCTGTTCGTGCAGCTGGCTAATTTCATCGCGGGCGAGCCGGAAGAGCCGTGGGCGGAACTGCGGGAGGCGCAGACAATGGCCCTCTCGCTGCCCAACACCGGCATGGCGGTGACCATCGATATCGGCAATCCCACCGATATCCATCCCCGCAACAAACAGGATGTCGGTTACCGGCTGGCCCTGGCGGCACGGAAAATCGCCTACGGGCAGGAGATTGTCTATTCCGGGCCAATCTATGATTCGATGACGCGCGAGGATAGCCGCGTCCGGATTCGTTTCCAGCACGTGGGCAGCGGCCTGATGGCCAAGAATAACGAGCCGTTGAAGGGATTCACCATCGCGGACAGCGGCCGGAAATTCGTGCCCGCGGGCGCGCGGATCGAAGGCGACACGGTAGTGGTTTGGAGCGATGAGGTGAAGGATCCCGTGGCAGTACGGTATGGATGGAAGCACAATCCGGATTGCAATCTCTACAACAAGGAAGGCCTGCCCGCGTCGCCGTTCCGCACCGACGACTGGCCGGGCGTGACGATCAACAACGAGTAAGCCGTTTTACCGGCGAAATACCCTGCCGGGGCCGGCCGGCCAACTACCCAAGTATGAAATCCAGAGACTGGCCCCCCCGCGCTGGACGTTTTCCCCGCCGTTCCGTAGACCCACCGTCCCCCACTGTGGTAGGATACCTCCGCGAAATCCTGACCATGTTCATCGGAGACACACGCCATGGAGCGGAGATCATGAATCCTAACAATCGCCGGAATTTTTTGAAAATCGCCAGCGGGGCGGTGGCCGGGGCATCCCTGCTGATCCGCCGTGCCGGGGCGGCCAGCGCCATCGAGACCGTCCGCGTGGGGGTCGTGGGTCTGAACGGCCGGGGGAACGATCACATCACTGGTTTCGCGGCGTTGCCCAACGTGGAGATCGCGGCTTTGTGCGACGTAGACGAAAACGTGTTGAACCGGCGCGTGGAAGAGCACAAGAACCTCTTCAAACATCCGGTGAAGCCATACGTGGATTACCGGGAGATGTTGAAAGATCCGGACATCGACGTCATCTCCATCGCCACGCCCAATCATTGGCACGCGCTGATGGGTATCTGGGCCTGCCAGGCGGGGAAGGATGTGTACGTCGAAAAGCCGTGCTCGCACAACGTTTTCGAAGGCCGCCAACTGGTCGAAGCGGCGCGCAAGTACAACCGCGTCGTGCAACATGGCACGCAAAGCCGCAGTTGCGAGGCCTTGCGGGAGGGCATCGAACTGCTGCGCGAGGGCTACATCGGCGAGGTGTATTACGCCAAGGGCTTGTGCTACAAGTGGCGCGACACCATCGGCCGCGCGCCGGTTTCCGGCGTGCCCCAAGGCGTCCATTACGACCTCTGGACCGGCCCCGCGCCGTTGAAGCCTTTCACCCAAAACCGCTTCCATTATAATTGGCATTGGCAGTGGGATTATGGCAACGGCGACATCGGCAACCAGGGCGTGCACGAGATGGATGTGGCGCGTTGGGGGCTGGGTGTGGCGTTCCCCGCGCTGATCGAAGCGCAAGGCGGTCACTTCATGTTCGATGACGACCAGGAAACTCCCAACACGATGGTGGCCACCTTCAAGTACCCCGAGCAGAACAAGATGCTGGTGTTCGAAGTGCGCCACTGGATGACCAACAACGAATTGGGCGAAATCAACGAACCGCCGCACGTGGTCGGCTGCCTGTTCCTGGGCTCCAAGGGCTACATGACCACGCATGGCTTCAACCGGGGATATCAGGCCTATCTCGGACGGGATGGCCAAAAGGGCAAAGGCCGCCGCGGAGGTGAAGATCATTACGCCAACTTCATCCAGGCGGTGCGCGCCCGCGACCGGAACCTGCTGAACGCCGAGATCGAGGAAGGGCACATCTCCGCCGCGCTGTGCCACCTGGCCAATGCCGCCTTCCGCGTCCAGCGCGCGCTGCGGTTTGATCCGGCAACCCAATGCGTGATCGGCGATCCCGAGGCGGACGGCATCATCCAAGGCAAAGCCCGTGCCTACCGCGCCCCCTTCACGGTGCCGGAAGAGATTTAATTTTATGTACAACAATAAGATTTCTCCGGCACGTGCGTGCTTTCCTATGCAGATCCAATCGTAATCCAAACGAACCGCATTGAAGAAACCACCCCCAATTCTTTCTTCCCGGGAGAATTGGGGTGTTATTTTTTAATTAGTGGAGAAAGATGAGAACTCGTGATCGTAAAAAATACATATTTGCCGAATGACCCTTCTTTTTCTCCAAATTGCATGATTTCTTGTTAACGTTCTCCCATCCGCTTCCGTTACATAAAGTGAGCGATGAGCACGAGGGGGAATGGTGGTGGATGACGAGCAACTGGCCGGGCTGGCCAGCCAGGGGGATCAGGAGGCGCTCGCCGCGCTGGCCGTGCGGCACCGGCGGTGGATCTACACCGTCGCGTACCGGATCGCTTTGCGCGAGCCGGACGCCTTGGACATCACCCAGAACGTCTTGCTCAAGCTGGTCTCGGCCATTCGCTCCTACCAGGTCCCCGGTAATTTCCGCGCCTGGCTGACAGTCCTCACA
>JABLXU010000092.1 GCA_013177805.1 Candidatus Omnitrophota bacterium
AGACGATCGTGAGGGGATCGATGCGGAATTCCAACTCGATTTGCAAGCGAGCGGATAGAATCTCACGCACCAGGGGATTGAGCGTGGGGCCGCCCACCAGCAACACTTTCGCGATATCGCCCGGTCCCAGGTTCTCCTCCGCCATCACCCGTTTACAGATATTGATGGAGCGCTCGATGTAGGGTTCGATGATCGGTTCGATATCCCGCCGCCGCAATTCAAAATCGAACTGGACCCAATCACCCCGGTTGTCCTGGCACAACGGATCGATGTAGATCTGGGTGGCCTCATCCCGCGACAGTTGGATCTTCGCTTCTTCGGCGTGCAGTTTCAATTTGGCGAAGACGGTCCGCCAGCGTTCATTCCCCCGTTCGAAATCGCTCAAGGAATATTCCTTCCGCAACGCGGGTGCCAGGAGGCGGTCGACGATTTCCCAATCGATCAGTTTGCCTCCCAAATGATTGTCGCCGCCATGGTTCACCACTTGGATCGATCCATCCCGCAAGTGAATGATGGCCGCGTCGAAGGTTCCCCCGCCGATGTCATACACCAGCCAGAAACTCCGATCGCATTCATTTTGAAAACCATAGGCGAGCGCGGCCGCTACCGGTTCTTGCAACAGCGGGGATAGGGTCAATCCCGCCAGGCGCGCCGCGCGGCCGGTGGCCTCGCATTGAGGCAATTCGAACGCCGCCGGCACGGTGATCACTGCCGCGGAAATCTCCTCGCCGGTCCGCTGCCGCACATCATCCCGCAGCGATTTTAACACTTCCGCGGACAACTCCTCCGCCGCCATGGACCGCCCGTTGCGTTGGAACGTGTAGCGTTGCGAGGTCCCCATCTGCAGTTTGAATTCACTGAACGCGTTTTCCGGGTCGCTTTCCAATTGATTTTTAGCCCGCCGCCCCACGTAGAGGCGTTCTTTTTTATCGAGCCACACTACCGAGGGGGTATAGTTTTGCCCTTCGTTGTTCTCAAACACCTTGACCTCGGTACCCTCCAGCACCGCGATGCTGCTGTTCGTCGTCCCCAGGTCAATCCCGTAATCGATCGTGGTCCTCATTGCGGTTCCCTCCCTGGCTGGCTTGGAAGAACAATTTTCAGGTCTCCTTCTTTCCTCGGCTCCCTGCTCCATCCCATTCCAAACCGGTTCAATGGGATTCCGGATGCCGCAGCGGTTGTCCTACCACCACTTCTCCCATCTGGATAATCTTCCCTTTGTAGTAGATTGTCGGTTTGATCGTCTCGATCACTTGATCGTGATGCAAATCCGCCCGGGGTTCGAAAGTCACGATCTTCAAGGCTTCGCCGCCGGTGATCCGTTCGCCCGTATGGCCGCGGAATTCAATGCCCGCTTGCCGCAACGCGTCGCGGGTCGATTCCAAAAACCGCAACGCGCTGCGGATCTCCTTGCTAGGATCCGCAATGGTGGACAGCCGGTTTTCGATCCGCCACAACCCATTGCTCGTTTCCACCAAATAGCGGAGCATGTCCTTGTTGTCCCCGTTGGGCGACTTCAACAGCCGGATATAGTCGTCCGCGGAATCCAACACATTCGAGGGCCACAGCGGTTTTGGAATCCGGAATTCCCGGGGATACCGCAGTTGCCGGAAAGATTCAAACATGGTGACTCATCCTCAAATCCGGTTCACCGGACATGCTCCGGCTTACAGTCCATGGGCCACTCCCGCTCCATCCATTTCTGAATGCCGGGATATTCATATTTCATGACTTCCGGTTTGACCCCTTCCGGCGTGAGCCACCGCGCCATTGCGCGGCCCACCCACCATCCCGCGTATGAACCCGCGCCAACCGATACCAGGATGATAAATGGCAACATGAGTGGATTTTTCGCGTTCGACGACCAAGGATACGAAACCACCAAACCCAGCCAAGCGCCGGCCAAGCAGGTCATGAAAAACACCAACCGGCTCCGCAAGTGGACAAATTGACATCGCGCGCACCGGGGAATCCGCACGAGCCAGACACCCGAGCTGGGGTTCGACTCACCGGTGTTTTCTAGTTGTCGGTTCAGGCTCCCCGGCGCCACCACTACGCTGGTTTGATCCGAAGCCAGGTATTCATCACAGAACCAGCAGGGCTGAGACTCCAATTCATACCGCAAGGCGGTTATGGTGTCGCGGATCCGTTGCTGGATCGGTTCGGTTGCTGCCCAAGCCAAGGCTTTCTCCAACAAAACAAGCGCAGTACGGCCATTCCCTCCCCGCGCCAACTCTCCCAACAGGATTTCCAAAACCGCCGACGCTGCTTCGTCCAATGCCTCCCGCCGGTTGGGATCTTGTTCCGGCAGCAACTCCTGGAGCAAGCGCAATATTTTTTCGGTTTGATCGAACAACATCCGGGCGAATTCGTAGGCCTTGGCCGGCTGGTGCTCGATTTTTTTCCGGATTTGCTGGCATTGATGTTTTACTTGCTCCACCATGGGGCCGCTCACCAACCGCAACGCTTGACCGGCTAGATCCGGATCCAATCCCCAATCCTGGATCCATCGTAAATGCCTCTGAACCTCTTCGGTCTGGCCTCGTTCTGTATAACGGAGGCAATAATCAGCGTTGATTTGCGATAACGCCAACGGGAGAGATTCACGGAACCGTTTCACAAAGCCGGTGGTGATCCGGGGATCCCCGTTATGCCGCACCATGTCCCGGATTCGTTGCCAAAACGCTTCCTGAGGGATGCATTGTTCCCAATATCCGTAGGCTTTCTCCCAGAAGAAATCCCGTTTTTGAGCGGTTTCTTTATTCTCCGGCCCCGGTCCCGGCATCTCCTCCAGGTCCAACGCCAAGGCATGCGCCAACACGGCCAAATTGTGGAAAAAGATGATTTGTCCGTCGCTTTTGGCCTCCAATTTCTGCCAAATCCGGCGGGAGACCTCCGCGTCCGCCTGGAGCAACTGCCGGTACAAGGAGGGGGGGAAATCCACCCGCTCATCCCGAACCGGCCAAAACCAGAAAAATTCATCCACAAAACGGCGTGCGGGATCCCGCAATCGTTGCATCGCCTGGCGGAGGATCTCGCGGTCCGGGGGAGAGTCCAGAAAACAGGGGGTATCAATGGCCTCATCTCTCAATCCCGCCTGGAGACACAACATCCATTTTTGGGCCTGGCGGTTAATTTGCCGTTCTGAGGCTCCCGCCATGACGCCCAAAATTCGGAAGGCGTTTTTTTTGTATAAATCCGGATGCGCCTCTTCGATGAGGTCCGTGCAGACCTTATCCGTGCAATATTCCCCGTTCCGCAATGTTTCTCTCATAACACCACTCTCATCTTCGGATGAAATACAAAAAACATGCAAAACCAGGCGGGGCGATCGAGAGATTCCTTCCTTTTTTTCCCAGCAGGGGAATTTTCTCCGATATTTCCCTATCCTGTTTTGTTATGCCCCAGATACTCCAACAACCAAAACTATGTAAAATAATAATCCATTTACTAACCTTTGTAATCATTTTTAATCATTTTATCACAATTTGATTGAATATCAAGGACTTTTCTGAGATTTTTTGCAGGAAGATCAGTTCAATAAACGGGAATTGGGAAGCAAGAACAACAAATTAAAATAATCATATATAATAATTTTATAAATATATATTCAATATTCTCTAGGGGAACAATCCACTCACCACTCGGCTGAGGATGTGATACAATAGCGGCTATTCATTGCCTGCTCCTTTGAATTTTCCACCCCGGTATCAATCTGGAGAAAAGGCAGGCCGCTCGATGCTGAGCAGTTTTTATTGGATCATCGAAAATGAAATCGCCGGGATGGCCATGCCTACCGCCTCCATGGCCTACCTCTACCTGGAAGATGCCAATGGAGCCGCGGCGGAAGAAATGCGGCGTGAAATTCAGGAACTTCAGGCCCACGGCATCGGCGCGGTGGTCACGCTGACAGAGAATCCCTTATCCGGGGAGGCGTTTCAA
>JABLXU010000093.1 GCA_013177805.1 Candidatus Omnitrophota bacterium
CCTGCGCGCCGTCTTCCCGCGTGGCCTGCACCTCGCGCGGCTGCCCCAGCGAATCCCGCTTCACCAGCAGGGTGGACGACGTGCTCCCGTTTTGGGTGACGGCCTGCCGGGGCCGCAGCAAGGCGTCATAAGTGAACGTAGTGGTCGTCCCCCCGGGGTAACTGATGTTGTTGATGGTTTTATTATTGTTGTAATTGTACGTGGTGGTGAATTGGGTGCCATCCAGGTTATCGGTGCGGGTCAGGCGCTTCAGCGAGGTGCTGTAGGCGTAGGTGGTTGTGGCGCCCTCCCCGTCCGTCACCGTCACCGTGTGGGTGGTGTCGTTATACGTAATTTGCATGACCTGGTTGTTGTCATGGTCGCGCACGCGGATCAACCGCCCCAGCTTGTCGTATTCGAAGCGGGTGTAATACCCCATCGGCGTCTTGACCCACAGCAGGTCGCTGGTATTGGCGTCGTACGACATCTCGGTGACGCGGTTGGCGGGGTCGTATATCTTCCACAGATCGCCATAGCTGTTGTAATTGAGCGTGACCGTCCGCCCCATCGGCGACTGCCAGGTGTTCAACTGGCCCTTCGTGGTATAGGTGTAGTTGGAAGTGTACCCCAAGGGATCCTTGTAGGACAAGGGCTGGCCGTTGGCGTTGAAGGTGGGGAATTCGTGAATGATGTTCAGCCCCGCGGCGTCCAAAATCACCTTCTTCAGGGGACTGAAATATTGGCTCAGATCGTACTCATATGTGACCTCCAGATTGCCGGAATGGTGATAATATTTCGACCACACCAGGTTGCCGCCGTTGAGGAACCCCTTGGTGGTGGTGTCATCGTAGGAAGGCTCCCCTTGATTGTACGCGTAATCGACCTGATACGTGGAGGTCGTGCTGCCGTACCGGGCATAGGTGTAATCCGAGGAGACCAGATTGGATTGGAAACCGTAGATATCCCGCTTCAGGTTTTTGACGACGTTGTGGGTGACCGAATAGGAATCGGTCACGGGATTGTAGAGATACAACGTCTGTTCCGTGTTCCAATCCGTGGCGGATGAGATATACACATCGCCGGTCTGCAGGGAGGAGGTGGGCGCCCGGTGAATGGAGGCGGAGCCGTTGCTGTTGATCGCCACTCCTTCCCAGGGGCTTTCATTGAGGGCGCTCAGGTCGTCATACACGGGGCTTTCCAACAGCCAGCCGTCCTTGTCGCCGACCTTCTTCACCTCGTTGGCGTAATTGAAATTGGCGTTGGGATCGCCGATATAATCGTAAAAATTGTCATCATAGCCATATTTGCGGATGACTTCCCCGTTCCGGTCCTTCACCTCCAGCAGGCGGAAATCGGTGTTCGTGTTGATGTTGCCGTTGTAAACACCATTGATGGTTTTCCCGGACAGCGACTCGAAATTGAAGGTCCAATCCTCCAGGATGTTGCCGCTGGCGTCTTTCACCGTCAGGCGGTTGAGGTAGAAGGGCGGCGTGGTGCTGGAGTAATAATAGTAGTAGGTCACGCCATTGGGGTATTGGATCGAAGTCAGGCGCTTGTGGTCGTATCCCCCCGCGGTGCGGTAAACGGTGTAGTTGACCTGGATGTTGCGCGTGACGCCCGTTTCCGTGGGCAGCTGAATCTGGGTCACGAAGTTTTGGCTGTCCCGCACGTAGGTGATTTTGTTCCCCTGGGCGTCATAATCCTCGATGAGCCACCCGCCGCTGTTGAATTTACGCCGGCGGCCGTCGGCTTGCAGCATTTCATACCCGTTGGCGCCTTGCGTGCCCAACTCCTTGATGGCCACCACCGCGCCCGGCCGGCTGCCTTCCCGGAGGCCTCCGCCGATGGACCGGTACACATAGCAGCCGAGGGCGGAATCCCAGCCGTGCCGGCCGAACCACATGATATTGCCCCAATCATCGCGGTAATGCAGGTAATAATACGTGGGGGGATCGTCATACCGCGATAGGCGCGCGTCGGCGCTGAAATGGAGGTTGGTGGCATCGTTGGGATCCTGGGTGAAAAAGGAATGGCTGCGGAAGACCGCGCTCGGCGTCACCTGCAGTTCCCCCACACCGCTCATGGACCGGCCGCCGGTGGAAAAGATCACACTGTGCATGAAGGGACTCCAGGAAGTCTCTCCCACGCTCACGGGCAGGCCGATTCCCGATAGACCGTGATGGGAACACAAACTGCTCAACGCGCACTGGCAGTCCGGTTCGATGGCGGTGTTTTGGTTGGTGCACGCCGCGTTGTAGGAAGGTCCCCCGTCGTCATGGTTTTTAACGGCGGCTTCTACGAAAACAGGAAATGCAAAACCGATAACAAAAAGATTTATCAATAAGATGGATAGATAAGTCGAGGTAACGGTCGTTTTCATGATGATCCTCCCCGCTCGGGTACCCGCTGTTAGTTGTTGTTATTGTTGCTGTTGCTGATCACTGCGCCCATCAAGTCGTTGGCATACCGGCTGTAGGCGGGATTCTTGGTGGTCCGCCGGACTTGGTCCAGAATCGTCAGGGCCCGGCTGGTTTTCTCCTGCGCGAGAAGCACCTGCGCCAGTTTCAGTTGGGTTTTGTCCCGGACGCTTTCCTCGAGCGGGTAATTTTGGAGGATTTCGTCATACTCGTTCTCCGCCTCCTGATACCGGTTGTTGTATTTGAAGATATAAGCCCGGTTCAATTTCAGTTCATGGCTTTGCAGGGTGGTCTGAAACAGACCCGTTCCCAGCTCGTTCACGCCCAAGGCATCCTCGTACCGGTGCAATTTGAAATAGGCTTGCGAAACCTTGGTGATCGTTTCGATCCCCTGGTTCGTGGGATAGCCGGGGGCGGATATGACATCCAGCGCTTCGCCCAACTCGAAAGCCCGCAGAACCCGCCCGTATTGCTTGGCCGCGGTCCACGTATCCCGCTGAGCATCCTCGTCAAACAGCATGGCCATGTCAAAGAAGAAATCCAACGCCGCCAGGCTTCCCGGTTGCCGCAGCGCGGTGAGCGCGTTCTGGGCGGACTGGCCCCCCTCGGTTTCGGGGAAAGCCGCCGCCCGCTCGAAGGAGGCTTTCGCCATCGTGAGAAAGGGATCCTCCTCCCCGCCTCCGGCTCCCTGAGATTCCAAATCCTGCCGGATCGTGTCCAGGGAACGGGTGGAAATTTGGCTATGGACATAGTGAATCAACCCTTGAAGGTAATCGGCCTGAGCTTGCAAGGCGGGGTTGGCGTTGGCGAGGGCCGGCCGGAATTCCTCCAGCAATTCTTCCGCCTTGACTAATCCGTGTTGGGTATAAAGCATCAAATCGGCCATGGCCAAAATGGCCTTGAGCTTCACCTCCTCATTCGCGCTCGCGTTCACGATATCCGCCAACTCCTTGATCACCAGATACTTGCGCCCCTCATAGCGCACCGTTTTCGCGAAGGCCACCGCCTCGTCGATGTTGGCCTCGTGGATGACCTCCTGCAACACGCGCACCTGGGCCAAGCACGGATGGAGAACCAGACACACCATGGCTGCCGCCAAACCCCAAACCGTGAATCGGCACATGAGACACTCCTTGGATAGATAAATTCTATATGCATACAACCGGAAATAAAGCAATATGAAAATATCGGAATTTTCAATAAACGTCAATAGGA